>JANPHF010000034.1:0-12073 GCA_031424315.1 Aestuariivirga sp.
AAGATCTGGCGCGAAGTTGCGCCAAGATCTGCCGCCGCTTCCAAATAGTCAGTGGGCACGCGCTCCAGTGCGGCCTGAATAGGCAGGATCATGTAAGGGAGCCAGATATAGAGGAAGACAAGAAAGGTCCCGATGTAACTGAAGGACAGTGAAGAGCCGCCGATCACCGGCGTTGCGAGCAGCGCGTTGAGGAGCCAACTTACATGCAAGGTGGCGGCCACCCAGCTGATGATGCCTTCCTTGGCGAGGATCAATTTCCACGCATAGACTTTGACGAGATAAGATGACCACAGCGGCATCATCACCGCGAGATAGAATAGAGCCTTCCATTTGCCGCGAGCAAAACGCGCGGCGTAATAGGCAATGGGGAAAGCGATGATGCTGGCCGCCAGCGTCACCATCGCGGCCATCACGACAGTTCTCAGGATGATCTGCAGGTTGGAAGGTGCGGCAAGCTCCGCATAGGTGGCCAGCGTGAATTCATGCACCACTGTGCCGGAGAAATCATCAAGGTGATAGAAGCTCTGAACGAGCAGTGCGAAGAGTGAGCCGATATAGACAACGCCGATCCATGCCAAGGGCGGCGCGAGCAGCAGCACCGTGAGCACATGGGGCTTGCGGTAGAAAAGATTTGAAAGGCTGTTCAACATCAGGCGAAAGGCCCGCCGCCCAAAGGCAGCGGGCCAAATGTGTCACTTGCCTTGGACGGCCAGATAATCCTTGGCCCATTGCGAGTAGGGAACGCAGGTGCCTTCGGCTTCGCATTTGCCGATGGGCGTGCGCCAGAACCAGATCTTGTCGAAGTTGGCCGCTCCATTGGTGTCGCAGCCTGCGTCGGTCAACAGTTCATTGCCTTTGCAGGCGGCGGGCACGGCAGGAACCGAACCAAACCAGGCGGCCACATCGCCTTGCACCTTGGGGTCAAGCGAGTGATTCAGCCAGGCATAGGCGCAATTGGGGTGGGCCGCTTCAGCATGCAACATGGTGGTGTCGGCCCAACCTGTTGCACCTTCATCAGGGATGGTGGAGGCGATGGGCGTCTTGGCCATGACGTCTTTGTCGGCTTGCAACAGGTTCACCTGGAACGGCCAAGAGGAAGAGGCCACAACGCCTTCATTCTTGAAGTCATCCACCTGCACATTGGCGTCGCCCCAATAGCGGCCAACAAGGGCGCGCTGCTTGGTGACGAGATCAAGGGCAGCAGCATATTGATCCTTGTTCAGTTCGTAGGGGTTCTTGATGCCCAGTCCTGGGTTCTTCTTCATCAAATAGAGGGCTGCATCGGCAATGTAGATCGCGCCATAGTAAGCTTGCACGCGGCCCTTGTTGCTTTTGCCATCAGGCAGGTTCTGTTCTTCGAAAACCACACTCCAGCTTTTCGGCGCTTCTTTGAAGACGTTGCTGTTGTAGGCCAGCACATTCGGGCCCCACTGATAGGGTGTGCCGTAATGCTTGCCATCCACGGTGTGCCAGGGCGCCTCCTGCAAGCGCTTGTCGACATTGCCCCAATTGGCAATTTTGGTGACATCAACAGGCTGAACCTTCTTGCCTGCGATCAGTCGCAGCGAAGCATCGCCGGAGGCCGTGACAAGATCAAAGCCGCCCTGGTTCATCAGTGTGACCATTTCATCGGAGGTGGCGGCGGTTTTCACATTCACCTTGCAGCCGGTTTCCTTCTCAAAGCCGGTTACCCAATCATAGGCCTTGTCACTTTCGCCGCGCTCGATGTAGCCGGGCCAGGCCACAATATTCAGTTCCTTTTCCATGTCGGCGGCCCGCAAGGACGAGGCAGCCACACTCCAAAAGGCTGTGCCCAGCGCCAAGGCCAGCGTTGCTGTTTGCGTGATTTTCATCTTATGCTCCCTGTATTTATTTGACCAAGAGGTTAAACCCGAATGCGGCTGTGGATCAAGAACCCGTTGGCGATACTGGCAAAGGATGCCGCTGGTGGCCTTGTGGTGGAAGGTGCCAGAATCGTGCAACTTGTGGCGCGAGGGCAGGTTCCGGCGCATGATCATGTGTTTGACGCATCGGCACATGTGGTTTTGCCTGGGCTGATCAACACCCATCACCATTTCTACCAAACGCTCACGCGCGCCCATCCAGATGCCATCAACAAGGAGTTGTTTGATTGGCTGAAGGCGCTCTATCCGGTCTGGGCGCGGTTGAATCCTAAATCACACCGCATTGCAACACGCCTGGCGCTGACGGAGCTTATGATGAGCGGTGTGACCACCACTTCCGATCATCATTACGTATTTCCTCCGGGGCTGAACGAGGCGATGGATGTGCAGGTTGAGGAGGCGCGCAACCTTGGCATGCGAATGACGGTCTGCCGCGGCTCGATGAATCTGTCTCAGAAAGATGGTGGTCTGCCGCCAGACAGTGTGGTGCAAGACAAGGATGCCATTCTGGTGGACAGCGAACGCGTGATCGGGAAATACCATGAACGCGGTGATGGCGCGCAAATCCAGATCGCGCTGGCGCCTTGCTCACCCTTTTCGGTGACGCGGGACTTGATGCGCGAGACAGCTGATCTGGCCAAAAAGCATGATTGTCGGTTGCACACACATTTGGCGGAAACACATGATGAAGATGATTTCTGTCTCGCCACCTTCAAGATGCGGCCGTTGGACTATCTGGAAGATTGTGGCTGGCTCAATTCGCGCACGTGGTTAGCCCACGGCATTCACTTCAACGATACCGATATTGCCAAGTTGGGCAAACACGGTGTCGGCGTGTGCCATTGCCCAACATCAAACATGACCTTGGCATCCGGGCGCTGCCGGTCCTGCGAACTGGAGGCTGTGGGTGTGGCGCTGGGGCTCGGGGTAGATGGCTCGGCTTCCAACGACTCATCCAATCTCATGGAGGGCGTTCGCCATGCTTTGCTGCTCAACCGGCTGACTTACGGCCAGCGTGTGACTCATTTTGATGTTTTGCGCTGGGCAACCGAAGGTTCTGCGCGGTGCCTGGGTCGCAGTGATATTGGCATATTAGAAGTGGGCAAACAGGCCGATTTGGCGTTGTTTAGATTGGATGAATTGCGCTTCTCCGGGGCGGGCGATCCTTTGGCTGCGCTCGTGCTTTGTGGCGCAACCAACGCTGATCGCGTTATGGTTGCAGGCTACTGGCGGTTGCTTGACGGCGAGCCAATTGAGATTGATATTCAAGAACTTCGCTCGGAGCACCAGAAAGCTGCGGCGAGGTTTTTGGGGCAGGCCTGATTCTAGCGACAAACCCAAAATCGAAGGCGAAAGAGGGGCTAAATTTGAGCGTGGAGATTGAATCTTTCACGGCGCGATATTTGAAACTACATGCCGAGGCGGCGCATGGTGTGAGTCGCGGCGGGCTTTATCGGAACTTTTCGGGAAAAAATCAGTTTACAACTATTGGTAAAGAATACCCAGCGCTTCCTGCAACTTTGTGGAGCACGTTTGGTGGGTAACAGCGTATTCCAATTAAGTCCAGGATTAGCGATCACACACCCGCGGTACCTCGCGGCATGCCAGGAGGGAACCCCATGAAAAAATCACTTGTCACATTTTTCTTCATCGCGGCCGCGACCGTTGCGGCACCCATGCAAAATGCTTGGGCTGATCTGAAGTTTGGTGTCGCAGCAGAGCCTTATCCTCCCTTTACTTCAAAAGACCCTTCCGGTCAGTGGGTCGGTTGGGAAGTTGATTTCATGAAGGCGCTGTGCGCCGACATTGCTGAAAAATGCGAAATCAAGGAAGTGGCGTGGGATGGCATCATTCCAGCTCTCAATGCAAAGGCATTCGACGCTGTGCTCGCGTCCATGGCGATCACCGACAAGCGCAAGCAAGTGATCGATTTCTCGAACATGTATTATAACTCTGCTTCGGTTCTTGTTGGCGCGAAAGACGCTGGCAAAGATATTTCTCCGGCGGCTCTCAAGGGCAAACGGTTGGGCGCACAAGTTTCAACAACTCATGCGACCTATGCTACCAAGGTTTACGGCGATGCTGGTGCTGTGGTGCAGATGTACCAGACGCAAGACCAGGCCAATGCGGATCTCGCCGCTGGGCGGCTAGACTATGTGGAGGCTGATGGTATTGCCTTGGGGGCGTTCCTGGACAGTCCCGCCGGTGTTTGCTGTGCCATGCTAGGTGCGGTTCCTTCCGCTCCGGATGTTTTTGGTCAGGGCGTGGGCCTTGGCCTTCGCAAAGGCGAGGCGGATCTTGCAGCAAAACTGAATAAGGGTATTGCTGATCTTGCGGCCAATGGCACGCTGGACAAGATCACTTCAACATGGAAATTGACTGGCAAGATAATCTTGCCCGCCAAGAAGTGATTCTGGCGCGGGCTCCGCGCAAGGTCTGCCCGTGCATGTGACTCTTGATGCTTCTCCAGGTGTTTCTATCCTCACGCTGCTGTCGTGGGGAGATGCTGGTTATGCCGATGAATTGTTCTTCGGAGCGCTCAGCACTTTTTTCATTGCCATTCTCGCGTTCGGTCTTGGTCTGGCGCTGGGCTTTGGCGCGGCCATCGCGCGCTTTTCCGCGATCTCGATGCTGCGTCAAATATCGTGGATATACTCCACATTGTTTCGTGCGGTGCCCGAACTCGTTCTGATCCTGATTCTTTATTACGCGGGTGGTGACCTTGTGACACTTGCCGCAAAAGCGCTGGGGCTCGGGGCAGTGGCCTTCAACGGACCAACGGCGGCCGTGGTGGTGCTGGGTTTGGTGCAGGGGGCTTATGCGGGCGAAGTTCTGCGCGGCGCCATCCTGGCCGTTCCCCAAGGCTATAAGGAGGCGGCGCTTTCGCTGGGCCTCAGCCAGGCGCAAACCTTTCGGTATGTGAGTTTGCCATTGATGTTGCCGTTGGCTTTGCCAGGGCTCTCAAATCTGTGGCTCAGCCTTACAAAGGCGACGGCGCTTGTTTCCGTAGTGGGATACACCGAGTTGACATTGGCCACCCAACAGGCGGCGGGAAGCAGCAAACTCTATTTCGTCATGTATGGCGCGGCGCTGCTGCTCTATTGGTGGCTGTCTGTCGTTTCGGGCAGGCTCTTTGCCAGGCTGGAGAACCATTTCAGACGCTATCAGGCGCCACTGGCAGTGGGGAGTGGGGCGTGAATTGGAGCTGGCTGCCAGATTATGCTTGGCCTCTCTGGCATGGGCTGGGTGTCACATTTCTCGTCTTGGCAATTTCGGTTGTTGGTGGATTTCTGTTCGCAGTCCCTCTCGCGCTGGCTCAGATTTCAGGGCAGGGCGCGAGTGCGCGTCTGGCGCAAGGTTTTTGCAGTCTCATGCGTGGAACGCCGCTGCTTCTGCAGCTCTACATGCTTTACTATGGCCTTGGCTCGCTTTTCCCGATGTTGCCACGCGAATGGTTTGGCTGGCTGGCGCGGCTTGATGCCATCTATTACGTGCTCTTGGCTTTCACGTTGAATTTTGCAGGCTATGAAGCTGAAGTTTTGCGGGGGGCACTTCTGGCGGTTCCCAAAGGGCAATTGGAAGCGGCCCATTCGCTGGGCCTGAACGAGCGTCAGGTGTTGCGTTATGTCTGGCTGCCTCTGGCCACCTACCGCATTTTGCCAACCTTGGCTGGTGACATCATTGCGCAGCTGAAATCAACCCCGGTGGCCTTCACAGTGCCGGTCATGGATTTCATGGGCGTCGCGCGGCGTGTGACCCAGGACACGGCACTTTACTATGAACCCTTGCTTTTGGTTGCAGCCACATACCTGGTGCTGGCATTTGCCATCACGCAGGTTTTCGCGCGATTTGAAAAGAAAGTGCGGCAGTTTCAACCGAATTGAGGGAAATTGGTGAGCCCGGCGGGGATCGAACCCACGACATTCTGATTAAAAGTCAGACGCTCTACCGCTGAGCTACGGGCCCACTCAAGCGCGTGCATAGTTGTGTGGGCCGAAAGGGTCAAGGCCGGAATTGGCAGGGCATTAAGCGGGGTTTAACCCAACCGCCAATTCCGCCACAATCCTAACCGAGTGGTGAGGAATTGGCCACTAAAAGGCCGATTCAGGGATTTGAGGGGACTTTATGGCGGATTTGGCATTGGTCGTTTTGGCAGCGGGCATGGGCACGCGGATGAAATCTGCCACGCCCAAGGTGCTGCACAGAATCGCTGGCCGTTCGATGCTCTCGCATGTGTTACACGCAGGCAAGACGCTGGGGGCCGCAAAGGTTGTTGTGATTCACGGACCGGACATGGAAGCGGTGCAGAAAGAAGCCCGCACGGTCATTCCCGATTGTGCGTTTGCAGAACAGCGTGAGCGGCTCGGCACCGGCCATGCCGTTTCTATGGCCAAGGAGGTGTTGGCCGGATTCAAGGGCAAGGTTCTGACCCTTTGGGGCGACGCGCCCTTGGTAAAGCCTGAAACACTCAGGGCGTTGGCAGGCAAGCTTGACGCCAAGCACAAGATGGCGGTTCTTGCTTTTGAAGCCGAGAATCCCTTTGGTTATGGCCGCATGATAACCAAGGGCAAGGATGTGCTGGACATCCACGAGGAGTTGGACGCCTCGCTCAAGGAACGCAAAATCAAACTTTGTAATTCGGGTTATATCGCCATCGACAATGCGTTGCTTTGGCAAGTCATTCCCAAGCTCTCGAACAAAAATGCCAAGGGCGAATATTATCTCACGGATCTCGTGAAACTGGCCAACAAGGCCAAGACAAAAGTGGCGCTGGCGACTTGTGACGAGATGGAAGTGGCTGGTGTGAATGACCGCAATCAGCTTTCGGTTCTGGAACGGGAATTTCAGCGCTGTGCAAGGCGCGCAGCCATGGCGGGTGGGGCGACGCTGATCGATCCCGACACAGTTTATTTTTCCGCCGACACCAAACTCGGCAAGGATGTGGTGATTGAACCCAATGTGTTCTTTGGGCCCGGTGTTGAAGTTGGTGATGATGTCGAAATTCTCGCTAACTCGCATATTGAGGGAACCAAGATTTCAAACGGCGCGCGCATTGGGCCCTTTGCGCGGTTGCGGCCCGGTGCTGAGATTGGCGAGAATGCCCATATTGGAAATTTCGTCGAAGTGAAGAAGGCCGTGATCGGCAAAGGAGCCAAGGCCAATCACCTCACTTACATCGGCGATGCGATCGTTGGCGCGGGCAGCAACATTGGTGCAGGCACGATCACCTGCAACTATGATGGCTATGAGAAGCATCTCACCGAAATCGGTGAGAACGTATTTGTGGGTTCCAACACTTCGCTGGTTGCGCCGGTGAAGGTTGGTGCGGGTTCGAATATCGCGGCGTCCAGCGTGATTACCAAGGAGATCCCGCCGGATTCGCTGGCGGTCTCGCGGCCAGAACTCATCATCAAGGAAGGCTGGGCCAAGCGCTATCGCAGCGTGAAGAAAGCCCTCAAAGACGCCAAGGCTAAAGGCAAGGGATAAGACAAGATGTGTGGCATCGTAGGCATTCTGGGCACCAAGCCCGTGGCGCTGGATATTGTGGAAGCGCTGCGGCGTTTGGAATATCGCGGATATGACTCGGCTGGCGTGGCCACCATCGAGGGCGGCAAGATTGAGCGCCGCCGTGCGCCGGGGAAGTTGCGCAATCTCGAAGACAAGCTGCGGGCAGAACCGCTGGCCGGCACTTCTGGCATTGGCCATACGCGCTGGGCTACGCATGGCGTGCCCAATGAAACCAATGCCCATCCGCACATCTCGGGTGATGTGGTGATCGTTCACAACGGCATCATCGAAAACTTTGCAGAATTGAAAGCTGAGTTGATTGCAAAAGGTGTGGTGTTTGAAACGCAGACCGACACTGAAGTCGTCGCGCACTTGCTCGCGCAGGAACGCGCCAAAGGTGTGGCACCGGTGGACGCCGTAAAGCACGTGTTGGGCAATCTGCACGGCGCTTTCGCGCTGGCCATCATGTTCAAGAGTGAAGGCGATTTGATGGTGGGTGCGCGCAACGGCCCACCGTTGGCCATTGGCCATGGTGAAGGGCAGATGTATCTCGGTTCTGACGCCATTGCGCTTGCGCCTTTCACCAACCGCATCACCTATATGGAGGATGGCGACTGGTGCGTTGTCACCCGCAAGGGAGTTACAATTTATGATGCCGCCAATAAGGTGGTGAAGCGGCCGATGAGTTTCAGCCAGGCTTCTGCCATGATGGTGGACAAGGGCAATCACCGCCATTTCATGGCCAAGGAAATTGAAGAGCAGCCGGAAGTTGTCGGACACACGCTGGCGGAATATATCGATTTTTCCACGCGCACGGTGAAGGTGCCGGAAAAATTACCGTTTGATTTTGCAAAGCTCGACCGCATCTCCATCGTGGCTTGCGGCACGGCCTACTATGCCGGACTTGCTTCAAAATATTGGTTTGAGAAAGTGGCGCGCCTGCCTGCCGAAGTGGATGTGGCTTCGGAATTTCGCTACCGCGAAGCCCCGCTGACGAAGAACGGCATGGCTTTGGTGGTCTCACAATCGGGCGAGACCGCCGACACCCTTGCCGCGCTGCGTTATTGCAAGGCGCAAGGCCAACACACGGTCGCGGTGGTGAACGTTCCTGAATCCACTATTGCACGCGAAAGTGAATTTGTGATTCGCACTTATGCGGGCGCTGAAGTGGGCGTTGCTTCCACCAAGGCTTTTACCTGCCAGCTTTCGGCGCTGGCTTGCCTTGCATTGCTTGCAGGCAAACTGCGCGGCACCATCACTCCTGAGCAAGAGCGCGAGTATGTGACGGCGTTGATCGAGGCGCCGCGCCATATGACTGAAGTGCTCAAGGAAGAGAAAAACATTGAAGCCGTGGCCAAGGAAATCTCCAAGGCGCGGGATGTGTTGTTCCTCGGTCGCGGCATCAATTATCCCATGGCGCTGGAAGGCGCACTCAAGCTCAAGGAAATTTCCTATATCCATGCCGAAGGTTATGCGGCCGGTGAACTCAAGCACGGGCCCATTGCGCTGGTTGATGAGCATGTGCCGGTGATTGTGATTGCGCCGCGCGACGAGCTTTACGAAAAGACCATCAGTAACATGGAAGAGGTGGCGGCGCGCGGTGGCAAGATCGTGTTGATCACCGATGATACGGCGCACAAGCAGAACGCGCACAAGACTTTCCGGCACATTCATGTGCCCCATGCGCATGCTTTTATCAGCCCGCTGATCTATGCCATTCCAGTGCAACTGCTGGCTTATCATGCTGCGGTTTTTCTGGGCACCGATGTGGACCAGCCACGGAATTTGGCGAAATCCGTTACGGTGGAATGAGTTTGCGGCGCTGGTCACGCTGTGTTGAAGGACTGTGATTTTACTTGGCGGCGGCAAGGCCCCATCTATGGGCTACGAAATTGTTTTTGGCCATCCAATGGAGACTCACATGCCCACATTCAAATCCACATTCGCCCCTTTCTTGCTGGCCTCGTCGGTCTCGCTTGGCGCACTTGCCACCCAGGTCATGGCGGAGGGCGCCGTTACCGTGCCACCCGCTGTCATGATGGAACCCGTTACGGGTGCCGGCATGGAAAAGGCGGTGCTGGCGGGTGGTTGTTTCTGGGGCGTGCAGGGCGTGTTCCAACACGTGAAGGGCGTTCAAAATGCCGTCTCGGGCTATGCCGGGGGCCTAGCTGACACGGCGAATTATGATACGGTGAGCGGCGGCGAATCCGGCCACGCTGAATCGGTTGAAATCACTTTCGACCCACAGGTGGTGAATTATGCCACGTTGCTGCAGATCTATTTCTCGGTGGTGCATGACCCAACAGAGCTCAATTTTCAGGGACCAGATACTGGCACGCAATATCGCTCGGCCATTTTCCCCGAAAGCGATGCGCAGGCGCAAGTGGCCAAGGCTTACATTGACCAGTTGAACAAGGCCGCCGTGTTCAAGGCCCCGATCGTCACCAGCATTGAGCCATCAAAAACTTTTTATCCGGCGGAAGAATATCATCAGGATTATCTGACGCTGCATCCGAACCAGCCCTATATCGCCTTTAACGACATTCCCAAGGTGAAGGATCTGAGCCACTATTTCCCCGCTCTCTACAGCGAAAAGCCAAAGCTGGTGAAGGGTTGAGGGTATTTCGCCTTCGGGTATCGCGCGGCTGAGTGCGTGACGGGGTGCGAAGTTCTGTGAGCCGGATCAGAGCGTTATAAAATAAATTCCTGTTATAGCAAGTAATGCTTGACAGCGTACGGTCGCGGTGGCATATTCGCCCATACTCCACCATTGGGTTCAAAATCGGCATCCGCTGCACAAGTCTTGCAAGCCCACGAAGACGACGTTGAGCGGAAGCTGGTTTTTTCGCGCGATGGATGGCGTTCGGCGCGCGGGCGCTATTTGGCTTTCACATAGCGCGTGGCTGAAAGGGCTGCGGAAACGGCACAGGTTTTCACATCCTTGAAGCCTGCGTTTCGCAGCTCCGTTCGGATGGCGTTTTCGCCCAGCGGTGATTTCGCACCCTTGAGGTTGGCCAGCCACAAGGGCAGGGCGCTGTTGCCATGGGCCTTGAGAAGGACGGTGAGTTCCGCCGCGCTGGTGAGGACGGCAAGGAGGACGGCGGCTTCGGCTGGCTTTGGTGCCGTATGGCCCGCAAGGGCGGCCTGCAATTCCGCATCATCCACGGAGCCGAAGACGAAGGCCTTGGCGGTTTCGGAGAGGCCCAGCTTCTTGGCAAGTGATGGCGGTGGTGCTGCGATCTTCTTGGCCCAGGCGGCGGATTTGCTCTCGCCGAGTGAGAGGGTGTAGCGCTCGCCTTCGGCCTCAAAGGTGAGGGCGGGGCCTTCGGCGGTGACGTTCTTGAGCGCGGTGATCGGGAGTTTGCGCTTCAACGCCCCGCGCAGGATGAGCTCGGAGGATTCCAGCAGAGCTTTGACGGCGAAGCACTTGCCGGAATGTGTGCAGGTGGTTTCCGCTTCGAGGCCCATGGCGTTTATTTGCCATAACCAAAATCGACGCGCCAGCGCAGGTTGACATCTTGATCCGGATTCCCTCCTCCGCCCTTGCGGGGGAGGGCAGGGTGGGGGCGGTTTAGCACCTTCGATTTCAGCCGTTTCATGTATTGCGCCAACCCCACCCTAACCCTCCCCTACAAGTAGGGGAGGGAGAAGTTTGGGCCTGAGCTTGTGATAAAGCTGGG
Organism: Aestuariivirga sp.; assembly: GCA_031424315.1. Classification (GTDB taxonomy): domain Bacteria; phylum Pseudomonadota; class Alphaproteobacteria; order Rhizobiales; family Aestuariivirgaceae; genus Aestuariivirga. The sequence continues at coordinate 11,093 of JANPHF010000034.1, forward strand.
CCCCGGCCTTCGCCGGGGTGACGATTTAGGAATTCGAGCTATATTGACGTTCGAGGAAAGTGGGAGTCGGTCCTAATGTCCAGCCCGGAAAAATCAGAATTTGAGTTTGGTACAATTTTTGGGGTGCTCTTAGGGATAAGCTTTGCCGCCTTGGTTTGGACTTTCCCACTCCCCTTGTACGGTAAGCAAAACTGGATTGATGAATACCAAACGATCATAACTGGAATTATTGCTTTGATAATTGGAGCGGCTTCCGTTTTCGCGCTTAGTAGACAATTTCGTCAAGCTGAAGCATTCAGACGCGATGAATGGGCTCGGGAAATGAGAGCTGCTAGGCCGACGTTGGCGTTTGAACTTGTGCAACTACTTAGATATTCGGAGAACTGCTACTCTCTACTGCGAAAAGGATATCGTGATCTTACATTGGACAGACATGGGATGGTTCAGTATCCGAAGTTTGAAAATGAGATTCCGTTGATACCTCAAGATGCCTTCGCAACACTAAAAGACAATCTCAAATTTGGCACTCCAACGGCAGTCGCTGTTATTTCAAATATTATTTCAAAGCTGCAAATCCAGAACAGTCGGCTTCATGCGCTGGCGGCGAATAGCGAAGGCGATGACAAGTATTCTCTGTCGGAACTCCACGTTTATTCGGTGGATTCACTGGAATTGATAGCTTTGAGTGTAAGAATGTTTCCCTATTCTCGAGGAGAAATTGACGACGTAGAAATACCGATTAGGCGAGGCCACTTAATACAAGCGGCGACAGGTACTGAACAATTTCTTAGCCAAGACCCGCTTATGCTATACTTGATCCGGAAGTATCCTGAATAGCAAAGTTTACTCCGCCGCCTCTTTTCGCGCCCGCTTCAGCACGTCCTTCAAATAATGCCCGGTGTAACTCTTTGGATTCTTCGCCACATCTTCTGGCGTTCCCACGGCAACGATCTCGCCGCCGCCGTCTCCGCCTTCGGGGCC
>JANPHF010000035.1:0-71464 GCA_031424315.1 Aestuariivirga sp.
AAATCACGATCACAGCGTCGCCGGCCTCAGCCAGCTTGTTGATGATGCCATAGATTTCAAACTTGGCGCCCACGTCGATGCCGCGCGTCGGTTCGTCAAGGATCAACACATCCGGGCCAGAGAACAGCCATTTCGAAAGCACAACTTTCTGTTGGTTACCGCCAGAGAGATTGACTGTCTGCTGATAGACCGACGAGGAACGGATGGCCAAATCCTTGCGGTATTTGTTGGCCACGGTGAGTTCATTGAGATCGTCCAGTACACCGCGTGAAGACACGCCGTCCAGAGTGGCCAGCGTGATGTTGTGTTTGATGTGATCGATCAGAACCAAACCATAGGTCTTGCGGTCTTCGGTGGCATAGGCCAGCCCCGCATCCATCGCTTTGGGAATGGTAGAAACATCGGCAAGCTTGCCGTGCAAATAAGCCTCGCCCGAGATCTTCTGGCCGTAAGCGCGGCCGAACAGCGACATGGCAAATTCGGTGCGTCCAGCCCCCATCAATCCGGCAATGCCCACCACTTCGCCGCTCTTCACCGTCATGTTCACATTCTTGATCATCTGCCGGTCAGAATGCAGCGGGTGAAACACGTTCCAGTTTTTCACTTCCAGAATGGTGTTGGTGATCTTGGCTTCGCGCGGCGGGTAGCGCTCGGAAAGTTCGCGCCCAACCATCGCTTTGATAATGCGGTCTTCAGAAACCTTGGCGGTGCGGGTGTCCAGCGTATCAACCGTCTTGCCATCGCGGATCACGGTGATGCGGTCCGCCACTTTCAAAACTTCATTGAGTTTGTGGGTAATGAGAATGCAGGAAATGCCCTGCACCCGGAAACCTTTCAAAAGTTCCAGCAGCGCGTTGGAATCGGTTTCATTTAGTGATGAAGTTGGCTCATCGAGAATGAGCAGCTTCACCTTCTTGTTCAGCGCCTTGGCGATTTCAACCAGCTGCTGTTTGCCCGTGCCGATATTGGTGATCAGCGTGCCGGGGTGCTCGTTGAGTCCCACTTTCTTCAGCAATTCTTTGGTGCGGGCAAAAGCCTCGAACCAGTCGATCACGCCATGCTTGGCGGTTTCCTGCCCGAGGAAAATGTTTTCGGCGATGGAGAGCAGCGGCACCAGCGCCAGCTCTTGATGGATGATCACAATGCCGGTGTGCTCGCTGTCAGCTATGGTGCGGAAATTCTGTGGCGCGCCCTCAAACAGAATCTGGCCATCAAAGCTGCCTGATGGATAAACCCCGGAAAGCACTTTCATCAGCGTGGATTTGCCAGCGCCATTTTCGCCCACCACCGCATGAATCTCGGCAGGCATCACGCTGAGGTTCACGTCCGTCAAGGCCTTCACACCCGGGAAGGTCTTGGTGATATTGCGCATTTCAAGAATGGGCTGCATGGCCCCAAACTCCCCGCCAACCCGGCAGCCTTGCGCCGCTCTTGAGTCCGACATTAAACAAAGTTACGGGCCCCGCAAGAGAAGTTGCGAGGCCCGCTGATTTCAAAGGCTTACTTCAGCTTGTCAGCGGCGATATAGCCGGAATCAACCAGAAGCTTCTGGATGTCATCCTTGCCAACGGCAACTGGAACCAGCAGGTTCGATGGCACAACCTTGACCTCATTGTTATAGGTCTTGGTGTCGTTGATTTCCGGCTCTTTGCCTTGCAGCGCAGCGTCGGCCATCTTGGCTGTCACGGAAGCAAGAACACGTGTGTCCTTGAACACCGTGGAATACTGCTCTCCGGCAATCATGGCCTTGACCGATGGCACTTCGGCGTCTTGGCCGGTGACAATCGGGAAGTCCTTGCCCGGTGTGTAGCCAACGCCCTTCAGCGAGGAGATAATACCGCGTGACAGGCCGTCGTAGGGCGACAGAACAGCGTGCACCTTGTCCTTGGTGTAGGTCGAAGACAGCAGGTTATCCATGCGGGCCTGTGCCACGGCACCGTCCCAACGCAGCGTGCCAACCTTGTCCATGCCCATCTGGCCAGAGCCGATCTTGATGGCGCCAGCGTCGATCATTGGCTTGAGGACTGACATTGCGCCATCATAGAAGAAGAAGGCGTTGTTGTCGTCTGGCGAACCACCGAACAGCTCAACGTTCCAAGGCTTCACTGAGGGGAAACGCTCCTTGAGGCCTGCAACCAGTGAGTTAGCTTGCAACACGCCAACCTTGAAGTTGTCGAACGTGGAGTAATAATCCACATCGCCGGACTTCTTGATCAGGCGGTCATAGGCGATAACCTTGACGCCGGCAGCGTGGGCCTTCTTCAGGATGTCCGAAAGCGTGGTGCCGTCAATGGCGCCGATGATCAGCACTTTCGCGCCCTTCGTCACCATGTTTTCAATCTGGGCAAGCTGGTTCGGAATGTCGTCCTCAGCATATTGCAGATCGGTATCATAGCCCATGGCGGTGAATTCCTTCACCATGGATTCGCCATCCGAGATCCAGCGAAGCGATGATTTGGTGGGCATCGAGATGCCAACCAAGCCCTTGCCAGCAGCGTGGGCTAGAGTTGCAGTGGCCATGCCAACTGCAGCGGCCACGGTCGTGGCCAGAAAATGTCTACGGTTCAACATCAAATTCCTCCCTGGGATGTTAAAAAGGCCAGCATGCCCCTGCGGGGCTTGCTATGCCAGGAGCGCGACCATAATCTGTCCGCAAAGGCTGTCAAGATTTGTATGACAAATAAAAATCAATTCCCGTCCAGGCCCCCTGAAAACCGCAGTCTCAATGCGGAAATCGCTTTCAAGATCGGCGAACGCATCTGCAGCGGTGAGTTTTCGCCGGGCTCCGTGCTGCCAAACGAGGCGGAGTGGGGCAAGATCTACGGCGCAAGCCGCACAGCCATCCGCGAGGGCATGAAGGTCTTGCAAGCCAAAGGCCTCATTCTTTCGCGCCCCAAGATTGGAACGGTGGTCAGCCCCCGTTCGGTCTGGAATGTCTTGGATCGAGACGTGCTTGCCTGGCACGGCGCGGCCCTTGGTAAGAAGGCCTTCCTGCAATCCACCCAGGAATTCCGCCGCCATATTGAGCCGGGGATCGTCGAACTGGCGGCCTTGAAACGCAGTGTTGACCAGTTGGACGCTATCACCGTGGCGCTGGGCCGGATGAAAACCGCAAAAACCTCAGGCGAAATCGTTGCCGCCGACGTGGCCTTTCACCGCGGCATTCTGGCCGCCGCCAACAACGAATTGCTGAACCCACTCGGTTTCTTGATTGAAGAAACGCTCTCAACCCTCTTCAAGTTCACCACTGAAGCAAACCCGCGTTATTCCATGGCGCTCGATCTCCATGCCGCTCTCCTCGCCGCCATCAAGGATCAAAACCCAACGGCCGCCCGTCGCGCGTCGCTTGCACTGATTGACGACACCGATAGGGTTATCGCCCTGCCCGCCAAATCCGTCGCCGCAAAAGCCAGAGCCCCGAAAAGGTAGGTTTTGGTCGCCAAATGAATGGCTGAGCAACTTCTTGCCCTTTGCGGAAGGGTCATCGCATTTGGCACCAAATAGCCCTCATCCGCCCTTCAGTCACCTTCTCCCATGCGAACGCGCACGGGAGAAGGCTAGAATCCTGAGCCCTCAGTTCTAAGGCCTTCTCCCGGTTGCCCTTGCAAATGGGAGAAGGTGACTGAAGGGCGGATGAGGGCGCTTTGGTGCCACATGTGATAGCCCCACCCACAGAAAGATCGAGTGGTGAGCGGCATCGTAAACATAACAAGCTCTCGCAGTATCAGTACAAGTCACTTCGCCACCGCAACGTCGTCTTCATGAGCTTGCAAGACTTGTTGCCAGTGGTTCAGAACTTTTGACCCAATGCTGGAGTATGGCGAGATATGGCAGGTTCACCGTACGCTGTCAAGGATTATTTTGCTGTTAAAGGATTTATTATTTAAACCAGCGCCAACCCCAAAAGCGCCCGTGCCTCGCGCCAGGTGGCAACCGGGCGCTGATATTTCTCACACAGCGCCACCGCCCGTTTCACCAAGGCGGCATTGGACGGGGCCAACGTGTCCTTGTCCAGCCGCACATTGTCCTCCATCCCCGCGCGCGTGTGCCCGCCCTTGGCGATGGACCATTCGTTGAGGGTGATTTGCGCAGGCCCGATGCCCGCCGCGCACCACAAAGCATCCGGCGCCAACCGATTCAGCGTTTCGACATAGAAATCAAAAATCCGCTCATCTGCCGGCATGGCGTTTTTGACGCCCATCACAAACTGCACATAAAGCGGCCCCTTCAACCGACCGTCTTTCTGCATCGCCGCCGCCTGAACGACGTGGGAAAGATCAAAACACTCAACCTCCGGCTTGATGCCATAGTGGATCATCTCGGAAGCCAACCAATCCACCAGATCAGGCGGGTTCTCATAAACCCGTGTAGGAAAATTGTTGGAGCCCACCGAGAGCGAAGCCATGTCGGGCCGCAGCGGCAGCATCCCGCCCCTTGCCTTGCCAGCGCCGGACCGGCCCCCCGTTGAGAGCTGAATGATCATGCCAGGGCAGAATTTCTTCAGCCCTTCAATCAGCCGCGCGAAACGTTCGGGATCAGAGGTCGGCTTGCCCTCATCATCGCGAACATGGCAGTGAGCAATCGAAGCCCCTGCCTCAAAAGCCTCCTGCGTGCTTTCGATCTGTTCGGCAATCGAGATCGGAACCGCCGGGTTGTTTTCCTTCGTCGGCAGCGAGCCCGTGATGGCCACGCAGATGATGCAGGGCTGGCTCACTTTTTCTCCTTGGCCATCACCACATTCCATTCCACTTGCCGGAAAGGGTTGGGCAGGCCCAACTTGGCGGCCTTGGCCGCGTCATCCACTTTCTTGAAATCTGCAATCAAGCTTTGCTTCACGCCAAACACCGCATCATCCTTCAGCCACGGGCAATCCGGCGTGAAGATGTGTGTGATGAGCTTTTCATAACCAGGCGCTGAAACCATGAAGTGCAAATGCGCCGGCCTGTTGGGGTTGCGGTCCAACCCTTTCAGCAAATCGCCCACGGGGCCGTCATAGGGAATGGGATAATAACGCGGATAGGCCGAGCGGAAACCCCATCGCCCATCTTTGTCAGAGGTAAAAATACCGCGCAGGTTCATGTCGGGCTGGATGCCTTTCTGCTGCACGTCATAAAAACCGTCTTCATTCGCCTGCCATACTTCCAGCGTGGCGCCTTCTATGGGCTTGCCCTTGGCATTGGTCACCCGCCCAAAAACGAAAACCGGTTCGCCCTTGCCATCAAGGCAGATATTGTCGCCATAATTGTAGCGCGGCGCGTTGGGAATGTAGAACGGCCCAAGCACGGTGGACTCTGTCTCGCCAGATATCTTTTCGTGGTTCAGTGTTTCCAACAGCATCGACACGCCCAGCACGTCTGACAACAAGATATATTCCTGCCGCCACTCATTGCAGATTTGTCCGGTGCGGGTGAGGAAGTTGATGCCATGCATCCACTCATCCATCGTAGGCCGCGCCTCTTTGATAAATGCGTGCAGATGCTTCACCAAAGTATCAGTCAGATATTTCACGCGCTTGTTGGCTTTGGGCCCAGAGCGATCCTGAACCACTTTCACCGAGTCTTTCACGGTGAAATAATAGTTCATCTTGCGCGCCGGCTTCTTTGCCGCCTTCTTCGCAGATTTCTTCTTTGCAGCTTTGGCCATGGTCAGTGCCCCAGAATTTTTATGAGTGCTGTTGAAAGGTCCTTTTCCGCCGACTTAAATTGGAGGCGGTCCACGCAGGTCTGCGGCAGGTTAGCCATGTCGTCCTCCGGTTATTCCACGGGCCTGCGCCCATCGTAAGCGTTTTGCAAAAGCTGCCGCAGTGCGGCGCGCTCCAATGGTCTCGGGTTTGGGTAAGGTGCAGCCACGGCCATGTCGGCGGCCTTGTCGAACGCACTCTCTTCCAGTCCCAATTGTCTCAACGAAGTTGGCGCGCCAAGTTTCTGTGCAAGATCAAACAATCCTGAAGCTGCAGACTTTGCAACCAGCGCCCTTGCAATGCGCGCCATCGCCTCAGGCGCGGCGGAAGCATTGTATGCCGTGGCATGGGGCAGAACCACAGTGTGCGTTTCCGCATGCGGCAAATTGAATGTGCCGCCCAAAACATGGCACAGCTTGTGATGCAGAGACATCGACACACTGCCAAGAACAGTGCCACACAACCAAGCGCCATAAAGCGCGCGCGCATTGTCCCTCGCAGGCAGCGCTGCAGCCAATGCCGCAATCCCCTCCTCTGCCATGAGTGACACGATGGGGTTGCCATCCACCGCATAAAGCCCTTCCACCGCATGGGCGATCGCATTCATGCCGGAAGTTGCGGCCAAGGCGGGTGGCAGGCTGGCCACAAGTTCAGGATCATAGATCACGGTCTCAGGTTGAATTTTTGCATCGCGCTTCGTGGTCTTGGCTCCACCAGAGGTCTCGCCCAGGATGTTGGTCATCTCCGAGCCTGCGAAAGTGGTGGGAATGCAAATCTGGTTGCAATCCGTTCGAAGCGCCAGCGCCTTGCCGAGACCGATCGATGAGCCGCCGCCCAGCGCCACCACGCCATCACATTTCTCAGCGAGATAAAACACCAGTGCCGCTTCGGTGGCCTCCACAGGCGTGTGCATCTTGGCGCCATCCCAATGCGGCCAAGCATGACGCGCCGCCAGCGCCTTGCCCAAATCGGATTGCTGCCTGCCAGTGATCACCAGCGGGCGCTTCAGCCCCAACATATCGGCCTCAGCCTTCACGCTCTCCCGCTTGCCCGCACCGAACACAACGCGGGTGAGAAGAGCCCTGAAGGTGAACGCGAGTTGCATGTTAGAAGCCCACCCTATCGCCGCCCTTCAGCGCCAGAATTTCCCGCGCCTCGGCGGGCGTGGCAATTTCCAATCCCAGCTCTTCAATAATGGTGCGAATTTTTCGCACTTGCTCCGCATTCGAAACCGCCAGCTTGCCCTTGCCAATGTAGAGAGAGTCTTCCAGCCCCACACGCACATTGCCGCCCATCATTGCGGCCTGTGTGCAGAACGCCATCTGGTTCTTGCCAGCCGCGAGAACTGACCAGCGATAGTCCTTGCCGAACAGCTTGTCGGCGGTTTCTTTCATGAACATGAGATTGCGCATATCGGCACCGATGCCGCCCAGAATGCCAAAAATCATCTGCACAAAAAACGGCGGCTTCACCAATCCCTTGTCCACGAAATAGGCGAGATTGTAGAGATGCCCCACATCATAGCATTCGTGCTCGAAGCGCGTGCCATGCGCCTCACCCAAATCCTTCAGAATGCGCGATATATCTTTGAACGTATTACGGAAAATGAAATCATCAGTACCCTTCAAATAGGGCGCCTCCCACTCGTGCTTCCACTCCTTGTAGCGATCGGCCAAACCGAAAATCGCGAAGTTCATTGAGCCCATGTTGAGCGAACACATCTCGGGCTTGGCTTGCAACGGCGCAGCCAAACGCTGGTCCACCGTCATGTTCAAGCCGCCGCCCGTGGTGATGTTGACCACTGCGTCACAGCCCTGCTTGATGCGCGGCAGGAACTGCATGAACACTGCCGGGTCTGGCGTCGGCTTTCCATCTTTCGGGTCGCGTGCGTGCAAGTGAATGATCGCAGCGCCCGCCTTCGCGGCTTCGATGGATTGCTCCGCAATCTCATCCGGCGTCACCGGCAAGTGCGGCGACATGGTGGGCGTGTGAATGCCGCCAGTGATCGCAACAGAAATGATAACCTTGCCTGCCATGGCTTACTCCTTGCCGCCCACGAATAGCGTCATCCTGCTTTCGGGCACAATGCAGATCTTTTCAAACGCGTTTTGTCAGATACAGCTTACTCGAAACCTGTTGCGACTGAAACGACGCGCCGAAATCAACCGATCGCAGCAAGATGCCCGGGAAAAGCCGCGTCAGTCATCAGCACCTTGCATCGGGCAAAGCGCCCCTCGGCGTAAGCGCGAAAATCCATGGCTGGATTATTATCTGCCAGTTGAATGAGGCCCCACAAGGTCCACAGCAAGTCGCACATCGCTTTGTAAATCACCACGCGGCCCTTTTCGGCGGCCGTTGGCGCGCGGCCGAAATAGCCCTGCAACAATTCCGCCTCTTGCGCGTCGTCCATCTCCGCTTCAACGGAAAGATCACCCAAATCCCAATGCGGATCATTCATGCCGGAATATTCCCAATCCACGATCCACATCTTCTGGCCATCATCAAGAAAGTTTTCACTGAGCGGATCGCAGTGGCAGGGCGCCAGAGCAACGGGGTTTTGCTCCAGCGCCGCCCGCACGGGGGCAGCAGCCGCCACGACCTCATGATACCCTTGAGGCAACGCCACATCCTTGCCGGACAAGACTTTGAGATAGCCATCAATCATAGCAAACAATTCAAAACGAAATTCAAACTTTTCACCAGAGCGATGGAGTCTCGCCAGCGCCGCCCCGGCGCGGCCGGCAGAACCAGTGCGCGATTTGAAAAGGGCTGGCGTCATTGTTTCAATGTTGAGGAGCGCACGAGTAACCATCGCGCCACTTTTCGCATCGGCCCACAACACCTGTGGCGCAACACCCGCACGCTCGGCTGCGGCCGCATTGTGAACCTCCACCTCGCGGTTGATATAGCTCTCAGTGCCAGCGCCCGGAATCCGAACCACGATTTTCTCGCCGCGCAGTTCCACAAGATGAACGAGATTGGTAAGGCCACCCAGCCGGGTGAGATGGATTTCGCCCGGTGCAACATCGGCGAAACCCTTCACGTTGCGCAGCACGTCCAGAACCTTGCCGGAATAATCACTCATGCTGGTCTTCCCCCGTCAGGCCTTCAGCTTCTTGTTTTCAGGATCAAAGAGCGGGCCATTCACCCGCTTGATGGGATGAATGTCGCCGAACACCTCGATCTCAAAACCCTCAGCCGTAGCCAGCGCCGCATCAAGATAGCCATAGATGATGGTCTGGCTCACGCTATGGCCAAAACCAGCCGAACTGGCCAATGAAACAACTTTGCCATCATGCAGAATTGTTTCGCCACCATAGAGGGGCAGCTTGCTTTCGCACACGAAGGTGCAGAGTTTGCGTTTCGGCCCATCCTTGGCCTGCAGTTCAAGTGCCTTGCGCCCGCGGAATTCACCCTTGGACTTGAGATGCACTCGAAAACCGAGACCTGCCTCATAGGGCGTGTAGTCGGGTGATATGTCGCTCGACCAGTAGAGATAGCCCTTTTCAAGACGCAGTGATTCAATGGCGCGGTAACCTGCGTCTCGGATACCATGCGCCTGCCCCGCCGCATTCAAGGTATCATAGACATGAAGCCCGAATTCCGTGGGCACATGAAGCTCATATCCCAACTCACCCACAAAGCCGATGCGAACGGCCCGGACAGGCGCCGCGCCGATTGTAATATTGCGCGCTGTGCCGAAGGGAAATGCGGCGTTCGAGATGTCTTGCTCCGTCAAGCTTTCGAGAACCGCGCGCGATTTCGGGCCGCAGATATTGATGACAGCGCGCGCCGAAGTCACGTCAATCAAATGCACACTGCCATCCACCGGCATCTGCCGCCTGATCCAATCCGCATCATGCGTGCCGAAGGCCGAGCCAGTGACAATGTAAAAATGATCTTTGCCAAGGCGGGTGATGGTCAGGTCCGCTTCGATGCCACCCCAGTCGTTGCACAGCTGGGTATAGATCACCGTGCCATCCGGCTTGTCCATGTTCGAAACACAGATTTCTTGCAACAAGGCCAGTGTGCCGGAACCAATCAATTCAAGCTTCGAGAAACTGGTCTGGTCAATCAGCACAACGCCTTCGCGCGCCACCTTGTGCTCTTCGGCGGAATATTTGTGCCAGCCAGGTGCAAGAAAATCGAGCTGGTCTTTCTGTTCAACACCCGCAGGCGCAAACCACAGCGGTCGCTCCCAGCCATTGCGTGAACCATAGACTGCACCCTTCTGTTTCAGACGCTCATAGAGCGGCGAAAGTCTGAGTTGCCGTGCCGTGTGATGCTCCTGCCCGGGGTAACGCATCTTGTAGTGATGAGCATAATGCTCCACCGCGCGGGGATACATGAAGGCGCGCGCACCGTGGTGCGGGCCGAAACGGCGAACGTCCAGGGGCCATAGATTGAGAGAGGGCTGTCCCTTCACAATCCATTCCGCAATCATCTCGCCTGCACCACCACCTGCCGCAATCCCGTAAAGAAAGCCCGTGGCCATCATCAGGTTCTTGAACCCCGGCATCCAGCCCAGCACGAAATCGCCATCAGCCGAATAGGGGATGGGGCCATTGATCATCCGGCGAATGCCGACTTCATTCACGATGGGCGTCACCTTGCCTGCAAGCTCTGCCAGCGGCGCAAAGCGCTCCATATTGTCCGGCAGCAATTCCCTCACGAAATCACGGGGAATTCCCTTGTCTCCAAACGGCAGAGTGTCATCCTCATAGCCACCGATAACAAGGCGGCCACCGGCATCTGGCTTGTAATAGACCAGCCGTTCAGGATCGCGCAGCGTGGGTAGGCGCTTCACCAGTTCAACGTCGGGCAATGGCTCGGTGACTATATATTGGTGCTCAACTGCGCATGCTGGAACCTGGATACCGAGCTTTGCACCCAACTCGCGGCTCCACATGCCAGCGGCGAAAACCACATTCTCGGCCTGCCACATGCCTTCAGAAGTTTCGACTTCTGTGATGCGACCGTCCACCAATTTGAAATCTAGAACCTTCACCCCCTGGCGAATTTTCGCTCCATGTTTGCGGGCACCCGCAGCCACAGCCTGGCACAGGCTGGCCGGATCCACATGGCCATCCGAGGGAATGAAGGCCGCACCTTCGAGGCCCTTCTCATCAATGTAGGGAAACAGCGCCTTTGCCTCAGCAGGCGTGATGATATTCATTTCAAGATCAAAGCTGCGCGCCATTGTGGCGAGACGCTTGGCTTCCAGCAGGCGTTCCTTTGTGGCGGCAAGACGCAGGCTGCCTACCTTTTTCCAGTCAAAAGCCATTCCGGTTTCGGCCTCAAGCTGGTCATACATCGCCACCGAACGCTTCAACATGCGCGTCGTGTTGCGCGACGATCGCAATTGACCGACTAGGCCGGCAGCGTGCCAAGTGGCGCCTTCGGTCAGATTGGCGCGCTCAAGCAGCACCACATCTTTCTCGCCATTTTTGGCAAGATGATAGGCCGTGGAGCAACCAATAATGCCGCCACCAATAATGAGATGCTTTGCCGAGAATTGCGCCATGCAGATACGTCCTTGTTGATTTCAGCATAAATCAACAAGCTCCGCACAATTCAACATTTTTCTCAATTGACGTGAGGAATATCGGCCTTGTCAGACGATGCCGCCGCCGCCAGCTTGTGCGGCTGGCCGCTCCTTGGCCACTTTGGCGCGATAGCCAGAGGCGCGGTAGGCCGCGACAGTGTCAATGGCACCGCCCTTGTTCAAACGGCTCATGGCAAGAATGGGTTCCACATCAGTTCGAAAGGCGGCCTTCAGTGTCTGCGTGGCCATGAGCGCGTCGTTTGCGTCTTGGAAATGCGCCAATGCTTTGCGATCAACCAGCAGCGCCTGCGCATAGGCGCGCTGAACTTCGATGGCAGAGAGCATGAGGCTTTCAATCGGGTCTGTTATATTGTGGCTTTGATCGAGCATGTGAGCAGGATTGAAGCCCTTCACCTTGTTTTCGGCATCCACCAATTCATTGAACACGAGAAACAAGCGGTAAGGATCGATCGAACCTGCGTCCAGATCATCGTCGCCATATTTGGAGTCATTGAAATGAAACCCACCGAGCTTGCCGAATTGGATGAGGCGCGAGACAATCATTTCGATATTCACATTGGGCGCATGATGACCGAGATCAACCAGACAGAATGCCTTCTCACCCAGCTCCTTGGCGATGATGTAGTTGGTGCCCCAATCCTGCACCACAGTGCTATAGAAAGCGGGTTCATACATCTTGTGTTCAGTGAACAGCCGCCAATCTGCAGGCAGCGCAGCATAGATTTCTTTCAGGCTGTCGAGATAACGCGTGAAGGCATCCGCGAAATTTTGCTGGCCCGGGAAATTGCTGCCGTCGCCAATCCACACAGTCAGCGCCTTGGAGCCGAGCACCTTGCCGATTTCAACGCATTCAATGTTGTGTTCGATGGCCTGATTGCGCGTGGCCGTATCGCTGTGGGTAAGTGAACCAAATTTGTAAGAAAGCCTCTGATCCTTTTGATCTGAAAAGGTATTTGAGTTCATCGCATCGAAACCCAAACCGAAGCGCGCGGCCGATTGCTTGAGGCGGTTCGGGTCAGCCTTGTCCCATGGAATATGCAGCGACACGGTGGGTGTGGCCTGCGTGAGCTGCTGGATGACTCCACAATCTTCGATCTTGTCGAACACATCGCGTGGCTCACCACCGCCTGGAAAACGCGCAAAGCGTGTGCCGCCTGTACCAACGCCCCAGCTTGGAACGGCCACGCCGAAAGCTGAAACTTTTTTGAGAATATCATCAATCTTGATTCCGCGGCGGCCAAGGTCTTCGCCCAGAAAATCATATTGCTTCTTGAGCGTGGCAGTGCGCGAAGCGTTGGACTCTTCAACGGTGGCGGCGGCAATCAATTTTTCGGGCATTGCATTTTACCTTGTGAAAGCCTGGGCGTTGCCAGCATCAACGTTGAGAATGTTACCTGTGGATTTGGCGGAGGCCTCTGAGGCAAAGAAGTAAATTGCCTCGGCAATGTCTTCAGGAAATACCGAGCGCTTCAGCATCGAACGCTGGCGATACATTTCCTCCAGGCCTTCCTTGTCGGTCTTATAAGTGCTGGCGCGTTGCTCCAGCCATTCGCCTGCCCAGATTTTGGAGCCGCGCAAGACGGCATCCGGGTTCACCACATTCACGCGGATCTGCTTCTCCGCACCTTCCAGTGCCAGACAGCGCGCGAGATGGATTTCTGCGCCCTTGGCTGTGCAATAAGCTGCTGCATTGGGCGAGGCTGCGAGTCCGTTCTTGGATGCGACGAACACGATGTTGCCGCCCATCTTTTGTTGCTCGAAAAGCTTGAAGGCCTCTCGCGAAACCAGGAAATAGCCTGTGGAAAGAATATCCATGTTCTTGTTCCAAAGCGCCAATGTGGTTTCAGTCACCGGTGCCGAAGACGCAATGCCCGCGTTGGACACCAGAATGTCAACGCCGCCAAACTGCAGCGCGGCCGAGGCAAAGCCGGAAATGACCTGCTCTTCCTTGGTCACATCAATGAGTGTGCTGCCGACGAAATCCTTGCCAAAGGCTGACACGAGTTCACCTTGCGCGGCCTCAAGCGCAGTCTTGTCGAAATCAGCGAGCACGACGCAAGCACCCTCGCGCAACATGCGCGCTGCAGTGGCTTTGCCGATGCCGCCTGCGCCTCCGGTAACCAGCGCCACACGGCCCGCAAGTGACTTTGGCTTGGGCATGCGTTGCAGCTTGGCCTCTTCCAGCAACCAATATTCAATATCAAAGGCTTCCTGCTGCGGCAGGCCTTGATAAATGGAAACCGAGGACGCGCCACGCATCACATTGATGGCATTGACATAGAATTCACCCGATATGCGCGCCGTGGCCTTGTCCTTGGCAAAGGTGATCATGCCCACTTGCGGGATGAGGAACACCACCGGATTAGCATCACGCATCGCAGGCGAATTGGGCCGCTTGCAGGCCTTGTAGTAGGCTTCATAATTCTTACGGTAAGCTGCCACTTCCTCGGCCAGCTTGCCTTCACCCTCCACAACCAACGGGCAGATTTTGGTGCGCAGGAAATGATCGGGGCATGACGTGCCGAGTGCCGCCAGTGGTTTCAGTTCTTTGCTATTCACAAATTCCAGCACAGCGGCCTGGTCGTCAAAGTGGCCCACCATGTGTGCGCCGCCGGAAATGAGGCCGCGGATGATTGGCATCAATTGTGCAGCCTTGGCGCGGCGATCATCTGCGCTCAGCGATTTCACCACTTCGCCGCCGAAGGAAATCTTGCCCTTCTGCTGCGCGGCCAGCCACTCGGCAGCCGTGTTGATGGCCCACAGCGTGGTCTCATAACACTCAACCGGAGTGTCCCCCCAGGTGAATAACCCATGACTTTCAAGGATCACGCCCCGGGCTTTCGGATTCTCGATGCAGAATTTCTCCAGCCACAGCCCGAGTTCGAAGCCGGGCTTTTTCCAGGGCAGCCACCCTATGGCGCCGCCAAAAACTTTTTGCGTCAGAGCCATGGAATCCTTCGCCGCCGCAATGGCAATGCAAGCATCAGGATGCATGTGATCGACATAAGGTTTTGGCACAAAGGCATGTAGTGGCGTGTCAATCGAGGCAGCGCGTGGATTGAGGTTGAAAGTGCAATGGGGAAGGTAGTCCACCATCTCATCTTCATGCGCGGGCCCGCGATACAATTTCTTCAGCGCACGAAGCTTTTCCATGTAGAGCGTGGCAAAGCCATCGCGCTTGATAGTGGCATTGTCGCCGCCAGAGCCCTTTACCCACAACACTTCAACATTTTCACCCGTGAGCGGGTCTTTCTCCCAGATTTTCGACGACGTGTTGCCGCCGCCAAAGTTGGTCACGCGCTTGTCGGAACCCAAAAGGTTGGAGCGGTAAACCAGCCTGTCGGCCTCGCCCAGCGGGTCAGCCTTTGTCTTGTCCCAGAGATTTGGAATGGAATGGGGGGATTGCGCGCTCACGTTCTGCCTCACCTTGTTTGCCCGAAAATTGCACTCGTTTGGCAGAGTGTCAATCACATTCTGTCAACTTCGATCATTTTGCTGCGCTGCAGCGACGATTTTTGCGCGAAGTTGATTGACAGTTTTCAGATTCGATCATAGCGTTAACAGATCGACAGGAAACGTGATGCACGAGAAAGAGCGACACAGCGCCATTTTGCAAGCCGTCAAAGAGCGGCCAGTGGTGACGATTGAAGAGCTGGTGGCCCTCACCGAGGCCTCCGAAGCAACTGTGCGCCGCGACATCACTGCCCTTCACGCCCAGAACCGTTTGCGCCGCGTGCGCGGAGGGGCCGAAGCCATCAACCAGCCGCATCTGGCAGGCACGCCCTTCAGCATCAACGCCAGCAAGAATGTATCCGCCAAGCGGGCCATCGCCAAGGCAGCGGTTGAGCTGTGCCATGACAGCGAACCCATCATCATCAATGGCGGCACCACAACTTTTCAGATGGTGCATTACATGGGCCAACGCATCATGCCGGTGTTCACCAATTCATTTCCCATCGCAGAATATCTGCTGAAACATTCCAAGAATGTAGTCACCCTGCCCGGTGGCACGATCTACCGCGAGCAGAACATCATTCTCTCGCCTTTCGAGAATGACATGACTCAGAATTTCTCGGCCAAGCGCATGTTCACATCAACGCAAGCCATCAGCCCCTTCGGCATCATGGAGAGCGACCCGCTGCTGATCCTCGCAGAACAAAAATTGCTCAGTCAGGCGGAAGAACTTGTCGTTCTGGCGGATTCTTCCAAATTCAAAACCCATTCCAGCCTGGTTCTTTGCAAACTCTCGCGCGTGTCAATGATCATCACCGACAGCGGCATCGAGGAACGCGAGGCTGATCTCATCCGCGAAGCGGGTGTGAACTTGAATATTGTCGATCTCGGTATCGGCGAAACCCAATCAACACTGTCGGCATGAGGCTGGCAGGGTCGATAACAACGGAGGAAGTGAACATGAAACTCTCAATCAAGGCGCTGGCAATTGCTGGCGTGGCTCTCGGTTTGATGACCGTTGGCGCACAGGCTGAAAATCTGAAAGTCGGCCTGCTGGTGAAATCCCTTGGCAACGGCTTCTTCGACGCCGCCCACAAGGGTGCCGACAATGCCGCCAAGGAACTGGGCGACACCGAAGTGATCTACACCGGCCCAACCAAGGCCACCGCTGAAGGCCAAATCGAAATCATCAACTCGCTGATCGACCAGAAGGTGGGCTGCATTGCCATTTCCGCCAATGACCCGGACGCCGTAGCCCCCGCCCTCAAGAAGGCCATGGATCGTGGCATCAAGGTGATCTCATGGGACTCAGGCGTGAACGAAAAGGGCCGCATGATGCACCTCAACCCGTCTGACACGGGCTTGATTGGCGAAACCATCATCAAGCTGGCCGCTGACTATCTGCCCGATGGTGGCGAAGTGGCCATTCTCTCGGCCGCCTCCACTGCTGCCAACCAGAACAGCTGGATTGAAGCCGCCAAGAAGGTGCTGCCTGAGAAGTTCCCCAAGATCAAGTTGGTGGACGTGGTTTACGGTGATGACGACTCGGCAAAATCCACCGATGTGGCCAAGGGCCTGCTCAAAGCTCACCCGAACCTGAAGGCAATTATCGCTCCAACAACAGTTGGCGTTGTTGCTGCCGCCCAGGTGGTGACCGATGCCGGCCTGATCGGCAAGGTCAACGTCACAGGCCTCGCTCTGCCGTCTGAATTCAAGAAGTTCATCGACAACGGTTCATCGCAAGCTGTTGCTTTGTGGAACCCGATTGACCTTGGTTATTCCGCCACCATGCTCTGCCATGACCTGACCGTGGGCAAAGCTGAAGCCAAGCCAGGCGCTGAACTTTCCATCGGCAAGGTTGGCAAGGTGAAACTGGATGACCACACCTCTGCCGCCATGGCACCTCCTTTCACCTTCGATAAGAAGAACATCGAAGAATTCTCTAAGATCTACTAAGTTCCTCCTGTGGGCGGCGGTTCTTCCTTTGGGGCCGCCGCTCCTTTTTGCTCATGACACAGCCAGCAACATCAAACGCCCAATCGCCAAGCCTTGCCCTCACCGGGATCAGCAAGAGCTTCCCTGGCGTGCGCGCACTCCACAACGTGAACCTGTCGCTTTACCCCGGCCAAGTGACAGCACTTGTTGGCGAAAACGGTGCAGGCAAATCCACCCTCGTCAAGATTCTCACGGGCATCTATCAGCCAGATGAAGGCACCATCGCGCTGGACGGCAAGCCTGTGACGCTCGCTTCTGCTCAATCCGCCTTTGAACTCGGCATCACGGCCATTCATCAGGAAACCGTTCTGTTTGATGATCTCACGGTGGCGGAAAATATATGGCTCGGCCATGCGCCGCGCACCCGCCTTGGGCTGATTGACTGGACGGCGATGAACTCACAAGCGCGCGCTGTGCTCGCCCAGATGCACGCCGCCCATATTGCGCCAGATGCAAGGCTGCGTGATCTATCAATCGCCAACAAGCACCTTGTGGCCGTGGCGCGGTCCATGTCGATTGATGCGCGTGTAGTGGTGATGGATGAACCCACTGCCGCCCTGTCCGCCAAGGAAATCAACGAACTCTATGATTTGGTCGCGTTGCTCAAATCGCAAGGCAAGGCCATTCTTTTCATCAGCCACAAGTTTGATGAAATCTACAAGATCGCAGACCGCTACACTGTGTTTCGAGATGGCGAACAAGTGGGCGAAGGCTTTCTCAAAGACACTGCGCAGAATGACCTTGTGAAATTGATGGTGGGCCGCAGTGTAGACAAGGTGTTTCCCAAGCATCACGCCGAGATCGGCGGCAGCGTGCTAGCCGTTGCGGGCCTGTCACATCCCACGGAATTTGAAAACATCAGCTTCGATTTGCATAGAGGCGAAATCCTTGGCTTTTATGGCCTCGTTGGCGCCGGGCGCACCGAAGTGATGAAGGCCTTGTTTGGCATGACCAGGCCCAGCGCCGGAAAAATCACTGTTGAGGGTAAACCGCTTGTCATTGATAGCGCGGAAGGCGCCATTGATGCAGGCATTGTCTATGTGCCCGAAGAGCGCGGCGCCCAAGGGCTTGGCGGGGGCCTGCCCATATTCATGAACGTCTCTTTGCCTTCACTGAAACGCACCTCAAAGAATGCCGTGTTGCGCTTGAAGAACGAATTTGATTTGGCGCGGCGCTATACGGAACGCTTGGATCTGCGCGCAGCTTCCCTGTCGCAGGATGTTTCCACACTGTCGGGCGGCAATCAGCAAAAGGTGGTAATTGCCAAATGGCTGGCCATGTCGCCCAAGGTGATCATTCTTGATGAGCCCACCAAAGGCATCGACATCGGCTCCAAAGCGGCCGTGCATGAATTCATGGCGCAATTGGTCAGCGAAGGCATGGCTGTGATCATGGTCTCCTCAGAAATTCCAGAAATCCTGGGCATGTCAGACCGCGTTGTGGTGATGCGTGAAGGATTGATCACAGCAACTTTTGAAAACAAGAATCTAAAGCCCGAAACGCTTGTGCGCGCAGCGGCAGGGATCGCCGCATGATACAACGCTTGCTCAAATCCCGCGAAGCTCTGCTGGCAGCCGCAATCATCGGGCTAATCGCCGCGGTTGCCACGCGCTACCCGGCCTTTGCGGCACCCGTTAACCTGGCTCAGGCCTTCAACGACACCTCGATCCTGATCATCCTTGCCCTCGCGCAGATGACGGTGATCCTCACCCGCTCGATTGATCTTTCCACTGCATCTAACCTTTGTTTCACCGGCATGGCAGTTGCCATGTTGAATAGAGCGCACCCCGAATTGCCCATTGCCCTGATCATCGGTGTTTCGCTTCTCTGGGGACTCGCGCTGGGCGCTTTCAACGGCCTGCTGGTGTGGAAGATTGGCATTCCGCCCATTGTGGTCACGCTTGGCACGCTGACGATCTATCGTGGCCTCACCTTTGTGCTCTCCGGTGGAGCATGGGTAAACGCTGACAAGATGAGCCCCGCCTTTATTGAGTTTCAGCGCCAGGCTCTGCTGGGCATCCCCGTGCTTTCCTGGATTGCCATCGCGGTCATCGCGGCCTTCTTCGTGTTCTTGCGATACACCAAACTGGGCCGCGATATTTACGCCATCGGCGTGAATCCAACTGCCGCCGTCTACACAGGCATTGATGTGGGCCGAACCAAATTCATCGCCTTTTGCATCTCGGGCCTTGCTTCGGGCCTTGCCGGCTATTTGTGGATTTCGCGTTATGTCATCGCCTCAGTCGAAGTCGCCAATGGCTACGAACTGAACGTCATCGCGGCTTGTGTCATCGGCGGCATTTCCATTGCTGGCGGCGTCGGTAGCGTAGCGGGCACCGTTATGGGCGCGTTGTTTCTTGGCCTCATCGGCCTGGCCCTGCCCGTCATCAATGTCTCGCCCTTCTGGCAATTGGCCATTTCCGGCGCTGCCATTCTGGTGGCCATCATTCTCAATGCACGTGGTGAGAAATCTCAGGGCCGCCTCATTCTCAAGAAGGCCGCACAAGCATGAGCAGCGAGATCATTCATACGCGCCAAATTCCGGATCGGTTGGACAAGCCATTCTCGGCAGCTGTCCGATCTTGGGAAACGCTGCTGCTTGTGGTGGCCTTCATGGTTTTTGTTTTCAACAGCTTCGCTTCGCCACATTTTCTGGATGCATGGACCCTGTCGGACATGACATTCAATTTCACCGAAAAAGCCTTGATTGCTTTGCCCATGGCGTTGTTGATCATTGCGGGCGAGATAGACCTATCAGTAGCGGCCATTCTGGCACTTTCATCAACGCTGATGGGCTTTGCCATGCAGTTTGGCTTCGGCACACCCGCTCTGGTCTGCGTCGGCGTCATCATCGGCCTCGCTTGCGGGGCCTTCAATGGGTTGCTGGTGACAGGATTGAACTTGCCGTCGATTGTCGTCACCATCGGCACCATGAGCTTGTTCCGTGGTCTCGCATTCATCATCCTCGGAGATCAAGTCTACAAGAATTACCCCGACAGTTTTGCTTACTTCGGCCAAGGTTATGTGACTTGGGTGGTTTCATTCGAGCTGGTGCTATTCCTGCTGTTTGCGGTCGTGTTCGGATTCCTGCTGCATTTTACCACTTTCGGCAGGAAACTCTATTTCATTGGCCGAAATCCTGTTTCTGCGCAGTTCTCTGGCGTGAATGTGAAACGCATGAAGTTCACTCTCTTTTGCCTCACAGGTGTCATGTCTGGCTTGGCCTCCGTCCTCCTCACCTCGCGGCTTGGTTCCACGCGCCCATCCATTGCCCAGGGCTTCGAGCTTGAAGCCATCACCATGGTGGTGTTGGGCGGGGTTGCCATCACAGGCGGAGCTGGCAGTATCCTCGGCGTAGTTCTTGCTGCGCTCATCATGGGTCTCGTAACGTTCGGCTTCGGCCTGCTCAACGTGCCGGGCATCGTCATGTCGATCTTCGTTGGATTGTTGTTGATTGCGGTCATCGCCCTGCCCATCCTATGGACGCGCTTTATGTGGGTGCTGAAGAAATGACGCGCGAAAAATACGCATTCAAGATGAAACTCAACCCGGGCAAACTCGCAGAGTACAAGAAGCGCCATGACGAAATATGGCCAGAACTTGTGGGCCTGCTCAAAGACGCGGGCGTTGCGGACTATTCGATCTACCTTGACGAAGAAACCAACATCCTCTTTGGTGTCTTGTGGCGCACCGTGCCGCACAAAATGGATGTTCTGCCTAACCATGCCGTGATGCAACGCTGGTGGGCGCATATGGCTGACATCATGGAAACCCAAGCCAACAATGAGCCCGTGGCAACGCCGCTGCTCACTGTCTTTCACATGGACTGACCATGGCAGAGCCCCGGCACGTGGCCGTCATCGACATCGGCAAAACCAATGCCAAAGTCGCCGTATTTGATCTGCAGTCGTTGCAGGAAATCGACCGTTTGACCATGCCAAACGCGGTGGTGAGTTCCGGCCCCTATCCTCACTATAATATCGATGGCTTGTGGAGTTTCATAACCAGTTCGCTGCGTGAATTGGGCACGCGGCATTTGATTGATGCCATTTCTGTCACCACCCACGGCGCCAGCGCCGCTCTGCTTGCGGAAGACGGGTCCCTCGCCCTGCCAGTGCTTGACTATGAACACATCGGACCAGACGCCACTGCCGCACAATACGATCAGTTCCGCCCCAACTTTGTGGAAACAGGAACACCACGCCTGCCAGCTGGCCTCAACCTTGGCGCACAGATTTTCTGGCAGGCCAAAACATTCCCAAAAGAATTTGCTAACGTTCGCTGGATCGTCACCTATCCACAATTTTGGACTTGGAAGCTGAGCGGAGTTCTCGCCAGCGAAGCCACTTCACTGGGCTGTCACACTGATCTCTGGAACTATACCGCGGCCGACTATTCATCCCTTGTGGATGCCCAGGGCTGGCGCAAACTCATGCCACCATTGCGCAATGCCAATGACCTTATTGGACCCTTGCTGTCTGAAGTGGCTCAAGAAACTGGTTTGTCGCCGCATACGCCAATTTATTGCGGCATTCACGATTCAAACGCGTCCCTCTATCCTCATCTCCTTGCACAGCAGCCTCCATTCTCGGTGGTTTCCACGGGAACCTGGGTGATTTGCATGGCCATTGGTGCCGAGCAGGTTTCACTCGACCCCGCCCGCGACACACTCGTCAATGTGAATGCACTAGGCCAGCCCGTACCTTCTGCGCGCTTCATGGGCGGGCGCGAATATCAACTGCTCAGCGGCGAATTCAGCGGTGATCCAACCGTCGCAGATGAAGAATCTGTTTTGGCTCACGGCGCCGTGCTCATGCCATCGGTTGTTGAAGGCTGCGGGCCCTTTCCGCAACTCAAAATGAATTGGCTTAATGAAGAGGGCCTTGGCACAACACAAAGACAAGTGGTGGTCTCTTGGTATCTGGCGCTAATGACAGCAACCTGCCTGCAGCTGGTCGGGGCCAAGGGACCCATCATTCTTGAAGGGCCATTCGCCAAAAATGCGGCATTTGTGAACATGCTATTGTCGGCCACCGGCCAAGATGTTTGGCCACACGACACCTCGACCACAGGTACAACGCTGGGCGCAGCGTTGCTCGCCACAAAATCAATTTCGCGATTATCAAAGCCGGGGCAATCTCGCGTTCCTAGCGCCAGGCTCCGTGCCTATGCCGACCTGTGGAACGATCGCAATGCCCGGCGCAGATGAGAGCTGGCGGTGTTTCAGACGCATGTGATCCGCGCGCTATTTGCCTGAACCGGCCAGCAGCCCCGAAATCAGATATTTGTTGAGGAATATAACAAGAAGGCAAGGCACAAAAATCGCGACCGTGCCGGAGGCCATGATCAATCCGTAGTCGATGAAATTTTTGCCCACAAATTCAGGGATCATCACAGTAAGGGGCTTGGCGGCCTTAGGAGAGAACACCAATGGCACGAGATATTGGCCCCAGGCGCCGAGGAAAGTAAGGATGGCGGCCGCGGTCAGGCCAGGTGCGGCCAATGGTGTGATGATTTCAGCAAGAATGCGGAGATGGCTAGCGCCATCCATGCGCGCGGCTTCTTCCAATGAGCGTGGAAGCGACTCCAGCAACCCTTTGAGCAACCATAGGCAAAGCGGCAGAAACGCCGAAACATAGATGAGTGTGATTCCCAGATAGGCATCAATCTGGTGCAGCGAAACCATGATGCGAAACAGCGGGATCAAAACTGCATAGCCCGGAATGGCCAAGGTTCCGACCACCGCATAGAACAGCGCGTTGCGGAATGGAAATTCGAGCCGCGAAAAGGCATAAGCACCCATCAGCGAGAACAGGACACACAGCGCCGTTGCCGCGGCAGAAGTGGCGATGCTGTTGAACAGCGCCAACCTAAACTGGTCTGCGGTGTTCACGCCTCCAATGGTTGTTGCGGTTACGCCAAAGAGGCGCAAATAATGATCGAAAGTTGGCGCCGAAGGATAGAAATGGATCGGACGCAGGTTGAAGTCGGTGGTTGGCGTGACACTCGTTGCGAGCGTCCAATAAACCGGAACGAGCGACCACAGCAACAGAATGCCAACCCCT
Source organism: Aestuariivirga sp. (assembly GCA_031424315.1). GTDB lineage: Bacteria > Pseudomonadota > Alphaproteobacteria > Rhizobiales > Aestuariivirgaceae > Aestuariivirga. The sequence continues at coordinate 22,760 of JANPHF010000035.1, forward strand.
GCCCAAACCCAAATGCGGTGAAACCAGACTTCACGCATCAATCAAGCCTCGTATTCTTGTGCAAGCGCAGCACATAGCCCAGTGAAACCAGGAGTGATACAAGCGTAACCACCAACGAAAGCGCCATGCCGTAGGAGAAATGGAATTTCCGGAAGGCCTCGAGATAGATCTGAATGAGAATTGGCCGTGTCTCCACGCTGTTGCGCGCCAAAACCATGGCCTCATCAAAGAGATTGAATGCCGCAACCGTGGCATTGGTCATCGCCACAGCAATGGCCCCGCGCGTCAGGGGCAAGGTGATGGTGAAAAACATGTTGAGCCGCGAGGAGCCATCCATCCGCGCGGCTTCATAGAGTTCAGATGGAATGCTTTGCATCGCGGCGAGAACGATTACAATCGTCAACGGCATCATGCGCCACACGTGAACCAAGGTGACCAGCAATGTCGCCAGCGTACTGTTGTTGAACCACACAAAATCTTCGAAGTTGAATCCCACCGCCGTTAAGGAGCCATTTAACAAGCCCGGCCCCGGCGCATATATCCACTCCCAAATCACACCGCTGACAACTGCGGGCAACGCCCAAGGCAGCACAACGGCCGCCAACACCCATTGCCGGCCGCGCTTGACCTGATTGATCAGCGCAGCGGCCGTCACTCCAAAAACTGTTTCGAGTGTCACCGCCAGAAAAACATAGATGAATGTATTGGACCACGAGCGCCCCACTTCAGCGTCGGCAAACATGCGCGTGTAGTTGGCAAGGCCGACAAAGGGCGTACCCTGCTGCAGGGGGTCAACGCGGTGCAAACTGTCCCAAGATGTGCTGAGCAACGGGTAGAAAACCAATCCTGCCATAGTGAGCAGAATGGGCATGACAAGCAGATAGCCAAGCACGGCATCAGAGCGCCCTCCGATGCCGTGCTGGCCCGATTTGCCGAAATTCAGAGTCGATTGCGTCACTGTTTCTTGGCTTCGGTCACAGCATCGGCGATGCGCTTCATCGCGTCATCAATCGAGATTTCGCCTTTGGCCACGCTGTTGATCGAAGTGTTCACCGCAAGCGAGAATTGTGGATACCAAGTGGGGGCACCCGCCGGGAACAATGGTTCTACCGTTGGCGCTTGCGCCACCAGAGCCTCGCCGCTGATCAGCGTGCCGCCCTTTTGCAGATCCGCCAGTGCCGAGGTGCGCGTTGGCAAAACGCCGTTAGAATAGTTGTGAATCTGGAATTCCTTGGATGTCATCCACTTGATAAATTCTTTGGCGGGCCCGGCATTGGGCGAAGACTTCGGAATGCCAAGGCCCTCCAGAAGGCCAAAGCTGCGCGTCTTGCCACTGGCGGTGCACACCGGAATGGCTGCCACCTGGCCGGCGACAACCGATTGCTTAGGGTCTGCATATTGGCCCAAGCGACCAGGCTCACCGCTGATCATGATCGAGGTGAGACCCTTTGCAAAAACCGTGTCATTGATGTCGCTATCCTTCAGACCTGTGGAAGCAGGATCAACCAGACCATCTTTCAGCAACTGCATTTCAAATGCCATGGCCTTGTAACCGGCAGAATCCTTGGCGATGAAAATTGGATTCATATCCTTGTCAAAGAGGTCACCGCCAAATGCCTTGGTGAGCAGATACCAACTGGTGGAAGCGCCTTCCGTTGCCGAAAGCGGCAGACCGACAGGATATTTCACGATGCCTTTGGCTTTGATGGCTTTGGCAGCTGCTACGAGTTCATCCAACGTTTGTGGCATAGCCTTCACGCCGGCATCCTCAAAATGCTTCTTGTTGATCAGCATTACGCGGAAATCGTTTGTATAGGGCACGGCCAGCAATTGACCGTTGATATTGAACAGCGAAGATCCCTTGATATCTTCCTGCGTATCCTTGCTGACGACATCGTTCAAGGGAACATACCATCCTGCGGCCGCAAACTGCCCGGTCCACGACCAGTCAAACTCCGTCACATCCGCGGGCGCCGTGCCAGCGAGCAAGGCGGTGGAGACCTTGGTGGATACATCATCCCAGCTTGCGGTTTGCAAATCGAGCTTGATGCCCGTGGCCTTTTCAAAATCGGCAGCCATGGTTGCGTCCTGCGGTGACGGAAGAAGCACCGTGATGGACTTGCCTGCAAAAGGCTTGTCATCTGCCGCAGCAAATTGGGCCATGCCCAAGAGAACCGTTGCTGTGGCCCAGGCTAAACGAGAAGTGTTTTTCATCTGATTTCCCTCCATCATGCCGCGTTTGTGTTTGATCAGTGGAACTGCGGTTCGGTGATTTTCATGGACGCTATTGCTCGGAAAAATGATTTTCTTGCCGGTTTTGACCTAACCTTTCTGCTTTTTGAGCAAAATTGCTAGGAAATTTCTTCCCACAACCTCCAGCTCTTGTTGACCTCGGCGGCCGCAGACATGATTATCGCAGCATAGCTCAAATGGCCGAGGTGCAAAATCTTGAACCAATCCATAAACGCGGAAAGCTTTTTTGATTTCGAACCTGCCGGTCGGCATGTCGCCGATCTGGAAACCCCGGTGCCATTGATCGATTTCGATGTCATGCTGGCCAATCTGCAACGGTGGCAAAACCATTGCGACCAGATCGGCATTGCCAACAGGCCGCATATCAAGACTCATAAACTCGTGCCCATCGCCAGACTTCAGCTTGCCTTGGGCGCCAAGGGGATATGTGTGCAGAAATTGGGCGAGGCCGAAGTGATGGCCGACGCTGGCATCACAGATCAGTTGCTCACTTTCAATATTTTGGGTCGCAACAAGCTGGACCGTCTGTCAAATCTCATGGGCCGCACAGACATTGCCGTAGTCGCAGACAATGCCGAGATTCTCGACGGCTTGGCCCACGCTGCCCGGCAAGCAGGCCGGAAACTGGATGTGCTGGTGGAATGCGATACGGGCATGGGCCGCAATGGTGTGCAAACTCCATTTGAAGCACTCAATCTCGCCCAGAAGATCGATCACACATCCGGCCTGAGGTTTGGCGGCCTGATGACCTATCCGCCCGCATTCAAGCGGGCAGACGTGGCCGCATTCATTGCAGAAGCAAAGCAGCTTTTGAGCAAGTCCGGCCTTGAATGCAAACGGGTCAGTTCTGGCGGATCGAAGGATTTGTGGGACAACACCGGCCTCGCTGATGTTACCGAGTACCGCGTGGGAACATACCTTTACAACGATCGTTCCCTCGTCGCGGCTGGCGCTTGCACATTTGCGGATTGCGCCGAAACAGTGCTGGCCACCGTGGTTAGTACCCCCACAAAAAATCATGCGATCATTGACGCAGGCTCCAAGGCCTTGACCAGCGATCTCCTCGGGCTTGAGGGCTTTGGCGTGGTTCAAGATCTGGCCATGGCAAGAATTTACAACGTGAACGAGGAACATGGCTATCTCGACACAAGCGCCGCTCCGCGCGCCGTCAATGTGGGGGATCAGCTTCGCATCACCATGAATCACACCTGCCCTGTCAACAATCTGTTCGACAAAGTTGTCTTTGTGCGCGGCGAAGAAGTGCTGGGTGCCATCAAAGTTGATGCGAGAGGAAAAGTGCAATGACACCCGAACAGAGATTGGAGCAATTGGGTCTGGTCCTGCCAAAGCCGCCCGTACCTGTGGCAACATACGTGCCTTGGCGTCGTGCTGGCTCGCTTCTTTTCCTCTCGGGCCAAGGCCCCAAACTGGCAGATGGCAGTTACAGCGTTGGCCGCCTTGGTCTGACGGCCGACATTGCACAAGGATATGCCGACGCACGCACCACGGGACTGCAATTGCTCGCAACGGCGAAAGCAGCCCTGGGAGAGCTCTCACGTATTGAGGCCGTGGTGAAGCTGTTGGGCATGGTGAATGCGGAGCCCGATTTTTCCGATCATCCAAAAGTCATTAATGGCTGCTCTGATCTATTCGTCGAGGTACTGGGCGAAGCCGGAATACACGCACGTTCAGCAGTTGGCATGGGTTCCCTTCCCAACCGCATGACGGTGGAGATCGAGGCCATATTCCTGGTCAGGATCTGAAGCGGCGGCGATAATCCTTCGGTGTGCAGCCAACTTGCCTCTGAAAAGCATCATAGAACCGGGTGAGAGAGCCGTGCCCACTCTCATAAGCCACCTCGGTGATGGCCATGTCCGTGTCAGCCAGCAGCTTCAAGGCATGGTTCAAACGTCGCTGCCGCAAATACTGTGCGATGGATTGCCCCAGCACTTTTCTGAATGTCGCAGTCGCGTTGCTAGGGTGAAGGCCGCTCAATTTCGCTACGTCTGAAACATCGATGGGCTTCATGAACTCATTGTTGATGAAGCTTGTCATGGCCTGTACGCGCGCAATGGTGCGCTTGTCGGCGATATGCGCAAATTCACCTTTGGCGTGGGTTTGCTCTATGCGCTTAACCTTGTCGGCGCGGCAAGGGTTCAACGCCAACCTGCGCACACGAAGGCGCACTTCATCGCGCAGAATATTGGCCGATTGCTCATCGGCTGAATCCCATTGCTCTGCCCAGCGTGTCACGGTGGTAACGTCTGTGGCATCCGCGCCATCTCCCGTCATCACGTGGCCTGCAAGCAACTCATCACGAAAGCTGCTTGAAACAACCAGCGACAAGAAATCTGCAAACGGCATGTAGATGCAAACCAGCTTGGTATCGTCCACAGCTGAAATCACCTGGTGCGGCACCGCAGCCCAGAAACAATAGATGCCACCTTCATGCAGGCTCACTTGTTTGCCATTGATGAGATAGGTCATGCCGCCGCGAATGATGACATTGATCTCCACATGATCATGCCAATGCGCCTCTGGCATGGGCTCAACGATGTGTGTTTCAGCCACAAAGGCATCGGCCTGGAGGAAGAGGTTGCCCGTGAGATGAGGATCCAGCATGCGCATGCCACCATCCTAATCACACTAAAAATCCTGAATCAACTGCCATTATTCAGCAAGAATTACTGGAAATTCAGTGGCAATGAGTGTGAAAAGCATGGAAAGACCTTGAATAATGACCAAGATTTGCCTCATTGGCGCAGGCAGCACTGTTTTTGCGCGTAGCATTTTGAGCGATGTCCTCAGCAATGCCGAACTTGCAGATTGCCAGATCGCGCTGTTCGACATCGATGAGGAACGTCTTCGCACCTCCCACATCATGACGCAGCGCATTTGCCAAAGCCTGGGCATTGCTGACAAGGCGCGCATTGTGGCGACGACCAACCGCTCGGAAGCATTGCAGGGCGCCAACTTCGTCATCCTGATGATGCAGGTGGGGGGCTACAAACCCGCCACCGTGACGGATTTCAATGTGCCTAAGCAATTCGGCCTGCGCCAGACTATCGCCGACACCTTGGGGATTGGCGGCATTTTTCGCGCGCTCCGCACCATCCCAGTGGTCTTTGATATTGCGCGCGACATGGATCGGCTTTGTCCCGATGGCCTCATGATGAACTATGTGAACCCCATGGCAATGATCACCTGGGCGATGCAGGATGTGTTTCCCCACATCCGCTATGTTGGCCTGTGTCATTCAGTTCAGGAAACGTCACGATTCCTCGCACGCACGTTAAGCGAAAATATCGATGAGATCGATTTCGCCTGCGCTGGCATCAACCATGTTGCCTTTTTCACCAAATTTCAAAAGCGCTTGCCTGACGGAACACACAAAGATCTCTATCCACGCCTGCGCCAGCTTGCTGCCGAAGGCAAATTCCCGGCCGACGAAGGCGTTCGCTTTGAAGTACTGAAACGCTTCGGCCATTTCGTGACGGAGAGTTCCGTCCACTTCGCCGACTACACACCATGGTTCATCAAGCGCGGGCGTGAAGACCTGTTGGCCCAGTTTCAAGTCCCACTGGACGAATATATCCGTCGCTGCGAGGAGCAGATTGCTGAGTGGCATGAATTGAGGAAGGAGCTTGAAGACAATTCAAGACCGCTGGAAGTGTGCCGCAGTCAGGAATATGCCGCCGCCATCATTCATTCCTGCGTTACCGGCAAGCCCAGCTTGATCCACGGCAATGTGCGAAACAATGGATTGATCGAGAACCTGCCTGCCCAGGCCGCTGTTGAAGTGCCGTGCCATGTTGATCGCAACGGCATTCAGCCAATTCGCGTTGGCAAGCTGCCCATTCAATTGGCCGCCATCATGCGGAGCAATATCAGTGTGCAGGAACTGGTTGTCGAGGCCGCCAAGACGGGCGACAGATCTTATATCTATCACGCTGCCGCGATGGACCCTCACACCGCAGCAGAACTTTCCCTCGAAGAGATTTACAAATTGGTCGATGCACTCATTGCCGCGCATGGCGATTTTCTGCCCAAGGCCCTGAGGATCGCGGCATGAGTGCATTCAGTCTAAAGGGCAAAGTGGCAGTGGTTACTGGCGCGCAACGCGGCATTGGCCTTGGCATTGTGCAAGAGTTGGCGCGCGCCGGTGCCCATGTGATGCTGACGGGAATAGTTATTGAGGAGGGTGAGAGGGCTGCAGAAGCGCTTTGCCAGCAAGGTCTTTCCGTCAAGTTCCATCACATGGATACCACGGATGAGGTGGCAGTTGCTTCTGTCATCCAAGAAACAATCGGCACCTTCGGCCGCATAGACATCGCCGTGGCCAATGCAGCAATCTATCCCAACACGCCAGTTGAACGGATTTCCGCCAGCGAGTGGGACGCTGTGATGAAAGTGAACCTGGGCGGGGCCTTCACTCTTGCAAAATATTGTTTCCCTCATTTTCGCGCGCAACGTGCGGGGCGCATCGTGTTCCTGTCTTCGATCACGGGCCCGCGCGTTTCTTCGCCGGGCTACGCCCATTACGCCACCACCAAGGCCGGCATACTGGGATTCATGCGAACCGCAGCGCTCGAATGGGCGCCTTGGAACATCACGCTGAATGCTGTTGAACCCGGCAATATTCTAACTGAGGGCGTGCTCGAGCATCAGCCGCAAAGCTTTGTTGATGCCCAACGCGCCGCCGTTCCCTTGCGCCGCCTTGGCAGGCCGCAAGACGTCGCCAGCGCTGTGCGCTTCCTTGTTTCTGATGAAGCAGGCTATATCACTGGCCAGACCCTGGTCATCGACGGCGGGCAAACCTTGCCCGAGATGTTCAGCGCGATCTTGCCGGAGGCATAGAAAATGGCCGAAGTCAGCGCCCAAAACGTCATCAAGAATTATGGCGGCGTAAATGTGCTGCGCGACGTAAGCTTTGCCGCAAAGGACGGTGAATTCGTGGCGCTGGTCGGGCCATCGGGTTGTGGCAAATCCACGCTGCTGCGTTGCATCGCTGGGTTAGAGGCCGTTCAGGGCGGGACAATCAGCATTGGCGGCAGGGTCGTCAACAATCTGGAGCCGAAGGAGCGCGACGCCGCCATGGTGTTCCAGAACTATGCACTCTATCCACACATGACCGTGCGGCAGAATATGGGCTATTCCCTTCGTCTGCGCGGCGTGAAACCGGCAGTGATCAAGCCCCAGGTCGATGAAGCTGCTCGGATACTGGGTCTTGTCGACTATCTTGATCGGTATCCACGTCAGCTATCCGGCGGTCAACGCCAACGCGTTGCCATGGGGCGCGCCATCGTGCGCAAACCTTCGGTCTTTCTATTCGATGAACCTCTTTCCAACCTGGACGCAGCCTTGCGTGTGCAAATGCGCGGCGAAATTCGCAGCCTTCACAAGCGCATCGGCGTTACTTCAATCTACGTGACTCACGACCAGATTGAAGCCATGACGATGGCCGACCGCATTGTTGTCATGCGAGCGGGCAAGGTTGAACAGATCGGCCCTCCTCTCGAACTATATGAGCGACCAGAAAATGCCTTCGTTGCTACCTTCATTGGGTCCCCTGCAATGAACATGATTGCTGGAACGCTTGTTGGAAACACTTTCAGCACTAAAGGTGGCGAGAGCATTCAATTGTCGCGAATTGGCGCTGAACAAGAAGGCGACAAAGAGACATCCGTCATACTCGGGCTGCGGCCAGAGCATCTTGCACTATTAACCAAAGCCACGCCCACCACCATCAAAGCCGAGGCATTGCAATCAGAATCGACCGGCGCAACAACCTATCTCAGTGTGAAAGCCTTAGGCACGATCCTGCAACTCGCCCTGCCCGGCCATGTGGCCGTTTCCAGCGGCGACAAATTGAATGTCTCGGCAGCCCCTCAGGCAATCCACATCTTCGATGCTGAAACAGGCATTCGGATCGATGCGTAAGACTCGGTAACGCTCCACAATTGATGGCAAAAAATGGAGAGCAACTATATTTCTTAAATCTGGAAATATGGAAATCTTCATAACGCGGTAAGATTTGTAGTTCACGTTGCGCCCCACCATCCTCAGCGACATTGCAAGCGCCGCACCACGCCCTTCAGCAACTGCATCGGCAAATCCAGCCACACGCCTCTCTTCGATGGCTGCCGCAGTTGTGCCGCAGCATGCCAAGGACTGTTCAACCTCGGCCTTTGGCCTGCGCTGCACCCGTTCTGACCTGGCCTGCTCTTCCTGATCCAGACGAGATGGGAGTACTGAACTGGAAGTGAGAATGAAGACGGTCAAGAATGGACTTGAGTGGCTTCTTGGCAGCCGAGCAACTGCCATGAAGGTGCTGGCCAATTACTTTCGATTCTTTGAGCAAGGTAGGACAATTCTGGTCACGTTTTGCTCTTCATGCTAGTCAAGATTTACTAAAGCCAGCGTTTGCCGGTTGGCCAGTGTCAAATAACGAGCAGGGACGACGACAATATCCATGGTAACGCTCCGAGAAATTGCGAAAAAAGTGGGTGTTTCAAGCGCCGCGGTTTCTCGCGTGTTGAATTTCGATTCCACACTTTCGGTCTCTGCCGAGACGCGACGCCTCATTCTCGAGACGGCCGAGGCGCTGAATTATGAAACACCGCGCCGCCGCAATGCCAAGGCCAGCAGCCCGTTTGGCAAGCTGCTACTTGTGCATTTCCTCAATCCGGAACAGGAATTGGCTGATCCATATTATGTTGGATTGAGACTTGGCGTTGAGCGCCGCTGCCAGAAGCAAGGCATTGAACTGTCCAAAATCTATGTCGGCGAAGCGTTGCCCAACCCGAAGCATCTGCGAAAAATGTTTGGCACGATCATTGTGGGCCCCTGCGGGCCTGAGGCACTCGAGCTCTTGCGAAGGCACAGCCAGAACCTCGTTTTTGCAGATTTTGCTCCCGACTCTGATGAGTTTGACAGCGTTCAAAATAACCTCGAATTTGCCACGCTGAAGCTGCTCAACGCATTGGCGGCCATGAACTACAAGCGAATCGCCTATCTGGGCTGGGCCGAGAGCCGCGGGTCGGGCCAGTTTGAGGAAATCCGCTGCCGGACTTACATCAACTGGGCCAAAGCGACCGGCAGTTTTGACCCGCGATTGTGCATGACAGACCGCAACAATGAGGAAAGCGGCTTTGCCCTTGCCCACAAGATGATGAAAGGTTCGAAGCGCCCTGATGTGATCGTGACAGGCAGCGACAACATGGCCGTTGGCGCCTACCGGGCCTTGCATGAAATTGGCCTGAAAATCGGAAAAGATGTGGCGGTTGCCAGTTTCAACGATATTTCAGTGGCCCAGTTCCTGCATCCGCCGTTGACCACAATCCGTCTCCCTTCCGAGGAAATAGGCGAAACTGCAGTTGATTTGATGATTGAACGCGCCACTGGCCGCAGCATTTGCAAAATGGTGACGCTGGCATCAAGCGTCATCTGGCGCGGCAGCACACGAAAACCCAGGTCGGCAGACGGGCCGAAGTAAATTTTTACTAAACCTATTGCACTTTTCAAAATTCCTCCATAGCATCACTCCATCAGCCAAACCCAATAAGGCTGAACACAGGAGGAAATAATGAGGATGAAATCGCTGACGCGGCGCAATGTTCTTGCGGCCGCTCTGGCTAGCGCCAGCTTCTTTGCTGCAACTGCGTCATATGCCGCAACCACGGTGACCGTATGGTGCTGGGACAAGAACTTCAATGGCGCCACCATGAAGGAAGCGGGTGACCGTTACACCAAGGCCCACCCCGACGTGACGATCAACGTTGTTGATTTTGCCAAGGCGGATCTTGAACAGAAGCTGCAGGCACAGCTCGCTTCAGGCACCACGGATGGGTTGCCTGACATTGTCTTGATCGAAGACTACGGCGCACAGAAATATTTGCAAAGCTTCACGAAGGCCTTTGAGCCTTTGTCCGACACTGGCAAAATCGACTACAAAGGCTTTGCTGACTACAAAGTTGCTTTGGCAACATTGAACGGAAAAACCTATTCGCTGCCATTTGATTCCGGCGACTCCGCGCTGTTCTACCGTTCCGACTACTTGGCCCAAGCTGGTTACAAGGCCGAGGACCTCAACAACATAACCTGGGACAAGCTGATTGAGATTGGCAAAGCTGTTGAAGCCAAGACCGGCCACAAATTGCTGGATATCGACCTCAATGACACCGGACTGCTGCGCATCATGATGCAATCGGCAGGCACTTGGTATTTCACGCCTGATGGCAAATCGGCAATCGATAGCCCGGCCTTCAAGACGGTCCTCACCCAATATGCCAAGCTCTTGCAATCAGGCATCTACATGCCGGTTTCAGGCTGGGCAGATTATACCGGTGGCTTCACCTCCGGCAAAGTTGCCGGCACAGTCACAGGTGTGTGGATTGTTGGCACGATCAAGGCCAATGCAGACCAATCCGGCAAGTGGGGCATTGCTCCAACGCCGCGCGTCGGAGACATCAAGGAATCCGTGAATGCTTCCAACCTTGGGGGCTCAAGCTGGTATGTTCTCTCTTCCGCAAAGAGCAAGGATGCTGCCGTTGACTTCCTCGGCACCATCTGGGGCAAGGACAAGGATTTCTACCAGAAAATCCTGATCGGCCAGGGCGCTCTCGGCACTCTGTTGGCGGCCCGCGAAGGCGATGCCTACAAGGCCAGCGATGCATTCTTTGGTGGCGCGCCGGTTTGGCAGAACTTCAGCAACTGGCTAGCTAAGATCCCCGGCATCAACTACGGCACCTTCACCAATGAAGCAGACGCCGCCGTTGCGGCACAGCTGCCCGGTTTGGCCAAGGGTGGATCGGTCGATGACGCCGTCAAGGCGATCGATGCACAGCTGAAGCAACAGATGCAATAAGGTCTAGGTCGGGGGCGCGGTCAATCATCCTTCCGCTGCGCCCCCTGCCGGATTTCGACGATGGCAAAGGCAACTGCTTCCCGGCGCGACACAATGATGGGCTGGGCCTTCACCGGCCCCGCCTTGGTTCTGCTTGGCCTCTTCCTGCTCTATCCCATCGGCTACTCTCTGTGGATGAGCTTTCAGGTTGGCAAGGGGACCAATCTGAGTTTCGGCGGCCTGGCCAATATCTGGCGCCTGACGCAAGATTCAGTTTTTCAACACGCGCTGCTCAACACCTTCACGCTGCTCGTCGTGCAAGTGCCTATCATGATCAGCCTTGCCATGCTGCTGGCTGTCGCCCTCAATGACAGCAGGCTCTGGGGCCGCAGCCTTTTCCGCACCGCAATTTTCCTGCCATGTGTCACCTCGCTGGTCGCCTATTCTGTGCTGTTCAAGTCAATGTTTGCATTGGATGGCGTGGTCAACAGCTTCCTTGAATTCCTCCATGTCATTGAACAGCCCATCCCATGGCTGGCCGATCCCTTCTGGGCCAAGATTCTGATCATCCTCGCCATCACCTGGCGGTGGACAGGTTATAACATGATCTTCTTCCTGGCGGCGTTGCAGAACATCGACCCATCCATCTATGAGGCGGCGCGCATTGATGGCATTCCACGTTGGGCGCAATTTGCGCGTATAACATTGCCCGCTCTCAAGCCAGTTGTGTTGTTCACAACGGTCACGTCTACCATCGGCACTTTGCAGCTGTTTGATGAGGTCAATAACATCACGCAAGGCGGACCGTCCGACTCCACCCTCACGCTTTCGCTCTACATCTATAACCTCTCATTCAAGTTCATGCCCAGCTTCGGCTATGCGGCAACTGTTTCCTACGTGATTGTTGTGCTGGTCGCTGTGCTCACATTCGTGCAATTCGTGGCGGCACGTGAAAGGCGGCGCACATGAGGAATGGTCTCGTTCACAAGATCGGCGTCAACGCCGCACTTGCCATAGCGTCATTTGTGTCGGTGTTTCCATTCTTCTGGCTGATGGTGGGCGCAACCAATACGTCCGCCGAGATCCTCAGGGGCAAGACCAGCGTCGGCGGCGCACTCTCAAATAATTTCCAGCACCTGACAGAACAAGTCAGCTTACTGACCCTGTTCTACAATTCATCCAAGATTTCTATTATCGCAACGGTTTTGACGCTCATTGTGGCCTCACTTGCGGGCTATGGGTTCGAGATTTTCAAGACCCGCTGGAGTGAGCGCGTCTTTGCTGCCCTTCTTGCCATGCTTTCAATACCTTTTGCAGCCCTGATGATTCCGCTGTTCGTGACCATGGCGGAAGTTCACCTCATCAACACACACGCGGCCGTGATTTTGCCCTCCATCGCTTCCATCTTCGTAATCTTCTATTTCCGCCAGGCCAGCAAGTCCTTTCCTGGTGAGTTGCGCGATGCGGCGCGTGTTGATGGATTGAAGGAATGGCAGATATTCCTGCATGTCTATGTGCCGGTGATGCGTTCCACCTATGCGGCCGCCACCATCATCGTGTTCATGGCCAATTGGAATAACTATCTCTGGCCTTTGATTGTGTTGCAAACCAACGAGACCAAGACGGTAACCCTCGCAGTGGCTTCCCTGCTCACCGCCTACACCCCAGATTACGGCGTCGTGATGGTTGCAACCACTTTGGCCACGCTGCCTACGTTGATTATTTTCTTCGCACTACAAAGACAATTTGTCCAAGGGCTTTTGGGATCGGTGAAATGACAAACCTGCGTTTGAACAATGTGCGAAAGTCATTCGGATCGCTGGAGGTCGTGAAGGGCGTTTCACTTGTTATTTCATCAAAGGAATTTGTAGTGTTTGTCGGGCCTTCGGGTTGCGGAAAATCCACCTTGCTGCGCATGATCGCCGGTCTGGAAGACATCACATCCGGTGATCTTGAAATTGGCGGCCGCCGGATGAATGACGTTGATCCATCAAAACGCGGCATTGCCATGGTATTCCAATCCTATGCGCTTTACCCTCATCTTACGGTGCGCGAGAATATGGGCTTTGCCCTGCGCTTTGCGGGCGTGTCCAAAGATGAGATCAACCGTCAGGTCGATGACGCTGCCAAGACGCTTGGCTTGGGCCCCTTGATGAACCGCTTGCCCAAGGAACTTTCCGGTGGCCAGCGCCAGCGTGTGGCGATCGGGCGCGCAATCGTGCGCAAGCCGGACGTATTCCTCTTCGACGAGCCGCTTTCCAATCTTGATGCGGAGCTGCGCGTGCACATGCGCATTGAGCTGGGCCGCCTGCATAAGTCACTGGCCACCACCGCCATCTACGTCACTCACGATCAGGTCGAAGCCATGACATTAGCCGACAAGATTGTTGTCTTGAGGGACGGCCTGGTCGCACAGGTGGGCTCGCCCCTGCAGGTTTACGATGACCCAGACAACACCTTTGTGGCTGGCTTCATTGGCTCTCCAAAGATCAATTTCTTGAAAGGTGTGGTAGAGTCCAGCCGCAAGGGAAAGCTCGCTATATCCTTGCCCGGCTATCCTGGCGTCAAGATTTCCATCTTGCCCACGGAAACACATGTTGCCACTGGAGAAAGGATTGTCGTGGGATTGCGGCCGCAACACTTCTCACCTACCGGGACAATCAAGTTCAATTTGACAGCTGAACTTGTCGAGCACTTGGGGGGTGAGTCTTTCGTCTATGGCGGAAATGGCGCAGGCGAACTCATAACGGTCGCCATGCAGGACGGGCGCAATATCAAGTCGGGCGACAAGTTTGAAATCGGGTTCGATCCCGCACGCGTGCTTCTTTTCACTGAAGCAGGTTCCAGAATTCGTTAGTGGAGATCAAAATGAAAAAAGCAAATTGGGGCATCATCGGCCCCGGCAACATCGCGCAAAACTTTGCCGACGGATTGGCCCAGTGCCAGTCGGGGCAACTGTTGGCAATCGCCAGCACTTCGGCTGAACGCCGCGAAAGCTTCGGCAGCCGCAATAAGGTCTCGCCGCAAAAGCGGTATGCGTCCTACGATCAACTGTTGGCCGATCCCGAGATTAACGCTGTCTATGTCTCCACGCCTCATCCTTGGCATGCGGAATGGTCCATCAAAGCCATGCGCGCGGGTAAAGCCGTGCTGGTGGAAAAGCCGGCAGGCATGAACGGCGCGGAAGTAGTGATGCTCACTGAAGTGGCGCAGCAGTGTGGCACCCTCTTCATGGAAGCCTATATGTATCGCTGCCATCCTCAAATCTCACGTGTGCTTGAAATCATTGCATCGGATGAGATTGGCGCATTGGTTCACCTGCACACCTTCTTTGGCTTTTCCGCAAAGCGTGATCAGGCATCGCGTCTTTATGATCGCGCCCTTGGTGGTGGCGGCATACTTGACGTGGGCGGCTATCCGATGTCCTTGGCAAGATTGATCGCTGGCGCAGCGCAGGGCAAATCCATTGCAGAGCCAACCGCGCTAAAAGGATTGGGGATCATTGGCAACACTGGAGTGGATGAAGTGGCCTACGGCTTGCTTTCGTTTGATGGCGGCTTCACGGCCGAAATCGCCTGTGCCGTCGCCCGCAATATGGATAACCGCGCCCTGATCACGGGAGAAAAGGGCACGATCGAAATTCTTGATCCATGGGTGCCGGGGCGCAATGCTGGGCCTTCGGATGCCACATTGGTGGTCACTGTCGATGGCAAGGCCCGCAGTGAGGTGATCAAGAACCCGAACATGCTGTTTGCATTTGAAGCCGAAGTTGCCAGCAAGGCAGTGCTTGACGGCGCAAAGCAAGCGCCCTTCCCGGCAATGAACTGGGCGGATTCGATCGGCAACAATTTGGCGCTCGATCGCTGGCGCGCCGAGCTTGGCTATGTCACTTTTGCCGAAGACTCCAAGTTGAACCGCGCCACGCCAAACGTGCTTCCCAAGGGCTTGCCAAAGATTCCACATGTGAGAATCCCCGGTTTTGACCGGCCCGTCAGCCAGTTGGTGATGGGTTGCGACAATAAGGATGACATCGCCGCTGGCGCTTTGGTCTGGGATGCCTGGATGGAAGCCGGCGGCAATGCTTTCGACACAGGCTTTGTCTATGGAGGCGGCCGGCACGAAAAGGTGGTGGGCGATTGGATTGCCAATAGAGGCGTAGCCAAGGAGGTGATCACCATCGTCAAGGGCGCCCACACGCCTTATTGCCTGCCCGGTGCAATCACCGCCCAACTCAATATATCGCTGGAGCGGTTGGGGCTCGATCATGCCCCCATTTATGTCATGCACCGTGATAACCCCTCAGTTCCCGTCGGGGAATTTGTTGACGAACTCAATGCACTTCACAAATCAGGGCGCATTGGTGCTTTCGGCGGTTCCAACTGGTCTGTCCCGCGCTTGAAGGAGGCAAATGCCTATGCCGCAAAGCACAATCTGAAGCCAATGACCATTCTCAACAACAATTTATCACTGGCCGTGATGGAAAAGCCGGTCTGGGACGGCTGTGTGACATCCAACACTCCGGACACCCTTGCCTTCCTGCGTGAAAGCAAGATTGCCCATGTCAGTTGGTCATCCCAAGCGCGTGGCTATTTCTTGCCGGAGGCGATGCGAAACCGCCTCCCACCCGATACCGCACCTGAAACTTGTTTCGGCAGCGCAGCCAATGCGGAACGTCGTAAGCGCGCTGAACACCTTGCACGCGACATGAATGTTTCGGCACACAATATTGCGACGGCTTGGGTGCTTGGGCAGAGCTTCCCATCCCTTGCCCTTGTCGGCCCACGCACGCCCGGCGAAATCGCTTCAACCCTTCCAGGCGTTGCCCTCAAGCTTGACGCAAAGCAGGTCGCATGGCTCAATTTGGAGCAGTGATTTCGCTTAATGCGCCGTACTAGGTCGCCGTCGCTACATCGGGATGAGACCGTTGCCCAGATTGCAATTGCGGCCTTGCGTATTCGCGCCGGGCTCGCTCGGCCAGGACGAGTCCGTGCCCGGGTCGCTCTGGGGCCTCAATCCAGCCATCGCGGACTTTGATAGGCTGCTCAACGAGATGGTCAAAGTTCTGAAATGAATATTCAAGCCATTGCACTTCAGGAAGAGCACAGGCCACGTGTACGCCAAACTCAAGAAAGGTATTGCCCAACGACACGGGCACGCCCATTTCGGCCGCCAGCCAACCGATGCGCAAATTATCGGTGATATAGCCATGGACATTGAGAATGTCGGTGCCACCGGCCAGGAGGAGTTCGCGCTTGCCAGACACGTCGAGATATTCACCTGAGTTGACCATGGTCCAGGGCAAAGCCGAACGCAGCGCCCGCAGCCCGGCAAAATCATTGCGCAGAATAGGGTCTTCCACCCACAGGATTCGGTGGCCCAACTTGCGGAACTCCTCAAGTTTGACGCTCGCGTCCTTGGCGCTCCAGGCCTCATTGGCATCAATCATGAAAGAGGCTCCCTTGCGCACGGTCTTGGCCACCAGGTCGAGCCGGTGGAGGTCCCAGGCAAAATCGGTGTTCCCCACCTTGATCTTGAATGTGTCATAACCTTGCGCATCTGCATTTGCGAAAAGCCTGGCAAATTCGTCGTCCGAGAGATGGTAATCTAGGCCTGAAGCATAGGCCCTGACCTTGTTCCTCCCGCCTCCCAACAGTTTGTATAACGGCATAGACATCTGCTTTGCAGCCAAGTCCCACAGGCAAACTTGCAGCGCTTCACCGAAAGGCAGGCTAAAGCTCCGCTGGTTGCCACCGCGCGGCCGGCCGATCTTGTGAACCAAAGCGATAGGTTCTTGCCCTTCAAGCAGCGGCCACACCTCTTGGCGGAAAACCCGCTGGATTTCTTCACTGTCAGGTAGCGGCTGAAAGAGAGACTGGGCAAAACCAAGGCCTCGGCGGTTTTCACCGTCAATGATCTCAATCGCGGCCACATTTACCTCTTCGGTCCGGACCTGGCTGTCGCCGATCACCCGGTCCCGCGCAAACTGAAAGCGGGTGATCTCGAAGGCATGAATACTGTGTTTTGACATGACTTCGCGCTCAGCGGTAACGCACCTGGTTCCAACGATGGCCGAGCAAGGAAAGTATGATGATCAGCCCGTTGAAAAACTGCACATAGAAGCCACTCAGCCCGGCGCCGACGATGCCTGTCTGGATGAACGCCACGGTGAGCGCGCCGATTGCGCCGCCCGCAACTGTGCCGACACCACCCCAGGTCGGTGTACCACCAACGAAGACTGAAGCCAGGACCGGCAGCAGATAACCGTCTCCCGCAGTGGGCCACCAGGTGAAATTGATCATGGTCGAGAGAACACCAGCAATAGCCGCTGCGAGCCCAACAAAAATATAGGCCTTCACACGTACCATGCGGACGTTGATGCCCATTTGTGCAGCACTGTCTGGGTTGTCACCAACTATCTGCACATGGACACCAAACCGATGCCGCGAAAACAGATACATCGAAAATATCACGAAGGCGACGGCCCAGAGGATCTGCACCGGCACCCCGAAGACTTCAGATGAGAACAGCTTGTAGGCCCATGAATCCACCAAGTTAGGCATAGCGATGGACTTGCCTTCGGTGAAGATCAGGATCAGGCCCCTAAGCAGGAAGTTCATGCCCAACGTCGCAATCAGCGACGACAGATTGGCGTAGACCACCAGCGCACCCACAATGGCACCCAAAATGCCGCCAGCCACTAGCGCCGCAGCCAGCCCAATAAAGGGGTCAAGCCCAGCCTGCACGCAAAGCGCAAACATCCAGGCGGCAAAGGCAAAGGTGGACGGGAAAGAGAGATCAATCTCCCCGACCACCACGATGAAAACTAGGGGCACAGTTAAGAAGATCGCAACGGGAAGCGTAGTCAGGACCGAACTATAAAGCGCCCAACTGGTGAACACCTTTGGGTTGGCGACGATGAATATCAAAAGCATCAGGAGGAACACGGCAAGCGAGCCCAGGGCGGCGCGATTTGTCGAAACAAAGCGCCTGAGCACACCATCCATCGGATGGGACCACTTCTGATCACCAGCAGCAGGGCCAGGTGATGACTTTTCTCCAGCGTTCATGTTGCTATCTCTTCTTGTGCTTGAGCGTTGGCGACGGGACCGCCTTATCGGGATGGGCAATGTGTTCCATAAATGCAATCAACTCTTCGGCCGTTGCCACTTCATCCTTGTTGACTTCGAGGGCAACCTTGCCGCGATCGATTACGACGAACCTGTCGGCGATGTCATAGACGTGGTGGATATTGTGACCGATGAAGACAATCGACCTTCCGCTTGCCCTAACCTGCCGCACGAAATGGAAAACCTTGGCCGTTTCCGTAAGAGACAGCGCTGTCGTCGGTTCATCAAGCACAATCAGTTCAGCTTGTTTGTAGATCGCGCGGGCAATAGCGACACCCTGCCGCTCACCGCCAGAAAGCTGCCCTACAATTGAGAGCGGGTTAAAAACCTTTGAGGTGAAGCCGATTTCCCGCATGAGGCGGTTGGATTCCGAAAGTTCCTTGGCCACATCGAGAAAGCCGAAGGCATTTGCGATTTCATTGCCCATGAAAATGTTGCGCACAATGCTTTGTTGCACGGCCAGCGCACGGTCCTGGAAAACAGTCTCAATCCCAGACTCGCGTGAGCGCGCAGCATTCCAGCCAGCAACCAATTTTCCACGCACAATGATTTCGCCGCTGGTAGGACGCACCGCGCCAGCCAAGATCTTGATCAAGGTTGACTTGCCGGCTCCGTTGTCTCCGAGAAGGCCGACCACCTCGCCCTTGTCAACAAAGAGATCAACGCCGCCCAAGGCATAGACACTGCCGTAGGATTTCTTGATGTTCTTAAGTTCAATCAATCGTTCCACCACGCTGGCCTCCAGAAACAGGGGCCGCCAGCCTACAGGAGATGGCTGGCGGCACCTGCGATCAGTGTGTTTAACGCAGGCCTTCTTTGGCCAGGTCGCCCACAGACTTGTAGTTGTCAGGTGTCACGAAGCCGGCGCCTGTATCAACATTGATCGGCGAGAGGCCGTAAACGACCTGCTGGCACAAGTTGAGGATCGGCAGGTAACCCTGCAGAAACGGTTGCTGGTCCGCCGTCAGCTGCACCCAGCCACCGTCGAAAGCCTGAACGATCTGCGGACTTGTATCAAAGCCAAAATTGAAGATTTCACCCGGCTTCTTCTTTGCGCCCTGCATGTAGGTTGGCACGTTGCCCAGCAGCTGGCCGCCAGGATAGCCGATAGCTTTCACATCAGGATTGTTCAGGATGGCGGCAGTCACCACTGGAAGTGCGAGATTGGGATCGGCCGCCCATTCCGTAGCGGAGTTGATCTTGACGACCTTCACGCCAGCATCTTCCATGGCCTTCACTGTGCCGCGCTCGCGCGCGCCACGATTTTCATTTTCAAAGGGACCGATCATGATCGCCACATCACCAGACTTCAGCCCCGCTTGCTTCACAGCTTGCACGCCCAAGGCATAACCCTGCTCCGCCTGCTGCGCGCCCACATAGCCGCCACCAAACTTAGCGACAACTTTTGGCACCGGAACATTCTGGTACATCATCTTAATTCCGGTTTTGGCTGCGTCTGCAGCCAAAGGCATAATAGCGTCATCTCCCGGATGACCCATCATCGCGATGCCATTGGGCTTGGAAGCCACGGCTTCGCGCAACTGCTGCACCATCTTTTCCGAACTCCAGCCAGAAAACACATAGTCGACCTGCGCGCCAGTGTCATTCTGCGCCTGCTTGGCGCCGTTGTAGACAATCGTGCCGAAGGCATCACCTTCTGCGCCGCCCACAAAGAAACGTATATGGACATCCTTGCAGAACTTGTCACGCAAGGCCGCAGCCTGCACGGACGGAAAGACACTCATGACAAGCAGGGCCGCGGCAGAGCCCAGCAACAACTTTCTCTTCAACATAGTTTCCTCCAGTGCCCCATTGGGCGTTTGATTTTCATTGTGCCCGGCTTTGCGCCGGTGTTTTGATTGTCTGGCTGAATAGGCAACCAGAGGGCCTAGTCCGGATTGGTGATGAATTCTGCTCCACCCCGGCATTGCTTGAGATAGTTGAGGGCCCGCACCTGTCCGGTCATCTCGAGGGCGTTGCGGTAGACCGGGTCGTGCCAGCCTTCGATGTCAATTGATCCCTTGTAGCCAGCTAGGCGCAGCTCGCTGATCACACGCGTCCAATCAGTATCGCCAAACCCGGGCGTGCGCATTTGCACGAAAGGATACTTACCGAAAATGCCGTGCTCCTCGATCACGTCCCAACGCACGGTCGCATCCTTGCCATGCACATGAAAGATTTTGGGTGCCCATTTCCGGATCTGCGGGATGGGATCGATGAGATAGAGCATCTGGTGACAGGGTTCCCATTCCAGGCCTAGATTCTCAAACGGGAGCTCATTGAACATCAACTCCCAGGCATCAGGATTATGGGCAATATTCCAGTCTCCACTCTGCCAGTTGCCGTCCATCGCACAGTTCTCAAATGCGATCTTAACGCCCTTGTCTTGGGCGCGACGGGCCAGCGGCCCCCAGATTTCCCGAAAGCGTGGCAAGCTCTCCGTCAGTGGCTTTCCTCTCAAACGTCCGGTAAAGCCAGCCACAATATTTGTGCCGAAATCATCGGCATGGTCGATGGCCGCTTCCCAGGCCTGCAGAGTTTTGAGATCCTTCTCGCCAGTCTCGAGCGGATTGCCAAAGACGGCCAGGGAACTGATCGCAACGCCATGCTCGGCGGTCTCTTCTCGAAGCCCCTGCGCCATGTGTTTCAAGTCAGCGCCACCAAGGGTCTGCCAAAAGAAAGGTTGTATGGTTTCAAAGCCTAATGGCAAGATCTGCCGAATATAGCTGACAAGGTTTGGCGCATTGGCTTTCACCATTGTGCCAATGCGGATATTGCGAAGCGGGTTGGCGGCCTCGTCTGTCATGCAGTGATTTCCACGCGCTGGCCTCGTTCCGCGCTTTCGACGGCGCCGAACACCATGGCCAGGCTCTTAATGTTGTCAGTGCCAGCGGTTTCAGGCGCCTTGTTGCCGGTGAGCGCTTCCACAAAATCAGCGATGACACCTTTGTGTCCACCGACACGGTCATTTGAGTGAAGCAGCGGAACATCCAGGTCTTCAGTCTGATCAAAGAGACCATCACGCACATGTGTCTTGTGCTGCGCGTGGAGGCCCTCAAAGCCGTCCCATACAAGAGTTCCGCGCTCGCATATGAATCGCCAACTGCTTTCCCAACTCGTTTTCATGCCATCGGCACACCAACTGCCGCGATAATTGAAAACAGCCCCGTTCTCGAAGACGAAGGTGGCCACTGCCGAAGAACCCTGTTTGAACCAGGTATTGGCCGCTTCCCACTCCTGGCAGAAGACTTGCTGGGGTGCCGATTTGATCATGTACCTGGCCGCATCAAAAGTGTGGATCGCCATGTCCACCAACAGCACATGATCCATTTCTTCACGAAATCCGCCGAAATGGGGGGCGATGAAGAAATCGCAATGTACGCTGGTCACTGGGCCAAGGGTCCCGCTATCCAGGAAGCGCCGGATCCTGCGGACATTCGCGATATAGCGCCTGTTTTGAACCACCGCATGAATCTTCCCGAACTTCTGGGCGGCATCGATGATCGCCCTGGCATCCTGCATGGTGGCGGCCATCGGCTTCTCAGTGAGGACGTGGCAGCCATGTTGCATGGCGGTGAGAACGACATCTTTGCGGGCCTGTGGAACGACAACGTCAAAAACGGCATCGGGCCTACTGCTCAAGAGAATGGCCTCCAGGTTCGTTCCGACACTGATCTCACTCAATCCATATTTCTCGGCGCAGGATTGTGCCCGGGCCAGATCTATATCAACCAATCCAACCAGCTTAAGATCTGGTGAATTGACGATAGCATCAAGCCATACGGCACTCATCGCGCCGCAGCCGACCAGGACAACCTTGATCATCATTTCCTCCAGGATGCGCATTCTTGTGTTTCGAGCGCTTTCCCGTAAACGTTTACGACATTTGAGCATGTTCTCTCCATTGTCAAGAGGCAACAGGCAGTCTAATTTGAAATGAACCGGATGACCCTCTCTTGAAGATCCATGACCTTGCAAGGCACCTTAACGTTTCAATTGGAACGGTTTCCCGTGCATTAAACGGTAAGGCCGATGTCAATGAAGCAACGCGTAAGAGGGTGATCGAGGCAGCCCGAAAGCTTGGCTATTCCCCCAACCAATCCGGCAGGAGCCTGCGGCAAGGCACAACAGGTCTGATCGGGTTCATGGTCATCACAGAAGGAGGGCGCGAATCAAAGGGCGAAGCCTTCTTCATGTCGATCTTCGATGGCATGCAGTCTTACCTTTATGGTCGCGGCCTTGATTTGGTCGTCCATTTTTCCGGAAGTGAGGAGGACCCACTCGCTTATCTCAAGCGCATTGTTGAGCGGCGGCTAGCTGACGGAATCGTGATTTCACAGGTGAAGCGCACCGACAATCGCATTGACTATCTGGCACAGCGCAAGGTCCCCTTCATTGCTTTTGGCCGAAGCTCAGTCGATGTGAAGCATTCATGGCTCGATCTTGACTTCGAAGGAACAGCAGAGAGCGCCATTGATCACCTCACCTCACGCGGGCATCGGCACATTGCGATCGTAACATCGGACAATGATCTGAATTTCGGATACATCTTCGTTGACGCATGCAAGGCGTCGCTGCGCAAACGTGGCATAGAATTGAGAGAAGACAGAATCCTTCGAGTGCCTTTGACTGAGGCTGGCGGATATGAACTTGGGGAAAAGCTCTTGGCGATGAAGGAGCGCCCTACAGCCGTTGTCTTGGTCGAAAACACGATGGCGATCGGTCTCTATCACAAGTTCAACGATGTTAATTTCATCCCGGGACGCGACATGGCCATTGTAGGCTTTGATGAAAGCCCCACGGGCGATTTCCTAAGGCCCAAGCTCACGCAGTTCAAAGTTTCCTTGCCGGAACTTGGCCGATGGTTGGGCGAACACATCGTCCAGCTTGTTGACGACAAGGCCGCCGGCAAGCGCAGGACGCATTTCGGCAAGATATGGCCGATGGAAATGATCGTTGGTGAAAGCAGCTGAACGACCTGCGTGAGTGGACGCTGACGCCGTACTTTGGCCGGAGAATTGCGATGCAACACCGGAGCGTCCCCGAATTGATCACGCGCCAAAGCTATTCTTTTCACGGGTGGAACACCCAATTCTACATTCACTCTACTTTCAAGGCCACCCGCACCAGATCGTGCTGCAACAGTGCTCCGGGCCTTTGGACTAAAATGCTCGCAACGCGATGGGCCGTGTTCAATGATTCCCGGACTGATCGCGCCCGCAGGCGAGAATAGAGATAGACCCAGTTGAAACAGTCTCATTCCCCAGTCGGATCAGTCGCGGCTATGCCAGCAACCGCGGCAACTTCGCCAGCGAAATCTGGAGTGAAAGCATAGGCTGGCTCTGCGCCATTTTTGACTAACACTTCCTTGACGCCCAGCGCCATGAATCGGCGTGCGCAGCATTCAGCATCCTGATCACAAAAATGCTGTTTTTCATCGGCGAATGTTGGAAGAACGATGTCAGAATGAGATGCGGCCAAATGAAGCCAACGGTGCATCGTTTCAGGCCTGCCCCCGGCAAATGCGTTCAAGAAGAAAGAAGGCGAATTGGTTGATTGCTTGGCGGCAGATTGGTCGCGCCAGTAGCTAAACGCGCGGTCGCCATGCAACTGGCGGATGACATAGATTCCGGGGCGGGTTTGATCAACGCGCAGGATGTGGTCCTGCCAAAGCCAAGCCGATACGCCTGCTCCCCCAGTTCAGAGAATTCAAGCATGCGTTCGCTAACACAAAGAATCTGATTTGAAATGGATTCCTTCTGCTTCAGATTGGAAGCCCATGTCCTGCAGAGGTCAATCGAAACTCATAACAGCTAGACGGCGCTGTCTTGACTGGAAGGACTTCCGGCACAACTGCTACAGCCCCAAGAGGGGCAAGGAATCGAGATGTTTTGATACAACCGTCACAAGGGATTCATTCTCTTCACGATCATCACCATATGACTCCGTGAACTCCGCAAGCCTTTGCCCGCCTGAGCCCACCGTCACCAAATAAGTCAGAACTGAGCGAACTCGAGAGTCAGCACGAGACTCTGTTGAAGGGCTTTGATCGACAGTATTTGGATTTCTTCGACCTTGACTTCAGATCTCACACGCTCATCAACAAGGCCGCAATCAAAGAGCGCCTGAAAAATATCGCAGCCTTGTTGAGCCGGTCAATGCCACTATTCGAAATGGCTTACCGGGCACATGTGAGTTCGGCGCGCACCGCTTTGCTCCGCCGACAGCTTAGAAGCAGCGCCCAGAGATGGTAGATTAGAAGTTTCACTTCCAAAAATCTCCCGGCAGAATTAGAGCCTATCACAATGGACTTTCACTCGTCGAGTTCAATCAAGGTCTCCTACTGAACAAGATTCCCAAATTGAGAATTGGAATTTCTGTGGTAGAACAAATAAGTTTCGTCCCACCCGTGTAATCACTCAAACACTCTCGGTAACGAATCCCATGACTGAGTATGAACTCTTGCGTATCATTACATTTCTGGAGCGCATCCGGACGCCTTATGACAAGTTGTTAAAGGCGGCCGAGCCAGATCCAAACTGGAACATCATTCTCTATCTGATGAAGCACCACCTGCGCGGTGAGAACGTGACGATGTCTTCCCTCGCTTTGTCAGCAGATATTCCATTTGCAAGCGCCATGCGCCGCATTCACAAGCTAGTCGAAGCCGGAGACGTTCAGCTTCGCAAGCGTGGCAAAACCGGAAAATCCTATTTCTTGGAGCCCAGCCGAAAACTGGTCATCAGCTTTACGGACTACGCAACACGGGTAAAATCTCTTCTGGGCGATACTTTTGGATTGAAAAGCGGAAGCGGTGATTCAGAGGAGTATTATTTTGGTGGCTCGTATCTAGCTGGCCAAATCATTCCGCCTCTTGAAATTGTCGAGAAAAATAAGGGAACCGGCTCGGATCTCCGCTTCCTTCTGCATGATGACAACTACTTTGCGAGCATGCGCGACATGTGGTCTGATTTTCGCAGCAAGCTTTCAGCGCGCAAGAATTTCAATCTATTGAGCTTGCCGGAATTGCGTCAGGAGGTATTCGCCAATGCGCGACGCACAGAAAGTTCATATGATGTGATCGCCATCAACATGCCTTGGCTTGGGGAAAGCGTTTCCAATCATGTTGCACAACCCTTGGCAGATTTTCTCAAGACCAGCAGCATCAACCCGCTCGACTTTCATCCCAATATTTGGGCCACCGGCACGTGGAACAAGACGCAATATGGCATCCCCATCTATTGCACGATAGAGGCACTGTGCGCGCGCAAGGATATGTTGGATTCGCGAGGCCTGCACCAGCCCACAAGTTTTGAAAAGGTAATCGAAGCTGCGAAAGTCATGCATAATCCCAAGCGTGGCATCCAAGGCGTGGTTTGGAACGCGGCCAAGGGCATGCCCGTGGCCCATTCATTCATGTTTTTCTTGGGGTGTTGCGGAAGCTCCGTGATCGACATTCCCCATGCTCGCCTGCATATTGATTATAGTAAACTCGCAGGCGAGGCGATGCGGCCGCGCATCCTCAGCGAGCAAGGCAGACGCACGCTTAAGTACATGCATGAGCTTCTTGCCTATTCCCCGCCAGACATTCTGTCGATTGATTGGAACCGGGCACTGAATTATTTCATGAGTGGTCAAGCCGCCATGATCTATTGTTGGACCATGCGCGCAGCTCGGTTCGAATATGACATTCATTCTACTGTAAAGCGGAAAGTCGCATACTTCCCGCATCCGCACGGGCCAGGCGGAACCAGCGTTTCACCAATCGGAGGCTTCCTGCTGGTTGTTCCGGAATCGCTCCCGCCAGAGCGCGCGAAACTTGCCTTCGAAGCAATTTCCTGGATGGCTTCACCTTCAGCCATGAAGGAATATGTCAAGAATGGCTTCCCGGTTGCGCCACGATTCAGCGTTAGCGCCGATCCAGAAGCAGCGGCCAGCACGCCGATCGTAAGTTTTGTGGACAAGTTAGCCAAACAAAACAAAATTCAAAATTGGCAACGGCCACCCGTGCCTGAGTATCATCATATCGAGCAGGTTCTCGGCGAAGAAATCTTTGCTGCGCTAAATGGGGATGTCACAGACGAAGAGGCGTTGACGCGCAGTCAAAACCGGATAGATGCGGTCATGCGGCAGGCAGGCTATTACTGACGCCCCACCCAATTTCCGGACATCAATTCACGGTATTTTTCGATCAGGAGCGCGGCATTGTCGGGCCCGGCTTCACGCTTGCCGCTCTCGATTTCATAAGCGAGCTCCATGACCATCTGATTCATGGGCGCTGCCTTGCCGTGAGCCTTGAGGACGTCCACAGCCCAGCCGTTCACCTCTTGCACCTCCGCCCGACGCCCCTTACGCCAATCTTGAAGTGAAGTGACCAAGGTATCGGGCCTTGAAAAGGTCTTGAGAACCTCATCAAAAATCTGATCCACATACCGCTCCGGATGATTGGTCGTCACAGGAGGCATGCCGATGATGGGAATGATCTTGGCGCCATCCTCCAGGGCCGCCTGCATCGCCTCATATCCAGCAAGGCGCATCACCTCCAACATGCCAGGGAACCTGGCTGCATCATTGAGGGGCAAGTTCACGATGGCGGATGGAATGAGTTCAGCGGCGTTGACAACAAGCTTCATCCACTTTGCGGAGCGAATATCGTCCATAACTTCAACGCGTCCCGAATTGCGCAGCATATTAGCGACATACTGAACGCGGGGCTGCATTTTCAGATCAAGCGCGCCCATCGCAAACCATGATTCCTCATGATTGTTCTGCCGGTTGGTGACTCCGGGCAACCACATGTTGGACGCGATCTCAATGACTGCACCAATGGTTCGCTCCCGGCCCACAATGCCTGCGATGTCTTCATGCGTCATTCCATTTTGCAGGCCGACAATGAAGCCATCTTTCGCCAGCACAGGCTTGATGAGTTCTGTTGCCCATTTTGTGTCGTAGGCTTTCACGACGAGAAAGACGACATCAAAAGGCTCTTTGATTTCTGCAACCTGGCAAAGATGCAGCGCCTTGACCTTGGCGTTTATTGTACGCCCAGGAAGGTTGACGGTGATGCCCTTCTCGCGCATCGCCTCGACATGCGCTGGCCACTGGTCGATAAAGGTGACGTCCAGCCCGGCAAGCGCAAAATCAGCCGCGATTGAGGCTCCTTGTGCACCGGTACCGAGAAATGCAATGCGGGCGTTCCCGCTTTCAATTCGGCTCATTTAGGCAATGCCTTTCAATATCAAGCAACGGAGGACGTTGCAGAGCAAGTTGAGGTTCTGAGCATCTAGCGCTTTGCACGCCATAACTTGTAAGGCGACGTGCTTTCATATCCAAGTTTGTCGAAGCTCGCGACCTCAAGCACCATGCCCCAAGGCGACCTAAAATAGATCCAGTTGAATCCCGCCAGCGGACCCTCGTCCACCCTATTTGGGCCTTCGAGCATATCAATCCCCTTCGCTTTCAATCGCTTGGCAGACTCAAAAACATCTTCAACCTCAAAACAGAGGTGCGTTCCGCCCACCTCGGAAACACGGCTAGGTTTGGCATTGCTGTCTTCTCCGCTATATTCAAAAAGCTCAATGGCTGGCCCGTCGCCACAACGTAAAAAGACCAGATCGCGGATTTTGGTGCCAGATCCGGCGCCAAGCTTCCGTGTCATGAACGCATCGTCAACATCGAAGGGCCCTGTGTGGAAAACATCAACCGCGCCAAAGACAGCTTCAAAAAACTCAACGCCCTGTTTGATGCTTGGCACCGTGATGCCAATGTGGTGCGTCCCAAATATTTTCTCTGCCATGATCTTCGCTCCCGCGAGTTACAAACGCTGTTACACCAGAACCATGCCACCATCAGACATGATCACCTGACCAGTGATGTAGTCAGAATCTGGCGAGGCCAAGAATGAAGCAATGCCCGCAAGATCGGAGGGCTTCGACGGAAAGCCCAAGAGAATGCTGGAGGAGAAGCTGTTGATGAACTCGCCCTTCTCCTTAATAACGCCTTTATCCAACATGTCTTGCTCAAGACCATCCCAAAGCGGGGTCACCACAACCCCAGGCGCAAAAGCATTGACGGTGATCTTGTGCTTGGCAAATTCCCGCGCTCCCGCCTGCGTGAGCGAAATTACTGAAGCCTTGCTGGCGCAATAGGGAGCAAATTCTGCATAGCCTTGACGTCCCGCGATGGAGGCCGTGTTGATGATCTTGCCGCCTGTGCCTTGGGCGATCATTTGGCGTGCGGCCTCTTGAATGCCAAGCATCACGCCCCAGCCGTTCACACGCATGATGCTGTTGAAATTGTTCTCATCAACATCCATGAACGGCAGCGGCTTGTTGAAACCGGCATTGTTGAACACAACATCAAGCCGTCCAAATTCCGCAACTGCCGTATTAATTGCGGCTTGCACCTGCGCGCGCTCGGCAACATCAACCGTCACAGAAAGAGCGGAAAGTTTTTGGCCCTTCAAATCCACGGCCACGGACTCTGCAAGAGTTCCGTTCCTGTCTGCGATGACCACGGAGGCTCCCTCGGCCGCGAGGCGACGGGCAATTCCCTCGCCCAGGCCTTGCGCACCTCCAGTAATCATCACAACTCGATCTTTCAGTCTCATCATTGTGCTCCTGTCAGGCGTTGGCTGCTCCTGCGCTGCGCCGCGCAAGTGAGTAGATCAGAGCGGCGACAACAATCAGCGCGCCTTGGAAAAGGTATTGATAGGTTTGCGTAAGGTCGAGAAACACAACCGCTTTGAGAACCTCTGACAGCAGGATGGCGCCCAGTACTGTTCCAATGAATGTTCCGCGTCCGCCACGCAGGGACGTGCCACCGAGAACAACGGCCGTGATGCTGGAGAGAGTGAGAGGCGCGCCCTGGCGCGGATCCCCCGTACCCCATTCGGCCATCAGCAAAACAGCGCCGCAGGCGGTGAGCAAGGAACACAGAACGTAGCCCAGGATAAAAGCCGAGTTGACCTTGACGCCAATGCGGCGGGCATATTCCTCGCTGGAACCAATGGCGCGGTGCCGCCAACCGAACCGTGACTTGCGCAGGGCAAGCTCTCCGAGGATTGCAATGAGCGAAAGGCAAATGAACGCCGCCGGAAGCGGGCCTACTTTCCAAGTGATCCAGTCGCTAACAGTGCTGTTGATGAAGCCATCTGGATGGTCGCGCAGCAAGAAGGACGCGCCCTGCAAACCCATATATACTGCCATGGTCGCCGCTATTGCGGTGAAATTCGCAAACCTGATCAACACACCATTCAGGAGGCCAACTGCTAGCGCGCATATCGCCATCAAAGCAAAGCCAAATGCCAACGTCGCAGGTGATTGATTGTCATTGATATAAAAGGATGCCACGACAACCAAAAAGCCACATAACGGCCCAACCGAGAGGTCAATGCCCGCCATCAGCATCACAACGGTCTGGCCAAGCGCGATGAAGCCGACCTGAGCCGCAAGCGTGAGAATGTCCCCAATATTGCCAAAGCTCAAGAAGTTGTCGTTCCAGTGGTTCACGTAAAGGGCCAGGGCTGTGATCACCAGAAAGAGCGGTAAGACTGTCGCGTTGTCGGTCTGGGTCAAATGTTTCCAGCCATCTAGTTTCAAGCGCCGTAATCCACTGTCACCATTATGAGCGGCATTCACCGCTGCACCAACAATCCTGGGTTCTGTTACGTCGGCGCCAGTCAGTGATTCCACCACTTTTCCACGCGACATAACGAGGACTTTGTCACAAAGGCCTTCAAGTTCCGCAGCATCAGATGAGTTGACGATGACAGGAGTTCCCGAATTCGAAACTTCTCTCAGTATTCGGTAGATTTCGGCGCGCGCACCTACGTCCACGCCTTGCGTTGGTTCGTCAGCAACGATCAGGCCGGGTTCCGAAAGCATGGCACGCGACATGACGATTTTTTGTTGATTGCCACCTGACAACGAAAGTATCGGTGCTTCGATACTCGGTGCCTTCACCGCCAATGCGCCGAATGTTTCTGAGACCTTCAAGTATTCGCACTTCCAATTCATGACACCGAAGGTGGCAAATTTCTGCAAAGCCGCAAAGGTAGCATTTTCCCGCACGGTAAGCCCTGCCGCCAAACCCTCTGAATGACGGTCAGATGGCATGAACGCCACTTTTCTCGGGAGTTCGCTATGAGCCAGCGCCTGCCCTTGCAGGCTGAATGAACCATGCGCCACCTGCAAGCCTGCAAGACCGCGCATCAACTGCCGCTGTCCATTGCCCTCCACGCCTGCGATGCCAACAATTTCGCCGCGTGATGCGTCGAAGGAAATATCCTTGAACCCCCTGCCAGTCAGATTCTTGGCCGAGAAGATGATTTCTGGGGAGGTTTCCTTCCACTTTGGTGGAAAAGCCGTCCCCAGCGTTCGCCCGACAATCAACGAAACCAGTTCCGCATTGCTGATATCTTTGACAAGGCTGGTGCCGCGATATTTTCCATCGCGCAGAACCGATACACGCTGCGCGATCTGACGGATCTCAGCGAGGCGGTGAGTGATATAGATGACTGAGGTTCCCTGCTTCACAACCTCACGGATGCGGCCAAAAAGCATATCGGTTGCATCTTGATCCAACGGTGCAGTTGGTTCGTCGAGAATGAGAACCTTCGGCTTGATGGCCAAGGCTTTGGCAATTTCGAGCAGATGCTTTTCGGCAACACTCAGTGCATCTGTACGCGCATAAAGTGGAATGGTGAGACCGACAGACTCCAGCATGGTCTTGGGCGCGGCGTTGTCAAAAGCTGATTTTGGCAATGCTACTAAGAGATTTTCCAGCACCGAAAGATCTTCGAGTACGGCTGGATGTTGAAATGCGATAGAAATGCCAAGAGATTTCGCAAGATCGGGAGTCATCTGCGAAATCTCTTGGCCCTCAAAATGAATCTCGCCCATTTCAGGCTGAATCGTGCCGGAAATGACGTTCATCATTGTGGATTTACCAGCGCCATTCTCACCAAGAATGGCGTGAACTTCGCCCGCGAAAAATTCAATGCTGACGTCCCGCAGTGCAGGCACGCCGGAATAGAACTTTGAGATACTGGACAGCTGAATGGTCACCGGGCCATGGGCCAGTGCGTCATTTGCCTTTGTCTGTCCTGCTGCCAATGGAACTTCCTCAATTCAAAAAAACGCCCCGGACACGAAGTGCCCGGGGCGCGCAAGTGTCAACTTATTTGCCGACAGCCTTGGCCTGCTCTTCAGCCGGTAGCTGGGACGACAGATAGATGGCGCCAGGCAGGTCCTTGCGGCACTGCACCTTGCTCGGCGTTCCAGTCACAGAGTTTTCAAAGTTTGGTGCTTTGAAAACTGTCTCTTCAGGATCTTTGCCGCCGGTTGCTTTGGCAACTGCCCACTCCACCGCAAGGCGGGCATTGTCGTTACCCGTCGCAACAGTGAAGAGCTTGAAGTCCTTGTTCTGGTCATTCTGGTTGTCCGTCCAGAAGCAACCCAGCGAGTTGCCATCTGATGTTGCCAGGGCCGGAATTGAACGACCCGACTTGTTGAACAATGGCAGTGCGCCAACCAGCGAAGGACCGAAATCCGAGATGATTACATCGATCTTGTCGTTCTTGGCGATTTCCGCAGTCAACACCTTCTGGGTCATCGCAGGATCCCAGTTCGTGACATCAAAGGGCTCAGGATTGAGGAACTTATATTCAGGACCAAGAACCTGTTTCAGGCCCTTTAACTCATCCAGGCCTTGGCTGTTGCCAGCAGGACCTGACAAGAAGAGCATATTGCCACCACTCGGCAGAATGCTCTTGATGAAATTGCCCCATGACACGCCATCATCCACAAAGGAGGCCCCGACAAATTTGGTATAGTCCTCGCCTTCCTTGCCACCAACTTCAACGCGGTAAGGCACAATCACCTTGTTGGACTTGAACACGCTCTTGATAGCAGGAAGGACTGCAGGACCCGCGTCGCCAAACACCACGAGCGCGTCGACGCCTTTGGCGGCCATGCCCTTGATGTCGGAAATAGACTTGTTCAAGTCACCATTGCCGTCAGCATATTCATATTTTGTGATGCTGGGGCACAGCGACACTGTTTGCTTCGCCGATGCCGTGGTGACCTGGCGCCAGGAATTGCCGCCATAGCCGTCGAGCAAGGCAATGGAAGCCTTTTTTGGACCGCACCATGATGGTGTATCAGCCTTAGCGGCCGAAGATGCGCCAAGTGCGAGAGCCGCAGTAGCGACGGCAAGCGCAAGAGTTTTTTGAATTGCAGTCTTCATTTCATTCCTCCGATGTTGAAGTTTTTTAGCTTTTTGTTCGCGCTCCAAGTCCAGCGGACCGAGTAGACCGCGATCCCAAAACCCAGAGCGAGAGCCTGGATAATGGTTTGAGCCGAATAAGGAACGCCGATGGCGAGCGCGAATTGGCTCAATTGGTTCAGGAAAAACGCCGCCACGACAGTTGAGATTGGATAACCTCTTCCACCAAGCAACGATGTTCCTCCAAGAACGACTACTGCGACAGAAGGCAACAAAAGTGTGTCTCCCTGGAAGGCAGTCGGTTCTCGAGTAATGCCGGCTATGAGTATGCCCGCCATGCAATAGAGAAGTTGGGCGCAAACATAGGCCATGAGTTGATACAGTTGAACACGCAGGCCGACAGCGCGTGCTGCACGCGGATTTGAACCGATCGCTTCGAAGCGCCGGCCAACAACCGTCTTCTTCAGTACGAATGAGACTGCAACCAGCGCTGCGAGTGCGAACAAAACAGAATTTGGCAAGCCCAGATGTTGGCCATTGGCGATGTTCGCAAGCAGTTCTGTGGTGATTGACGGGGTGCCACCGCAAACCGCGAATACTGCTCCATATAGCAGCGCATTCATGCCTATGGTCGCAATGATTGCGTTCAATTTGAAAATGGCAATCAAGATGCCATTCAAAATTCCCGCAGCCAGCGCGAAGCCGATTGCCAAAGATACCGCGTAAAAAAGCTGCGAATCGTCCTGATGGGCTTCATGCGTCGCCGTCACCACCGCAAGAGAGACTGCGCCTGCAAGAGACAGATCAAACCCGCCTTGTTGAACAACGAGCAATTGCCCGAGCCCAACAATGGCAATGATGGCGGCAAAGGGCAAACTGCCAGCAAATGCGCCGCCCGAAACGCTGGAAGGCGCGACGATAGCGCACGCCAGCAATAGTGCGACGGTACAGATCACAACTGTGACAAAGCTCTTTGTCGGCGGGACGATCCACGACGAAGGAATGCTCAGCAGCGGTTGTGTGGCCTGACTCATTTAGGGAAGGACCTTGGCAACGCGGAACTTGTCGAAAGCGTCAGTGAACGATCGTACCGAATTCTGGTAGGCACCGAAGCCCAAGTCGCGGCTCTTGGTCATGTCTGTGAAATTCTCGATGACGCGGCCCAAGTCGGCATCCGAATGCCACCATGAGGCAACACTATTGAGCGGATTTTTCTGCAAGCCATGCTTGGCGACGATCTGGTCCCATACCGGTTCCATTCCCTCCATCTGCTTTTCCAATGGCTGGGCATGACCCGGATATTCACCGGGCGTGATATCAAGATGTGCAGCCAACTTCGGCCACATCCAATTCCACCGGAAGACCTCGCCATTGACGATGTTGAAGGCATTGTTGCGGGCCGCAGGTTTGGTGGCCGCCCAGAGCAGATGCTTGGCAATGATGCGGCCATCTGTAACATCAACAACCGCCTCATACTGCTGGGGGGAACCCGGGAAAACGAAGGGACGGCCAGTTTCCTTGCAGATGGCTGCATAGGCACCGAGGGTGGCGGCCATGTTCATCTGGTTGCCAACGGTATAGCCAATCAACGTGTGGGGACGGTGAACCGACCAACTGAAGCCCTGTTTGTCAGCAGCGGCATAGAGCTCATCTTCTTGGTCATAATAGAAATTCTGATAAGGAAGTCGCGGCTGTTCCTCTCGGAACGGCGTCACCATCTTGGTTTTGGCATAAGCTTCGAAAGGCCCCATGTAGTGCTTGAGGCCCGTAACCAAGGCAGCATGCCTGATCTTCTTGCCTTCCATCGCCTGCAAGAGGTTTCGCACCATGCCGGCATTCACCTTGCAATTCTCGGCCTCGGTAGGTTGGCGCATCCATGTGGTGATGAACACATCCGTCGGTTTTACGCGTTTCAGTGCGGCGTTCACCGCTTCATCGTCGGTGAGATCAACTGCAATATGCTTCACGCCTTTGGGCAGGTCATGCTTGTGGCGCGATATTCCTGTGACCGTCCAACCCTTCGTAGCCCGCAGATGTTACGCCAGATGGCGGCCAATGATACCAGAAACACCGGCGATAAGAGCATGGCGGGTCATCAGTGCTTACTTCCTGTGGTGAGGGTGATCTTGATGCAGGCCTTAGGGTCCTGACCCAATTCAAAGCCCTTGACGGCTTCTGTGAGATCAAACTTGTGGGTCTGGATTGGTGAAAGATCAATTCCAGTCCGTTCCAGAAACCGAATGGCTGCGGGCCACACGCCTGGTGAACCGATGCAGCCCCGGATAGTCAGGTTCTTGAGTTGGATCAGGCCCAAGTTGGAGGAGATCTTCTTGCCGATATTGATACCCACCATCGACATGCGGCCGTCCTGGCAAACATAATCAAACACCGCTGCCAGCGAGGCATCATGGCCAGCACATTCAATGACAAGGTCGGCCCCCTTGCCCTTGGTCAACTCTTTGATCTGCTCGGCGCCGTTATCCGTTGGGTCAATTGCTTCAGCACCAAGCTTGTTTGCAATTTCGCGGCGGCGTGGAATGGGGTCTGCCACGATTACACGCGCGCCCATACCCAAGGCGGCGGCAGCTGTTACCAAACCGATAGTGCCACCACCAGAAACCACCACCGTCTCTGAGGCGTTGGTGCCTCCTGAGCGCAAGACTGCATAGAAGCCGCAAGTGAATGGCTCAATCAGTGAGCCGCGCAGGTCGTCAACCGAATCGGGCAGCTTGTGCAGCCAATCCGGGTTCACATTGAAGAACTCGCGGTCCGCGCCATCCATGGAGAAGCCGAAATGATGCAGCCGTTCTGGCGTTCTCACAACACATTCGCCCACCACTCGGTCGCCAACCTTGTAGTTCTTTACAGCCTTGCCGACCTCAACGATCTCGCCGCACCATTCGTGGCCAGGTATTACGGGATAAGAGATCGGAATGATGTAACGGCCAGCGAGCAGCTCATAATCAGAGTGGCAGATTCCCACAGTGCGCGTTTTCACCAGCACTTCAGTGTCGCTGATGCTGGGCATCGGAACATCGGTGATGACGGGTTTGTTGGGGGTTTCAAAAATGAGGGCTTTCATGAAAGCGGCTCCTAGAGTTTGACTACCGCGCCATTCTTGGCGGCGGACTTGATTATGGCTTCGAGAATGCTGATGTTGGCGATGAGGTCCTTGGCTGTGATCGGGTAAGGGGACTTGCCGCGGATGGCATTGGCAAAGGCAACGAGATTGTCCTTCACCGGCTCGGCCGGCGGAAGCTCGGTGACGGTGATCGGCCCACCCGCCATGGCCGAGGTAATAACCCAGCCTGCAGGCGCCTCCACATGGGCCTTGTCGCGGATCTCAATCCAGCCCTTTGAACCAAACACCGCAAAGCGCGAGATGAACGGCATGGCGAGAGAAGCCGAGACATAGGCCGTACCGCCCTTTTTGAAACGGATGTGGACACTCATGGTGTCACCCTGCGGGATCTTGGACGACAGCTTTTCACAAGATACACGCAGATCCTTGGCGTCTCCCAGAAGTGCCGCCGCCAAGTCGGTAAGATGAATGCCCGTGGCCGTCATGCCGCCCACGGGTGCTTCCTTCTTATTCAGCCGCCAGTTTTTCGGATCCAGTGTGGTGAATTTGTCGTGACTGAAGTTGCCTTCCACCTGCTGGATGCGCCCAAGCTGTCCAGTGCGAGCCATTTCAAGCATCTTGGCAATTGGCGGTTCCCAGCGCCGTTCATGGCCCATGCCCAAAATTAGCTTGTTCTTCTTGCAAGCACTGACCGCCGCTTCAGCACCCTTGCGCGTCAGCGCCAGCGGCTTTTCGCAGAAGATATGCTTTTTGGCCGCCACGGCCATCTTGATCTGCTCGGCATGCAATGAATGCGGGGTGGCCAGGACCACCGCCCCAACACCCGGATGCGCAATGGCCTCGCGCATGCTGGCATAGTGCTTGAAGCCGTTGGCGGCTGCAAACTCTACTCCCTCAGGGTTGGGTTCGGCCGCACAGACGATCTCAATGTCAGCGCCGGCATTTTGCAGCACGGCCGTCATTTTCTTGCCCCACCAGCCGAGGCCGATCATGGCGACTTTAACTGGCGCATTGTTGCTCATACGGTCACCAGGATCTTCATGTGGTTCACCGACTTGTCGAGCAAGGCATCAAAACCCTTCTTCACAACATCATCGGAGCTGATTTTGGCCGTCACGATCTTCTCGATCGGGAAATTGCCAGATTCCACCATGCGTATGATGCGCGGCCAGCTTTGCACAGGGTAACACCAGGTGGCCTCCACCGTGATGTCCTTCAGGGCCCAGAGCATGGCGTCAATGCTGGCAGGCTTCATGTGAAGTCCCGTCTGCACAACCTTGCCCTGGCGCCGAACGGACGCGGCGCAAGTATTCAGGCTGGCTTCGAGGCCAACACACTCGAGCGCCACATCCACACCCACGCCTTCTTCCGTGTGTTCCTTGATGTAGGCAGGCACGTTTTCCTTCGTCGGATCAAGACAGATTGCTTCGGGAACCAGTTGCTTGGCCAAGTTGCGGCGATAGGCATTGGGTTCGCTCACAAAAATCTGCGCAGCACCTGCGGCCTTGACGGCCAACAGCGTCAGCGCACCAATCGGTCCCACGCCCGAAACAAGAACCGTTGACCCCGACGACACGCCGCCTCTGTCAGCTGCGTACACAGCAACCGCGGCTGGCTCGATCATGGCCGCCTGAATGTCGGTGACGCCCTTGGGGACAACCGCCACATTGTAGTCATTGACCACGGCATATTCAGACATGCCACCCCAGTCCCAGCTTAGGCCCACGCAGCCCATCTTTTCGCTGAGGTGATAGAGGCCGCGGCGGCCATAATAGTCATCGCGCGGCGAAATCAACGGCTGGATCGACACGCGGTCACCCACCTTGACATTGCTTACCGCAGAGCCTTTGTCGGCCACGATGGCGCTGAACTCATGACCCAAAATCTGAGGGTTTTTGGCACCTGTGTAGATATGGGGGGTTTGCGGCGTCACAATCGGGCCGGCGATATATTCATGCAAATCCGTGCCGCAGATACCCGTCACCACAGGTTTGACGAGCACATCATTAGCACTCAGCTTCTTCGAAGGTGCTGGCACATCCTCTACGCGGATGTCCTTTGCTGCATGAAATCGAACAGCTTTCATGGTTGGTATTTCCTCATCAAATGAACAGTCGGCAGCCGCCCAGCACAGAGGACGCTCTTGCCATGTGAACAGTGGCTGTCGGCGCAAATGCATGCGTCGCGACTGATGCAAACTTCAATGCCAGTGACAATCATCATTTCCTCTGCAGGGACTTGCGGCACTCTTTGATTGCGGTGCCTGTTTCCCTGAGTTCATCCTAACCAAAGCAATTTGGCCTCCACTACAAAAATTTCTCAATTTGATAATTTTAGTAAATTCGGGTGAAGATTTTTTTGGCACAGTACGGGAAAGCCCGACCTAGAGGCTGTGGAGGAATATGTTGAGATCAGCCCATAACACGGGACGCGCCATTTGCTTGGCGCTTGTCCGATCTGCTGACGAGACAGCCCCTCTCACAAGCCTCAACGACATCATCAAAAGACCTACTGAATGAAAACGCAGTTGCAGTAACCGATCATGGCAAAAGAAAAATTGGCAACAAATGATGACATCGGCCTCGAAAAGCGGCTCGAGCTCTATCGACTGCAGATTGAAATCCGTGACGCTGAAAAGCGTGCGCATGATCTTTTTCTGCAGAACCTGATCAAGGGTACCAGTCATTTGTCACTTGGACAGGAAGCTATCGCTGCGGGCTTTGGTGTAGCCTTGAAGAAGGGCGATAAGTCATTCTGTACCTACCGTGGCCATGCCCATACCTTAGCCCGCGGCACACCAGTCGAAGGTGTGCTGGGTGAACTCATGCTACGTGACAATGGCCTAATGCGCGGCAAAGGCGGCTCAATGCATCTCACATCTGTGGAACACGGCGTGATGGGTTCCTATGCCATCATCGGTGCCCATCTCTGCATCGCCTGCGGATCAGCTTGGCGCGCTCAATATCTGGGCGAAAAAGATGTGACCGCCTGCTTCTTCGGGGACGGCACCACAAATATCGGCGCCTTCCACGAAGCCCTTAATTTCGCGGTAGTCTGGAGACTACCGGTCATTTTCGTCTGCGAGAACAATCTCTATATGGAATATACGCCGATTAGCGAAGTTACTGCCGTTCCTCATCCCGCAGCCGACCGCGCCGCAGCCTATGGCCTGCCGCGCATTCTGATTGATGGCAATGATGCTGATGTGGTCTATCGCACTGCGAGCGAGGCGATAGCCAAGGCCCGCGAAGGTGGAGGCCCATCGCTCATTGAGTGCCTCACCTACCGCCATTCCGGCCACTCTCGTGCCGACCCCGCGAAATATCGCCCACCGGGCGAATTGGAGAAGTGGCTTGAGCGCGATCCCATCAAGATCTACCGCCAGCGGCTTAAGGATTTTGGCATTGGCCAAGATCAGATCGACGCCATTGAAAAGGAAAGCATGCGCAAGGTGGATGAAGCCACAGCAGCTTGCAAGGCGGCGCCTCCGGCACCCGTGGATCTGCTGACGGCGGATGTCTATGCAGATGGAGGCTGGGCATGGCGGAACTGAGCTATCGCGATGCCGTGATCCGCGCAATATCGCAGGAGATGGAGCGAGACAACAATGTCGTCTTTCTCGGTGAAGACGTGGCCAAGGCTGGCGGCGTGTTTAAGGCCACGGTTGGGCTCTATGAAAAGTTTGGTCCCCATCGTGTGCGCGATACGCCGATCTCGGAACAGGCCATTCTCGGCGCTGCCATGGGCGCTGCGATGACAGGTTTGCGGCCCATTGCCGAAATCATGTTCTCCGATTTCGCCGCCGTGTGCTTCGATTTCATTGCCAATGAGATGCCCAAGCTCTCTTATATGACCAATGGCCAACTCACCTGCCCCTTGGTAATCCGCACGGGGAACGGCGCAGGCGTGCGATTTGGCGCGCAGCATTCGCAATCCATCGAAAACTGGACGATGATGATCCCGGGGCTCAAAGTCGTGGCCCCCTCTTCGCCGGTTGATGTGATTGGGTTGATGGCTGCCGCGGTCCGGGACAATAACCCTGTGATCTTCCACGAGCACAAGGCGCTTTATTCCACCAAGGGCGAAGTGCCCGATGGCGAAATTGTAGATACACTCGGCACTGCCAAGATTCTGCGGGCTGGCACTGATTGCACCATTGTGGCTCTCGCAATGATGGTGTCGCGCGCCCTCGAGGCCGCAGAAATCCTTGCCCGCGACCATGGCATCAATGCCGAGGTCATCGACGTACGTTCGCTGGTGCCTCTCGACACCAGAACCATTCTGGGTTCGGTGGCCAAAACTGGCCGCCTCTTCACCGTGGAGGAAAATCCCCGCTTGCTCGGATGGGGCGCTGAAATCGCTTCAATCGTGGCCGACGAAGCTTTTTGGGATCTGGATGGTCCGATCGTGCGCATCACCACGCCCCACATTCCGTTGCCCGCCGCCGATCACCTGGAAGATTTGGCCCTTCCCAACGCGTCGCGCATCGTCGAAAAAATCGCGCGAGTGATGAACGGATAGGCCATGGCAGAATCCATCATCATGCCCCAACTGGGCGAAACGGTTGCAGAAGGCAAGATCCTGGCATGGTTTAAGGCCGTTGGGGATGACGTCAAGATTGGCGACAAGCTGTTTGAGGTCGAGACCGACAAGGTGACTGTTGAAGTGGAAGCCATTGCTGCAGGCAAGTTGACAGCGATCAACACAGGTGATGGCGGAACAGCAAAAGTGGGCATGACGGTTGCTGTGCTGGATGGCGAGGCGAGTGCACCAAAGCCTGTCCTCACTGCTGCTGCGGCGCCCGTTGCCGCGGCTCAAGCAGGAAGTTCACCTCCATCGCCACCCGCAGCCCCAGCAGCCCCCAAAAGCTTTTCGGCCTTTGATGAAGTGCATACTCCGATCGAGCGTTATGGTAGCGCCAAAGGCTCAGGTGATATCCGCATTACCCCACTTGCACGGCGCTTGATCGCCCAACGCGGTATTGATGTGAAAGCCGTGGCGCGTGAAGCCCAAGCCAAAGGCCTGCGTAAGATTGAAGAGAAAGACGTGCTGGGGTTTATGTCGGCACCGCAAGTGTCGGCGGCAGCCCCCGCGCCCGCCGCAAGCACAGATTTGAGTGGTGACGTGATAACACTCAACACCATTCGCTTGCGCACTGGAGAAAAGCTTGCCGAAAACTGGCGCACGATCCCGCATGTGTTCCAGGCTATCGAGGTGGATTTCACCGAAGTTGAAGCGGTGCGTCTGCGGCACAAGGAACGGTTTCGCCAGGAAACAGGAACCAGTTTGACCTATCTGCCCTTCATCGCACGCGCCTGCTGCATTGCGCTGCAGGCTTTTCCCCATGTCAATGCGCAATTTGGGAATGGCAGACTGCGGCTCTCACCAGATATTAATCTAGGGATCGCGGTTGACCTTAATCACAATGGCCTCGTCGTACCCGTTATCCATGCAGCGCAGGACTATACTTTGCAGGGGCTTGCCAAGGCCATCGCGCGGCAAATTGAAAAGGCGCGCAGCGGCAAACTGGCGCCGGGAGACCTCTCCGGCGGCACTTATTCCATCACCAACAATGGCGCCTTTGGCACAAGCTTTACAACGCCGATTATCAACGCACCACAAGTAGCCATCCTGTCAAGCGATGCGATCCGCAAGAAGCCAGCCGTTGTGGATGATGCCGTCGTACCACGATTGATGGGGACGTTGGGCCAAAGCTTCGATCACCGTGCCTTTGACGGGGCCTACGCAGCATCGTTCCTATCAAAACTGAAGAACATCATCGAAACCAAGAAATGGGCCGGGGAGTTGGGAGAAACAACATGAAATACAACAGCCCGTATGCAACCGCGTCATGGGGCCAGATGGCCAAGGATTGGGAAGAAGGTATTGACTACGGCCGCATGTCCAAGGAACGCCTGGCCAAGGCCCAAGCTGCGGTCCGCAATGCCGGACTTGGTGCCGTGCTCTGCTTCAACTTTGACAATATTCGCTATGTGACGGCAACGCATATTGGCGAATGGGCGCGCGACAAATTCTTCCGCTATGCGTTGTGCCCCGCTGAAGGCAGCCCCTTCCTGTGGGACCCTGCCCCGCCAGCAAAGCGCATCTCTTCGCCATGGATCAAGGACAACGTGGCAGCCCCCATCACCACAATGCAGGGCGCCATTCCACCCAGCCTGGGCGTGCAGCAGGATTTCGCCAAGCAGATCAAGAAGGCGCTGGTGCATTACGGCATTGCCAATCAACCCCTCGGCGTGGACCTGATGGAGCTCGGCATGCTCCGCGCACTTGAGGCGGAAGGCATTGAAGTGGTCGATGGTCAGCAGGCCATGCTCGACGCGCGCGAAGTGAAGACTCCCGATGAAATCGAACTCCTCAAGATGGCGGCAGGCATGGTTGATGCAACC
Source organism: Aestuariivirga sp. (assembly GCA_031424315.1). GTDB lineage: Bacteria > Pseudomonadota > Alphaproteobacteria > Rhizobiales > Aestuariivirgaceae > Aestuariivirga. The sequence goes on from JANPHF010000035.1 coordinate 64,700, forward strand.
TATGTCGACATTGCCCGCGCCATCCGCCCCGGCACCAAGGAAAACGAACTGGTGGCCATTGCCAATGACCGCTTGTTCAGGATGGGCTCCGAACGCGTTGAATGCATCAACTCCGTCTCCGGACGCCGCGGACGCCCGCATTCGCACACTTTCTCTGATCGCATGATCCAGCCCGGCGACATGATCTTCCTCGATATCATGCACAGCTATAACGGCTATCGCACCTGCTATTACCGCACTTTTATCTGCGGTCAACCAAACAATCATCAGATTGATGCATATGAAACGGCCTCTAAGTGGCTCGCTGCTTCGATGGACATGATCAGGCCGGGTGTCACACCTGATGAAGTGGCCGCCGTGTGGCCAGATGCACATGAGTTTGGCTACAAGAATGAGGAAGAAGCGTTCCTGCTGCAATATGGCCACGGCGTTGGCATGTCGCTGTGGGAACGTCCAATCTTTTCCAAGCGCTTCAAGGGCCAGACGCGGCCTTTGAAGGAAGGTATGGTTTTTGCGCTCGAAACCTGGAAGGGTTCCGACGACGGCTCGGGTGCCGCGCGCATAGAAGAGGAAGTTGTCGTCACCGAGACTGGCTGCGAGATAATCACCAACTACCCCTCGGATCATTTGATATCCTGTGGCCTGCCCGGCTGCGAGGTTGTCGGTTAGCCTTCATTCCATGGCAACCAGGCTCAATCACGCCAGCCGCATTCCCGTCACGCTTGTTACGGGCTTCCTTGGCAGTGGCAAGACCACCCTAATCAATGCGGGCCTCAAGTCGCCGGATCTGTCGAAGACGGTTGTCGTGGTCAACGAGTTTGGTGAAATCGGTTTGGACCATCAGCTCTACACCAGCAGCAACGATGCGGTTGTGGTTCTCGAAAATGGCTGCCTTTGTTGCACCGTGCGCAGCGATCTGATCAGCACGATGAACAGCCTCTACCATGACCGGGCCACAGGACACTTGCCCGATTTTGACAATGTTGTGATCGAAACGACTGGCCTCGCGGAGCCTGGGCCAGTGATCCAGGCCTTCCTATCAGAGCCAACTCTGGATGGACTTTACCGCGTGGCCAATGTGGTCACCGTGGTTGACGCCGTTAATTGGGCCGAAACGGCAGAGCGCCATAATGAAGCCCTGTGGCAAGTGGCGCTGGCTGATGACCTGCTGATCTCAAAGCTCGACTTGGTGAAAGACGGCACCTTCGCCCAATTGGAATCGCAGTTAAAGGCCATTAACCCGGCGGCACGAATCGCACAGGTGGAACTCAGTTCTGAAGCCGTCGCACCCTTGTTGATGCATCCAGGTTTTGATGCTGCCGATCCTATGGCCGATCCGTCCGACTGGTTATCGGTTTCAAACTATGAGGCTTATGCCGAGAAGCTGGCAAAACCCGATGGCGTCGAGGACCAGGATTTGCCGCAACATCTGACGGCCAAAGGGATTGAGAGCTTCGTTCTGACCCGTTCAAGGCCACTGGCGCGAGAGGAATTGCAGTTTCTGCTAGACGGCATTTCGCAAAATCTGGGCCCCGGCCTGTTACGCGTCAAAGGACTGGTCAACATTCTGGAAGAGCCTGGAAGGCCTGCCGTCGTGCAAGGTGTGCAGCACCTCCTGCACAATATGACCTGGCTGGAAAAATGGCCCAGTGCCGATGAACGCACACGCATCGTGTTCATCACTCAGGGCATTGCCCGCACAAAACTGAAAGAAATCATCGAGCTCCTAGACCGCATGAGCGCGCGGACCTTTGCCGCCCGTGAAAAGGCCAAGCTTGCCCGGCACGCGGCAGAAGCCGCAACAAGGGTGGCACTATGAAAATCGCATTTATTGGCGTCGGCAAGATGGGCCTGCCCGTCTGCAAGAGGCTGAAAGCTGCCGGGCATGAAGTGATCGTGCTGGCGCGCCGACCGGAGCAAGCTGGCGCGCTGCAGGCCGCCGGTTTCAAGGCACAGGACACCGCGGCAAAAACCATTGAAGGCTCAGAACTCGTCTTCACCTGCGTTTCGGACGACAAGGCGCTGTCAGAAGTGCTGTTAGACGGTTCTGTCCTGTCTCGTATTGCAGGGGCCAGTGCGCTAATCGACATGAGCACCGTGTCTCCCGCCGTTTCGGCAAGCATTGCGGCACAGCTGCCAAAGAGCCTGGCATTTCTGCGCTCACCCGTATCAGGGTCAACGGTGTTGGCAGAGGCCGGAACGCTGACAGCGCTTGTCTCCGGCCCTAAGGTCGCTTTTGATTCACTGGCGCCGATCTTTTCATGCTTTACCAAAGTGGCCTTTCATCTTGGCGAGGATGAGCAAGCGCGCTACTTGAAGCTGGGGATCAACAGCATGGTTGCGGCCACTTCTGCGCTGTTGGGTGAGGCGTTGGCCTTTGGCGCGAAGGGCGGACTTTCGCTGGAAAAGATGATGGAAGTTATCACCCAAAGCGTTGTGGCTTCGCCCCTCATTGCCTACAAAAAGGACATGATCATCAGTGGCGACTACAAGCCAGCCGCCACTTTGAACATGCTGGCAAAAGATCTGGATCTCATGCTCGCGGCCGCCCAGAATGTGCAGGCTTCGCTGCCTCTCAACCAGATGATCCGGACGATCTATCAAGCCTCAGTGGCGAAAGGCCTTGGTGAGAAGGACTTCTTCGTTCTAGTTCAGGAAGCCCGGAACTCCGGCGCGTGACGGCAGACTTTGACGCAACTGTCATTGGTGCCGGTGTCATTGGTCTGGCCGTTGCGAGGGAACTCTGCTTGTATGGGCAAAATGTATTGGTACTGGAAAGTGCACCGCGTGCAGGAACTGAAACATCGGCCCGCAATTCTGAGGTCGTCCATGCCGGAATCTATTATCCAACAGGCACCCTAAAAGCCCGGCTTAGTGTCGAGGGCCGCAGCCTGCTCTATGATTATTGCTCAAACCATGGCGTTGCCACAAGAAAGCTGGGCAAGATCATTGTAGCGTGCAACCCCGCCGAGGAGGCCAAGCTCGCTTCAATCAAATCCCTCGCGGAAGCCAACGGGGTCAAGGACCTGGAATGGTTGTCCACCAGCGAGGTTGCCCGTCTTGAACCAGAGATCAGCTGCACCAAGGCGATTCTGTCCCCATCTACGGGAATCGTCGATGCAGGTGCGCTCATGCTTTCGCTTCACGCCGTAGCGGAAGCGCGAGGTGTGACCTTTGCATTCAACACGAAATTTGCAGGCGCTCAAAGGAGGGGCGATGAGTTTGTGATCCAAGCGGGAGGTGCTGAATTCACCTCCACTGCCATTCTTAATTGCACGGGCCATGGCGCTCACCAAGCTGCAACAGCAGTCATGGGCTATGATCCCCGGCATCTCCCACCGAAGTTCTTTGCGCGCGGCAGCTATTGCAGCGTTTCTGGCGGCACGCCTTTCCAGCATCTGGTCTACCCGGTGCCGGTTGCAGGGGCCCTCGGAATCCACGCCACATTGGATATGGCAGGCGCCGTTCGCTTTGGACCAAATATCCAATGGATCGACCGGGTTGACTATTCATTGCCCAATGACCTGCCAGAGGTTTTTCAGAATTCAATCGCAGCCTACTGGCCCGGTGTTCGGACAAGAGAATTAACGCCCAGCTATTGCGGCGTTCGACCAAAGATCCACGGGCCGACCGAGACCTTTGCCGATTTCATGATTCAAACCGAAGCGGCGCATGGTATCGCAAAACTCACCAATCTGTTTGGAATTGAAAGCCCCGGTCTAACCGCCGCGCTTGCGATCGGCAAAGCTGTAATGGGCGGTCCTTTTTAACGTGTCGAATTGGAACCCATCAGCAGACAAAGCGACTGTCACAAAGGCCTTACCGCACGCGAAATAGTTGCTGCACGCCGTAATCTTGTGCCGTATGCGCCCGCCAGCTACTTCATATAAAAATTATTCAATTGATTACAGTATTTTAAGTGTCAATCTTCTCACGGTAGTTGAAGTATGACGCTGCTGGGCGACGGCCACGAACGATGCGTTATTTCGATCCGATATGCCCATCTGCCTGGTAAAGTCGGTCGGAGAGCATTTGATGCTATCGAACTTGCAGACAACGACGACGTCTATTTCGCCGGATGCGATATTCCCAGGAAAATGCCCGAATCATGTTGGTGCCGTGGATTGTTGACGCAGCCCTGGCGCGGTTGAACGATTCACAACTCACTCTGGAGCAGCGTGGCAAGATCAGCAATGTCACTCTCGTCCCTCGCAAGAGCGACGGTAAGAGATGATCCCCTGACTTACCAAATATCTCCAGAGTTAGAGATTGAACCTTTGCGCCTTCAGTTGGATAACTCATCCGTTGCCACGCCAGCTAAATGGGTTCTGCTTACCGACACAAAGCCGACAACAAACACCAGTGGCACCATGTCTGGAACTGACCCGATGCGGTCATCCGTCTTGCTTATTGCAACGTTACTCATTGGATCCCAACAATAGATCAACCTATCTCGTCAGGTCTGGCTTGAAATGGGGCATTGCCAATCAATTGACGTTGCCATCCGCCGGTGAAGCGAAGCTCCTCGCATTGACCAGACTTGCTATATGTTATTGAGTGAAAGACGAATACTACAATCACGCAATAGTAAGGACAACGCTACCCCTCTTGTGGCCTTGTTCTACATAGGCATGGGCTTCGGCTGCCTTATCAAGCGGATAGGAACGATCAATAACTGGGTGGTATGCGCCTGATGTTGCGAGATCAGCCAACTGTTGAAGGTCAGGAATTGTAACCTTGGCTACCCCGGCAATGCACGTGTGCCCGCTGGATTTGGTTGGGCCGCCAATGCCAAGTGTTGCTGCCAGTGTGCCATTCGCGATCAATAGTCTTCCGCCACGCTCTAGCAAATGTCCGCATCGGGAATAAGGAGCGGTGCCCGTCGTATCGAGGATCATGTCATAGGTTTGGGTCATCGTCGCAAGATCTTGCGTTCTGTAGTCGATTACCGCATCTGCGCCGATCTGCCGAACGAGATTCAAATTTGCCGAGCTGCAAACGCCAGTGACGTGTGCGCCGAAATGCTTGGCAATCTGAACCGCGGCGGTCCCGATGGCGCCGGAAGCACCGATGATCAACACGCTCTCGCCGCTCTTGATGTTCCCTTTAGCTTTGAGGAAGTGAAGCGCGACGGTGCCCCCGAAAGACAAGGCCGCAGCCTCATTAAAAGACAAGTTGGTAGGCTTGCGCATGATCAGCCCGTTCTCCGACATCACCCGGTATTCGGCATGGCAGCCATATTTGGCACCGGTGAAGGCGAAGACTTGATCACCCTGCTTGAACTTGGTCACGGCTTTGCCGACAGTCACTATTTCTCCGGCCAATTCCGTGCCGAGGATCGGCTTTCTTGGGCCAAACAACCCAAAAAATGGCCTCGCCATCAGACCGAAACCCTGGGGCATTGCGAGACTACGTGCCCTCCAGTCAGCAGTACTGACCGTCGATGCATGAATGCGGACCAGAACCTCGTGGGCTCTCTGCACCGGCATTGGTACCTCTGCAAGATGAACGACATCCGGGGAACCATATTTCGTATAGATTGCTGCTTTCATCCGGAGAGTTCCAGGTCAAGAGTTCTATTGGGACAGCTTGCGGTGTGAGGCGATCTTCGACCGAGACTCTCATGATCTCGCGATCGCGGATTTAGATAGATGTGCCTATTTAGTCGAAATCGCTATTGCGGCAAATGCCATGCCCAATAAAAAGTGTACGAGCGAGGCGATCACCATTGCAATTGCAGCACGACGGTATTGGTGTCCAGTTCTATTCGCGGGGCTTTCGAAGAAATGGAACGTGGCCATATAAGCAACGACGAAAGTTGATGCCGCCAAGAAGACGCCAATGCCGAACATCTGCAGCGCCAGTCTGACAAAGGTAAAATTGGCTGTTATTCTTGAATCCGGCCCCGTTGCCGCCAAGTTGCTGACGAGGGCCATCAAGGCCGCCGAAGCACCCCCATTGAGGACGAGAGCGCCCTGAATAGCTGAGCGCGCCATACCAAAGCGCAGCTCAACAAAAACACGGGGCCAAGGAATAGAGTGTTCATTTGGAGTCGGATTAAACTGTTGGGTCATTTCGCGTTCCTGCCTATTTGGATTTGTCGTCTTCTATCGTGAGCAGCGAACTTCGACTTGAACAAAGAGGCTAAGTCCAATTTGCCTCTGAAGTCAGAGGAGCCAACTCTAACGCACCCCGCGTATCCTCTTCTTGAACCAAGATTGTGGGAGAGCAGCCTAAAATTGTCGGATGCAGTTCCATCTACAAGCGTAGGTTAGGAGCATCAAATATCTCCATCAGGTTTCGTCATTTATGCTATTGAAGTCCCATGCAGATTGTAGGCATTGGCAGGGTCATATTCTGGTCAGGCGGGAGCCTGTGGATTGGGCAAGCGCTTGCACCAACCGAGTTGCATGCTCACCACGCCATTCAAATCGGCATTGGCCTATCCGACAAAGTACAGTTCCGAACGAGTAATGAGAAGGATTGGGTGCCCTATGGTGCCGCCATTATTCCTTCTGATCTGCCGCATACGTTTCAGGCTCCAGGTAAGATGGTGGCCAACCTGTTTTGTGCGCCGGAGTCTGCGCTGGGACGTGGCCTTATTGCGCGCTTTGGAGATCGTCAAATCATCGGCCTGCCTTCAGGGGAGATACAGCCGCATGCGACGGCACTTCGCCTGGCGTTTGACAATGGTGATCAGGACGAAGAGTTGGAGTACGCAGCTCTCGAGGCACTTTTTGCTCTCTCCGGGCAAGTCGTCAGAAC
>JANPHF010000036.1:0-1780 GCA_031424315.1 Aestuariivirga sp.
AGGTGCCACAAGATCAACCACTCGGGCGGTAACCGATGGATCCTTTGGGGTCTCCAAGATAATTCGCTCAGATGGAAATAGCGCAGTCAATTTATCAAACGGCGTTGGGGCCACCCACTGGTCCGCTGGCATACCTTCGATCTCGAGGATCCTCTCCACCGATGCATACTTCTCCTTCTCCTTCGGGGCCTTTGCAAGACATGAGAGGCTTTGCCCTGATCTGAGGTTGAGTTTTCTAATGATGAATGAGGGCACGAATAAATCTTCAGGCAAGGGCATGAAGCTGTAGCGGGGGTAACGAAGCATTCCCGATCCTTCAGGTCCGATATCCAAGATGCCCTGCATCAAGAGCTTCGTCCCGTGATTACCCAGCCAAGTGATCAAGTCGAAGATCTGATAATGCTTACTTCGACTTGGATTTGTGCGCCAGTTTACAGATTCTGCGAGAGCCAAGAGGGGGGCTGGGGCAAAATCCTGAAGGGAATTGATCGATATTTCCGCAGGAAAGGTGGTCTCAATTGGGGCCGGGGTTCTTTGAGTCGCTGCGTAAGCGGCTACCTCCCGAGCATCTGCACCCGAATCGAATTCGGTGCGAAACACTGAGTTCAGTGCTTTCGAGCCATCGTCGTGGATAACTTCGGACTGGGATTCTGGGGAAATGCCCCCTAATGCACCGGTTACATCATGTCCGTCAGACTGAGTTTTAGTCGCTTCTACCATGTTTTGCTTTGCTTGTTTGGCTCTGTCACTGGAGTTGTGTAAACTTGCAGTAGCGCTTCTCAAGCGCCGCTTGTGCAACGGCTTAGTTTGCTTTTGCAGTCTTCTCGTGAGGACGTATCGGCCTCAAAGGTTTTACCATTGCCTCTGCTTCATCCAACCCGTCTCTGATGTGTTTGAGCCACCCGAACGGGTAATTCATAGTTCACAACAAATGCAACGTAACAATGAGCATCTGCTAGTATGATGGCTGGCTCCTTTGTTCGCAACAAGAACTTGTGGTTGGTCTCATAATCCAGAGATGCCGGTGACAAGGAGGTGTCGAGGCTGGTTCCTGCGGCCCGTGTCCGGTCATCGCAATGGACTAAGAGGGCGCTCGCGGGGTTGGTGCCGCCTTTTGCTCGTGGATGGCCAGCACGTGGTGGCCTCTGTCGCAATTCTGCTGACGGCACGGCAGTCGGTTTTGTTCGTGCACATGCAAGTGCAAGCCCTTGAATTACGGGGCACAGGAGTGGCCAATCGAACGTTGCCGAAGTTGGCTCCTGATGATTCGCAGCTCAACGACAATGAACTCAGAGACCCTGCCAGACTTGGGAAGGCAGATTGATATTATGATGAACGAAGTTGGACGCATGGCCTGAAGGACATTGCGGACCGCCTGGTGGAGCATTGCATCACAACGGTCCCGGCGTAGGGGCTAAGACATTGAACGGAGCGCTGACCGAAGGCTTGTGGGCAAATGCGATACGGGACGCCTGCAGTTGGCCTTCCGCTCCGCTCTCTCGACCAAAGACGCGAGACATGCTTGAGATTGAAGTAGGGCTGCCTCTGGATGTGAAGCGGTTATTGCTCGATGGTGACCTTGCCGGATAGGATCGGCGAGGTGTCGATGGTCTGGGCCCCGATGGGGATCTGGGGAAGCAGGAAGTGACCGACGGCTTTGGCGATACCGGAGGCGGGGCGCACGACGATACCGGCGAAGGCGGGTGTGCGGACCAACGCGCCGTCCACAAGGGTGAACAGTCCGGCAACCGCGCCAGTGGTGCTGTTGATCGTCAGCGTG
>JANPHF010000037.1:0-5935 GCA_031424315.1 Aestuariivirga sp.
CTCGCTTTGGCCAGCCATCCGGATGTGAAAATGGTAAAGCCAGATCCATCGGAGCCCTTGCCCAAAGCTAAGGGTACGGCCCATGTGAAACTTGGCATCACTATGCCACTCATCAAGGACGTGCCCAAAGAGCGAGTACAGGTGACGACTGAGATGACAGTCAAGGATGTCGAGGTGAATGACCTCGCACCCGGCATTGATCTCAGCAATGGCGATTTCACCATCACCCTTTCGCCGGACAAGGTTGACATCGCGGGTCCAGCGAAAATCAACGGGCAACCTGCCAAGATTTCATGGTCGAAACCGCGCGAAGGTGGCAAGTCCACCGCGCAGTTCTCTGCCACGGTTGATGACAAGAGCCGAGAGAGAATGGGCATCGACCTTTCTGACTATCTCAACGGCCCTGTCGGTGTGGATGCCACTATGACCAAGGATCAGGCAGGTCGCACCGTTTTCGATGTGAAGGCCGATCTTTCCAATGCCACTATGCGCCTTGCCACTTTGAGCTGGAAGCGCTCAGCGACCGACGGCACCAACGCCACCTTTAAACTGGTGAATTCGGATCAGGGCCGCTCGGTGCAGGATTTCAAGCTCGATGGTCCTGGCCTGCATCTCAAAGGCGCCATCGAACTCACCACCCAAGGCAAGCTCAAACTGGTGAATATGAGCGAGATCAAGCTGGATGAGGACAATGTCTTTTCAATTCGCGCCATCCCAGGCGACGGCACTACTGATCTGCAGATTGCGGGCACCAATCTTGATGCGCGCCCTTATATCAAGACCATCATTTCGCCACCGCCCAAGACCGGCGAGGGCGGTGGCCGCGCTTCGCAGAACCAGGATTTCACCTTGCGTGCTCATTTTGACAAGGTTGTCGCCAATCGCGGCGAAATCATCAAGAATGTCACTGCCAACCTCCGTGCTCGTGGCGGGAAGATCGCTGAGGCCAATATTCAGGGCACGTTCGTCAACGATCAACTCATAACCGCAACTCTGGTGCCCTTGCCCAAGGGCCGGGAAATGCGTGTCAAAAGCACGGACGCAGGTTCCGCCATGCGCGCCGCCAATTTCTATTCCAAGATTGCCGGCGGATCGCTGGATTTCTATGCTCTGGTCGGCAATGAGGAAGGCTCACCGCTGCGCAATGGCATTCTGACAATCCAGGACTTCGACGTTCGCAACGAGGCCACGCTGGCAGAACTCGACAAGCGCGGCAAACCCACCAAGAATGGCCCACGCAGTGAATCTGTGTCCTTCAATATCCTGCATTTGCCCTTCTCGGCTGACGAAGGCTTCATCCGCTTCAAGGATGGCACCGTCCGCGGCCCCACCATGTGCGCCACGGCCGATGGCGTGATCCGCAAATCGGACAATGCACTTGATGTCGCGGGCACAGTGGTGCCTGCCTGCGGCCTGTCACGGGCTTTCAACAATGTGCCTATCATTGGCGATATTCTCAGCGGCGGGAACTATAACGAAGGCATATTCGGCGTGACCTATGCCATGTCAGGCACACTGGCTGACCCGCAAATCAGGATGAATCCCATGTCGGCGCTCGCCCCCGGCATTTTGCGCCGCTTGTTTGACTTCAACCCAAAAGCGCCGACCGTCGATCCCAACACCGGCAAGTCTGCAAACTGACACCGGCCTCAGCGTGGCTTCAACAGCACGTGCTTTTTCTTGCCCATTGAAAGCTTGATGGCGCCTTCGGCATTGAGGACTGAAGAATCGAGCACCAGCTTGTCATTGCTTACGGGTTCGTCATTCACCTTGATGGCCCCGCCTTGGATGTTGCGCTTGGCATCGCCGTTGGATGAACACAAGCCAGCGGACACCAAGGCCTGCAGGATACCCAAGGGTAGATCAACTTCAACCGTCGGCAGCCCAGCCGCAGCGCCACCTTCCTCAAAGGTTTTGCGTGCGGTATCTGCGGCTTCATCAGCCGCCGCTTTGCCATGAAGTAGTACGGTTGCAGCATTGGCCAAGATCTTCTTGGCCTCGTTGATCTCTGAGCCACCCAGCTTTTCCAGCTTGGCGATTTCATCCAGCGGCAGGGTGGTGAACAGCTTGAGGAAGCGGCCCACATCGGCATCTTCCGTGTTCCGCCAAAACTGCCAGTATTCGTAAGGGCCGCGCATGTCGGCGTTAAGCCACACGGCGCCTGCCGCCGTCTTGCCCATCTTGGCGCCAGAGGCCAGCGTGATCAGGGGCGAGGTGAGGGCGTAAAGCTGCTGCGTGCCCATGCGTCGGCCCAGATCTATTCCATTGACAATATTGCCCCACTGGTCGCTGCCACCCATCTGCAAGTTGCAGCCGTGCAGTTTGGCCAGTTCAACAAAATCGTAAGCCTGCAGCACCATGTAGTTGAATTCAATGAAGGAAAGCTCATGCTCGCGGCCCAGCCGCAGCTTCACTGAATCCATTGCCAGCATGCGGTTCACGCTGAAATGCTTGCCCACATCGCGCAGCATATCGATCCAATTCAGCTTGGTCAGCCATTCGGCATTGTCCAGCATGATCGCGTCTTTCGCGCCCGCGCCAAACTTCAGGAACTTTGAGAAAACCTGCTTGATGCCGTTCTTGTTGTCTTCAATGTCGTCCAGTGTGAGAATACGGCGGCTCTCATCGCGCCCGGAAGGGTCTCCCACCCGCGTGGTGCCGCCACCCATGAGAGCGATGGATTTATTGCCGGTTTGCTGCAGCCAGTGCAGCAACATGATCTGCACGAGAGAGCCCACATGCAAGGACTTGGCCGTGCAATCAAAGCCGATATAGCCCACCGCTTTGCCCGCCGAGGCAAGGGCATCAAGCCCCTCGAAATCGGAACATTGGTGAATATATCCACGGGTGGAAAGCGTGTTAAGAAAATCTGATTTGTATTGGGCCATGATGGCGCGCTCTTAACACAGGTGGATTGCTTGTCAAAAACCCTCCATTCCATTGGCTTGATGTCCGGCACTTCGCTGGATGGCATCGACGTGGCCCTGCTGGAAACCGATGGCGAAAGCACGGTGAAGCGCGGGCCATCGGCCACTTACGCTTACGATGCAGGCCAACAGGCATTGTTGCGTCAAGCGCTGGAGGATGCCAAGAGCCTGACAGTGCGCAATCAGCGCCCCGGTGTTCTGGCTGAGGCAGAAAAGAAGCTCACGCAGTGGCATGCTGCCGCTGTTGAATCATTCTTGCAGCAGAATGGGCTAAGTGATTCAAAAATCGATGTGATTGGCTTTCACGGCCAAACCGTTTTGCACAAGCCTGAAGCGCGCCTCACGGTGCAGCTTGGCATTGGCGCGGCACTGGCCAAAGCAACAGGCATTCCTGTGGTCTATGACATGCGCTCCGCCGATGTGGCTGCAGGTGGGCAGGGCGCGCCGCTTGTGCCAATTTACCACGCTGCCCTTGCCCCCGCGCGGCCTTGCGCCTTTGTGAATATCGGCGGCGTGGCCAATGTCACATTCATCGGCAAAGATGGTGCGCTCATCGCCTTTGACACTGGCCCCGGCAATGCCCAGATCAATGACTGGATGATGAAACACAAAGGTGTGCCCTATGATGAGGGCGGTGCGATCGCACTGTCCGGATCGGTTGACAGGCTGCAAGTTCAAGCGGCTTTGTCGCATCCCTATTTCAGCCAGAAGCCACCCAAATCGCTGGATCGCAACAGCATGGCTCTGGATCTTAAGCACTGTAGCCTTGCCGATGGCGCAGCTACGTTGGCGGCCTTCACCGCCCACAGCATTGCGGCAGCGGAGAAATGGCTTCCGGAAAAGCCCAAGCAGTGGATCATCTGTGGCGGCGGGCGGCACAACGCGGCCATTATGCGAGAACTCACAACACTGCTGCCCAATGTGAATTCTGCCGATTCCATGGGGCTCGATGGCGATACGATGGAGGCTGAAGCCTGGGCCTATCTCGCCGTACGCTCCCTGAAAGGCCTGCCACTGACATACCCTGGCACGACTGGCGTGGCGGAACCACTCACGGGCGGGCTGCTGGCGCAGGTTTCGTAAGGCCAAGCTTCTCAAGTGCGCGGCCGTCGATAATCACCAGCGCAGAACCAATGATCACCGCGCCTGCAATCTCATTGAAGGTGAGTTTTTCACCCAAGAATAGTGCGCCCAATATGATCGCCGACACCGGCACCAGCATGGTCACCAAAGTCACGAAGGAAGGCCCGGCGCGGTTGATGAGCCAGAAGAACAACAGATAGGCCAGAGCCGTGGCAATGGCCGCACTGGCCAGCAACGCCAGCAGAACGTGCCAAGGTGCGCTGAGATATAGGGCGGGCGTGGAGAAGCCAAAGGCCAGCACAGACATGACAAGGCCAGACGTGATCAACTGGCAAGTTGCAGTGGTCAGCGGCGGAATGCCGATCAAGCGCTTCTTGGACCAGACGGTGGAGAGCCCATAGCTGGCCGAAGCAAAGGTCACAGCCAAGATGCCCAGCGTTTGCTCGCCAAGATCACCAAAATTGCCGCCTTTTAAAATCACCACGCCAAACAGGCCCAGCGCCAACGCCACGGCCTTGCGCGCCGTAAGCTTCTCCAAGCTGAAAAGTGCCATGAAGCCCGCGGCAAACATGGGTGTGGTGGAATTCACCACTGAAGCGAGGCCACTGCCAATGTAGTGCTGGCCCCAGGCGATAGCCGTAAAAGGAAGCACATTATTCAAGAGTGACATGCCGCCAGCGGCAATCCAGGTTTTCGCATCGCGCGGCAACGGGCCTTGAATGATCAAATGAAGCGGAATGAGGATCAATCCGGCAAGACCAACCCGCGCAAATACGATGAGCAGCGCAGGCAACTCTTGCGCGGCAACGCCCGTGAAGAAAAATGATGCGCCCCAGATGAGGCCCAAAAGCCCCAGCATGCCCCAGGATTGCGCGTCGATTTTTTGGTCCGTTGCCATTGCCATTTGTTCCTCCCTCACAGCCGTCATTGCCGCGCCAGCGGGAATCTGCGTTTGAAACAGAGATGCCGCTTTCGCGGGCATGACGAAGTTTGGGTTTGTTACTCAACATGCATCGGTCACGCCACCCGCTTTACGCCAAGGCAGCTATGCTTCCAGTGTCAGACGCTTGTCGAGATAGTCAGCGCAGATCTTGGTGAGGTCTTCAATCCGGTCCTGGAAGAAGTGGTTCGCATCCGGAATCACCTTGTGCTCAATGGTGATGCCCTTCTGTGTCTTCAGTTTCGACACCAGCGTGTGAACCGCTTCAGGCGAAGTCACCGTGTCCTTGCCGCCATTCACAAACAGGCCAGAGGCCGGGCATGGGGCGAGGAACGAGAAATCATAGTGCTTGGCCAGCGGCGCAACCGAGATGAAGCCCGAAATTTCTGGTCGGCGCATCAGGAGCTGCATCGAAATCCATGCGCCAAAGGAGATGCCGGCAATCCAGCAAATCTTGCTCTCTCGGTTGAAGCTCTGCAGCCAATCCAGCGCCGAAGCGGCATCGGCCAATTCGCCAGCGCCATTGTCAAAAAGGCCCTGGCTGCGGCCTACACCACGGAAATTGAAGCGCAAAACCGAGAAGCCACGCGACTGGAACAAGCCATAGAGCGAATGCACGATGGGGTTGTTCATTGTGCCGCCAAAAGTGGGATGCGGATGCAACAAAATGGCAACCGGCGCCCCAGCCTGCTTGGCTTGGTGATAGCGCGCTTCAATGCGGCCGGCAGGCCCGTTAAAAATCACTTCTGGCATGAGCCGAGACAACCCCTTGGTTGGCCGATTGCGGGAAGGCAATAGTTGACTCCCTTAGTCGGATATTCTAATGCAAAGCCCGTAGACCGTCCCCTCGGTCTCCGGCTGCAAGCTGGCGCGCTTTAGCATGAGTGAGGGGGCAAAAAGCAAGCATTTCGTGAGGCTTGTGCATCTCGCTCCGAGAAAAGATGTACCAGCTGACGGGAAAAACGCAATGAAAATGAGCACAAAG
>JANPHF010000038.1:0-71496 GCA_031424315.1 Aestuariivirga sp.
CAGCTCGTCGATCAGGTGGTGCGTGAACTGATGGACTATCAGGTCGATGGCATTGTGATGGCTTCGGTCTCCATGTCCTCTGATCTAGCGGAGCGCTGCCACGCCACGGGCATTCCTGTCGTGCTGTTCAACCGTACGCTCCGGGACCCGCGTCTATCCTCAGTCACCACTGACAATGCGCGCGGCGGCCGCGTATTGGCCGACTATCTTATCTCGCTTGGACATAAAAAAATTGCATATGTCGCAGGGTTTTCCGGCGCCTCGACACAAATCGACCGCGAGGCTGGCTTCCGCGCCGGGCTCAAGGCGGCTGGCATGGACCTTTTCGCTCGGGCCGAGGGCAACTTCAGTTATCCCGATGCACAACGTGCCGCACGCCAACTCTTCGCCACGCCCGACCGGCCCGACGCTGTTTTCGTCGCCAATGACCACATGGCCTTTGCCGTCATCGATGTTCTGCGTTTTGAGCTGGGTTTGAAAGTTCCGCAAGATGTCTCCGTGGTTGGCTTTGACGATGTCCCTCCTGCCGCATGGCCCGCCTATAACCTCACCACGGTTCGCCAGCACGTGGACCAGATGGTGGCTGAGACTGTGAACATGTTGATTTCATCAATCTCCGAGGGCACGGGAAAATCCAAACACGTGGTGCTTGATGGCGCGCTTGTCATTCGCGGATCAACCCGCAAACACGGGAGTGCGGGTTGAACAAACTGAGCGAAAAAGAATTTCGCCGCATTTTGGAAGCGAAGGGCCTGAATCTGGATGACAAGACCTTTGCGGCGGCGCTGCAGGGCGCGCAGCATCTGCGCGCTGAAATCGCGCTTGTGGCGCGGTATCTGAAGCAAAATTCGGACAAGCATTCATGAGCAATCCAGCTGATCTCAGCCTCATGGAAGCAGCCGCGGCGCTTCGATCCGGGGCCTTGACGTCGCGCTTGCTGGTTGGCGCGGTGCTTGAACGCATTGCAGCGCGGGCAAAACTAGGGGCCTTCACCCACATCGCCGCTGACGCACTGGATCAGGCTGATGTGGCTGACGCCCGTCTGGCGCGAAAAGAAGACCCAGGCCCATTTTGTGGCGTGCCGGTGGCGGTCAAGGATTTGATTGATGTGGCGGGCCAGCCAGCCACAGCGGGTTCAGCTGTTCTTGCGGGGCGCGTGGCTGACAAGGATGCCCCCGTGGTGGCGCAACTGCGGGCGCAAGGTGCGGTGTTCATTGGCAAGCTTGCTACCTATGAGTTTGCAATGGTGGGCCCCGAACTCAATCTGCCCGATCCACCGGCGCGCAACCCCTGGAACATTACTCATATTACTGGGGGATCGTCATCAGGCGCGGCGGCGGCCGTGGCTGGGGGCCTCGTGCGTCTGGCAATCGGCACAGACACCGGTGGCTCAATACGCTCGCCCGCTGCCTATTGTGGCTGTGTGGGCCTGAAGCCAAGTTATGACCGCGTGTCACGGGCAGGGACCTTTCCACTTGCACCAACACTCGATCATGTTGGACCGTTGGCGGCAACTGTGGCTGAAGCCGCGCTGGCACTTGACGTGATGACAGAGGGACGCGAATGGCGCCTTGCCTCAGCCATGATTGGGCAAGGTATCAATGGGTTGCACATTGGCTTTGCGCGTAATTGGTTTGCCGAAGACTCAAAGGCAAGTGCGGCATCCATTCGCGCCTTGGATGAAGCTGCAGCCACGCTTTCCATGCTAGGCGCACGCGTTTCGCTGATCGACCTTCCGGATTATGCACCTTACGAAGCTGCCGCTTCGGTTATTCTTCACGCTGAGGCGCTGGCAGAACACGCCTCCCTGATTGCAGCGCATCAAGGCGCCTATGGTCGCCTGACACTGCAGTGCTTGGCCTTTGGTGCCGCCATTACTGAGGCAGACTTGGCCATGGCGCGCCGCGCCGTGCAACCGCTGAGCAATGCAATGACAGAGGCGATCGCAAAGGTGGACGTGGTACTGACAGCAACGACCCTTACCGCCGCCTTGCCGTTTTCAGCCTTTGACGGAGAGAAAGCAGTGTGGACGCCCATGCGCACCATCGCATTCAATCTCACAGGCCAGCCCGCCTTGTCTTTGCCTTGCGGCTTTGACAACGGGCTCCCGCTCGGCCTGCAGCTTGTTGGAGCCATTGGCACGGAAGACATGCTTTGCCGTGTGGGCCATGCCTTTGAGCAGGCCACCGACCACGCTGTGCAACGCCCACCCTTTTAGATCTCAGCGCCGCCGCTGCATCCGGTCCAAGCGCAGCTGAGCCGCACGGCGGTGGCCTTCCAGGCCTTCACTCGCGGCCTGCCGCGCAGCAGGTGGTGCAACCGCCTGAACTCCGCGCTCATCCAACCATTGGTGCGTGGCAATCTTCACATAAGCGCCAACCCAAAGCCCGCCTGTATAGCGGCCGGCTGCCATGGTTGGCAGCGTATGGTTGGTGCCGGAGCATTTGTCGGAATAGACCACGCTGGCGAGTTCACCAATGAAGAGCGAACCATAATTGCGCAAACGCCGGGCGAAGGCATGCGGGTCGGCAGTGTGGACCTGCAGATGTTCAGCAGCAATGAAATCGGAATAGGCAATCATGGCATCCTCATCGGCACAGACTGCGATCTCGCCATAGTCCGCCCAGGCGGGAGATGCGACATGGGCTGTCGAGAGGCCTTTCAATTGTTTTTCAACTTCGGCCAACACAGCCTTGGCCAAAGGCGCATGCGTAGTGATGAGGCCGACGCGCGTGCGCACATCATGTTCCGCCTGAGCCAGCAGGTCGGTTGCGATCATCTCAGCGTCACCTGTAGCGTCTGCCAGTGTGTAGATTTCGGAAGGCCCGGCCAATTGGTCAATGCCAACGGGTCCAAACACTTGGCGCTTCGCCTCGTTTACGAAGGCGTTGCCTGGCCCCATAAGCTTCATCACGGCCGGAACCGTCTCGGTGCCGTAAGCCATTGCCGCGATCGCCTGCGCCCCACCAATACGGAAAATGCGGTCGGCACCCGAAAGATGGCAGCCTGCCACCATGGCTTCATGCGCATTTGGTGGAAGGCAGGCGATCACTTCATCCACACCCGCCACTTTGGCCGGGACAATGGTCATGATCGGTGCCGAAAGCAGTGGAAACCGTCCACCCGGCACATAGCAGCCCACGCGTTCAATAGGGATCACGCGGTGGCCCATATGCACGCCCGGCAGCAGCTCTACTTCGAGGGGAAGGATGGTGGCCAGCTGCGCCTCAGCAAATCGGCGCACATTGGCGATGGCAAATTCAGTGTCCTTGCGGGTCTGTGGATCAAGGCGCGCAACTGCGGCTTCGCGTTCAGCTTTGGTCACTTCGAAAGCAGAAAGCTCGGACTTGTCGAATTCCTTCGAATAGTGGCGAACGGCCGCATCACCTCTGGCTTTCACCTCCGCCAGAACCTTGGCCACGGTTTCCGCCACGGGCTTGTTGTCACCTTCCGCACTGCGGGTAGGGGCCTTAATCCAGCTGACTTTGTCGGCAGGATAGGAATGAGGCTGGCTGGACATAAGCTCTCCTTTCAGGCCGATCCGGCCAGTGTCACAAAATGTCATTTCTAGACAAAATTGAATACGTTTGCAAACGAAGTGTTCGGTGCGGCTTGAAGTATTGGCAAAATGTAGCCCGCTACCATCAGTCGGACTGTTGCCTAATCATCCACAAGCCTCAAAGCTCCTGACGGTTACAAGAGACTTGCACAAAACGGGCAATGGACGTAAGCAGTTTGCAAACGTATTCACTTTGGAGTTCGACATGGCGGTGACCTGGCTGAAGCGTGGCAAACCAGCCCTTGAACGGGCCGATGATGATGCCCGCACCCGCGCCACTGTTGAAGCCACCTTGGCCCAGATTGAGAAGGGCGGTGACGCCGCCGTGCGTGAACTTTCCATGAAGTTCGACAAGTTTGAGAGGCCCTCTTTCCGTTTGACGCCACCTGAAATCGAGGCGGCGATGCAGAAAGTGGGAGCGCGCGATATGCAGGACATTCGCTTTGCCCAGACGCAAATTCGCAAATTCGCTGAAGCGCAGAAAGCCTCGATGCGCGAAATTGAAGTGGAAACCCTACCCGGTGTAATTCTCGGCCACCGCAACATCCCTGTTCGATCCGTCGGCTGCTATGTGCCAGGCGGCAAGTTTCCCATGGTGGCCTCAGCCCACATGTCAGTGCTCACCGCCAGCGTGGCCGGTGTGCCGCGCATTGTTGCTTCGGCCCCACCTGTGAATGGCGAACCCCACCCGGCCATCGTCGCTGCAATGCAGCTTGCTGGCGCTCATGAAATCTACGTGCTGGGGGGAATACAGGCCGTTGGCGCCATGGCGCTGGGCACAGAAACCATCAAGCCGGTGGACATGCTTGTCGGTCCCGGCAACGCCTTCGTCGCCGAGGCTAAGCGCCAGCTTTTTGGGCGGGTGGGCATCGATCTTTTCGCTGGCCCCACCGAAACATTGCTGATCGCCGATGACACCGTTGATTCCGAACTTTGCGCCACGGACCTGCTGGGCCAAGCCGAACACGGCTATAACTCACCCGCCGTGCTGATCACCAATTCCAGCAAGCTGGCGGAAGGCACGCTGGCCGAAATCAAGCGGCTGCTAAACATTCTGCCCACCGCCGCAACGGCGGGTGTCAGCTGGGCCGATTATGGTGAAGTGATCTTGTGCAGCAGTCATGAGGAGATGTTGGCCGTGGCGAATGACATCGCCTCTGAACACGTGCAAGTGATGACAGACCGAGACGACTGGTATCTCGCAAACATGCACAGTTATGGCGCGCTGTTTCTTGGCGCACGCACCAATGTGGCCAATGGCGACAAAGTGATTGGCACCAATCACACATTGCCCACCAAGAAGGCGGGCCGCTACACTGGCGGCCTCTGGGTGGGCAAATTCCTGAAAACCCACAGCTATCAGCGGGTCACTACCGACGAAGCGGCGGCGATGATCGGCAGTTACGGTTCGCGCCTCTGTATGCTCGAAGGTTTCGTGGGCCATGCTGAACAGTGCAACGTGCGTGTGCGCCGTTACGGCGGCAAGAACGTGCCTTACGGGGCGGCGGCCGAATGACATTACCACGCACACCTTCGTTCCGTCTGGACGGTCGTCGCGCCTTGGTGGTCGGCGCTTCCTCGGGCATTGGCATGGCAGCGGCCGTCGCGCTCGCCGAGCAGGGCGGCGAAGTCTGGCTTGCCGCACGACGCGAGGCAGAGTTGCATTCTTTGACGGCGGAGTTGAAGGCTTTGGGTTTCAGCGCCCATGTGCTGCCTCTTGATGTGTCAGCTGTAGAGGCCACCGAAGAAACCATTTCTGGCCAGCCCGCTTTCGACGTCCTGGTGAATTCTGCGGGTGGCTCGCGCCACGGCCCGGCCACTGAGACAAGGCTGGAAGATTTTGACTTCGCGGTGAGCCTCAACTTTCGTGCCGCATATTTCCTGACCCGAGCAGTGGCCAAGCGCCTGATCGCGGAAGGCAAGCCTGGCAGCTTGATCAATATCTCATCACAAATGGCCCACGTCGGTGGCGTCGACCGTGCAGTTTATTCCGCCTCGAAACATGCGCTCGAAGGCATGACCAAAAGCATGGCTATCGAGTGGGGACCGCATGGCATCCGCGTCAATACCATTGCCCCCACCTTCATCCGCACCGCGATGACGGCCGCGACTTTTGCCAACCCCGAACGTGCCGCTTGGATTGCCGCAAAGATCAAGCTCGGCCGCGTGGGTGAATTGAGAGACATCATGGGGCCTGTGGCGTTTCTTGCCTCGGATGCTGCCAGTCTCATCACTGGAACATCACTCATCGTAGATGGCGGCTGGACCGCTGACTGAAAGGAAACATCATGACACCAGCAGAAATGGATGCCCGCATCGTTCGTTACGGTGAATTGAAGCCCTGCAAGACCGCCTTCATCGATGCCCATACGCCGGGTTCAAACCGCAAGGAGAATTTCACCATCATCGGCGGTGGCGTTTCTGAATCGCCAGACCAGCATGTGCATATTCGCGAAACACCGGGATTCAATATTGGCGCTGCCGGCCAGCCGCCGGGTTGCCGAAACAGTTTGCACGTTCACCGCACAGCGGAGGTTTTCTTCGTGCTCAAGGGCCGCTGGCGTTTCTTTTGGGGGCGCTGGGGCACGGCAGGCGAATTCATTGCCGAGGAAGGCGACATATTTAACATCCCGACAGGGATTTTCCGGGCGTTCGAAAATGTGGGCACCGATTATGGAATGATCATGGCCATTCTGGGTGGAGATGACGCTGGCGGTGGTGTGGTCTGGGCCCCGCAAGTCATCACTGACGCGAGAGACTATGGTCTGGTGCTGGGCAAGAACGGGAAGCTCTACGACAGCAAGAAGGGCCAGCGGCTGCCAGATGGCGTGCCGCCCATGCCGTTGTTGACCGAGGAAGAGCTGAAAGCCTACCCTGAACCCACTACCGCTGAGGTCATCCCCAATCACGTTGCCCGCTATTGGGATTTGATGGCACTGAGCGACAAGCAGCCTGCCAAGGTGATTGGCCCGAATGGTAAGCTGCGCGACCGCCCCGGCTTTGACGTGGAGCTGCTTTCTCGCAATTCCATCCCAGACACAGCTTATTCCATCGACAAGCATGAAGTCCTCATGCCTATGCGTGGCTATTGGCGGCTGACCTGGAACGGCGGTACAACCGTGCTGAATCCGGGCGACACGGCAGCCATTCCGCCTGGCCTGTCACATAGTCTCATCCCCGCAGTGACTGGCGAAGCTTCGCTCTATCGAATCATGAACACCGACGACGTGGCTGGCGCCACGGGTCGTCTGCTTTAGGGGAAACTACACATGCCGCTTCTTGCCACCCATGTCGGCTCACTTCCGCGCAGCCAGGAGGTTTTCGATTTCCTTTTTGCTCGCGAAAAGGCGCAGGCCTATGAACCTGCCGCCTTCGATGCCTGTATGGCAGCGGCAGTTCATGAAAATGTCCGCCGCCAGAAACTGGCGGGTATAGATATCGTTTCGGATGGTGAGGCCTCGAAGATCAGCTACGCCACCTATGTCAAGGACCGTTACACCGGCTTTGATGGTGACAGCCCCCGCAATGCACCGGCTGATTTGAAGCTGTTCCCCACTTTTCTTGATCGCCTGGCGAAGCAAGGCGGCACTCCGCAATATGCGCGGCCACAATGTGTCGGGCCGGTCAAATCCAAGGGCCAGGGCGAACTTCACAAGGACATTGCCAATTTGAAATCGGCCATGACTGCGCATGGCATCGATCGCGGCTTCATGAATGCTGCATCTCCAGGTGTGATCAGCCTCTTCCTGCAAAACGCGTACTACACCACGCGTGAAGCTTATCTTTCTGCGCTTGCTGACGCGATGCGCGACGAATACCGCACGATTCTCGATGCAGGATTGGACCTGCAGTTGGATTGCCCTGATCTCGCCTTGTCGCGGCACATGCTCTTTGCGAGTTTGAGCGATGTCGAATTCCTCAAAATCGCTGCTACACATGTTGAGGCGCTTGAACAGGCGTTAATAGGCCTGCCGCGCGAACGGATTCGCCTGCACATCTGCTGGGGCAACTACGAAGGGCCTCATGTTTGCGATATCGACATGGCAAAAGTGTTTCCCCTGCTCATGAAAGTTCCAGCAACCTATATCCTGTTTGAAACCGCCAATCCTCGCCACGGCCATGAGTGGACCGTATTTCGAGATCGTGCAGCAGAAATTCCCGATGACAAGGTGCTGATCCCCGGCACCGTGGACACCACAACAAATTTTGTGGAGCACCCTGACTTGGTGGCGCAAAGGCTCGAGCGGTTCACCAACATCTTGGGGACTGAGCGCGTCATCGCGGGATCTGATTGCGGATTTGGTACGTTCGCCGGCTTTGGCGCTGTCGATCCAGAAATCGCCTGGGCCAAGCTGGCGTCACTTAAAGAAGGTGCACGGCGCGTGAAATGACGCCACTAGTCCTGATTCCCGGCATGATGTGCGATGCACGCATGTGGGGCAACTTTTCAACTGCGCCGCGCAAACTCATCCATGCATTGCCAACAGAATATGACACGGTTCAGGCGCTCGCTGCCGATATGTTGAAAACGGCCCCGCCGCGCTTTGCCCTGGCGGGCCTGTCGATGGGCGGCATCGTGGCAATGGAAGTTCTGGCACAAGCGCCTGCGCGTGTTGAACGGCTGGCATTGATGGACACCAATCCTCGCGCCGAAACTCCAGAGGCCAAGGCACGCCGCGGACCGCAGATAGCCAAGGCTCTAGCTGGCGGGCTCGAATCCGTTTTGCGGGAAGAGATGAAACCCAACTATCTCGCCCCTGGTCCACGGAAGAAGCAAATCCTTGATTTGTGCATGGATATGGCATTGGCCTTGGGCCCGAATGTTTTCGCGAGACAGTCTGTCGCTTTGCGCGAACGGCCGGACCAATCCGCCACTTTGGCAGCCTTTAGGGGACCCGCGCTGGTGCTCATGGGCCAGCACGACAGGCTGTGTCCGCGTGATCGGCATGAACAGATGCATATGTTGATGCCGCAGTCACGGTTTGTGACCATCCCGTCTGCCGGGCACCTTCCCACACTGGAGGCACCGAATCTGACCTTTGCGCACCTGCGGCACTGGTTGCAACGCAGCTAGCCTGAACACTCAGAATTTGCCGGTTTGAATTTCGATCTGCTTCAAGATCGCGATCTCATCATATTGGGTGAATTCACGATGCAGGCCCCATGGCCCGAACTCGGCGTGGCTGATTCCCATCACGTGAACTTCC
Source organism: Aestuariivirga sp. (assembly GCA_031424315.1). GTDB lineage: Bacteria > Pseudomonadota > Alphaproteobacteria > Rhizobiales > Aestuariivirgaceae > Aestuariivirga. Next base: position 8,767 of record JANPHF010000038.1, read on the forward strand.
GCGCCAGTGGGCGCACCAAAGCGGCCATAACCATCATGGCGGCCGTCAAGGCTCCAGCGCACTGCCGAGCGCGGTGGGCGATCTGGCTCTTCATTGCCTATCACATGATGGATGGCGAACTTCGCCTGCGGAAACGATGAACGCAAGCCCATCCAGGCGGCTTCGGCAAAAGCCGGCATCCACCCACCCTGCCCGCCCGGATGTTCAATGCGCACGCCGCGGTCGTATTCGCGCTGGATTACAGCAAAGTCCTTGCCCATGATGCGGGTGAGAATGTCTGCAAAACGCGCACCAATGGGGGTGTCATTGCCACGCAACGTGTAGGGGCCCAACTTGTCTTGATCCGGCGTGAAGGGCCTCTTGGCTTTTGCTGGGCCACCTTCCGCAACAATTTGTCGCCGCACGAAATCGCGCGGCTCATGTCCCAGTTGTTTGACGATGGAGCTGGTGTCGAAAACCAACCACTCGTCATCAAACACGCCTGCGGTCACTGAACAGTCGGCAATGCAGCGTGCATAATAGCGCTTGCCACTGGCCGGACCATAGGCGCTATCGCCAGTTTGGGTTCCCGTGATCACCGTGCGGTGTGAAGACAGATAGTGCTGAGTGTCACTGCCCGACCAGATCACATCTTCCGCGAGGATTTGCAAATCCGGAAAAGCGGCCATCTTGGTCATCGTGTCGTCAATCACAGCCTGATTGCCGATCTTCATTCCACCTGCGCCACGCACCACAATGTTGGGCGCATAGCAGGTCTCAAGCAGGTGGATCTGCCTTTCTTCCCAAATTTCCTTGGTTATCCCTATGATAAAATGGGGAAAATTACGCCATTTTGTATCGAAGTTTTTCATTGATAACCTATGTTGCAAACGTATGCATACAACGAATTTTTGGCCAAAAAAATGGCTTGTGACCGGTGATCGAGACTTGTTCTCCGATCATGATCTCAATCCAATAAGATTTGATGCTTTCAAAGCACCCAAGCATGAACCAAGCAAGGCCCGCTATAGCCCCTGTTATGCTAATCTGGAAAGACGTGTCCAAAAGGCGGACGGCGGAAAAAAATGCACTGAAAAATCCAAGTTGGGACTCACGTCCGCGCTCTAATCGAAAGCGGACATTGCTTTGAGGTCACAGCATGACCACTTTGGGTCAGAAGTCGCCAAACCCAATCACGTTGAAAGTTCTGTTTGCAGCTCGAAACCAGACCATGACGGCGCTTGCAATTCCGATAACGTGCCTGACTGCCGCAATGTTGATGCAGCTGCACGAAGAGATTTTAGCAGGCCTGTGCGGTACATGTTCGCTGGGTAGTAGTTCATGGTGCCTCCAATTAGTCAACTCCTTGGCATAGCTAAAAAGAAAAACCCGCCATCTCATTGAGACAGAGGGGTTTATTGGTTGCGGGGGCCAGAAACCACCGACAGGTGACTATTTCGTGCTAAATTTAACGGTATGATTTCAACGTGAAAATGCAGGGTCGGTTTCGCCCTCAGCTTGCAGGCTGCAGGCACGTGTAGATTATTTGCAGCCTTTGATTAAACGACATGGCAGCTTTCAATTAAATACCGGACTAGGAGCAAGAAATAACCAACTTCTGAATTTGACCCGAAGGCGACACCGATCCCACCTACAATTTGCAAAAATCTTACCTTGGTCAATGCTCAACAACCGACCTGCCCCTCTCTACGAGGCGTCAAACATGCAATAGTCTCTCACTGCGTCTGGCACAAAATATCGGCCAGGACATTAGCGCGACGGTCATAAACGCTCTCCCGGTACAGTGTGAAGTGCGGCTAAAGTGGCGTGGTGCATCCTGAGGTGCTTGCCCCGTCCGGTCAACGATCAAAGCGCGATCAAGCCATCAGGAAATGGAAAGTGCCTGGCTTTCACGGATTGGTGAGGCATCAGCGGACGAGGCCTGCTCGAGTGCTGCCTTCAGAGCTTCGGCCAATTGCCGGCCTTCTGAAGAAAGCGCCTTGTTGGAGGCCAGAATGGAAATCGGCAGGGAGGGGAGGCTGGGCAGCCAGGCATTTTCCATGAGTTCCATAAGGTCGTGCGGCACTGTGCCCAGCGCCATGGCTGAAACTCCCAGTTTGCCACGCAAGGCCGAAACAATACCCGCGCGGTTCCTGCTTTGCGCCAGAACCGCCCAAGGCGTGCCAGTCTCGTCCAACGCTTCAATCATCGCGCGGCGGAACAGACAGCCTTCTGGATAGGCGACGATGCCAATGGGCCGGCCAGCCGCAGGCACATAGGCGGGATCCTTGACCCATTTCAGCGGAACATCAATTGTCGCAAGGGCCTGAATCGGTCTCGAAGCCAGGGTCACGATAGCCAAGTCCACTTCCTGGCGGTTGAGTGCAGCAGCAAGATTGGCGCTCAGATCACAGACGATCTCAATTTCAATTTGCGCGCCTGCAGATTTTGCCGCCCGCAAGGCCTGCGGCAGGAAACCCAGCGCGTAGTCATCGGGAATGCCGATCTTGACCTTGCTACGATGCAAAGTGCTGCGGGTCACCGAAATCATCTCATCATAGGCAGCAAGCACAACCAGGGCGCGAGCGTAAAACTCGGTCCCCTTGAAGGTGGGCTCCAGCTTGTGGTGCTGGCGGAGAAAAAGGGCCTCTCCCATTTCGGATTCCAGCCATTTGAGCCGCATGCTCATGGCAGCTTGGGTGCAGGCCAAATGCTCCGCTGCCCGCGAGAGCGATCCGCGTTCGTAGATAGTGACAAAACTCCGCAGCTGCCGAACGTCGATATCCATGAGCATAACGCTAGCTTATGCTCGCCATAACGACAATTCGTTTGTGCAAGTGGTGAATTAGATGAAGCATCCAATCGGGGAGCAAAGATTTTTGATGATGATTGTCGGTTTTATTGGATTGGGTACCATGGGTAAGAATGCCGCGCGCAACGTAAGACGTGCGGGCTTTGACATGGTTGTCTACGACATCCGCCCTAGCGCCATTGTAACACAACTTGAACCAGGGGTTGAAGCCGGGACAAGCCCGGCTGATGTGATGGCCCGCGCTGATGTCGTGATCACCATGGTTTTCGGGCCAAAGGAAGTGCGGCAAGTTGTTGAGGGGCCAGATGGATTCCTTTCGGCCTCAGTCCAGGGCAAATACTGGATCGATATGACGACTTCAAGCCCCAAGGTAATGCGCGAGCTGGCGGAGAAGTTCACTTCAGCCGGCGGCCACGCGGTGGACGCGCCGGTTACCGGTTCGGTCGACGCCGCCATCCGGGGCGACATGCCCATGTTTGTGGGCGGTACCGATGCAGATATTGAATATTTACGACCTGTCATTGAAGCCATGGGGGAACTGCGCAAAGTCGGTATCTATGGCAATGGCTATGTGGCCAAGCTGGTCAATAACCAGCTCTGGAAAATCCATGCGGCCGCTATTGGCGAGGCCATGGTCACCGCCAAGTTGGCCGGACTTGATCCCCTCACCTGGTGGAATGTCATGAAGGGCGGTGCTGCTGACAGTTTTGTCATGAGCCATGATGTGCCCTCGATTTTTGCCGGCCATTACGATCCGTCATTCCCTATTGCCCTTTGCTTGAAGGACCTATCCCTGATTGAAGAATTGATGACCGAGGTAGGTACGCGCGACGATCTCACCCGCGCCACCCATGAGCGTTTCAAGGAAGCAGGCCGCCGCTATGGACTAGGCGCCGGAGAAATGACAGTGTGCAAGGTGATCGAGGATGACGCAGACATAGATTTGCGCGTCAAGGGAGACTGGTTACCACCTTGGCAGGTTGCCAACGCGCAGTGAGGGGGCGGGCTTGGCCTTTGAGTTTTCGATTGAGCGTCTACCAAATAAGAAACAGGAGAGGGAGCTATGAAATTTTTTAAGAAAAATGGCCAGCCAATGCCAGCAGTCTTCGCTGACCTGGCTGCCAATACTAAGGCCGGAAAATTCGACCGCCGCGAGTTTTTGGTGCTGGCTGGCGTCTTTGGCGCTTCGGCAGCAACCGCCTACGGCATGATCGATCTCGCTGCCCCCACACCGGCTCTTGCCGCTGGCGGCAAAAAGGGCGGCGTGCTTAAGATGCAGATGCTGGTCAAGGACATGAAGGATCCGCGCACTTGGGATTGGTCGGAAATGGCCAATGTCTGCCGCCAGTGCAATGAATATCTGATACGCTACAACCGCGACAGCACCTTCACCGGCCAGCTGGTTGAAAGCTGGGACGTCAACGACGACGCCACCGAATACACCCTGCATCTCCGCAAGGGCGTGAAGTGGTCAAACGGAGATGATTTCAAAGCTGATGACGTGATCTACAATCTCAACCGCTGGTGTGACAAGGCGGCCGAAGGCAATTCCATGGCGGGCCGCGTGGGCACGCTCGTTGATGCCACCACCAAGAAGGCCGCTGCTGGCGCCATTACCAAGGTGGATGACCACACCGTCAAGCTGAAGTGCAGCGCCTCGGACATTACCATCATTCCTGGCATGTGCGATTATCCAGCGATCATCGTGCATCCTTCCTTCGACAAGGCGCCGGACATGCTGAAGACGCCGGGTACGGGACCTTATGAGATCGTCAGCTATGCGGTTGGCACCAAGGCCGTGGTCAAGCGCCGCGAAAACTTTAAGTGGTGGGGCGGCGAGCCCTTCCTCGATGGCATCGAGTTCATCGACTACGGTGAACAGCAGAATGCTACCGTGTCTGCCCTGGAATCGGGAGAAATCGACAGCGACTATCAGACCACGGGTGAAACCGTGACTCTGATGGACGGCATGGGCCTGGTGAAGTCTGAAGCTGTCACGGCCTCCACCATCGTGATCCGCACCAACATCAGCAACAAGCCCTTTGATGACAAGAAGGTGCGCAACGCCCTGCAGCTTGCCATCGACAACAATGTCGTACTGCAGCTGGGCTACAACAATGCAGGCAAGGTGGGCGAAAATCACCATGTCTGCCCGATCCATCCGGAATATTACGAACTGCCGAAGGTCCCACGCGACGTCGCCAAGGCCAAGGCCATGATGACCGAAGCCGGCCAGATTGATCACGAGTTCGAGTTGATTTCCTATGAGCAGGGCTATGTGAAAGATCCGGCCGACGTCATTGCTCAGCAATGCCGCGATGCTGGCATCAAGGTGAAGCGCACGGTTATTCCAGGTTCCACTTTCTGGAATGACTGGCTGAAGTATCCGTGGTCCACCACGGAATGGAACATGCGCCCGCTCGGCGTACAGGTCCTCGCCTTGGCCTACCGCACCGGCGAAGCCTGGAACGAATGCGCCTATTCCAATCCGGACTTCGACAAGAAGCTCAATGCGGCGCTTGCCATTGCCGATGCCGGCAAGCGCAAGGCGCTGATGAAGGATGTCGAATCCATTCTGCAGGATTCAGGCGTCATCATCCAGCCGTTCTGGCGTTCGCTGTACCGGCATATGAAGCCTTATGTGAAGGGCTTCGACATGCATCCGACCTTCGAACTGCACATGGAAACCGTGTGGCTCGACAAGTAGTCAGTGCTACTGCGGGCGGTGGCATTGAGCTTCCGCCCGCACCTTCCTGTGGCCAGAGGAGCCATTAAGTTGCAGACATGCTCAAGTTCATAGCCAAGCGCATAGCCGTCATGGTGCTCACCATGCTCTGCCTTTCGATGATTGTCTTTTATTTTGTGAACCTGGAGCCCAACCTCAAGCGGCTGGCCATTTTCCAGACCGAAATGCGCGCCAGCCAGCAGGATCTCGACAATTGGCTGACCCGCAATGGCTACCGCGACAATTTCTTCCTGCGTTATGCGCGCTGGATTGGTGTGGCAGAGAAACAGCCGGTCATTGATCCGGCCACCAACCAGCCGGTGCCGCGCTTTCGTTTTTGTGATGAATCTGCAGTTCCAGTCTACAGCGGTGTGCTTGAGGGTGACTTCGGTTGTTCCACCGCTTTCAAAACCAAGGTGAGCAACCGCCTGCCTGAAGCGTTGAAAGCCACCGGCCTATTGATGTTCTGGGTGATGGTGGTGATGATCCCCGTCTCGCTCATCATGGGCGTCTTGGCCGGCATGCGCGAAGGCTCAAAGCTGGACCGTTATCTCTCGATCATTTCCATCGTCTCGACTGCTACGCCGGAATATGTCTCTGGCATCGTCTTTTCGGTTATCTTTGCAACCTGGCTGAAAGTGCTGAATGGTTCGGCCGCCACGGCAACTTCAGAAGGTATCACCTTCTATAATTTCACTTTGCCGGTGATCACACTGGCGATCTACGGCATCGGCTATATCGCACGCATGACCAGAGCCTCGATGGCCGAGGTCATGTCCTCACAATATATCCGCACAGCAAGGCTGAAAGGCCTGAGCTTCCGCGCGGTGGTTCTGCGCCATGCCTTGCGCAATGCCTTGATCGCGCCTTTCACGGTGATCATGCTGCAATTCCCCTGGCTGCTATCGGGCGTTGTCGTGGCTGAAGCCATCTTCAGGTATCAGGGCTTTGGGTTTCTGCTGGTTTCCGCCGCTTCCAATAATGACATTGATCTGGTGCTTACCTGTGGCCTGGTTTCGGTGACGGTGGTACTCATCACCCAACTGATCTCCGATATTGGCTATGCCTATCTCAATCCGCGTATCAGGCTCGGATAGAGCGCCATGCAAGTCCTCGGCATTTTTTCCATCATTACAGGTCTGGCCGCCCAGCTCTGGCCCACCTGGTTGGCATTGGCGGTGACGCTGCTTCTTTCGTTCCGGTTCCACCGCAGGCTCGGCCTCTACGGCCATCTCATTACGACCGGCGTGGGTTTCACTGGTGTGGCCATCTGCCTGTTTTGGCTTTTCACCGCGATCTTTGCCCATGTCATCGCACCCTTTGACCCACTCCAGCAGATTGTTACCTTAAAAAACGGCCTGCCCGGTTCGGTCGATTCCGCATCGGGCAGTGCCTATCTCCTGGGTGGCGACAAGCTGGCGCGCGATGTCTTCAGCCGCATGGTCTATGGCAGCCGTATCGTGCTGGCGATTGCGCCTGCCGCCACCGGCATCTCGCTACTGGTAGGCTCATTGCTCGGATTGCCCGCCGGCTATTATGGCGGCAGGGTCGATGCGGTGCTGTCCTTCATTGCCAATCTGGTTCTGGCCTTCCCCGTCATCCTGCTGTTCTACCTTCTGGTCACGCCCGGCATCATGGAAACAGCGGTGCCTTTTGTCATGGCCGGCTTCTTCTTCCTCTTCCCCATACTGTTCCTGCTGGTGCTGTTCTACACCGGTTACCGCAAGCAGCCGGTGAAGTGTGCTGTCCTGTTGCTTATTACTTTGGCGATCGGAGGCTATATCTACAACGGACTGGTCTTCGACCGTGATCCGCTGCACCTGGTGCATCTCCAGCCCAATGAGCTGAATATTTTCATCGCCGTGGCCTTTGCCTCGAGCCCCGGCGTGTTCCGCATCGTGCGCGGTCTGACCATGGACATCAAGACACGCGAATATGTGAGTGCGGCGCGCACCAGAGGTGAAAGCCCCTGGTATGTGATGCTTTGGGAAATCCTGCCCAATGCGCGCGGTCCCTTGATCGTCGATACCTGCCTGCGCATCGGCTATACCACCATCCTGCTGGGAACGCTGGGCTTCTTCGGTCTCGGTATGTCGCCGGAAAGCCCGGATTGGGGCACCGCGATCAAGGACGGTAGCCAGTTCCTCAGGCTCTATGTCTGGCCACCACTGGTGCCCGCCATGGCGCTGATGTCTTTCGTTCTCGGCCTCAACCTGCTGGCTGACGGCCTGCGCGAACAATCCTTGCGCGATTAAGGGGATAATCATGACCACACCGATCCTCGAAATTGAAGACCTGAACATTTCCTTCCATGTTAAGACCGGCGAAATTCCTGCTGTGATGGATTTTTCCATGACCGTCCTGCCGGGCGAATGCATGGGACTGGTGGGTGAGTCCGGTTGCGGCAAGTCCACTGTGGCTTTGGCCATCATGCGCGACCTGCCGGGCATCGGCAAAATCCGGGGCAAAATCAAGTTCCGGGGCCGCGACATGGGCGAGATGAACGAGGCGGAATTGCGCAGCTTGCGCGGCTCGCAGATCGCCATGGTCTATCAGGAGCCGATGGCCAGCCTCAATCCTTCGATGCGCATCGCCGATCAGCTGATGGAAGTGCCGCTCACCCACGAAAAAGTGACCGAGGCCGAAGCCCGCCAGCGCGCTCTGGACATGGTGAAGGCGGTGAAGCTGCCGGACCCCGAGCGCATCATGAGCTCTTATCCGCACCAGCTTTCCGGCGGCCAGCAGCAGCGCATCGTGATTGCAATGGCGTTGCTGTCCAAGCCCGCGCTGTTGCTGCTCGATGAGCCGACTACGGCGCTAGACGTGACGGTGGAGGCCGGCATCGTTGATCTGGTGCGCGAACTGGGCAGGACTTTCGGCACCTCGATGATCTTTGTCTCGCATAATCTGGGCCTCATTCGCGAAACCTGTGACCGGATCACAGTAATGTATTCCGGCGAGGCGGTGGAGACCGGAAGTATCGGTGATGTATTCAAGAATATGCGGCACCCCTATACGCAAGGGCTGTTCCGCTCGATCGCTCTCCCCGGCACCAACAAGAATTCGGCTCCTTTGGTTTCCATTCCGGGCCAGTTGCCGCTGCCGCAGGACCGCCCACGTGGCTGCAACTTCGGGCCGCGCTGCGCGCACTTTCTTAGCGGCGTTTGCGATGTGGCAGATATTCCGATGATTGAAGTTGATGCCGCCTCACGTCATGGCAGCCGTTGTTTACGTTGGAATGAAATCGACTGGTCAGCGCCCGCGGTGGGCCGCGCCATGAAGAAACCGGTGGCACCGGGCGAGACGGTGCTCTCCATTGACCACCTGCAAAAACACTATCAAGTGGCCGCCAATGAAATCTTTGGCAAGGGCGAGAAGCGAACCGTCAAAGCCAATGAAGACATCAGCATCGTGGCGCGTGCGGCGGAAACCGTGGCCATCGTGGGGGAGTCCGGCTGCGGCAAATCGACTTTGGCCAAAGTCTTGCTTGGCCTGGAGAAGGCATCAGGCGGCCGCGTCACGTTGTCGGGCAAGGACATTCAATCCACCGGCGTTGACCAGCGTGGCACCTCCACCGTGGCCGCGATCCAGATGGTGTTCCAGAATCCTTTCGACACCTTAAACCCGTCTTACACCATTGGCTCGCAGATCATGCGCACGCTGGAGCAATTCGGGATCGGCAAGAACAATGCCGAGCGCCGCGCCCGCATGTTGGAACTGCTGGATCTGGTGAAGCTGCCGCGTGCTTTTGAAAAGCGTATGCCTCGGCAACTGTCTGGCGGGCAGAAGCAACGCATTGGTGTTGCCCGTGCTTTCGCCGGGCGGCCACAGGTGGTGATCGCCGATGAACCGATGTCCGCACTCGATGTCTCGGTGCAGGCGGCGGTGACGGAGCTGCTCACTGACATTCAGCGCGATTCCAAAACTACCATGGTCTTCATCAGCCATGACCTGTCCATCGTGCGCTATCTCGCCGACCGCGTGGTGGTGATGTATCTGGGCTACGTCATGGAACAGGGCACCACGGATGAGATTTTCAATCCGCCCTATCATCCCTATACCGAGGCTTTGTTGTCGGCCGTTCCGATTGCCGACCCGCGCTATAGCAAGCGGCGCGTGGTGCTGGAGGGCGACATTCCCTCTGCCACCAACCCGCCGCCCGGGTGCCCCTTCCAGACCCGCTGCCCGCGCAAGGGCCAGGTGCCAGGTGGCCTTTGCGAGAAAGAACTGCCGCCACTGCGCAATATGGGCAATGACCATTTGATCCGTTGCCATCTGGATCAATCCGTCTTTGACAGCATGGCGCCGGTTATCGCTCTAACAGAAGATCTGGTGAACTGAATGAGTGAAGATACGATTCGGCTTTCCCCGCGCGCGGCGCGCCAATTGATTTCAGACGCTTTGACCGGGGCCGGGACGTCAGCGAAGAATGCCGCCTATTTCACTGAAGCCATTCTCGATACCGAACTCTCCGGTATGGAAGGCCACGGCTTCTACTGGCTGCAATATTATTGCGAGCATGTGAAAAGCGGCAAGGTTGATGGAGATGCCAAGCCCAAGGTCAAGATCCTCTCGAAGGTGTCCTTCCGCGTGGATGCCAGGCGCGGCTTCGCGCATCCGGCGATTGAGAAGGGTTTTGAGAAACTCATCCCCGCCGCCAAGAAACACGGCATTGCCGGCATGGCGGTGCATAATTCCTACAACGCCGCCACACTGGGCTTTCACACCGGTTATCTGGCGCGCCACGGATTGCTGGCCTTTGGCTTCACCAATTCGGTTCCGGCGATTGCGCCAGTGGGCGGCAAGAAACCGGTGATCGGCACCAACCCGATGTCTTTCGCAGTGCCAGGCAGAAATTGCAAAATCGCTTTCCTAATTGACCAGTCTTCCTCCGCCGTGGCCTGGACGGCGGTGAAACGCGCGGCGGATTTGGGCAAACCCATCCCGCTCGGCTGGGCCCTGGACAAGGACGGCAAGCCGACCGAAGACCCAGTGCAGGGGCTTGCAGGGTCCATGGCGCCCTCAGGGGGCTACAAAGGCTTTGGCCAAGGCCTAATTGTGGAAATCATGTGTGCGGCTTTGGCTGGCGCTCTGCGTGGACCGCAAATGGGTTCCTTTGTTGATAATGATGACAGGCCGATCGGCTGTGGCCAGTTCTTTATCGCCATTGAGCCTGAAGGCTTTTCCGGCGGTGGATATGCCAAGCAAGTGGCGGGCCTGACGAAATCGATCACCGAGCAAGATGGCGCAAGGCTTCCCAACTCCAAACGTGAAGCCAATATCAAGAGCCTGTCCAGGGAAGGAGTGCCGATCGATAAGGCACTCTATGAGAGGCTGAAGAGCTTCGCCAAATCATGAGGCCTACGGAATCCGGGCGCCGCCGCCGCAGTACGAGCGATATTGTCCAGCAGCCTTGGACACCGTTGAGCAATAACTTGCCGGCTAGGGAACTCATATCCAAAGACGAAGTGTCAGCCTTGCATGAAGCGGCTCTCACCATTCTCGAAGAGATTGGTATTCTTTGCCCCGTGATCGAAGTGCAAGACCTGCTGAAGAAGGCGGGTGCATCAGTGGGTGAAAACGGTCTCATCAAGACGGGCCGTGACATTGTGGTGGAAGCGTTGAAGACCGTGCCATCAGAGTTCACGCTCACCCCGCGCAACGAAGTGCGCAGTGTACGCGTCGGCGGCACGAATTTCACCACCACAGCCATGATGGGCTCGCCTGCCTGCACGGACATGGTGCGCGGCCGCCGCTCCGGTAGTTTGAGTGACATGAGCGAGCTTCTGAAGCTCACTCAGTTTTTCAACATCGTGCAGATGAATGGCTGGCCGGTCGAGCCGCTGGATGTCGAAGTGCGCAACCGCCATCTCGAAGCGGCCCTTGCCACGCTCACACTGACGGACAAGGTGCCGTATCTCTTTTGCCAGAACAGACAGCGAATCGAAGATGTGCTCACCCTCTGCGCGATGGCGCGTGGTGAAACACTGGAGGAATTCGGTCAGCGCCCCGGTGTGTTCTCCATCATCAATACCAACACACCGCTGCAATATGATGTGCCCATGGCCATTGGCGTGATGGAAATGGCGCGCCACGGCCAACCTACGCTGATCACGCCCTTTGTGCTGGCCGGAGCCTCAACGCCTGCCACCATGGCCAGCGCAATGGCATTGACCCATGCGGAAGTGCTGTTCGGCGTCGTGCTCTCGCAGATGGTCAGGAAAGGCGCGCCCGTCGTCTATGGCTGCGCCTCGCTGAATGTGGATATGCGCACCGGAGCGCCGGCTTACGGCATGTCCGACCTGATGCGCGGCCATATCATCGCCGGGCAAATGGCAAGGCATGTTGCAATGCCGTTGCGCACCAGCAATTTTTCGTCGTCAAACATTCCGGATTACGCCAGCGGCTTTGAATCCGCACAATCCGTGCAAAGCTCTTTGGCCGCGCGCACCAGCCTGCTGATGCATGGCGCCGGCTGGGTGGAAGGCGGCTTGTGCTGCTCTTACGAAAAATTCGTGCTCGATTGCGAGATCATGCAAAGTGCCGCCCATGCCATACAGCCGGTGATCGTGAATGACGACACGCTGGCCCTGGATGAAATCCGCGAGATCGGCCCAGGCGGTCACTTCTTCGGTTCAGCGCGAACGCTCGCGACCGTCGAGACGGCCTTCTACCGGCCGATGGTTTCCATCACGCAGAACTATGGCGCCTGGATGGAGGCCGGCGGCAAGGATTCAGCCCAGCGCGCTACCGCCATCTGGCAGCATGCGCTGTCCATCTATGAAGAGCCGCACATGGACGCGGCCCGCAAAGAGCAGCTCCGTGAATTTGTAGCTCGCCGCAAAGCCGAAGGCGGCGCCCCACTCGATTGAGGAAGACCATGTCCCAGCCATTTCCAGCTTTGTTTCAGCCGCTCACCATCCGCCACAAGACCCTGCGCAACCGCATCGTCTTCGGCTCGCACACCGCCAATATGTCGGAAAACGGTCTGCCCGGCGAGCGCCATCGCGGCTATTACGAGGAACGCGCGCGCGGTGGGGTGGGCATGATCGTGGTCGAGCCTTCGCCGGTGCACCGCACAGCCGTGCTAACCGGCCGCAATTTCCGCACCCAGTCGGAAGACGTCATTCCCGGTTTCCGCAAGATCACTGATGCGGTGCATGAACATGGCGCGGTGATCTGCCACCAGCTCTATCACGTCGGCCAGCACGGCGATTTCGACAATTCCTTTGAGCCGAGCTGGTCGCCCTCGGGCCTGCCGTCCTTCCACGATTCCGATGGCAGCCATGCGATGACGGAAGCCGAGATAGAAGAGATCATTGAAAGCTTCGTGCAGGCCGCACGCCGGGCGCGCGATGCAGGCTTTGACGGCATCGAGCTTTTCGCCGCTTACAACGCCATCATCGATCAGTTCTGGTTGCCCTTCAGCAACCGGCGCGATGACCGCTGGGGCGGCAGCATTGAAAACCGCATGCGCTTCTCGCGCCTGATCATGGAGCGTATCCGCAAGATGGCGGGCGAGGATTTTATCATCGGCATTGCCGTCAACATGGATGAATCCAGCAAGGTCTCCCAGACCATCGAACAGCTGCAGGAAGTGATCGCCTGGCACGACGAGCGGCAGTTGATGGACTATGTCACCTGCGGCACCGGCAGCTATTTCAACCACACCGGCATCATTCCGAATGTCTTCTATGCCGACAAGTTGGGTGCCCCCTATGCCGAGGCTCTGAAGAAAGTGGTGAGGCACGCCAAGGTGCAATGCGAGAGTCATGTGCGCACGCCGGAAAATGCCAATTATGTCGTGGCCTCCGGCCAGGCCGACATGGTTTCGATCGTGCGCGGCCAGATCGCCGATCCGCACCTCGCCAACAAAGCGCGCGAAGGTCGGGCCGAAGATGTGCGGCCGTGTCTGTCGTGCAATCAGATGTGCTGGGGCAGACGTTACCGCGACTACTGGATTTCCTGCCTCATCAACCCAAGTGCGGGACGCGAATTTGAATGGGGCGGTGATCGCTTTACGCTGGCGGAAAAGCCGAAGTCGGTTCTGGTGATTGGCGGCGGCGTAGCAGGTCTGGAAGCAGCGCGCGTCGCAGCCGAACGCGGCCACCGCGTCACGTTGGCGGAAGCTTCTGACAAGCTGGGCGGCCAGTTCCGTCTCGCTGGTCTTGCTCCGCGCCGTGGCCAGATCATTGATTATCTCGACTGGTTCGAGCGGCAGATGACGCGCCTGCAGGTGAAGGTGCTGCTCAACACGCCGCTCGACGCCGACGAAGTCAAAGCCATGGGTTCTGATGTGGTTATCGTCGCCACTGGCTCCATGCCCGATGGCAAGGCTTTCCAGCGCGCCATGCCGGAGTTTGATGCGCTGCCCGGTCTGGAGCGCGGCAATGTTGTGAGCTGCGAGGATGTGATGGCTCGCGCCGTGCGGCCTGGAAAGCGCGTGTTGCTGCTTGATGAAACTGCCAATTGGAAGGGTGCTGGCACGGCGCTCACTTTGGCCGAGGCCGGCCATGAGCTCGTGCTGGTCACACCCGCCGCCAGCGTGATGCTTGAAATGGCCCGCACTGCGGCGGATATCCAGATGCGCGCGCGCCTGCGCCAACTGGGCGTGCGCCTTATCACCGATGCGATGGTGCGCGAATGGCATGGCGATGGCGCTACGGTGCAAAGCGCGGGGGGCGCGCCGGAACGCATTGTGGCTGATACTTTGGTGGTGGCTTCCACCAATGTTGCCAACCGCGAATTGGGCGATGAGCTGGCAGCGCCGATAATTGGAGATGCTGTGGCCGCACGCACCGCCGCCATGGCAATCTTCGAAGGCCGTAAGCTGGCGATGAACTTATGAGATTGGCTTCAGACGCGTTTCGTAACCGGCTTCCTGCAGGGCGTGTCTGAACCAGTTCAGGCTTGACACATGCGCGGCGCGCTCTTGTGCGACCGCTTCATCTGGCGGCAACAGGTCGCCCTTCAGATAGCGCGACGCTGGCTGCAGAGCGAAGCAGGGCGTCCGCGGCAGCTCAGGCACTTTGACCGGCGCCACATAGGACCAGACATTCTCAAAGCAGAAGCGGCGTAGGCCGAGTGCATAGAGACGGTCGGTCTGTTCAATGATCGGCAACAGGCCTTCGCCCATCGGCACACCCTGCACAACTTGCGAACCATCAGGCGCGATGGTGATTACATGATCCTTGATATGCACGCAGTGAATGTACCGCGCCATCGCCTCCAGCGCGTCGAAAGGTTCTTCGCCTACCATCTGGCTGTTGCCATAGTCATATAGTGCGCGAACGAAGGGGTTTGCGACATCGTCGAGAATTTCGGCGATGGCCGCACCCTGGAAGTCCTCATGGTTCTCCAGGACAATGGTGATGCCAAGGGCCGCGGCGTCACCGGCCACTTCCTTCAGGTCGCGCTTGGTCCAGGCGATGAGATCGGCAAGCTCGCCTTTGTAGCGTGTGTAAGTGCGCAAGGTGTCCGCGCCACAGGCATGGGCAACTGCCAGCATAGGGCGCATATCTGCAGTCGAAGTGCTCGACATGTCGAGTTCCATTTTCAGGCCGCGCCGCTGGCAGGCTTCTTTCACGCGGGCGAAATGTTCAGGCGAAGTGCCACACAAGTCGCGAAAACCCGGCCCATTGGCCGAGATATTCACCCCGTCAAAGCCCGCGTCCGCCATCTCATTGATGTATGCAAACACGTCATATCCGGCAGGCCTGTAGCGCAGATGATAACGCAGAGAAAAGCTGTGGATGTGGGTGGTGATGCGCTTCATCGCAGCCTCGTCAATAAATCGCATTCAGCCGCCAGCGCGCGGGCATAACGCGTCGAGACTTCACCGGAGAGCAGCCGCTGGCGATAGATGCAGTAACAAGAAAAACGCCAATGAAACGCTGCCCGTACAGCATGAAAATGATCGACAACCGGAGCGTTCCCGTAAGTCGCTAGAAATAAACCTTCATCTTCAAGCGAATGAGGTTCCAGCCCGTAAAGGATCATGAAAGCCGGCGAGAGAAACGCAACCATGTCTTCCACCGGATTGCCTAGGCCGGGGCATTGCCAATCGATGATGCGCAGCCCTTGTTGCGTCTTGATGATATTGCCTGGCCCGAGATCGGTGTGGACGAGGACCGGTGGTGGTGGGGCAAGTCTCTTTGGCTTCGGCCGCAGCCCCTCCAGCGTCTCGTCGCCCCCAGCGATGGCTAGAACCCGGTCGCCATCGGCCAGCACATCGGCATCCAATGATGGCAACACACGCAGGCCCGGCGGCAGCGGGAGCTTGTGCAGATGCAGCAGACACCGGGCAATCTCGGCCGTGTCGCCCGACCAGGGCTTGCCCCAAGCATAATCATAGACCAGCACGGCACCCTCGTCAGTCTCTGGCAGGAACCCCCGAAATTCCGGTGCAAGCCCAGTCCCCTTCAAATGCTGGAGTACCAATGCTTCATGTTCTGGCAGGTTGGGAAAACTCGGATTGTCATCCAGAGCACTGGCCACAAACTCTTTCACCACAACATTACCAAAACGCCACACATGATTTTTGTACCCGCCCGTCAGCAAGTGGAAATCCTGTGGCGCCGCCTCAAGAAGACCCGCGGTCCGGAGCCTTTCAATCAGTCTTGCCGGCCAAGGAGGTGTGAGATCAGCATCTTGCATACCGAAAATTTCCTCAGTTTCGAAACTTTGGCAAGACCCCTGACAACGAGATAGCCTAGGGGCAGATTTAACGTGCACCCTTTCCGCTTTTCAATGGCAACACCTGCGCCGCCGTCTTGATTTCTTCGCCCAGACTATTGGCCAGCCTAACTCCAACAGCGTCGCTAACGGCTCTCAGGGGATCGTCGCTCAAATGCGCGTAGCGCTGAGTTGTTGCGCTGTCGGCGTGACCAAGCAATGCGCCCACAATCGGTAAGCTTGCGCCGCCTGACACAGCATTACTGGCAAAACTATGCCGAAGGTCGCGAAGGCGGACATTTTCTAAACCTGCCAGCAGCCGAATGCGTTGCCAGACTTTTGGAGTGCCTTCATAATATCCGTTGCTACGATATGCAGGAAATACAAAACCACTTCCTTCAAGTTGCACTTGATCGCGCAGGACCTGCAATGCGGGGGCGTTTAGAGGAAAGGCTTTTTGGCCAGTCTTTGAGTCGGCAAGTTTCAAGTATTTGGCTTCAAAATCTACTTCACTCCAGTTGAGTTTTTCTATCTCTCCTTTGCGTGCCCCGGTGAAAATAAGAAGCCTCAGGATAGCGATCGCCGACGGGTTTTCGCCCTGCGACTCAGCCTTTCGAAACGCATCGCCAAGCGCAACGAGTTCGCGCTGGCTGAGATAGCGAACGCCTTTCTTGTCGGCAAAACGCTTGACGCCTAGGACAGGACTTGCCTCGATCATGCCGCAATCAACGGCGTAGGCGAAGACGCCACCTAAAAGCCCCACAGTGCGCGTAGCAGCACCTTGGCCACCCCGAACAATTGCACGACCCCGCTTGCCGGTTTTGACGTCAGCGGCCGTCTTGCCTTGCGCTACATCCTGCAAGAATTTCTTGATGTCAGCGCGCGTTACGTCTTGCACCCTTTTTCGTCCGAGCAGTGGCTTGATGTGGCGTTCGATCCGGCCCCGGTCAGTTGCCAAGGTGCTGGGTTTCTTGGTGGCGCAACCATACTGGAAGTATTGGTCATACAGCTGGGAAACGGTAAGCTGCTTCTTCAGGTCCTGCTTTTCCTGCGCTGGATCCTCGCCATTGGCCGCCCGGCCCAGGATTTTTTTTGCTTCGCTTCTTGCGGTATCGACGGTCCAGGGAGATCCATGGGCCCCTATGGTCAGGCGCCTCGACCTCCAGATCGGCCACCTGCGGTACGGTACTGGCACACATAAGTTTTGCGCCCGCCTTTAGAAACCTTCAAGCCAAAGCCGTTCATTTCGCTATCCCAGATGAAGTAATCGAGTGCACGCGCCCCAGCCTGATCGACGACGATTTTTGTGATTTTGGAGCGGGACATGGATGGTCTCCTTTCGGTGCTAACTTTTTCCAAAAATAAGCACATAGTAAGCACCGAACGCAACATTATCAGATATCCTAAAACATCTCAATTCATCTAAATATTTGATATTGCGTTATTTAAGGAATTGTCGGCAACTGCGAGAAAACGTGAAATATCCCATTCCTTAGCCCTCCGAAGGCAGAGGTCAGGGGTTCGAATCCCTTCGGGTGCGCCAATAATCAAATTCACACAGTGGTTTATTGCCATACTGTTTTGATTGCGCGAAAACGGTGTCCATGAGAGCAGTGGCCGTTTCCGCGCCATCCTCCGCAAATCATGAAAGACTTTTTGATTGTGCTTGTCCGAGTTTGTCTTGGCCGCCCGGTCAATCCGTATTTTGACGGAATCGTCAAGATGCTAACACCTTGATCGCCAATTGACATTTCGGGCGGGAATGGCTTTCGCTTAAAGAGCGATTCCGCTCTATTGGCGCAGTTCTTGCCTTCAAACAAATCCGGTGACTTGAAATGATCGACCATGAATTGCGCCAGAGCCTGAATGACGAACTACATGGCCGCACGGGCCTTCGCATTTCAGCGCCTGCGCGCATCACTCACTTGGCCTTCACCATTGGCGAAGGTGACGCTTCTCCACTGTTGCATCTCACAGAACTGGCCTTGCAACTGGGGGAGGATGTGCCAGAGGAAAATGCCCTTCATCACCACTTGAAAATAGCCGGTGGCTATTTGCGTTTCGAGCGGCATGGCGAATTCTATCGCATCGCCATCATCGTTGAAGGCAAGCAGCCCGCGGGGGCCGTGGCCATGGACTTGGTGCCCTTCGAATGGATGGAAGGTCTGCCCGGCAAGAGGCTGGTGGCCATTCACACGCATCTGCTTTCTGCCAAGGAGAAGACGCCGGATGACGCAGCGCTGCTCACGCTTTTCGGCCATGATGATCTTGCCGCCTCAACCGTAGCCCAAGGAGGTGCGATGGTGTGGACGGACTTTCGCATCCGCCCGGATGGCTTTTCACGATGGCTGGTGCAGGACAAGGGCCTCACACCCTTGCGCCTTGGCCGCGTGATCCGCCGCATCCATGAAATTGAAACCTATCGCATGATGTCGCTGCTGGCATTGCCCCTGGCACGCACGGCGCAAACAGAGTTGCGCCCGCTTGAGCAGAACCTGCATGATGTCATCGGACGGATGACGGAAGACGAGGCTGAAAATGACGCAACCCTTTTGGCGCGCCTTTCTGCTGTGGCGCGCCAAGTGGAAGAGCTTTCCAACCGCACCAATTACCGCTTTGCCGCCACGCGCGCCTATGCCGCGCTGGTTGAAAAGCGCGTGGCGGAATTGCATGAATCGCGCATCCGCAATTATCAGCGCATTGGCATTTTTCTGGATCGCCGCTTTAGCCCGGCCATTGCCACTTGCAATGCCGTGATGCGACGCATTGAAAGCCTGGCGCAACGCGCCGAGCGCGCCAACAACCTGCTGCGCACGCGTGTGGATATTGCACTGGAAGCGCAGAACCAGTCGTTGCTGCGCTCCATGGACAGCCGCGCCAAACAGCAATTGGTGCTGCAAGAAACGGTTGAAGGCCTTTCGGTGGTGGCTATCAGCTATTATCTTTTCAATCTTTTGGCGAAATTTGCTGAAGGCTTCCAGGGTGAACAAACGCCGCTGGAGCGCCTGCTTCATCTGGCTGGCGTGCCTTTGGCCGTGTTGCTGGTGTGGCTGGGGCTGCAGATCATTCGCCGACGCAATCGCAGGTGAGAAAGCTTCCTGCCGGGCCTTCCCATGGGCTTTGACCTCGCGCTAGGCTCAACCACATGAGCATGATTGCCGACTTGTTGGATCAGCGCAGCCGTGGCGAAGTTCTGCTTCGCTATGGGAGAACTGGGGTGCACGATCTGCGCGAGTCTGGCTCTTCCAAACTGCGCCTGCCCCGTGGCAGTGACGAGGCGATTTTGATCAACACCAGCGGCGGGCTGGCGGGTGGCGACAGAATTGATGTGGCTCTCGCTGTAGAATCCGGCGCGCGATTGGCCGTGACATCGCAGGCGGCGGAGCGGGTCTATCGCAGTCTGGGGCCAGCAGCGCAAATTGAATACCGATTTGATGTGGCAGAAAACGCGACGTTGCATTGGCTGCCGCAGGAGACCATTCAATTCGAAGGCAGCAAGATTTCACGCCACATCGAAGCCCATGTCGCGCCTGGGGCAGAATTGCTGCTGGCTGAAAGCTTCATTCTGGGCCGGTCAGCGATGGGCGAAGAGATTGCCCACACTGAGATCAGCGATACCTGGGACATCCACTGCGGCGGCAAGCTGGTTCATGCCGAGCGATTTCGACTAGGACCTGTTCTGCCGCGAGGTAATGCCGGGTTGGCCAAGGCGCGAGCCTTTGCCACTTTGCTGCTCATTTCGCCTGATGCCGAAAAGCGGGCGGCCGCGCTGACACCGCTGCTCGCAGAGACGGGCGCCGTGTCTTGCTGGAATGGCAAGCTGCTTGCTAGGCTTGCTGCAGAAGATGGAATGAAACTGCGAAAGGCGCTGGTTTTGGCTCTTGCTGCTGCAACAGGCGGCAAGGGTTTGCCGCGTGTTTGGTCTTTGTGAGGAAAATTCATGCAGCTAACACCGCGTGAGAAAGACAAGTTGCTGGTGGCCATGGCGGCAACGGTGGCACGGGCGCGAAAAGAACGGGGCGTGAAGCTCAATCACCCCGAAGCCATCGCCCTCATCACTGAATATGTGGTGGAAGGCGCGCGCGATGGGCGCAGCGTGGCTGACCTGATGGAAAAAGCCGCGCATGTCGTAAAGCGGGCCGACTGCATGGAGGGCGTGGCTGACATGATCCATGATGTGCAGGTTGAAGCCACCTTTCCAGACGGCACCAAGCTTGTCACCGTTCATCATCCTATTAGGTAGGTCAAAATGATCCCCGGCGAAATCATTGCAGTTTCTGGCGACATCGAACTGAACAAGGGTGCCATGACCATCACGCTCGAAGTTTCCAACACGGGCGACAGGCCCATTCAGGTGGGCAGCCACTATCATTTTTTCGAAACCAATGAGGCATTGCAGTTTGAGCGCGATAAGGCACGGGGCATGCGGCTGGATATTGCGGCAGGAACTGCGGTGCGCTTTGAGCCCGGCCAGCGCCGAGAGGTGACGCTGGTGCCGCTAGGGGGCCTGCGCAAAGTTTATGGCTTTCAGCAGAAAATCATGGGGGCGCTGTAATGGCCAGGATTTCACGCGAGACTTACGCCCAGATGTTTGGCCCGACGGTGGGCGACAAAGTCCGGCTGGCCGACACTGATCTCATCATCGAAGTGGAAAAGGATTTCACGATATATGGCGAGGAAGTGAAATTCGGCGGCGGCAAGGTGATCCGCGATGGTATGGGGCAAAGTCAAGCCACGCGCGAGCAAGGCGCGATGGACACGGTCATCACCAATGCGTTGGTGCTTGATCACAGCGGCATCTACAAAGCCGACATTGGGTTGAAGGAAGGCCGCATTGCCGCCATCGGCAAAGCTGGCAATCCGGACACGCAAAATGGTGTGACCATCATCATCGGGCCATCCACTGAAATCATTGCGGGCGAAGGCAAGATTCTCACAGCTGGCGGCATTGACAGCCACATCCATTTCATCGCGCCACAGCAGATTGAAGAGGCGCTTTATTCAGGCATCACAACCATGCTGGGCGGCGGCACCGGCCCGGCCCACGGAACCTTGGCGACCACTTGCACAGGTGCATGGCACATTGAACGCATGATCGAGGCGGCTGACGCCTTTCCGATGAATCTGGGCCTGATGGGTAAGGGCAATGCCTCGCTTGCTTCACCCTTGGAGGAAATGGTTCTGGCCGGAGCTTGCGGCCTCAAGCTGCATGAAGACTGGGGCACCACGCCTGCGGCCATTGATTGCTGCCTCTCAGTTGCCGATGCCCATGATGTACAGGTGGCCATTCACACCGACACGCTCAATGAGAGTGGCTTTGTGGAAACTACGGTTGCCGCCTTCAAGGGCCGCACCATTCACACTTTCCATACGGAGGGTGCGGGTGGCGGGCATGCGCCGGACATTATCAAGGTGGCCAGCCTTCCCAATGTCTTGCCCTCCTCCACCAATCCCACGCGGCCTTACACAATCAATACAGTGGCCGAGCATCTCGACATGCTGATGGTGTGCCACCACCTCTCCCCACGCATTGCCGAAGACATTGCCTTTGCCGAAAGCCGAATCCGCAAGGAAACAATTGCGGCTGAAGACATTTTGCATGACTTGGGCGTTTTCTCGATGTTCTCTTCAGATAGCCAGGCCATGGGGCGGGTGGGCGAGGTGATCATTCGCGTGTGGCAAACGGCGCACAAGATGAAGCAACAGCGTGGGGCCCTGCCGGAAGACAAAAGCGGCAATGACAATTTCCGTGCCCGGCGATACATCGCCAAATACACGATCAACCCTGCCATCGCGCAGGGCCTCTCGCACGAGGTCGGCTCGATCGCTATTGGCAAGCGGGCCGATCTGGTGTTGTGGAACCCGGCTTTCTTTGGCGTGAAGCCGGAAATGGTTCTGCTCGGTGGCTCGATTGCCGCGGCGCCGATGGGTGACCCGAACGCCTCCATCCCGACGCCACAGCCGGTGCATTACCGCCCGATGTTTGCGAGCTTTGGCAAGTTGCGCACCAACTCATCAGTTACCTTCGTTTCGCAGGCCGCTCTTGCAGGCGGGCTGCATCATCGCCTCGGAACCGCCAAGCAAATGGTGGCCGTGAAGAACACGCGTGGTGGCATCGGCAAGAAAGACATGGTGCTGAACAACGCCGTACCGAAGATCGAGGTGAACCCGGAAACCTATGAAGTGCGCGCCGATGGCGAGTTGCTGGTGTGCGAGCCCGCGACGAGCCTGCCCATGGCCCAGCGATATTTCCTGTTCTGATGCCGCTTCGCGCAACGTCTTTCACCCGCGCTGGCTTTGTCACTGAGAAGCCTTGGGCCGAGATTGAGCTTGAGGCGCAGGAGCGGCATTTGCGGCGCAAACTCATCACGCTTGGAGATGGCAGCGAAGTGCTGGTGGATTTTGCCAGGCCAGTAAAGCTGGAAGACGGCGATTGCCTGGTGCTGGAAGATGGCCAGCTCATCCGCATCGCTGCTCAGCCGGAAGACCTGATCGAGGTATGTGGGCGAGATAGCGTACATCTGGCGCAATTGGCGTGGCATATTGGCAATCGGCATTTGGAAGCGCAAATAGAGCAAGGCCGCATCTTGATCCGGCCAGACGCTGTCATCGCGCGCATGCTGGAAGGCCTGGGCGCCACAATCAGAAACACGCGCGAGAAATTCGCGCCCGAACATGGGGCTTACGCGCATGCTCACTAACCCTTCGCAGATGTTGATGCTGCTCAACTGGATGTCACCCACTTTCCCCATCGGTAGCTTCGCCTATTCCAACGGGCTGGAGCAGGCCATCTCCTCAGGCAAGGTGCGTTCGCCCACTGACGTAGAAGGCTGGATCAAGGATATGCTGGAGATGGGCTCGGCGTGGAATGACGCCGTGCTATTCGCGCGCTGTTGGCAGGATAATGCCGCGCATCTCAATGAGCTGGCGCAGGCCATGGCGGGCTCGTCAGAGCGCTATCAGGAGACCATGCAGCTCGGCAAGAATTTCTGGGATGCCGCGCGCATCTGGTTCGACAATCTGATGCCCACGGGCAACATGGCTTATCCCGTGGCGGCAGGCTCTGCTTGCGCCGCAGCCGGGCTCGTGGCGCAGGATGCCCTGCTCGCCTTCCTGCAGAATTTTGTGGCCACGCAAGTTTCGGTGGCGGTGCGGCTGGGCTCGATGGGGCAAACCAAAGGGCTGGAGATCATGAAGAACCTGGCGCCGGTGATCGAGCGCGTGGCGGAACGGGCTTCAAAAGCCACGCTAAAGGATCTGGGTTCCTCCACCATTGGCGGCGATATGGCCTCCATGCTGCATGGAAACATGTATTCCCGGATGTTCCGCACATGAGCCGCAATGGGCCATTGCGTGTCGGAATCGGTGGGCCTGTGGGCTCCGGCAAGACCACGCTGACTGAGAAGCTGTGCAAGGCGATGCGCGAGAAATATTCCGTGGCCGCCATCACGAATGACATTTACACCAAGGAAGATGCACTTATCCTTAACCGGCTACAGGCCCTACCAGAAGAGCGCATCATGGGTGTTGAAACCGGTGGCTGCCCGCACACGGCCATCCGCGAGGATGCTTCGATCAATCTGGCGGCCATTGATGAAATGGTGAAGCGCATTCCTGATCTGGACGTGGTATTCATTGAATCGGGTGGCGACAATCTATCTGCCACGTTCTCGCCGGAGCTTGCGGACATCACGCTCTACGTGATCTCCGTTTGTCAGGGCGAGAAGATCCCGCGCAAGGGCGGGCCAGCAATCACCCGCTCAGACTTGCTGATCATCAACAAGGCTGATCTGGCGCCACATGTAATGGCCGATCTCACAGTCATGGAACATGATACTAAAGTGCAGCGGGGCTTAAGGCCCTTTGTGTTCACAGATCTGCTGCGGCTGAAAGGCGTTGATGACATCGTGGCCTTCCTGGAAAAACAAGGCGGCCTGCAAGCTGTGCATTGAAAAAGGGAATGGAGGCCTTGCCTGGACTTGAACCAGGATATGCGAGTTTGCACCCCGCCGCGTTAGCTTCCGCCACAAGGCCTTGCATGGCTGCTTATCATAGAACGGCACTTGCAGGGGTTAACAAAACGCGGCAATGAGGCGGCGCATATTTTAAGGTTAATTTCCCTCAACATGGCGGCTTCCTCAAACCTTCGCGGCATCGTTTTCATGCTGCTCAGTGGTTTCACCTTTGTCTTGAACGACAGCCTGATGAAGCTCGCCATGGCCGATCTCCCACCTTACCAGGTGC
This sequence comes from Aestuariivirga sp., assembly GCA_031424315.1. GTDB lineage: Bacteria > Pseudomonadota > Alphaproteobacteria > Rhizobiales > Aestuariivirgaceae > Aestuariivirga. The sequence goes on from JANPHF010000038.1 coordinate 33,201, forward strand.
TTGTAATGCGGGGACTTTCCGGCACATTTTTTGCGCTTTGCCTGTTGGCGGCCAACGAGGAACTGCGCTTGCGCCGGGAGTATTTTTCGCGCCCGGTGTTGCTGCGGGCAGGCTTGGAATGCATCGCCATTCTCACTTACATCATTGCGCTTGCCCATGCGCCGATTGGGGATGTGACCGCCATTTTCCAAACCACCCCATTGTTGGTAATCCTGGGCATGATTTTTGTTCACGGTGAAAGCGCCACGCTTTGGCGGCTGGGCCTCATCGTGCTGGGGTTTGTGGGTGCCTTGCTGGTGGCTCAGCCGGGGCAAGGCACCATTTCGCCTTTTGTGTTTCTGGCTTTTCTGACGGCGGTGTTTGCCGCACTGCGTGACCTGGCGGCGCGCAAGATCCCCGCATCAGTTCCAGCCATGATTTCAACGCTCGTTCTGATCATCACGGTGTTGATTGGCGCAGCACTGGTTTCGTCAGTGAGTATCTGGGCTGCGGGCCGGTTCGGCATTGCCTTGCCCAGCATGGCGGATGCCTGGAAAGCTCCAACCTTCTGGCACGTGACAATGACGTTTGGCGCCGGGCTGATGATGATGCTCGGCCATCATTTTACGCTTCTGGCCTACCGCAATGCCTCGGCCCAGGCGGTGGCGCCGTTCTACTACAGCTTCATGATCTTTGCGGTGGTGATCGGCTATTTCCTGTTTGGCGACAGGCCCAATGTGCTGAGCATCACCGGCATGCTGATCATCATCGCCAGCGGGTTGGTGATCCTGACATTTGAACGCAAGCCCTTGCCGGCAGCTGAGTTGCCCTGATCTACCCATCCTGTGAATGATGAGCGTGCTTCATTTTCCGCTGCGTCGGAATTGGTACGAGCCTTGCCGATCTTTGCATAACTGACCTGCCAGGGTTTGCGGCATGACATGTGGCGCAACAGGTAGGATTTCCCATGACAGACGTAGCCCAGCTTCTGGCCCAAAGGCAGACTGCCCTTGATCTCACACGAAATGGTCCGCCCCAGCGCACGGCAAACCAGTTCTTTGGCGTTGGTCCGATCACGGACGCGGTCTTGGATGAAGCCGAAGGCCGCGCGCAGCGCTTTGAGTTTGAACACTGGTTGGAGAAAAATTACCGCAAGCTGGACGACAAGGGCCGTGATGTGGGGCCCTTCACCGTGGCGGAGATGAGCCGCTCGATGCACCGCGGCTATCCGGCCGACAAGGTGATCCTCGACATGATGCGCGAGATTCACCGCTATTTCGGCTTCCCCAAGGAAAACCGGATGGCCGTTGGCCTGGGTGGCGGTCATTCAGGCTTCACCGTGTGCGCGCTGCATCTGGTGGCGGCTTCCGATTCCGCACAGCAGATTTTTGTCGACACACCCGCACCTGAATCCGCAGGGGGCAAAGCTGGTGGCTTTTTCCGCCAATCCTGGGGGGCGCAGCTTGTTGAAATGATGCGTCAGGCCAAGGGTGGCGACGAGGCCCGCCTGCATTTCTCGGGCGCAGAAGGCAACATCCCTTCTGCCGCTGATCTGAAAGCCAAGGGCATCAAGCTGTTCTTCGGCGTGGGCCACGAGACCACGGGCGCCACCACTTACAATGAACAGGATATCAAGAACCTCATCGCCTGGCTTGATGCCGATCCGGCGCATCACCATGCCGTGCTGGATGCAACATCGCTGCTCGGCTCCATGCCATGGGGCGCTGAGCTTGTGGCGCAGGTGATGAAGAAGTGCTGCTTCTTCATGCCCTTCCAAAAGGCCATCGGCGGCATCTCCGGCTATTTCGTCACCAGTTTCACGCCGCAGGCCTTGGCGCTGATCGAGGCGAACCAGAAGCAGCCTGGCTTCGCCATTCCGCGTCAGCTCAAACTCTCTGCCCCGGTTGACCCGAAACTGCCGCTCTCCGGCGAACGCAGCGTGAATATCGGCCCGTTTTTTGACCCCGCACAAGACAAGATGTTGGGCGGCGTGATCAACACCTTCTCAATTCTCGCCTTTGCCGAAACTACCTTTGGCCTGCTGCGCATGGAAAAGCGCGTGGGCGATGTGGCTTCGCTGAACAAGCGTTCGGTGGCCAATCGCGAGGCGATCGACCAATGGATTGCCAAGAGCGACTATCTCGAACTCGGCGTGACCGACGCAACGCGGCGTGGCGCTGCCGTCACTTTGTTGAAGGTGAAAGACAAGGACATCACTGACCCCGCCATTCATGCGCGCATTGTGCAGAAGTCCAAAGGTCTGCTGGCCTATGACGGCATTACCTATGTGGATGGTAGTTATGAGGCGGGCCTTGATGTGGCGCGCTATGTTAATGCCTTTCCCGGCACGCCGGGCGACTACCGCGCGTGGATCGGCGGCATCCGCGAGGCTTCCGACATTCCGGCACTGCTCGAAAATGTGCGCTATGCCTATCTGCGGGCCAAGATTGCCGTGCTGGAAGAAGAGCTGCAGAAGGCGGGGCACAATCTTGGGCCGGCTGCCGCTGATGCTTCAGCCAAGACTCACAAGGATGACCCCACCCGCGCCTACAAAGTTCTGGTCTGCGATCTCGTCGGCCTCAAATTCGATACGGCGGGCAAGCCCGATCCTTCCGAAGTGAAAGCTCATATCGAAGCCAGAGGCGGTGTGTTCCACTTGGGCGGCGAAGAAGGCCACAAGAATCTGGCCCCGGGCAAAATTCACTTCTTTTATCTACCCGATATTTCAACCGAAGCCGAAATTCTACCGATCACCAAGAACGGCCAATATGATGCCGTGATTGCCGCAGCCACCCTCCTGCCCAAGGATGCGAAATTCGCGTTGGGTGGCGTGCGCATCGGCACGGGAACGGGCAACATGGCTTGTGCCAGTTGGGGCGGCGGCAATGGCATGGGTGGTGAAGCGGTGTTGATGAACACGCCCAGCTTCAACAGCCGCGCCACAGCGCAGATGGCGATGAAGGCGCTGCTGCGTTTCTTGCCCGATCTTCCTGTCGAGAAGCTGCATGACATGAGTGTGAGCGGTGCTTTCGACACGGGCAAGAACTTGCGCGACTTCCCCACCGAAAAGCTCGAAGGCAAGACTATCGGCATCATCGGCTATGGCAATATCGGGCGCGAGCTGGCGCTGCTGGCCACTGCCTTTGGCATGGTGGTGAAGGTTCACGCCCGGCGGCGCCACAAGGAATGGATTGAGGCTGAGGGCTTTATCTATGCGCCGCATATGGAAGATGCAGCTGATGGGGCTGGTGTTCTAAGCGTCCACACCGGGCTTGGAACCAAAAATACCACGACTGGGCGCTTTGCCAATGAAGGGCTGGTTTCCTCAGCCATTCTCTCCAGACTGAACCGTGGCGCGCTGCTGCTGAACTACGACCGCGGTGAATGCGTGGATGTCGCGGCCTTGGACTCGGCCATGGCTTCGGGTCAGGTGCGTTTTGCGGCGATTGATGCGGACGTGTTCAACGCGGCGGATCACGGCCCCAGCGGGCCACTGGTGCCCTATTTGCCGCTGGCTAAGAAATATGGCGCGCGGATTGAGCTTCTGCCTCATGCAGCGGCGGACACCGATCACCCCTCACGGGTTGCAGGTGCCAAGCAGGCGGTGGACCAGATTTTTGATCTGATCCAGTTCCATCATGTTTCAAATCTCAAGGGCGATCTGCCTCCGGTTTATCTGCTGGCGGGGCCAAAGACGGTGCCTGGGGTGGGCCGCGTTTCAGCAAAGGCGTTGCATGACATTGCGTTGGACAAGGTGATGGTCGCCGCCCTGCGCAAGGAAGCGGAATGCATGGCTGCTATCTGGGCCTCACTCGCTACCAGCTCGCAGCCCAAGGCTGAGGCGATTGTTGCGCGGCAGGGTAAGGAACTGATGCTGGCAGCGAACCGCTATCAAGCCTTGCTCCGGAAACTGGGGCTTTCTGGCCCGCTCGAGTAAAAGGGGCCCGAGGGCAAACTCGAGCCTTTTTTGCATCAATTGCTGGATTGTGCCTACTTGCCGGTTGCGATGTGGCTGCCCAAGGCGGAGAATTGCACAGTAAACTGACTGGCGAGTATTGGCATCACCACAACCAAAACCACGCCCATGGCGGCGGCAATGAAGCCATATTCAATAGCTGTGGCACCTGATTGGTCATTCCAGAAAAGCTTCACGGCCTGCTCCTCACTGCTTAATAACTGAGTTATCATGACAATGGTGGAATGCACCTTAAGCGAAAGTTAAAATCAGGCAAGCCTATTCTAGGTAGTTAACTAGCCATTCAAACTTACTGTAAAATTGAAATTATGCCGTGCTTTACTTGCCCGAAGCAATATGGCTGCCAAGACTTGAGAACTGCACCACAACACGGCTGGCAAGCTTTGGCATCACCACAACAAGGGCAACACCCATGGCGGCGGCGATCAGGCCATATTCAATGGCGGTCGCACCGGATTCATCTTTGAAAAAGCTCTTCATTGCAGCACCTCCGAACATTACACTGTTGTAATGTCAGATAAGTAATGCAATTTAAGATAGTGTAAACGAGCAGCGTAAACCGTTGGTTAATGGACCGAAAGCGACGCCCTCAAGGTCGGTGCGCCGGTTAACTATTTACCTGATGCGATGTGGCTGCCCAAGTTTGAAAACTGCACGGTGATCTGACTGGCCAGAACTGGCATGACGAGCACCAGGGCGACGCCCATGGCTGCAGCAATCAAGCCGTATTCAATTGCCGTAGCGCCATTTTGGTCCAATAGGTATTTCGTGAGCATAAGAGCCTCCTTGTCGGCCGAACGCCACTTAAGCGCTTGATTGATTGTGTCTTCCTTGCCAAAAATGTTCAACTTTTCTGCATCCGGCTAAGATTACAGAAAGCTAACGCTGCAGAGCCTTTGTGGTTGGCGAGTGGTTAACATCGGCACCCTTGCCACAGTGCCCGATTTCTGCTTTATCCGCCGACACTTCACTTAAATTGTGGGGTTTGAAGTCGCCTGGCCTGTGTAAGGGCATGCCATGGCGGCGAATTTTAATGCTCTAAAGGAAAAGCAAAATGCCCAAAATGAAAACCAAATCCGCTGCAAAGAAGCGGTTCAAGGTGACGGCCTCTGGCCGTGTCAAGGCCGGTGCCGCAGGCAAGCGCCACGGCATGATCAAGCGCACCAAGAAGCAAATCCGCAATCAACGCGGCACCATGGTTCTGGCAGCAGGTGATGAACGCCTGGTCAAGATCCACATGCCCTATCTCGGCAAGTAAGGAGAGCTGACCCATGCCACGTTCAAAAGGCGGCGTTGTCGCTCGCCGTTCCCACAAGAAGACCATCAAGGCTGCGAAGGGCTATTTCAGCCGCCGCAAGAACATTTTCCGCGTTGCCGTTCAGGCCGTGGAAAAGGCCGGCCAATATGCCTACCGTGACCGCCGCCGCAAGAAGCGCAATTTCCGCGCCCTGTGGATCCAGCGCATCAATGCTGCAACCCGCGAACTCGGCCTCACTTATGGCCGATTTATCTATGGCCTGGACAAGGCCGGGATTGTGGTTGACCGCAAGGTTCTCGCAGATCTTGCAGTTCACGATGCAACGGCTTTTGCCGTTCTCGTTGAAAAGGCCAAGGCTGCCCAGGCAGCCTAAGCATTCACAATCTATCTGAGCTTTGACCGGGCTTCATTGGCGCACTAAACGCCATGAGGCCCGGTTTTATTTTGAGGAATCGCCACATGAGCCTTGATGCGCTCGAACAAGACATTCTCGCCCAACTGGCGGCCGCTTCGGATGAGGCTGCCATTGAGGCGTTACGCGTTTCAGCACTGGGCAAAAAGGGCTCGATCAGTGAGCGCATGGCGGGCCTTGGCAAAATGGCGCCGGATGAACGCAAATCAGCAGGTGCTGCGCTCAATTTGCTCAAGGATAGAGTGAGCGAGGCGTTGGCCGAGCGAAAATCCGTATTGGCTGAAGCGGCGCTCGAAGCGCGCCTGGCCACTGAAACCTTGGACATGACCTTGCCGGTGCGCCCGCAGCCACAAGGCACGATCCATCCTGTGTCTCAGGTGTGGGAAGAAGTGGTGCAGATTTTTGGCGATCTCGGCTTCAGCGTGGCCGAGGGCCCGCATATTGAAGATGACTTTCATAATTTCGATGCGCTGAACATGCCGCCTGATCACCCCGCGCGGCAGGAGCATGACACGTTCTATTTCAATGAGAAGCCCGATGGCTCGCGCAATGTGCTGCGCACGCACACATCGCCGGTGCAAATCCGCACCATGTTGAACCAAAAGCCGCCGATCCGCATCATTGCACCAGGTCGCACTTTCCGCTCAGACTCAGACATGACGCACACGCCCATGTTCAACCAAGTGGAAGCCTTGGTGATTGATGAGGTGACACATCTCGGAAATCTCAAATGGATCTTGCAGGAATTCTGCAAGGCCTTCTTTGAAGTGGATGATGTGAAGATGCGCTTCCGAGCCTCCCATTTTCCGTTCACAGAGCCTTCGATGGAAGTGGATATTCAATATGCGCGCGAAGGCGGGCAGTTGAAGATCGGCACGGGCGACAAGTGGCTGGAGATTCTGGGCTCGGGCATGGTGCATCCCAATGTGATCAAAGCCGGCGGGCTTGACCCCGACAAGTACCAAGGCTTTGCTTTCGGTATGGGGCTGGATCGTTTGGCCATGCTGAAATACGGCATTCCGGATTTGAGGGCGTTTTTTGAATCTGATTTGCGCTGGTTGAGGCACTACGGTTTCCGCGCGTTGCAGGTTCCTACCCTCGCTGGAGGCCTGTCATGAAATTCACCCTCTCCTGGCTCAAGGAGCATCTCGATACGCAAGCTCCCCTCGATGAAATTCTCAACGGGCTGATTGGTGTTGGGTTGGAAGTTGAAGAGGTTTCCGACCGTGGCAAAGACCTGGCCGTCTTCAAAGTGGCTTATGTTCTCGAGGCCGAGAAACATCCGAATGCCGACAAGTTGAAGCTCTGCAAGGTGGAAACTGAGGCAGGCATCAAGCAGGTGGTTTGCGGCGCGCCCAATGCGCGGGCGGGCATCAAGGCGATCATTGCGCTTCCTGGCGCTGTCATCCCGGTGAACCAATCTGTCTTTGCGCCCGCCACCATCCGGGGTGTGGAAAGCCAAGCCATGATGTGTTCAGAGCGTGAGCTGCTGCTCTCGGAAGAACATGATGGCATCATTGAAGTGCAAGGTGACTTCCCCGTGGGCACACCCGCCGCCGTGGCGCTGGGCCTGAATGACCCGATGATCTACATCAAGGTGACGGCCAACCGACCCGATGCGCTGGGTGTTTATGGCCTCGCGCGTGATCTTGCCGCCAAAGGGTTGGGCAAGTTGAAACCTCTAAAGGCCGAGCCTGTGAATGGCTCGTTCAAATCACCAATCTCTGTTTCCATCTCCAGCGATGGCAATAGCTGCAAGCTGTTCGTGGGCCGCTATTTCAAGGGCGTGAAGAACGGGCCTTCACCAAAGTGGCTGCAAGATCAACTCCGCGCCATTGGGTTGCGCCCGATTTCGAAGCTGGTGGACATCACCAACTATATGACTTTCACCTATGCGCGGCCCCTGCATGTGTTCGATGCTGACAAGGTGCATCGCAACATCACCGCGCGCCTCGCCAAAGATGGCGAAAGCCTGTTGGCGCTGGATGGCAAGACCTATGCGCTGGCGAAAGACATCACAGTAATCGCGGACGACAAAGTTCCAGAAGGCATTGCTGGCATCATGGGCGGCGAAGCTTCGGGTTGTTCTGAAACGACCACCAATGTGTTCCTCGAAGCCGCCTATTTTGACCCGCGCCTGACAGCCGCGGCTGGCCGCAAGCTCAGCATTCATTCTGATGCGCGTTATCGCTTTGAGCGCGGCATTGACCCGGCTTTCACGCAAGTGGGCGCTGAAATTGCTACGCGCATGATCCTTGATCTCTGCGGTGGCGAGGCCTCTGATCTGGTGATTGCTGGCGCTGTTCCCAACACCGCGCGCAGCTACACGCTGCGCAAGACCCGCGTGAAAACGCTGGGTGGCGTGGATATTCCATGGGCGGAGCAACTTCGCATCTTGAATGATCTTGGCTGTGTCACGTCAGATGATGGCGTGGCCAAAGTTCCAAGCTGGCGGCCGGATGTGCATGGCGAGGCTGACCTGGTTGAGGAAATCTGCCGCATCCATGGGCTCGAAAATGTGCCCAATGCCGCCATGAGCAGGCCGCATGACATTGCCCGGCCCGTTCTCAATCCGTTGCAGAAGCGCATGCTGGCGGCGCGGCGTTCACTCGCCACGCGCGGCTTCAATGAATGCGTCACCTGGGCCTTCTTGGCCGAAGCGCAGGCCAAGCTGTTTGGCGGCGGCCAGCCGGAACTCAAACTCGGCAATCCAATTTCTTCGGAGCTGTCGGACATGCGCCCGTCGCTGCTGCCCAATCTCATTGCTGCCGCCGGACGCAATGCGGCACGCGGTTTCGGAGATGTGCAGCTTTGCGAAGTGGGCCATGCCTATGCGGGCGACAAGATGAGTGACGAAACACTGCGCGCGAGCGGCGTGCGGCGCGGGGCTTTCATGGCGCGCAATGTGAATGGCGGCACGCGCAACGTGGATGCGTTCGATGCCAAAGCCGATGCGCTGGCGGTGATCGAGGCTTGCGGGCTTGCTGCGTCTTCCATGCAGGTCGTTCAAGGTGCTGCACCGTGGTATCACCCCGGCCGCTCAGGCACGATCCAGCTTGGCCCGCAGAACAAGATTGCGATGTTTGGTGAAATTCATCCGCGCATTTTGCATGCCATGGATGTGAGGGGGCCGCTGGTGGGTTTCGAGATCATTCTCAATGCCCTGCCTGCCTCCAAGCAGAAGTCAGCCTCCCGCGCTGCGCTGGCGATATCCGACTTGCTGCCTGTCTCCCGCGATTTTGCCTTTGTGGTCGAAGGCAAGGTGCAAGCGGCGGAACTGATCAAGGCCGTCAAGGGCGTGGACAAAGTGCTGATCGCCGAAGCCCAGGTGTTTGACGTGTATCAACTCGAAGGCGGCAAAAAATCGCTCGCCGTAGAGGTAACGCTGCAGCCCAAGGATAAAACTTTTACCGATGCTGACATTGAAGCCATTTCGGCTAAGATCGTGGCCACGGCGAACAAGGCAGTAGGCGCAACACTCAGGGGATAAGCCATGAATCCAGCAACGGCGACGGCGCTCAAGAACCTCAAGGCCCATCACAAGGGCCAAAAGCTCGACATGCGCAAGGTCTTCGCCAAGGACGCGCAGCGCTTCGAGAAGTTCTCCGCAAAGGCGGATGACCTGCTGCTGGATTATTCCAAATGCGGCGTTTCAACCAAGACCATGCAGTTGCTGCTATCTCTGGCCAAAGCGGCGAAAGTCGAAGCTGCGCGCGACCATATGATGCGCGGCGACATCATCAACACCACCGAACACCGCGCCGTGTTGCACACCGCGCTGCGCCGCCCGAAATCCGAGATCGTGTTTGTGAACGGCCACAATGTGGTTCACGATGTGCATGACGTGTTGGAAGCGATGGCGGGTTTTGCCGAGGAAATCCGCAAGAGCAAGATCACCGATGTAGTGAATATCGGCATCGGCGGCTCGGATCTCGGCCCCGCCATGATGACACTGGCGCTGGCGCCCTATCACGATGGCCCGCGCCTGCATTATGTGTCCAATGTTGATGGCGCGCATATCGCCGACACGCTGAAGGACCTGAAGGCCGAAACCACGCTGTTCATCGTGGCCTCCAAAACCTTCACCACCATCGAGACCATGACCAATGCGGGCACCGCGCGCGCCTGGCTGGTTGAAAAGCTGGGCGAGGCAGCCGTGGGCGATCACTTCTGCGCGGTGTCTACTGCCCTCGACAAGGTGAAGGCCTTCGGCATTTCGGCCAAGCGCACCTTCGGCTTCTGGGATTGGGTGGGCGGGCGCTATTCCATCTGGTCGGCGATCGGCCTGCCGGTAATGATCGCCGTTGGGCCACGCAATTTCATGGATTTCCTGCGCGGTGGCCATGCCATGGACCAGCATTTTGCGACAGCACCTGCCGACAAGAATTTGCCCCTGGTGCTCGGTCTGCTCGGCATCTGGCACCGCAATGCATGCAACCTCGGCAGCCGCGCGATCATTGCCTATGACCAGCGCCTTTCGCGCTTTGCGGCCTATCTGCAACAGCTCGACATGGAGAGCAACGGCAAGCGCGTCGCCAAGGATGGCAAGGCGCTGAAGACTCATTCCGGCCCGGTCGTCTGGGGCGAGCCAGGCACCAACGGCCAACACGCCTTCTTCCAGCTTCTGCATCAGGGCACGGATGTCGTGCCGGTGGAATTCCTGATCGCCGCCGAGCCGCATGAGATCGGCATTCCGCAGCATCACACGCTGCTGGTGGCCAACTGCCTCGCGCAATCACAGGCCCTGATGAAGGGCCGCACCTTGAAAGAGGCCGAGGCACAATTGCTCGCCTCTGGCAAATCCAAGAAGGAAGCTGCGGCCCTGGCCCCGCACAAGGTGTTCACGGGCAACAGGCCTTCACTCACTTTGGCCTATAAGAAGCTGGACCCCTACACCTTGGGCCGCTTGATCGCGCTTTATGAACACCGCGTGTTCGTGGAAGGCGTTGTGTGGGGCATCAACAGTTTTGACCAATGGGGCGTGGAACTCGGCAAGGAACTTGCCACGGGCCTGCAGCCTGCAGTGGAAGGCAAGGAAGTGCCTGGGCTGGATGGCTCAACGGTTGGGTTGTTGGGGCATCTCAGGAACCTGAAATAGCTGCCCCTCTCCCGCAGTCGGGCGAGGACTCAAACCTTGACCTCCCCGCCCCGCCCTGCCAAACACCGCCGCAAATGACTGACATTTCCCTCATCCGCAATTTCTCCATCATTGCCCATATTGACCACGGCAAATCCACGCTGGCCGACCGCATCATCCAGCTGACAGGCGCTGTGTCTGACCGCGAGATGCAGGACCAGATCATGGACACGATGGATCTGGAGCGTGAGCGCGGTATCACCATCAAGGCCAACACCGTGCGCCTTGAATACAAGGCCAAGGACGGCAACACCTATGTGTTGAACCTGATCGACACGCCCGGCCATGTGGACTTTGCCTATGAAGTCTCGCGCAGCCTTGCTGCCTGTGAAGGTGCTTTGCTGGTGGTGGACGCTTCGCAAGGTGTGGAAGCGCAAACGCTGGCCAATGTCTATCAGGCCATCAACAACAATCTCGAAATCGTTCCGGTCCTCAACAAGGTGGACTTGCCTGCCGCAGAGCCTGAGCGCATCCGCCAGCAGATTGAGGATGTGATCGGCATTGATGCTTCGGGCGCCATTCCCATTTCCGCCAAAACAGGCGTGGGTGTGCCCGATGTTCTTGAAGCCATCGTTACAAAACTGCCTGCCCCCAAGGGCGACATCAACAAGCCGCTGAAGGCCCTGCTGGTTGACAGCTGGTATGACCCCTATCTTGGCGTTGTGGTTCTCGCGCGCGTCATCGACGGCGAGTTGCGCAAGGGCCAGAAGGTGAAGCTGATGGGCACTGGTGGCCAATATGTTTTGGACCGTGTGGGCGTTTCGCGCCCGAAGAAGGAAATCGTCGAGAGTCTTGGCCCCGGCGAGATCGGCTTCTTCACCGCGCAGATCAAGCAGGTGGCCGACACGCGCGTGGGCGATACGATCACCGACGAAAAGAATCCAGCCGCAGAAGCCCTGCCCGGCTTCCGTGAGGCACAGAGTGTGGTGTTTGCGGGCTTCTTTCCCGTGGATGCGGCCGACTTTGAAGACCTGCGCGACGCCATGGGCAAGCTGCGTTTGAATGACGCCAGCTTCTCCTATGAAATGGAAACGTCCGCCGCACTGGGCTTCGGCTTCCGCTGCGGCTTCCTTGGCTTGCTCCACCTCGAAATCATCCGCGAGCGCTTAGAGCGCGAGTTCAACATTGATCTCATCACCACTGCGCCGAGCGTAATCTACAAGCTCAACATGCGCGATGGCACGCAGATCATGATGCACAATCCGGCCGACATGCCGGATACAACGCTGATCCTCAACATGGAAGAACCATGGATCGAGGCGCAGATTTTGGTGCCGGATGATTATCTCGGCGCCGTGCTCAAGCTGTGTGAAGACCGCCGCGGCCGCCAGAAGCAGCTCACCTATGCTGGCAGCCGCGCCATGGTGGTTTATGATTTGCCGCTCAATGAAGTGGTGTTTGATTTCTATGACCGTCTGAAATCAGTCTCTTCGGGCTATGCCTCGTTCGACTACAAGATGATCGACTATCAAGAAGCCGATCTCGTCAAGATGAGCGTCTTGGTGAATGCCGAGCCCGTTGATGCGCTTTCGATGATCGTGCACCGCAGCCGTGCGGAACAACGTGGCCGTGGCATGTGCGAAAAGCTCAAAGAACTGATCCCCAAGCATATGTTCAACATCCCGATCCAGGCGGCCATCGGCGGCAAGATCGTGGCGCGCGAGACCATCTCAGCCATGCGTAAGGACGTGACCGCCAAATGTTATGGCGGCGACATTTCGCGCAAGCGCAAACTTCTCGACAAGCAGAAGGAAGGCAAGAAGAAGATGCGGCAATTCGGCCGCGTGGACATTCCGCAAGAAGCCTTCATCGCCGCCTTGAAGATGGATGAGAATTGACCGGCATCTAACTGCACTGGCTCATCATCTCCAAAGTGTGTAGTTCTTGATGCTAGGGGTTGATTCCATTTTTTCTGGCAGGCTGGGGATTGCGGGAACAATGAGGCCATTCTTGAAGCGCGCATTCCTAGCAAGTTCTGGCGTTTGGGATGTGATGATCGCCATTGTGGCCGTTCCGATGGCACTGGCCTTGAAGTTCTACCGCAACGCTGGAACACAGCACTTTCCGCTGACAACCAGAATACTCAAGGGCATTGGGGTCTTTCCTGTCAGGCATCACTATTATGATCCGCTGGTGACTGAAAAAGACCTGACAAGGCCATTGTCTAATGTGCGCCATCTGCCAGGCATTGATTTCAAATTGGAACAACAGAAGGAACTTCTTGGGAGACTGGTGTTTGAGCATGAGCTTGCGGATCTTGCGTCGCGAACAACTGAGGCGGGCCAACCGCCGCGTTTCAAATTTGGGAACGGAACTTTTGAATCCGGCGATGCGGAATTTCTCTATCAGTTCATCCGTCTGAACAAGCCGCGCAAAGTGGTCGAAATCGGCAGCGGCAATTCCACCTTGATCGCCGTTGAGGCTTTGCAGAAAAATGAAGCCGAAACAGGAGCGGCGGCACAGCACATATGCATTGAACCTTATGAAATGCCATGGCTGGGCTCTATCAAGGGACTCCGCATCATACGAAATCGGGTCCAGGATATTGAGTTTGACTGGGCCGAGGAACTTGGCCCCGGAGACCTGTTGTTCATCGACTCGTCGCACATGATCCGGCCGCAAGGCGATGTGTTGAAGGAGTATCTGGAAATTCTGCCGCAGCTCAAGTCCGGTGTGTTTGTTCACGTGCATGATATTTTCACGCCGCGCGACTATCTTGAGCATTGGGTGTTGAAAAGCGTGTGCTTCTGGAATGAGCAGTATTTGCTGGAGGCCGTGTTGGGGAATTCCCACAGATACGAAATTGTTGCGATGCTCAATATGCTGAAGCATGATCAGTTTAACATGCTAAAGCGGGTATGCCCTTTCCTGACTCAGGATAGAGAACCGGGAAGTCTCTACTTTAAGGTCAGATAGGACAGCGCCTGCGGCCATGTTGCAAATTTGCATCAGACCATGGAGACTCCATCTAGTGGATAGAAAATTCCGAATTGCGAAATTGAGTTGCGGCCTGTTGATCATGGCGTCACTTGCTCATTCAAGAGCGGTGGCACAAGAGCAGGAAGATACGGCTGAGAGCTTTTCACGCGTCAAAGGCGCTGCCGTCTATGATTTCAAGATGGGTGTGGATGGCACACTGGTTTCGGAAGAATACATGCTCACACATGTGACCTGCACAGATGGTTCAAAATCCTTGCGCGTTATGTTGCCGCTGGGCCCGGAAGATGATGGCACGGGATTCAGCATGGACGGCCCTAAATCAACGCTGAAGAAGAAAGGCGCTGGCTACAGCGCTGATTTCACCGCTTATGGAAAAACCATCCACAAGGACGTGGCTTTGAAGCCGGTGAAGGATCCCAAATCCCACGCGCAGGCGCAGTTTGAAATTACGCTCGATGTGGGTGATGCGCTGTGGAAGGCCATGCGTGACCCGGAGCCCGGCAAGGCCATGATGATGATCGGCACGGGCGGCACACCGGTTGATCTGCCGGATACGCCCAAGTTCACGGCTTTTCTGAAAAGCTGCGGCATTTCGGCCAAATAGTGGGCTGGCATGGCGGCGGAATTGTTCTAAAAGGCAGCCATCATGAAAAGCTTCTCAGACCTCACCGAACAGGAAATCCTCGCCCTTGCCATCTCCTCCGAGGAGGATGATGCGCGCGCCTATGGCATGTTTGCCAATGAGCTGATGCAGACCTATCCGGCCTCGGCCAAAGTTTTCATGGAAATGTCGGCGGAAGAATTTGAACACCGCGACCGCCTGACCAAGGCTTACCGTGGCAAGTTCGGCGATTTCGTGCCCCTCATCCGGCGTGCGGATGTGTATGGCTTTGTGAAGCACAAGCCCGTCTACATGATCACCAAGCTGGGCATCGACACGATGCGCAAGCGCGCCGAGGTGGTGGAGGCCGAGAACTACCGCTTCTACAAACAGGCAGCCGAGCGCGCGCAAGACCCCTCCATCAAGAAGTTGCTGCTGGATCTCGCCGCGGCCGAAAAGGGCCATGAATCCCTCGCCGACAAGTTGGGCCTCACGCATGTCACACCCGATGCTGCAGAGCATGAGCAGGAGGCTGAGCGCCGCCTCTTCCTGCTGCAAGTGGTTCAGCCCGGCCTTGTGGGCCTGATGGATGGATCGGTGTCGACACTGGCGCCCATTTTCGCCGCCGCCTTTGCCACCAACAACACCTGGCAGACATTCCTGGTGGGCGTTGCTGCCTCTGTGGGTGCAGGCATCTCCATGGGCCTTGCCGAAGGCCTGTCGGATGATGGCAAGCTCACCGGCCGTGGCCACCCGTTGATCCGGGGCTTGGCTGCAGGTGTGATGACGGCGGTGGGCGGGCTTGGCCACACCATCCCCTTCCTCATTCCACAGTTCCACACGGCCTTAATTCTGGCCGTGGTGATTGTGCTTATAGAGCTCGCCGTGATCACCTGGATCCGCAACAAATATATGGATACGCCGATTTTCAAGGCGGCGCTTCAGATCGCTTTCGGTGGCTTCCTGGTGTTCCTGACCGGCATCCTGATCGGCAACGCCTAGAGCGGAATGCGCCAAAGTGGAATCACTTTGGCGGAGCAATTCCGCTCCAGCTTATTGACGGCGATCAGCTTTTATGACTTTTGACGGTTCCGTCAAAAGTCATGCTGATCTAGGCGCAGTCAACGGGTCGCAATGCGGTCTTGGCTGCAAAGGTCTGCCTGCTGGGCGGCAGTGGTTCTGTCGCCTTGGCGCGCAAGTCATGCGCGTCAGTTTCCCTGTGCTGGCGCTCCAATTCCCACATCAGGTCGCAATCCGAGGGCCGGCTGAGCAAGGCGCGCAGATCGGCGCGGGTGAGGCCCACATCGCGCAATTGATAGTCGCTGAAGCGCAACAGAGTGCGCAGGTCTTTGCGCGCGCGCCAGTTCTCCAGCTTGCGCTTGAGCATGCGCAACAGGCCCTGGGGCTGGCGGGTTTGAGCTTCGTGGAGAATGTAGTCACGCATGATTTCACCTATTGTATCGATTGTACCTGGCAAAACTCCTTGATTTGCCTGTCTATAATGATACATTCGAGAAATTGCTTAAACAATCGAAACATTGTTCCTATGACAATTTGGGTTCCCTCACTCGATCGCACCAAGCCACTTTACGTCGCCATCGCCGATGCCATGGCCACGGATGTGGAAAGCGGCGTTCTCGCGCGGGGCGACCGCCTGCCGCCACAGCGTGATCTCGCCTGGAAACTGGGGGTAACGCTGGGCACCGTCACACGTGCTTACCGCGAGGCGGAAATGCGCGGGCTGCTCACCGGCGAAGTGGGGCGCGGCAGCTTTATCCGCTCCGGCAACGTGATGCAGCCGTTGGCGCGCGTGCCGGGCGAAGCGGATGACATTGTTGATCTCAGCCACGCCATTCCACCGCCCGTCATCACCGCAGCAGAGTTCGATCAAGCGCTGGCCTCAGTGATGCGTGACCCCAAGAAGCTGGCGCTGCTTGACTACGCTCCGCCCGAAGGTTTTCCGCAACACCGCGCCATGGCATCACAATGGCTGAAGCGCAGCGGCATCGAAGTGCAGGAACGCGATGTCTATGTGACAGCAGGCGCGCAGCTTGGCTTGCTCACCGCCCTGCAAGCGCTGGCAGAACCTGGCGAAAAGGTGATGGCTGAAACCATCAACTACGCCTTGTTGCGCTCGACGTTCGAAGCGGCCCATGTGCAGCCACTGTGTCTGGGCCAGGATGAGAATGGCTTGCGGCCCGATGAATTCGAGGAAGCCGCGAAGGCCAAGCTGTCACGCTTTCTCTACCTCGTGCCCTCGCTGCAGAACCCCACCACACGCAGCATGAGCCGAGGGCGGCGTGATGACATCGTCGCCATCGCCCGCAAATATGACGTGACCATCATTGAAGACGACATTTTCCGCCTGCTCGATGCGCGTGTACAGCCGCCGACATTCTATGCGCTCGCGCCAGAGCGCGTCGTGCATGTGACCAGCCTTTCCAAGACCATGGCGCCTGGCTTGCGGCTTGGGTTTGTGGTGACGCCACAGGGCCAGGACAAGCTCTTGCGAAATCATTTGCGTTCCATGAGCCCGCGCAGTGTGGGGCTGATGGGTGAAATGGCGCGGTTCTGGATTTCATCGGGGAGGGGCGATGACATTCTGACGCGAGTGCGGGATGAACTCGCCCGGCGGCGTGCGGCATTCATGGATGTGTTCAAGGGCTTTGAGATGCAATGTGAGCCAGGCTCTCCTTTTGCCTGGCTGAAACTGCCGGAAAGCTGGACAGGCAAGCGACTGGCAGCCACCTTGCGCGCCAGACGCATCGCCATCACCCCGGGAACCTCGTTTGACCTTTCGGCCCGTAACAATGGCGCGCAGCATGTGCGAATTTGCTTCGGCAGCCCACAAGCCCATTGGCGGCCCTTGCCCAGCTTTCAGGAAATCCGCGCCATCATTGAGGCTGGTGAAGAGGACAACTTCACTCCCGTTGCCTAGGCGGAATGGCTTTCATGGAAATGCCATTCTTGCCCGAAGCTCCGATTGTCGATTGACTTCTCTGAGGCGAAGGAATTCAGAGCCGGTCAGACTGTATGCCTGTATCGATCCGCGGCAGAAA
This sequence comes from Aestuariivirga sp., assembly GCA_031424315.1. Lineage (GTDB taxonomy): Bacteria > Pseudomonadota > Alphaproteobacteria > Rhizobiales > Aestuariivirgaceae > Aestuariivirga. The sequence goes on from JANPHF010000038.1 coordinate 50,563, forward strand.
TTCACCACCGCGATAGGTCGACAGTAATTTTGCCAAAGTGGATTTGAACGCGGCATAGTCCGTCGCACCCAGAGCCGCCACCAGCTCGCCCTCAATCACATCCAGCACTTGCAGTGCGAGGCCACTGGCGAGAACCCCGCGCTGTGTCAGCCGCACCAGCTTGTCGCGCTTGCTGAGGGAGTGCGGCGCCAATTCCACAATGCCGGTTTCTTGTAGCCGGCGGATGGATGATTGCACCGATTGGCGCGTGATGCGCAGCGCGCGGGCAATTTCAGAAGCTGTCCGGTTATTGCGTGATGCGGCAACAAAAACCCGCACGTCCGAGTGGCGCAACCCCTCAAAAGGGGTTCCAGCGCGCAGTTCATCGATGCGGCTATCCATCATCTGGCCGAAAAAATAGGCCAGGGTCCTGATATTCAGGACGGGAATTTCCGGAGTCTTGTCTAATGCATTCATTTTTGCTGCCCCCAAGCCCTTGATACTGCACCTAGTTCACATCGCAGGGGCAGGCAAGTCACGAAAACTTGACAGCTTCAGTTGACAAACAAGTCAAATTGGCTACATCGACACTATCAGCCCGGACTGACATTCCATCCCAGTCGCGCTTCCCCAGCCATGCGGCCCGACCTTTGGTTGGGCTGCTGTGATCGGGATGGGATGCCGGATGGCAACGCCTTTTGCGTTCCGCACGGCTGGAGTTGGTGGATGCCCGTCCGCCAACTCCTCCGGGTTCATTTTTTCCCGCGACCATTCTGGGGGCCGGGGGCCAAGTGACAGTGTGGCGAAGGCCACACTGTCATTTTTTTGACCGCCAGCAACTACTGATCGCCTTCGAAAGCAGCCGCCACTGCCTTGCGCAGATCAATCAGCATGGCGTCTGCAAGTGAGGCGTGGCCTTCGGCATTGGGATGCATCGCGCCCGTGGTTTCGGTGAAATCCTTGGCAGATGAGCCTTCATCAATATAGCCGAAACGATCCACCACCTTCTGGTTCATGATCATGTAGGCATCATTGATGCTGCGCACCCAACGCTGGCGCAGCGCGTAAGGATAGTTCTGCGTCGCCGGATCATAAGGCCGCCAGCCAGTACCCTTGTTGAGAATACCGGGCTGACAGGATTGGGTGGGCCGTGAGGCTGCCCCCCAGCACGGCACCATGAGGGCCTCTGCCGGATCGTCCAGCCTGTCCTGGCGTTGTGCGCAGAAGCCATGGCCCTTGAACGGCTTTTCGGTATGGGCGCGGCCGGCAAAAGTCCAGCCATTGGCTTCGGCAAGGTCACGCATCTTGAGATAGAGCCCTTCCAATTGGGCGTGCGCGGCCTCGAGCTTATCTTGCTTCACCACGAGCCAGTTTGAAAAACGGTCGAGCGATTGGTTGGCCGCGTAGGCATCTTCCTCTTTGCTGCCATCACTGACACCCTTGCAGGTCTCACCATTCTCATCGGCAAGAATGTCCGGATAAGCGGTGAGGATGACATGCGAAGGGTCATAGGTCAGGCCGCCGTTCCACAACGGCATGGATTTTTCGAATTGCCGCGCGAGGTGTTGATAGGCCTGGGGCAAGGTTGAATTCATGGCATTGGCAAACTGATCCGGCGAAACCGTTATGCCAAACCAGTTGGCAAGGCGCGTAACCGGACCTCCCCGCAGCGTGGCCCAGGAGACGAGATAGGCAAAGCCGATGTCATTGCCGCCAATGGAAAGGAACACAAAATCCACCGGGCGTTTGAATTGCTGGCCGGGGCAAATCCAGATGCCATCCTGCTTCTGCGGTTCCACCTTGCACATTTCGCGCAGGAACCAGGCCATCTCGGAATCCTTGCGCCCACCGGATAGAGCTTCGACCACAGGCTCGGCGGCGCTGGCGTCTGTGCTTTTGTATTCGACATAGCTCTGCGGGCCGATGATGCCCTTTTCCACGGTGGCACCAGAGCAGGCGTAGCCCATGTAGGTCACCGCGCCGTGCGGATGTTCAATGGCCATCTGCAGTGCGGCGCGCATTTGATACGAATAGAGCGAGCGGTGGCACAGCTTGTCGAGCCATTGTGCGTTGCCCGAACTGTCCTTGATCATGCGGGCTGGAAAGACATTCTGCACGCGCCGGCTTTCATCAAGCTGCACGGGCACATCGGGGTTGCCCTCGCCGGAAGCAAAGCTGTCACCCATGCCAACAACGAGCAGATCCTTCACCTTGATGTCGATGGCGATAGGCCGTTCGCCTTCCACGTTCACGGATACCGTGGCGCCATCGGGATAAGGGATGTGAGCGCGGACAGCCTGATCGCAGGGGGCCAGCAACTCCGGGGCATCGCCAACGTGCCAATGGCAATCATATTCGGCCACCAGCTTGCCGCCTTCCAGCGGTTTCAAATTGATTTCGACTTCATGTTCCGCCGGATTGAGATAGGCATCAACGCCGCCGCAAGCCGCATGGCTGCGGGTTTTTTCGTCATAGCAGGTGCCATCCATGCCGCGGGCCGCCCAGCCGCGCCAATCAAATTTGGAACGCATGATATTGGTGAAGGGTATGCGCCTGTCATTGAGCACATGTTCGATGCCCAGAACCGAGCTGTTGTAGTAGAACATGTCGTTGTCTTCGGTCGAGGCATTGCGGCCCCGCACATGCTGGCCATATTGCCGCCAGGCATTTTCCTGCTGGGTGAAAAGATCGGCGTCTTTGAAGAAGCGGAAGCGGTTCACCACTTTCCATTCAATCTGCACATTGCTGCTGGTCAGCACTTCGGCGTTGGCCGGGAGTGCGAACAGAGTGACAGCAATGAGGAGAAGAATGCGGTGAATCATGGCGCGGATTGATGACACGCCCATTGCATCACGAATATGGAGATTTTGCGTCTTGCTGGCTGGTGACGGCTGCCCCTTGCATTGCCGGTGGATAGATTTATGCAGTTTCATCATCATGAAACGGTATATAGTCCTATAGGAATTTAATGTCAAGTGAATTGTGAAAATAAAAAACGGCGGGCTGTTCTGGGCCCGCCGCCGGAATTCAAATTGAGAGAATTGTCTGCTACTTCGTGGCCTTGGGGGCCAGGATCATGATGATCTGGCGGCCTTCGAAGCGCGGCTCCATTTCCACCTTGGCGATGTCCACAGTGTCGGCCTTCACTTTGCCCAAGAGTTTGTGGCCCAATTCCTGGTGATCCATTTCACGGCCTCGGAAGCGCAGCGTGACCTTCACCTTGTCGCCCTCTTCGAAGAAGCGCTTGGCGGCCTTCATCTTCACGTCATAGTCATGATCATCGATCATCGGGCGCAGCTTGATTTCCTTGATTTCAACCACGCGCTGCTTCTTGCGGGCCTCAGCCAGGCGCTTCTGCTCCTGAAACTTGAACTTGCCATAGTCCAAGATCTTGGCCACCGGCGGCTTGGCATCGGGCGAAATTTCGACGAGATCGAGTTCGGCCTCTTCGGCCATGATCAGCGCCTGCCTCGTGGGCACCACACCGACATTGTTGCCTTCAGCATCGATCAAGCGCACGTCGCGCGATTCGATGCGGTTGTTGATGCGGTGGGCTTCTTCCTTCTGCACCGGCGCATTGGGCGCGGGGCGAGGCGGGCGGGGCGCCATGGGGCGCTTGGGTGGCATTGGGCGCGGCGGAATGCTCAAGTAAGTTTTATCTCCTGGTTAGGGTGGCAATTTGGCAAACAGCGAAAAACGCCTACCCTTGATTGGCAAGGTGGGGTTAGACAGCCAAATGAGGGCATTCGTCAAGCGGCCCTTTTCGAAAATTTGAATGGGTTGAAGTGATGTCACAGGTGATGGTGGACCGGGAATTGGGCCGATTTGAACTGGCCTATCAGATTGACGGCGGGGGCGACGCGGTGGGGCGCTGCGGCTTCCTCTTCCTCGGCGGCTTCAAATCAGACATGACGGGCAAAAAGGCCGAGGCGCTGGCGGGGCTGGCGCGCGAAACGCGGCGGCGCAGCCTTCGATTTGACTATTCCGGGCATGGCCAATCTTCCGGCCGCTTCACCGACGGCACCATCAGCGACTGGCTGGAACAATGTGCGCACATGTATCTGCGCCACACACAGTCCAAGGTGATCGTGGTGGGTTCGTCCATGGGCGGCTGGCTGGCACTGCTTCTGGCGCGGAAGTTGCGCGAAGAGGATGCCTTTGCATTCCGGCGCCTGGGCGGACTGGTGCTATTGGCCCCGGCGGCGGACATGACCCTTGATCTCATGTGGAATCGGTTTGACGATACCGCCAAAGAGCGATTGCGGCTTACCGGGCTTTTTCTCGAGCCCTCGCTCTATGGCGAGCCTTACGAAATCACCTCGCAACTGCTCACCGATGGCGCGCAGCATTGCATCTTGCGTGATGGCATGACACTGCCCTGCCCGGTGCGCATCCTGCAAGGGGATCAGGACCCCGATGTTCCGCCCTCGCATGCGGTCAAGACTTTCGATGCGCTTTCAGGGCCGGACATCACGCTCACCATGATCAAGGGTGGCGACCACCGACTTTCAAGCCCCACTCAGCTCAGGCTGATCTGCGATACCGCATTGAATCTGGCTGAACGGGCGGACGGGACCTAGAGCAGCATGAGTTCACACGCGATCAAATGTCGACTCTCCCGCCCCCTTGTGGGGAGGGATTAAGGGTGGGGGTCGCTCCGAAGTAAAATCTTTGGCTTCAAATATAATGTCAGACACTGAGCGACCCCCACCCCAGCCCTCCCCACAAGGGGGAGGGTGAATTGAAGATGGATACGTCTAAAGTCATGTTGATCTAGAGCAGGGCTTTCAGGCCCACGCGGTAGTTGGGATATTTGAGCTGGTATCCAAGCTCTTCCTTGATGCGTGCGTTGGAAACGCGCTTGGAGTCGTCATAGAAGCTGCGGGCCATGGGGGAGAGATTGGCGCCTTCGAACGGAAGCTCAGGCGGCGGTTCTGCACCGAGCAACTCTGCAGCATAAGCCACCACATCTTGCGGGGGGCAGGCTTCATCATCTGCAACATTGTAGATGCGGCCCGGATTGGGGCGCGCAATCGAAGCGGCGAGAATGCCGGCAATATCTTCAACATGGATGCGGCTGAACACCTGACCCTGCTTCACGATGCGGCGCGCCGTGCCATCACGGATGGAATCGAGCTGGCTGCGGCCGGGGCCATAGATGCCGGGCAGGCGGAAGATGTGGGCCTTGAAAGGCTGCCACTGCTGCTCGGCCAACACGCGGCGTCGGGCGCGATCGGATGTGGGATTGAGCTCCCCCTCCTCATCCACCCAGCCACCCTGCCTGTCACCATAGACGCCGGTGGTGGAGAGATAGGCGATCCATTGAAAGGGCCGCGCCAATTGATGGCCGAATTGCCGCACCACAGGATCACCCGCTTCGTCAGGAGGGATGGAGGCGAGGATGTGGGTGACGCCCTGGGGAATTTCCGTCAGTGTACTGAAGATATGACCCTCGACGCCTTGTGCGGTGAGAGCGGCAAGGCCCTCTGCCTTCCGTGTGGTGCCGCTGATGCGCCACTTGTTACGAGGCAGGATTTTGGCGAGATGCTGCGCGGTGAAGCCGAAGCCGAAGCAGAAGAGATGATTCATGTGAATTGCCCTTGCGCCCATGTTGCGGCTTCGGCAATGACGGGCGATGCGCTGGTTTGATGTTGCGCGATGATGGGCAGCAGCATTGCGTCGCCGCTATTGCCCGCGGCGATCAGGCAGTTGCGGATGAAGCGTTCATGGCCGATGCGCTTGATAGCAGAGCCCGAAAACTTGGCGCGAAACCCGGCATCATCGAGGTGCAGCAATTCAGCCAGCGGCGGTGCGATCAAATCAGCGCGCGCGGCAAACTTGGCCTCGCGCGATTGCGCCGCAAATTTATTCCACGGGCAGATGGCAAGGCAATCATCGCAACCATAGATGCGGTTGCCCATCGCCTTGCGGAACTCCAACGGGATTTCGCCCTTGTGCTCAATGGTGAGATAGGAAATGCAGCGGCGCGCATCAATCTGATGTGGGCCGGTGAAAGCCTGCGTGGGGCAGATGTCGAGGCAGGCGCGGCAGGAGCCGCAGTGATCCTGCTCGGGAGCACTCACTGGCAGTTCGGCATCAGTGAGAATGGCAGCGAGGAAGAACCAGCTTCCCAATTCGCGGGAGAGGAGATTGGTGTGCTTGCCTTGCCAGCCGAGCCCTGCCAGAGCAGCCAGCGGCTTTTCCATCAAGGGGGCCGTGTCCACAAACACTTTCACATCCGCTTTTGCCTCATGTGCAAACCAGGAAGCGAGGCGCTTGAGCTTGCCCTTGATGACATCATGATAGTCACGGTTCAGCGCATAGGTTGAAATCACGCCAGCGGACTTGTTCTCAAGGCGCGCAAAGGCATCAAGACCCTGACCATAGTTCATCGCCAGCATGATGGCGGATTTGGCCTCTGCCCACATGGCATCGGGCGAGGCACGGCGCTCACGCGTTTCCTCCATCCATTGCATGGTGCCGTGATGGTCTGCCGCAAGGAAGGCTTCGAGATGCTTTGCAATTTCCGGCGGAAGTTTTGCGGGCGCAATGCCAACGGCGGAAAAACCTTCCGCCTTTGCGCGAGATTCGAGATCAGAAATCGAGATCGGCATAGCTTGCCGAGGGCGGCATGGCGGCGACGGTGTCGTTCAGCAACACGCGGAACGAGGGGCGCGACTTGATGCGCTGATACCAGCTTTTGGCCACGGGATTGTCGGCCCAATCGATAGCGCCGAGATAGTCGATGGCCGAAAGATGCGCAGCGGCGGCAAGGTCGGCAATCGACAGATCTTCTCCTGCCAGCCAAGAGCGCTGCTCAGCAAGCCAGGCCACATAATCGAGATGCGGCTTCAGGCGCTGGGTGGCGGCGCGCACACGCGCCATGTCTGGTGCACCAGCGCCAGGCATGAAGCGCTTCACTGCCTTTTCGGTGAGCAATGGCTCAGACACCTCAGTGTAGAATTTAACGTCGAACCAGGCCACCAGACGGCGGATTTCGGCACGGGCCAAGGCATTGCCGGGCAACAGGTTCACTGCCGGATATTGTTCTTCCAGATATTCGCCCAGAGCTTCGGCGCCGCAGATGGCCTGGCCCGAATCTTCCACCAACACCGGCAACAGGCAGGCGGGGTTGAGGTCAATCAATTGCTGGCTGGGCGCCCAGGGCCGCTCATCCACCAGGGTTGGTGCAAGCGCCTTCTCGGCCAGCGCCAGGCGAATGCGGCGGCAATAGGGATCAAGCGCGAAATGATGCAATTTGGGCATAGTGGCGAAGCCGGTTGTCTTTCAAATGTTTAAGCCGCGCCGCCATTGCGCGGCCTGTTTGGGGCATATAAAGCCTCGGGTTTAGCGCGGCAAGCGATTCTGCCGCTCCCACGAGAAGGCCCCATTCGATGTCGCAACTGCAGATTATCGTTCTCGCACTCATCCAAGGCATCACAGAATATCTCCCCATCTCGTCTTCTGGTCATTCCATCCTTGTGCCCGCCTTCACGGGCTGGCCCGACCAGGGCGTACTCACCGATGCGATCACCAACCTGGGCACAGTGCTCGCCACGATCATTTACTTTTGGCGCGATGTGCTGCGGATGCTGGAGGGTCTTCTTGATGTCATCCGCCGCCGCAGCAGCGCCAGCGCCAACCTATTCAAGCAAGTGGTGATTGGCAGCATCCCGATCATCGTGCTGGGACTGATCTATGATCACTTCAAGCTGGATGAAACGTTCCGCATGCCGCTGCTGATTGCGGTGAATTCCATCCTCTTTGGCCTCGTTCTTTATGTCGCCGACACGTGGGGCCATTCGGTGAAGCGCACGGGCGATTTGAACATGCGCGACTCTTTCATCATTGGCCTGTTTCAATGCCTGGCCCTCAACCCCGGCACGAGCCGCTCGGGCATCACCATGACGGGTGGGCGTTTCCTCGGCTATATGCGCAGTGAAGCGGCGAAGCTGGCCTTCCTCATCGGCATTGCCGCCAATCTTGGCGGGTCGGTCAAAAAGCTGGGCAATGCATTGGTGCAACATCAGCACATTGGCTTTGACCAGATTGAGGCCGGAGTTCTCACCTTTTTTATCGGGCTTGGCACAGTGACTTTCCTCATGCGCTACATCCGCAAGCATGATTTCCTGCCCTTCGTGATTTACCGCGTAGTTTTGGGCGCTGCCATTCTCGGCCTGATCTATTCAGGCGCGCTCAACGCCTGGCACGTTTAAGTGTGATCAGGCGCGGGCGGTGAACTGGCCGGACTTGCGATAACGATAAAGATAAGACGGCGCGATGGAATCCATGCCGCGCGCGGCGATGCCAAGGCCCTTTAACGTGCGGCCTTCAGCTTCGGCCGCAGATGACACGACATTGTCGTCCTGCAGCAGCGCCACCTGATCCGTGGTGATGGGGGCACCGGGGATCCAGCCTGTGAGCATGGCGCCAAACTTGGCGAGGCCGAAAGGCAGGGACGGAAGCAAACGCTTGCGCATCGCGGCGCCCAGCACGAAATTGGTAACCTCGCGGTTGTTCTTCACGTCCGGGCCACCAAGCTCATAGGTTTTGCCATCAGCCACACCGCGATCCACCAATGTGGCGGCGGCTTCGGCGACATCGCCCACAAACACCGGCTGCAGCTTGGCATCAGCGCCAATGACAGGAACCACAGGCGAGAAGCGCGCGAGTTCCGCAATCTTGTTGAGGAAGCGGTCTTCCGGCCCGAAGATCACCGAAGGGCGCAAGATGATGACGCCGGGGAAATTGGCGCGGGCCTTGTCTTCGCCTTCGCCACGGGATTTGACGTAGGGGTTCAAGCTCTCATCACTGGCGCCGAGGCCTGAGACATGAATCAGGAGCTTCGCTTGCGCGGCCTTGGCGGCTTTGGCCACAGCTTCGGCACCGAAGACATGCACGCCCTGATAGGATTGCGCGCGGCCATTGTGAAACACGGCGGCCAGATTGATCACCGCGTAAGCGCCTTCGCAGGCCGCAGCCACGGAAGCAGGATAACGCACATTGGCCTGCATCAGAGCGATCTGACCCGGCGTGCCCAGTGGCAGGACATGGCCAGCAAGGTCAGGCCGGCGGCAAGCCACCCGGATGCGATAGCCACGCTTGGCCAGATTGCGCACAATGTGGCGGCCAACAAAGCCAGAGCCACCAATCAGGGTGATGAGTTTTTCAGAGTTGGGAGATTGCACAGCCTGGGCTCTCGCATAATGGATTTGCAGCGCTTTTAATCTCCCTCGCCCAAAATGCAAATGCTTGCTGAGGCTGATCTGGTGGTGCGAGGTTTCGCTCCCGCCCCCACAAATCCAATCTTAAATTATTGTAATCATTAATGTTTTCACAGCACTGCCACAATCGCCATGCATAGGCCAGCGCGTCGAATCCGAATTCGACTTTGACTGGAGGAATATTCAATGAAGAAGATCTTGATGGCCAGCGCAGTTTGCGTGGCATTCAGCACCGTTGCATTTGCGGCCACTGCCGCCCCAACTTTCTTTGTCGCGCAGGATGCCAAGACGCATGCCTGCTCAGTCACCGACAAGAAGCCGGATGGCAAGGCGGCCATGGATGTAGGCACCAAGGCCTATGACAGCAAGGAGAACGCCGACAAGGCCTTGGCCATGCTGAAGGCCTGCGGCAAGGACGCAATGGCTGCTCCGAAGGGCTTCTATGTTGCTCAAGATGCCAAGACCAAGAAGTGCGCCGTTATGGACAAAGCGCCGGACGGCAAGATGGCCATGGATGTGGGCACGAAAGCCTATGACAGCCAGGCCAATGCCGAAAAGGCCATGGCCAACCTGAACGCCTGCAAATAAGTTCGGGCGGCGCAAGCCGATCGCGAATTCAGGGCGGAAAGCCAAGCGCTTTCCGCCTTTTTTGTATAATGGAAGCTGCGAACCAGGGGCTGCGCCCATCTTTAAAGCCATTGGTTGACAAGGCCCCTCAAGCGCGCATACAAGCGCCCCCATCCTGAGATGCCCTGATGGCGGAATTGGTAGACGCACTAGTTTCAGGTACTAGCGGGTAACACCGTGGAGGTTCGAGTCCTCTTCAGGGCACCAAATCAAGATCCAAAATTGTCTCAAGAAATTCAAGAGCCCCGCGAAAGTGGGGCGGAATGATTGGCGCGGTAAGCAGGCCAGCGTGCCGTCAAAAATCCGTCAATTCTATCCGTTGGGCTGTCAGATGGAGGCCATCTTGAGGGATTGGGTGCAAATCGCCATCTGGCCGCAACCTGCTTCCAGCGCGGAAATTGGAAAGTTGCGATTGTCAACGCAGGGGCGGTTGAAAATGACCGTTGTCGCCATCTGAGGTGTGACTATTGCAGGATCACTTGCTCGGTTTGGCAGAGGTCGGTGTCGGGGACGCTGGTGGTTTGGCCCGCGCCCGTAACGTAAGAGAGGACAAAGACGCAGTCACTGGCCGCGGGCGTGAACTGCACGGCCTGGGTTGCGCCGGCGGCGATTGCGCTGGAAAGAATGCCTTGGGCAGGACCGCCGGATTTTGGCGTGATATTGATTGCCGAGATGGATTGTGCAGTTTGATTCTTGAACTTGACCGACAGGGTGGCGGCGGAAACGGGTGATACCAGGCCAAACACCAAGGCCAAACACGCAAGAAGGCCGATGCGGATGCGATGAGTTTTCATATCGTAAGCTCCCCTGTCGAAGTTGGCATTCAAGTTCTGTTGGTTCAGTCGTTCGCGTGACTCAATGACCGCTAATCGCTGGCGGCTGCCAAACACAACTGCGCATCATCATTGGCCAACACTAAGCTCGTGACAATCACTGATAGCAAAAAGCTGTGGAAAACTATCGTAGCGCGTTGTCTGAAGACTTGCGTTAGACCTCTCTGAAAATTCATGTTGGCTTCATTGAGGCCGGTTTTGATGCACCTTTCAGCTGCAAGGGCTTGCCTCTTACAAGACTGGGGAGCTTTGCGATGCACGATTCAGCGCGTACGTATTCTATTGTCCAATTGAATATCACTGCCTCCCGATTGAAGAATGTTTGGTTGGTCCGCTTACTGTTTGGAGCCACAGCAATTGTACTGGGATTGACGTTCAGTTCTGCCTACGCGGACCAGAACGACACATCCAACGTCGCGTTCAGTCCGCAAGTTCCGCTGACGGCATGGAACGGATCCTACCGCAAATCTATCCCGATTGAAGTGCCCGGCTTCCGCGGGTTGGAGCCGAAGTTAGCGTTGTCCTATGACAGTGCGCGTGGCGTACGGAATATTCCGTCCGCGGGCGGCATTCTTGGGGTGGGCTGGTCGTTGGAAGGTGTATCCGTAATCCAACGCATTTCAGGCACACCGTTGCCGGCATCAGGAGCTGCCAAAGCAGTCAGCGGCCGTGGTGTTCCTGCTTGGGGAGCGGCAGGTTTTGCGCCAGATACTTTTGCCCTGGATGGCGAAGAGCTACTCAAATGTTCAGAAGTCCAAACGCCCGGCAACACGCCCACCTGTGCCTATCAGGCAGATGTTGCGGCCAACGCCAGCCTCGTTCCTTGGGCTGGTCACATTGAAACCTTCCAGCGCATCCGCCAGAACACTGCCAACAATACCTGGGAGATTACCGCCACTAATGGCGTGAAGACGATCTATTCCACCCAGGAAGGCGCTGACCCAACACAAACCTTCCGCTGGCAACTCGCTTCGGTTATCGACCGGCGCGGCAATCACGTGGATTATGCCTGGGCTTGCTCAACAGGCGGCGCGGAATGCACCATCTCCACGATCTCCTATTTCAATCAGGGGGCAGCCTCTCCGATTGCTCAAATCGCCTTCCTCACCGAGGCACGGCCCGATACCATCACCTATGCGACAGGCAAGGACGTCCGCTCGACTACCCAGCGCATCAAGAGCATCACCGTCAGCAACGGCATGGGTGCCACCTCAGGTTCTGCGCTGCTCAGGGCTTACGGCCTCACTTATGAAACCTCGCCGTCCACGGGACTCTCTCGGCTCACTCAGGTGCAGGAGTTTGGCCGCGATGCAGCGATCTCCGGAAACACCATCACAGGTGGCACTTCGCTTCCGCCGACTAAGATAACCTATTCTGATCTCCCAGGCGGAAGCACGGGGCCGGGATTTGCAAGCCAAGTTTGGGATTTGCCGTCTTCTGGGTCTAGAGGGTTGGCTCATAAGCCAAATGATTTCAATGGTGATGGATTAAAGTATGATAATTTTTGGGGAGGTTCTTTGCGCGCAGTTGGAGAACGTCCAACAACCAATTATTGCACTGATGCTTATACAAACTATGCAACTGGAACGCCTACTGTAAACTCGTTACCTGCAAGTGCTCACACTACCGAATACGTCTGCGTTGGCGGCCCTGTAGCTCCAATTGTGCGCATTTCGCCAGCGGTCCAGTTTAACTCAGGTCCATATACGCCATTGATCCGCGCGGGTTCTCCGGCCAATGCCGACTATGTCGGCGAAGGCCGGGATCAGTTGGTGGAGGTGAATGAAGGAGTCTGTGCCTCCTACACATACACGTCAAGCACTACATATTGTAACACATATAACTATCCTCGGGTCTCGATCTCTGATGTGGACGGGAATAAGAGAACACATCGTATTGAGGCAGATCTAGATACCGGGGGAATTTGGCAAACTGCCGATTTCAACGGTGATGGAAGGGCTGACTGGCTGGCTAGTTCATCCGTAGTCTGGCTAAATATGGGATCGGGATTCGCAAAACAGATTTGGGCCATGCCAAGCCCACCAAGCAAGTTTTCTGACCATATTGACTCCAGCCGTCGTGTTGACAGTGGCGATTTCAACGGTGACGGCAAGACAGATTTGCTGGAACAATGGTTCGCCGATGGCAATTGGAATGGGAAGATTTGGCTCTCAACAGGCTCAAACTTTGCAAGCCAGCCAGTTCAAACTATGCCCTGCTCTGGCTGCAATTTTGATAACACAGGGTGGGTTCTGGCCGATGCCAATGGCGATGGCAGCACCGATATTATAGCAGTTTTCCGTATTTCGGCCACTTCTGTTGAAATTGCTGCATTACCCTCGCAGGGCACATCTTTTGCGTTGAGTGCCCAGCCGCGCACAGTGGTCAATGGTTTCACGAATATTCCCGCCACAGGATTTTCAGGTTGGGTAGCGGCTTACGAACCGACGGTCCCAGGGCCAATCAACTATTTCCGATATTCTGGTATTGTCGGCGCGGCCAATTTTGACGGCGATGGGTTTGCCGATCTTTACATAAAAGACGGTTCAAATTGGCTTGTCATTCGCAATGCAGGACACCAGCCTGCTCTTGGTACAAGTATCCCCTCGCCTCAACCTTGGCCATCTCTTCCAAATTCCAACATCAACTATAATCCAGACAACGTGGCTTCATTCGAAATTGGTGATTTCAACGGCGATGGACTGTCAGAGGAGCTTGTTTACAAGATAGGCACAACCCAATCGTCCCTCTACCAGAACTCCGGTCCCGTCCCTGATTTGTTGACGACATTTACCGTTCCACTCGGTGGCAAGGAAAGTGTGACCTACCGTGCCTCGCCGGGAACGAAGGATTCGCGCATTCCCTTTGTGATGCAATTGGTTGCCTCTATCACAGAAGATGATGGCCGTGGAACGATTGGCACCACCAATTTTGAATATGCTGGTGGCGTGTGGAATGTGAGTGAACGCCAGTTTATGGGCTTCCGTACCATCACCGAGACCTTGCCGGCCAATGCGGGCGAGACAGTGCGGCCTACAGTCGTATCCACTTATCAGCAATCAGCAGCGTGTTTGGGCCGCGTGGCGCAGGTTGACCGCTATTCAGACGTGGTTGGCACTGGAACCCTCTTGAGAACGGAAAAAAACGGATTCACGATCAACACTTCAGCCCCCCTGCGCTGTGACCAGACTTCGCAGCAAGTCAACGCTTATGACACACAAGCCAATGTCAAATCGTCACGCGAGGAATACACGCTTGACCTGTTTGGCAATGTTACCCTCACCACAGACTATGGCGAGATGTCAGCTGCCGATGACGACAAACTGGTTTGGCACACGTTCTACCCCAACACGACAGACTATCTCGTGTCCTGCGCTGCCAGTGACCAGATTTGGGGCGGCACCAGCACAACGTTGACCGCGCAAACCAAGATCTACAAGTCGCATCAGGCAAATTATGACGGTGCGGCCAGCAATACCACGCCACCGACGCGCTGTGAGCCAACCACGACACAGGATTGGGTCAGCAACACTGCGCCCTACGACACCCAGACCATCGCTTACGACTCCTTTGGGAATGTGATCTCCAAGATCGATGCCATGGGCCTGCGCAACGACACGGTGTTTGATACGGCGACAGCGCTTTATCCACTGGAGAGCCGTATCCCGCCCTATTTTGCGGCATCCCCTGATATTCGTTTCAAGACCACAAGTACTTGGGACACAGTTTGCGGCAAGCCCTTGACGCAAACTGATCTCAACGGCCAGGTCACCACCTTGAGTTACGACGTTCTATGCAGACCATCGTTGAAAGTTCTGCCATCAGGAGGATGGACCTATGACAATTACGTTAACCTCGGGTCCCCCACATCGCAATACTTAGAAGAGTATTTCACACCGGCAGGCGGGCAAACTGCAGGAAGGTATGTTGATGACTATCTTGATGGTTTTGGCCGCATCTATTGGCATCACACGATTGGCAATGTTCCGTCAGACGTAAACTATAGCGAAAAAAGCTATACGGTGCGTGGTGCCCTCGCCTGGGAAACACTGCCGTCCTACTTCAGCGCCGATACGGTTCACCCCAAAGTCAACTACGCCTATGACGCTCTCGACAGGCTGGTGAAAACCACCAATGCCGATGGCAGCACCGTCACCAAGTCCTATGGCGCCACCTCACCGCTCGCCACATCCATGATGACAGAACTCATTACCGATGAGATCGGCCACCAGCAATTGGTGACCAGCAATGCCGATGGCCAGGTGATTGGGCGGGGCAAGTACAATGGTTCGACGCGTCTTGATACGCTCTACAAGCGCGATGCGATCAACCACATCATTCAGGTGCAGGATCCGAAGTTCAATCAATGGTCATATGCCTATGACGGGTTGGATCATCGCACCCAGTCGAATGACCCTGATCTCGGCACATGGAATTATGCGTATGATGCAGCCGGGCGCCTGATCAGCCAGACGGATGCGAGTGGCGCGATCTCGAATCTGTCCTATGACGCGCTCTCGCGGGTTACATCCAAGACGGTGACAGGCACAGGCAAGCCCACTGAGATCACCACCAACATCTATGATGAAGCCCGCTCCGGTTTTTACAATGTGGGCCTGCTCACCACGGCCTCACGAACAGTTCCAGCTTCGGGCGCACTGCCTGCCCAGTCTGTCACGCGCAAGTTTGACTATGACGTGGCAGGCCGCGAAGTGCTGGAAACGCATGTGAACCCCACAGGCAATGGGACGAACCGTGTTCTGGCCATGGAATACTGGCCTGACGGTTCCGTCAAGCGCAAGCAGCTGGCGGACGGCACATGGACGGGGCAGTATAGCTATGATCTGGCAGGCAGGCTCACAAGTGCTGCCAATGCCAACACGCCCTCGGCCACCGAGCCTTCCAGCTTTGTGGCCTCCACCAGCTATAACGCCAAGGGCCAGGTGACGCAGATTGCTTATGGCAATGGCGCGGCCACGGCCTACACCTACAACGATGCCCGCGGCTTCCTCACCCGGGTGCTCACCACCAATGGTGCTGCCACGCTGCAGGATTTGACCTATGCCCGCAATGCCAAGGGCATGATCACAGCCATCACCTCGCCGGATATAACCAAGAACTGGGCCTATGCCTATGACGGGCTCGACAGGCTCACGGGGGCGGCCAATGCCAATGCGGCGGCTGGCTCCACCACCGGCGAAAGCCGCGCCTTTGCCTATGACGATGCCGACAATATGATCTGGAACTCAGGCTTGTGCGCAGGCTCGGCCACGGCGCCCAATCTCGTCTACAACAGCCCGGCTCCGCCGCCTGCCGCACCCACACCCATCAATCTCACCACCACCTACAAGGCGCAGATGGCGGCGACATCAAGCAGCGTCTGGAGTGCATCCTATGCCGCCAGCAATGTCATCGATGGCAGTGCTTCCACCTTGGCGGCCACCCAAGCCAATGTTGACGGCTGGATCAAGCTCGACCTTGGCGCCAACTATGATGTGTCGTCACTGACATTGCTGAACCGCAACGACTGCTGCGGCGTTGAACTGAATGGCACAATCGCCAGCCTGCTCGACGGCAACGGCAATTCTCTCTATGTGTTTCCGGCTGTTACAGGCGCGACGCTCGGTTCAAGCCACAGCTTGGCCTTGCCCTTCCGGGTTACGGCCCGCTATGTGCTTGTCAAGAATAGCGCTTATCTAAGAACAAGCGGTGCATCCGGATTGAGTTTGGCCGAGCTTCAAGTCTTCGGCAATACGCAACAGGCCCCCTACACGCCAGCGCAGACCGCTCATCCCCACGGCCCCAGCAGCATCTGCGGTGCGGCTGTGGCTTACGACGCCAATGGCAATATCACAGGCTATGACCCGGATGGTTCAGCAGGCCCCATCCCTGCGCGCAGCATCGCCTATGATCTGGAGAATCGCCCCGTCAGCGTCACCCAGAATGGCAACACCGCCTTCTTTGCCTATGCCGCAGACAGCTCCCGCGCCGCCAAGCTGAGTGGGGCGGGAGCAACGGCGCAGAATGATTATTACCTCTCTGCCGATGCCGACATTCTGGTCAACGTGGCCAATCCTTCAGGCCTTGTCACCTCCTGGCTCACCCAAGATGCCAAGCGCGAGGGGGCGGTCACCTCCTGGGGCCACAAGGATCATCTCTCCTCCAACCGGCTGGTGAGCTTCATGGCGGCAGGACCTGCCACCATCCGCGCCGACTATGGCCCCTTCGGCGCGCCCCTCACCTCCAACGGCAGCCAAGTCCTCAACGGCAAGGCCTATATCAACCAGCGCTATGACGCCGAGACCGGGCTGGAATATCTCAATGCGCGGTATCGTGATCCAGTGGTATCGATCTTCCTGCAGCCCGACACGTTTGATCCGACTGATCCGGGTGTTGGAACCAATCGTTATGCCTACAGGTTCAATGATCCAATCAATGGCAGCGATCCAAATGGGCATACGGACTTGGGCTATATGATTCCCGGCCCAATTCCGTCGTCTCCAGATTTCAATCCGATGACCGATAGAATTATCAATGGGTTCTCGAGTTGGGGGAACGCATTTCTCAACACCGCAGGCGATATTGGAACCGCAATTGGAGCCGCTGCAGAACCCATTGGAACATTTGGAATGGCCTTGGAACAATCCTGCCCTGGCAGTTGTGAAATGGTGGGGGTTGGTTTTGCAGGACTCGGTGCTGATTTCCGACTGATTGGCAATGTGTCAAAGATGGAAAGAAATGTGCCAAACCCTTACGGCAAATTGGGTGATCCCCTGACTCGTAGACGTGTCGAAGAAGTGATCAAAGAAATAGAAGGTCGAGGGAATAAAGCAAGAACCGAAGCTAAAGTTGATGTTGTCAACGGTGAAAAAAGGACTCGTTTTGCAGATGTGGTTGAGATTGATGGCAGGACAGGTCAAATTGTCAGATATCATCAAGTTGGCTTGACAACTAAATCAGGTATCCCGATTGCGCGCGAACGAAGGGCGATCACCGATATTGAAACAACTAGAAATGAGGTTGAGTTTCACGGTAAAAATAGTGCCGAGAACCGCTCGAGCAACGAAACCAAATCAACAACAGCGAGTGCAGGTTGCAATTGGGAAAACTGCAGGTAAATTTGTGATGGGCAGACAAATTAACTTCTACTTGTCAAATGGTGATCAAGAGGAGCTTGCTCGCCGCCTTGACGCGACTGGTTGCGTATATGCTGCTGGCCCACCGTTCGAGAGTGCCGAAATTCCAGTTCAATCTGTCTCACGCTTTGCGCGATGGGAATCTGGCCAACAAGACCCAATGTTGTTTCAATATCCTGATGCCCGCGACGTAGTTCTACGACGACCCAATCCAGAATTGGGTTATTTCGTCGATATCGTCAGAAGCTCTGCGGTTGAGTTCTCGCGCTGCATGACCACAAACGAAAGGATATCTCGCGGTCGACTCTACTATATCGTGGGCTTTGTCGACGATGATTTTAGCAAATTTGAAAAGCCATCGGAATTTGTGAAATGGGCCGCGGATCTTTTCAAGATAGTCAGGAAGATTTGTATTGAAAAGCGCAAGGGCGACTACATTGGGAGAGAAGCCCTGGCAATGGAAAAGCATGGATATCGACTTGTTGGTCATTAAGGTGAGCAGATTGTTACAACTACCGCGCCTCCTATGACGCGCTAAATTGGTTGATCTCCGTCGACTATTAGAACGGTATGCGAGATGAAAGGAGCTTTGCCTACGTCGCCGCCGACAACATGACTTATAACTCGGCGCTGTGTGCAGGCTCGGCCACGGCGCCCAATCTGGTCTATCCCGCGCAAGGTGTGCCCTCCGGCCCCCGCACGGCCCCAGCAGCATCTGTGGGGCGGCTGTCGCTTACGACGCCAATGGCAATATCACGGGCTATGACCCGGATGGTTCAGCAGGACCCATCCCTTCGCGCAGCATCGCCTATGATCTGGAGAACCGCCCGGTCAGCGTCACCCAGAATGGCAACACCGCCTTCTTCACCTACGCTGCAGACAGCTCCCGCGCTGCCAAGCTGAGCGGGGCGGGGGCAACGGCGCAAAATGACTATTACCTCTCCGCCGATGCCGACATTCTGGTCAACGTGGCCAATCCCACGGGCCTTGTCACCTCCTGGCTCACCCAAGATGCCAAGCGCGAGGGGGCGGTCACCTCCTGGGGCCACAAGGATCATCTCTCCTCCAACCGGCTGGTGAGCTTCATGGCGGCAGGGCCGGCCACCATCCGCGCCGACAATGGCCCCTTCGGCGCGCCGCTCACCAGCAATGGCTCCCAAGTCCTCAACGGCAAGGCCTATATCAACCAGCGCTACGACGCCGAGACCGGGCTGCAATATCTGCAGGCCCGCTATTACGACCCCGTCCTAGGAAGGTTCATCTCCGCTGACACGTTTGATCCGTGGGAAGCAGGCGTGGGCACCAACCGCTATGCCTACTCAGGGAATGATCCCATCAACCTGAGTGATCCGAATGGGCACCAAGTTGCATGGCCTTTCTTAGGCCAAACGGACGAGGAGGCACAAAAAGCTGCGCAGCAGGTCGTCCAGGATTGGTCAGACACTTTTGAAACTCTTTCACAATTGTCTCAAGGATTGGACGGAGTCGAGTTGCCTGGTTCAACGGTCATTTCCCCTGCATTGAAAGAGGTAGCGACTGCTATCGTAGCTGGCACAAAGATAGAAAGGGCTGCACCATCGATTAGCAAGTTTGAGCAGGCCTTTTCAAAGGTCATGAAAATTGGAACTCCCCAATTGACTCGTGGAGCTTTTGGCGCTGAGCATGCTGCGAGATCAGAAAATATGGTTCGGAATTTAATACGTACAGGTGGCGTGGAAAATGTTGAAAAGGTGTTTTATAATACCTCTGTAAGAACGATTTTCAAGGGAGCCGACATCAACAAATTGCCGGATGCCGTTGTCAAATGGAAGAACGGCGGATACACATTGATTGAAGTGGCTTCGCCCAGCCAAACTGAAGCAAGCCAACTTATGAAATTGCGTATGATGGCAACAAATCTCTCCGCCCGAACCGGAAAGAAAGTTGATTTTAGACTAGATGCGACAGCGGCCAAAGTAAGTGGCAGTTCTAGAAGCGGCAGTTGGAGTGGAGCCGGTAAGAGCTGTGGCAACTGGCAAGGAGGAGGATGTTGATGTGGAAGAAGATAGTTGAACTTTGAATCAATCGCTGTCCGCCTGTTATGTCAACCTCTTAGGTTAGACAAGTCAATGAACAAAGCAACCCGTACACCGCTGGCAAAGATCAATATCTGGTTTTACTTGGGTTTTCATTTGCCGGTGGTTTCGGAACGCGGATGGTTTAGACCTTGAACATGGATCCGTCACTGCGCGCCATGGCCTTATACAATTGGCCGGAAGACTTTGATTTTTCAGGCCATCGTGAGTTCCTTATCGAACTATTGGTGGACACGAAAATTGATCCTATCAAGCTCGAATTTGAAATCGAAAATGACAAACGCAAGATGTGCACAGTTCGAAAGAACAAAAGACCGGAGCTGATCATCCGTGAAGCGCCTCCATTTACTGGTTTCGAGTTCTGCCGCCCCATAGAAGGCAATTTTCTCAACCTTGAAACGGATATGACGTTATCGGTCACAAATTTTCTAAAACTATTTCAGCTCGCGCATTCGCCTGAGGTTCTGTCCCCGTCGAGCGCACTGGGGCATATTGAAATGCTTTGCCGCAGCATCACGCCCCAATATGGAATTTCACATGTGAAGTCTCCATCGTCGGCAGCGACTTTTTTTCTCGGTGGAGCTGGCACCAACACAATGTCGCCGGATGACAATCGGCGGGCAGGTGAACTCGGCCAATATCTGATAGGCAACAACATCAATAAGCCATTCGACCGCCTCATTGACATCTTCGAACTCAATGTTCTCAACCCCGGACACCTGACACGGCAAGTCTTTGGTCAGACGCTGGCTTCCTGGATTCGGAGCAAGAAACGCGGCGAGTTGGTGGAAATCAATTCGAAAGTGGCGGTTTGGCTTATTCCTGACGATGTTAGACCGTTGATCCGTGGCCTGTTCTTCAATGCCGGATTGTTGGAAGTGCCAGTTTGAGTGCTGCTTACATGACCCTTCATCACCTACGACGCCAATGGCAATATCACGGGCTATGACCCGGATGGTTCAGCAGGCCCCATCCCTGCGCGCAGCATCGCCTATGATCTGGAGAATCGCCCCGTCAGCGTCACCCAGAATGGCAACACCGCCTTCTTTGCCTATGCCGC
>JANPHF010000039.1:0-35634 GCA_031424315.1 Aestuariivirga sp.
CCATGATCGTCATGCGCGGCGTGGGCGTGATCGGCATAAACTTCAGCATCGGTGCCGAGCTGCCTGAAAGCCTTGGTGCCGAACAGGCCGGCGATGAGCGCGCCGATCAGGGGCAGAAAGAGAATTGCCTGAACCATCATCAGCCCTTCATCAAGTTAACGTCTTCAACCGCGATGGAGCCGCGGTTGCGGAAATAGGTGACCAGAATGGCAAGGCCAATCGCAGCCTCGCCCGCCGCAACGGTGAGCACGAGCAGCGCAAACACCTGGCCCGTAAGGTCATGCAGCGAAGTGGAGAAAGCCACGAGATTGATATTCACCGCGAGGAGAATGAGTTCCACCGACATCATGATGATGATGACGTTCTTGCGGTTGAGGAAGATACCGAACACGCCAATGGTGAAGAGGATGGCCGCAACGGTGAGGTAGTGTGTGAGACCGATCATCAGATGCCCTGCCCCGATTGAACTTTTTTGATTTCAACAGCCGTAGCTGGCCCACGTGCAACCTGATCTGCGATCACCTGACGCTTGATGCCGGTGCGGTGATGCAGTGTGAGCACAATCGCGCCGATCATGGCCACCAGCAGGATGAGGCCTGCTGTCTGGAAGAAGAAGATATATTGCGTGTAAATTACTTCGCCCAGCGCTTTAGTGTTGGAAACACCCTCAGGACTTGCGGCCTGCGCTTTCAAATCCGCTGGCACATTCCATGTGGTGAAGAGCAGCACGAGTTCGGCCAGCAGGATGAGGCCAATGGTGCCGCCCACCGGTAAATAGTTCAGCATACCAGAGCGCAGCTCGGTGAAATCCACATCGAGCATCATCACCACGAAGAGGAAGAGCACGGCCACGGCGCCGACGTAGACCACCACCAGCATCATCGCCAAGAATTCAGCGCCCATGAGCACGAACAAACCTGCCGCATTAAAGAAGCAGAGAATGAGAAACAGAACGGAGTGAACCGGGTTTTTCGCCGTGATCACCAGCAGCGCCGAGGCAATCGCCATCAGCGCGAAGAGGTAAAAGAAAACGGTTGTCGCAATCATGGGCTTATCACCTATAGGGCGCGTCGAGCGCAAGGTTGCGGGCGATTTCACGTTCCCAACGGTCGCCATTGTCCAACAGCTTTTCCTTGTTGAACATCAGCTCTTCGCGGGTTTCGGCGGCGAATTCGAAGTTGGGGCCTTCAACGATGGCATCCACAGGGCAGGCTTCTTGGCAGAAGCCACAATAGATGCACTTGGTCATGTCAATGTCATAGCGCGTGGTGCGGCGCGTACCGTCATTGCGGCGCGGGCCTGCTTCGATGGTGATAGCCTGTGCGGGGCAAATGGCCTCGCAGAGCTTGCAGGCGATGCAGCGCTCTTCACCATTGGGGTAGCGGCGCAAGGCGTGTTCACCGCGGAAACGTGGGCTTAGAACGCCTTTTTCATGCGGGTAATTCAGCGTCACTTTGGGCGCGAAGAAATAACGCATGGCGAGGAAAAACGCCTGCACGAATTCCTTGAGGAAAAGCTGGCGGCCAGCGCCGGTGAGAGACATGCTCATGATGGCAACCATCCCATTGTTACGAGGACGCCTGCGGTGATCGCCACCCAGGCCAGTGAGATTGGCAGGAACACCTTCCAGCCCAGGCGCATCAGCTGGTCATAGCGATAACGCGGCACGATGGCCTTCACCATGGCAAAACCGAAGAAGACCAGCAGCACCTTGGCCAGGAACCACAACACACCGGGGATCCAGATGAAGGGGGCCACATTGATAATGGGCGACCAGCCGCCTAGGAATAACGTGGCCGTCATGGCGCACATGGTGGTGATCGCCACATATTCACCCAGCATGAATAGCAGGTAGCCGGTGGCGGAATATTCCACCATGAAGCCGGCAACGAGTTCCGATTCCGCTTCGACAAGATCAAATGGTGGACGATTCGTTTCAGCCAGCGCCGAAATGAAGAAGATCACAAACATCGGAAACAGCGGCAGCCAATACCAATCGAGGAAAGATGATGGCAGGCCGATCTTGGTGCCTAGGCCATGGTTCTGCGCGTGCACAATGTCGGTTAGGTTCAGCGAACCGGCGCAGAGCAGAACAGTGACGATCACGAAACCGATGGAGACTTCATAAGACACCATTTGCGCTGCAGACCGCAGCGCCGAGAGGAAGGGATACTTTGAATTGGACGCCCAGCCGCCCATGATCACGCCGTAAACACCCAGCGAAGAGAGCGCGAAGAGGAAGAGAACGCCAACATTGATGTTGGCAATGTTCCAGCCTTCAGCGATTGGCACAACGGCCCAGGCCGAAAGCGCCAAGACGGATGTCACAAGCGGGGCGATCAAGAACACGCCCTTGTTTGCGCCGTCTGGAATGATCTGTTCCTTGAAGACGAACTTCAGCAAATCGGCGAAAGATTGTAGCAGGCCCCAGGGGCCGACGACATTGGGCCCGCGGCGCATTTGCACAGCCGCCCATACCTTGCGGTCCACCAGAATGAGATAGGCCACAACGATCAGCACGCCAACCAGAAGGCCGAGGCTCTCCAGAAGAATCAGGCCAAGGGTGAGGAGAAGTTCGCTCATCAATTACTCCGCCGCCTTCAGGCCTTGGCCGTTTTTCAGGGCCGAGCATTCGGCCATGATGCGTGAAGCACGCGCAATCGGGTTGGTGAAATAGAAATCCTTTATGGGCGAGGTGAAAGCCTCCTTGCCCAGTTTGCCTGCTCCCTGCTCCAACTCAGTCAGGCCAGCGGCATCGGCTTTGGCCACCGTGCCGATGTGAGCGAGATGCGGGGCAATCTTGTACATTGCGGCACGCAAATCGCTCATGTTGGCAAAGCCCAAGTCAACGCCTGCCTGCTTGGCGAGGCTCACGATAATGGCCCAATCC
This sequence comes from Aestuariivirga sp., assembly GCA_031424315.1. Classification (GTDB taxonomy): domain Bacteria; phylum Pseudomonadota; class Alphaproteobacteria; order Rhizobiales; family Aestuariivirgaceae; genus Aestuariivirga. Next base: position 2,891 of record JANPHF010000039.1, read on the forward strand.
TCGCGCGCGTCTCCCGGCGGGAAAGCGGCGCGGTTGGCCATTTGCGGGCGGCCCTCTGTATTGACATAGGTGGCGGATTTTTCGGTGTAGGCCGCACCGGGCAACACAACATCGGCGCGGGCGGCACCTGCGTCACCATGGCTGCCGACGTAGATCACAAAGGCCTTGCCCAGCTTGGCCATGTCAATCTCATCAACGCCAGCGAGCAGCGCCACATCAAGATCGCCCTTCAGCATCTCACGGGTGTTTTTGCCGCCTTCGCCCGGCAACGCGCAAACATCAAGCGCGCCCACGCGTCCTGCGGCGGTGTGCAGAATATTGAAACCGTTCCAGCCATCCTTGATGACGCCAGTTCCCACGGCAGCCTTATAGGCCAGCGCCAGAACAGCGGCGCCATCGGCGCGGCCAAGGGCACCCTGCCCGACGATGAACAGCGGCTTCTGAGCCTTGGCAGCCGGGTGGGCCGCAAGTTCTTCAAGGCTCTCGGGGCCTGCGCCCATATAGTGGTACTTATAAGTGAAGTCAGCCTGATCGCCGATCACGCCGATGATGCAGCCGCCCTTGTTCAGGCGCTTGCGGATGCGGGCATTGAGCACCGGCGCTTCAAGGCGCGGGTTGCAGCCGATCAGCATGATGGCGTCAGCTTCTTCAATGCCAGCAATAGTGGAATTGAACAGATAGCCCGCGCGGCCACCGTGTTCACCTAGTGGCGAGCCATCCTGTCGGCAATCAATATTGGCAACGCTCATTTTCAGCGCGAGTTCTTTCAGCGCAAAGGCCTCCTCGGTTGCAATGAGATCGCCTAACAGAATACCGATCTTGCTCTTGTCTGCCGCCTTCAGCTTGGAAGCGGCGCGGTTCAGCGCCTCATCCCAAGAGGCGGGGCGCAGCTTGCCGAGATCGCGCACGTAGGGCTGATCGAGGCGCTGCGTGCGTAAGCCATCCCAAACAAAGCGCGTCTTGTCGGAAATCCATTCTTCGTTCACGTCTTCATGGGTGCGCGGCAGAATGCGCAGCACTTCGCGGCCACGCGCATCCACACGGATGTTGGAGCCCACGGCGTCCATCACGTCGATGGTATCGGTTTTACGGAGTTCCCAGGGCCTTGCCTTGAATTCATAGGGCTTCGAAGTGAGCGCGCCGACGGGGCACAGATCAATCACATTGCCCTGCAATTCGGAAGAAATCGCCTGGCCGAGATAGGTGGTGATCTCCATATCTTCGCCACGGCCCGTTGCGCCCATCTCATTCACGCCCGCCACTTCCGTGGTGAAGCGCACACAGCGCGTGCACTGGATGCAGCGCGTCATTTCGGTTTTCACCAGCGGCCCAAGGTTCTTGTCTTCAACGGCACGTTTGTTTTCATTGAAACGGCTGGAGTCAATGCCATAGGCCATGGCTTGGTCTTGCAAATCGCACTCGCCACCCTGATCGCAGATCGGGCAATCCAGCGGGTGGTTGATGAGCAGGAATTCCATCACGCCCTCGCGCGCCTTCTTCACCATGGGTGTGTTGGTGAACACTTCGGGCGGCTCACCATTGGGGCCGGGGCGCAGATCGTTGACAGACAGCGCACAAGAGGCCTGGGGCTTGGGGGGGCCGCCTTTCACTTCAACCAAACACATACGGCAATTGCCGGCCACAGAAAGGCGTTCGTGATAGCAGAAGCGCGGTACCTCCTTGCCGGCAAGCTCACATGCCTGCAACAGCGTCAGTCCGTTTTCGACTTCAATTTCCTGCCCATCTATTTTCAGCTTCGGCATTATGCACACCTCAAGGAGCGCATACGCTCCACATCCATCACTTCAGCCCAACCAAACGCGCGTTCGGAGGGGCCGCTTTTCTCATAATCCTGCAGCCGCGCCCAAGCTTCTTCGAGCGTGGGCTGGTGGCCCTCGGCCACGTGCCAGAACACCATGTGCGGCTTTTCCATCAAGCCGAACCATTTTTCCTTATTGCGGTAGAACTGCACATGAACCGTATTGAACACATAGTTCTCAAGGGCTTTTGCATCCGTCCACACGGAAAGATTCACCGCCATGTCATCGCCCACACGGAAGTCTGTGGCGTTGTTGTTGTCGCCTTTCAGGCGCCAGACAAAGCCCTCGCTGCGCTCCGCCAAGGCATTCACACGGTCCAAATTATCCATGAAGCCTGCCATGCGTGGGTCAGACGTTGGATATTTGAACTTGCCAATATTGAGCTCAGCGAGATGCATGTTCAGTGCTTGCCTTTGAACTTCTGCGGATGCAGATGCTCATGCTGCAGCAGCTCTTCTGCGGGGGCATCGTCGGTGTTGTCCAGGCTGTCGGCCAGCGCCCAGTTTCCAGCCATGTTGCCGCGTGCGGCCAGTGACCAGAAGCTCATGGCGTTGGCCATCATGTAGCCCGCCATCATCCAAGGCCACATGGCAAACATCATGTAGGGCGGCATGCCAGCCACGTCCTTGGTGTTCATAAAGGGCAGTTCAGAATGTTCATTCATAACTTCTCTCCTTTATTCTGCGGCGTGGCGCACCGCGCCATCCTTGGTGGAACGATAGGTGTATTGGTCAATGCGCTCTTCGATGAGCGGGCGGAAATGGGTGATGAGGCCCTGGATGGGCCAGGCGGCAGCATCACCCAATGCGCAAATGGTGTGCCCTTCGATCTGCTTCGTCACGTCGAGCAGCATATCGATCTCGCGTTTTTCGGCGCGGCCCTCCACCATGCGGGTCATCACGCGCCACATCCAGCCCGTGCCCTCGCGGCAAGGCGTGCATTGGCCGCAGGACTCGTGCATGTAGAACTTCGAGAGGCGCGCAATGGCCTTGATGAGATCGGTGGATTTGTCCATCACTATAACAGCAGCCGTGCCGAGGCCCGAACGCAGTTTGGAAAGTGAATCAAAATCCATTGGCGTGTCGATGATTTGCGCGGCCGGAACCATGCGAACCGACGAGCCGCCGGGTATAACCGCCAGCAGATTATCCCAGCCGCCACGTATGCCGCCGCAATGCTTGTCGATCAACTCGCGGAAGGTGATGCCCAGTTCTTCTTCAACATTGCAGGGCGTATTCACATGGCCCGAAATGCAGAATAACTTGGTGCCCACATTGTTGGGGCGGCCGATGGAATTGAACCAGGTGGCGCCACGGCGCAAAATCGTGCCAGCCACTGCAATGGATTCAACATTGTTCACGGTGGTGGGCGCGCCGTAAAGGCCAACGTTCGCCGGAAATGGCGGCTTCATGCGCGGCTGGCCTTTCTTGCCTTCAAGGCTTTCGAGCATCGCGGTTTCTTCACCACAGATGTAAGCGCCAGCGCCATGGGCCACATAGATATCCATGTCATAGCCATGGATGTTGTTCTTGCCGATCAGGCGGGCTTCATACGCCTGGTCAATAGCGGCCTGAAGCCGCTCACGCTCACGAATATATTCGCCGCGAACATAGATATAGGCCGCTGAGCAGGCCATGGCGGCACCCGCCAGCAAACAACCTTCGACCAACAGATGCGGATCATGGCGCATGATCTCGCGGTCCTTGCAGGTGCCGGGTTCGGATTCGTCGGCATTCACCACAAGATAATGCGGGCGCTCGCCCACCACCTTCGGCATGAAGCTCCACTTCAAGCCCGTCGGGAAACCTGCGCCGCCGCGGCCACGCAAGCCTGAGGCCTTGACTTCATTGACGATCCAGTCCCTGCCTTTGTCGATGAAGGATTTTGTGTCCACCCAACAGCCGCGCTGCTTGGCGCCTTCCAGGCCCCAATCATGCAGGCCGTAGAGGTTGGTGAAAATGCGGTCTTTGTCAGCGAGCATGGTTTATTTCTTCGCCTTCTTTGAATCTGATGGCTTATCGCCGACTGAGCTTTCCGGCCGCCAGCCTGTGGCCAGCTTCTTGGCTTGCTTCACCCATTCATCGCGCGCGATGCGGCCATGGAAACCTTTGAGCAGTGCATCTACATGCTTGATGTCGGCGGCACTCCACGAGGCCACTTGGTCAAAGTGCCACACACCCACCTTGTTGAGCAACTTCTCGAACGCCGGCCCAACGCCCCATATGAGTTTCAAGTCATCGGCCTTGCCGCGCGGCTTTTTGAGCAGTTCAGGGCCAGCAGGTTTCGTTGGTTCGGCGGCTTTCTTTGCAGATGCTTTTTTTGCAGCAGGCGCATCGGCCACCTTGGTCACGCGGGTGACCACGGGCGCAGCGGCCGGGGCCGGAGCCACTGGCGCAGGTGCAGCCGCGACAGGTGCCGGAGCAGCAACGGGTGCCGCAGGAGCAGCCGGAGCTGCAGCAGGCGCTGCCGGAGGTGGCGCTGGAGGCGGCGGCGCTTCCACGCGGGTGAAAGTGCGCTGCTTGTTGTAAAGCGTTTTGTCGGTCAGCGTAGTGGCACCCGTGATCGCCATGGAGAAATGGCGGCCATTCTGCGGGCCAGGCTTCACATCGCGGCCAGCGGCAAAATCATCAATGATCTTTTCCAGTTTGGCGGCATCAAGATCTTCATAGGTGTCTTTGACGACCTGGATCATCGGCGCGTTGACGCAAGAGCCGAGGCATTCCACCTCTTCCCATGAGAGCGAACCATCGGCGTTCAAGTGATGCGGCTCGGGGTGAATCTTGCGCTTGCAGACTTCGATCAAGTCTTCAGCACCGCGCAGCATGCAAGGTGTCGTTCCGCACACCTGGATATGAGCCTTGCGGCCCACGGGTGAGAGCTGGAACATGGTGTAGAACGTCGCCACTTCCAGCACGCGAATGTCGGCCATGTCGAGCATCTTGGCGACAGTCTCGATGACAGGGCGCGACACCCAGCCCTCCTGCTCCTGCGCAAACCACAAAAGCTGGATCACTGCCGAAGCCTGCTTGCCCTGCGGAAATTTCGCAATGGCGCGCTTGGCGCGGCTGATGTTTTCAGGCGAGAAAGAAAAACTCGCGGGCTGAACAAGGTCTAGACGACGGACGCTCACCGATCCACCTCACCAAACACAATATCAAGCGAACCCAGCACGGCCGAAACGTCTGCTAGCTGGTGGCCGCGGCACATGAAATCCATGGCTTGCAAATGGGCAAAGCCAGGGGCGCGCAGGCGGCAGCGGTATGGCTTGTTGGTGCCATCACTCACCAGATAGACGCCGAATTCGCCCTTGGGCGCTTCTACCGCGGCGTAAACTTCGCCAGCGGGAACCTTGTAACCCTCGGTGTAGAGCTTGAAGTGATGGATCAGGGATTCCATCGAGCGCTTCATCTCCGGGCGCTTGGGCGGCACCACCTTGCCATCATCAGAAGAAATCGGCCCTGCCCCGGCGCTGCTGGAAAGCATCGCCACGCATTGCTTCATGATCTTCACGCTCTCGCGCATTTCCTGCATGCGGATGAGGTAACGGTCATAATTGTCGCCATTCTTGCCAATTGGAATGTCAAAATCCATTTCAGCATAGCATTCATAGGGCTGACTCTTGCGAAGGTCCCAGGCCGCACCTGAGCCACGCACCATCACGCCAGAGAAGCCATTGGCAAAAGCGTCTTCAAGCGAGACAATGCCAATATCAACATTGCGCTGCTTGAAGATGCGGTTCTCGGTGAGCAAGCCTTCGATATCATCCAAAAATTTGGGATGCGTGTCGCAGAAATGGCCAATGTCATCCACCAGCTTTTGCGGCAGGTCCTGGTGCACGCCACCGGGGCGGACATAGGCCGCGTGCATGCGGCTGCCGCTCGCACGCTCATAGAACACCATCAGCTTTTCGCGCTCTTCAAAGCCCCAGAGCGGCGGGGTGAGTGCACCCACGTCCATCGCTTGTGTGGTGACGTTGAGCAGGTGCGACAGCAAGCGGCCGATCTCAGAGTAAAGAACCCGGATGAGCTGACCGCGCTTAGGCACTGAAATCCCAAGCAATTTTTCAACAGCAAGCGCGTAGGCGTGTTCCTGGTTCATCGGCGCCACATAGTCGAGGCGATCGAAATAAGGCACGGCTTGCAAATAGGTTTTCTGCTCGATCAACTTTTCCGTGCCGCGATGCAGAAGGCCGATGTGCGGGTCAACGCGAGTAACGAGTTCGCCGTCCAATTCCAGCACCATGCGAAGCACACCGTGAGCGGCGGGATGCTGTGGGCCGAAGTTGATGGTAAAGTTGCGAAGGGTTTGTTCGGTCATTGCTTCGCCTTTTCATCGCCGGGCAGCACATATTCAGCGCCTTCCCACGGCGAGAGATAATCAAACTGGCGCATTTCCTGCACAAGCTTCACGGGCTCATAGACCACGCGCTTTTTCTCATCATCGTAACGCACTTCGACATGGCCGGTGACAGGAAAATCTTTGCGCAGCGGATGTCCGCTGAAGCCGTAATCCGTCAAGATGCGACGCAGATCAGGATGGCCCGTGAAGATTACGCCATAGAGATCATAGACTTCACGCTCAAACCAGTCAGCGGCGGGAAACACTGGAATTGCGCTGGGCACTTCGCCCGCCTCATCAGTTTGCACTTTCACGCGCACGCGCGAATTTTTGTAGGGGCTGAGCAGATGATAAACCACATCGAAGCGCTTCTCACGCTCGGGGTAATCCGCGCCGCAGATGTCGATGAATGACACAAAACGGCAATCAGCATCTGATTTCAAGTATGAAAGAATATCCAGAATGTTCGCTGGCTCAACATGCAGTGTGAGTTCACCGAATGCGATTTCGCTGCCGGACAATTTGGTGCCCAACTTGATTTGGAGTGCGGATTGTAGAGCCGAATAATCGAAAGCCATCGCGTTCACCGCTCAATCGTGCCAGTGCGGCGGATCTTCTTCTGCAGCATCAGAATGCCGTAGAGCAGCGCCTCTGCCGTGGGTGGGCAACCGGGGATGTAAATATCAACCGGCACGATACGGTCACAGCCGCGCACCACTGAATAAGAATAATGATAATAGCCGCCGCCATTGGCGCAGGAACCCATGGAGATCACATAACGCGGCTCTGGCATCTGGTCATAAACTTTGCGCAGCGCCGGGGCCATTTTGTTGGTGAGCGTGCCGGCCACGATCATCACGTCTGACTGGCGGGGCGAAGCACGGGGTGCGAAACCGAATCTTTCGACGTCATAGCGCGGCATCGAGGTGTGCATCATTTCAACAGCACAACAGGCGAGGCCAAAGGTCATCCACATCAGCGAGCCAGTGCGCGCCCATGTGATGAGTTCGTCGGTTGATGTGACAAGGAAGCCCTTGTCGGCCAGCTCGTTGTTCACATCGGTGAAGAAAGCGCGCTGGGCCGGTGTGGCCTGTTCGATCAATCCCATTCGAGAGCACCTTTCCGCCACTCATAGACAAAGCCCACGGTGAGCACCGCGAGGAAAACCATCATCGACCAGAAACCATAGACGCCAATCTTGCCCAGCGAAATTGCCCAAGGGAAAAGGAAGGCCACTTCGAGATCGAAAATAATGAAGAGAATGGAGACGAGATAAAAGCGCACATCAAATTTCATGCGCGCGTCGTCAAAGGCTTCAAAACCACATTCATAAGCCGAGAGCTTTTCCGGGTCCGGCGCCTTGAAGGCGATCACCAGCGGGGCGATCATCAGGGCCAATGCAATCACGGCGGCCAGGCCCATGAAGATCACGATCGGCAAATAGGCGTAAAGTAGTTCGGTCATGCCCCAAAAGCGCCGGCGTGAGCGCCCCTCAATTTCACTCGCGGAGTTAGCGCAGCGCAGCATTTGAAGCAAGCACAAGGTTGCATAGCGAGTGCCTCAGAATGTGAGTTTGACCGAGTTTCTCCATTGCTTTCCATCGATTACGGTGGCGAAGCAGGTTAATCTCTGTTTAGCTGTCTGAGGCAGGGGCAGAGAAACGTGGAGGAGACTGAAGATGAAGAAGTTTTTTGCCGCTTTTGCGGTTTTTGTGATGATGGGAGCGGTTGCTGCAAAGGCCGAAACGATTGATGTTTCAACCGTCAAATGCTCCGAATTGGGCACGATGACCAAGGAAGAAGCATCCTACCTCATGATCTGGTTACACGGATATTATGGTGGAAAAGCTGGCGATACGACAATTGACCTGTCTGCCATGGAATCAATTGGCAAAGCCATTGGCGAAAAATGCGCTGGAAATCCTGAACTGGGCTTGATGACGGCGATCAACCAACTGCTTGCGCAGTAAGCGTTCGAGAGCGAGCCTAAAGGAATTAAAACATCAGCAGGCCTCCGCACAAGGAGCCCTTAATCATTCCATACACTATTTGAAAAATGGCGCGAATGACGGGGCTCGAACCCGCGACCTTCGGCGTGACAGGCCGACGCTCTAACCAACTGAGCTACATCCGCATATTGATGTTGGGGCGGAATAGAGGCTGGCCCCTGCCCTGTCAAGCCAATCTGCAACAGCGGGAAAATCTTTGAATCTGGCTGTTCCAGCGTGCCACCGAGGTCGCCTATCAGGCAGCGATGGTCTACTTCAGCAATCGCGCCATCAACCGGCTCTACGCCCATTCTGCCCTGCAAGGCTTTGCCGAAAACGCTGGCAATGCCTTTGCCTTCGTATACTTCCTGCATGCCGGATTTTCGGTGGCTGCGGTTCTGGCCACGTTGTCAGGGCTGCTGATCTTGCGGCTCACCATGCGCCAGTTGGTGGTGCCATTCGCCAAGGCATTCGGAATCCGTGCCGGGCTGATACTGGGCACGGTGATCGTCGCGGGGAGTTATCTGGCGCTCGCTTTTGTAGAGACAGCGGATTGGCGCCTGGCGCTCTATTTGGTAGTCGCGGCTTTTGGCGAAGCATTTTATTGGACCTGCTTTCATGCTGCCATGGCCAGCCTCGGCGATACCGAAGTGCGCGGCGCACAGGCGAGCGCCATCCAGCTTCTCTATGCATTGACGAGCGTGGCGGGCCCTCTGGTGGGTGGCCTTGCTCTCACCTTTGCCGGGCCGCAGGCCGCGTTTCTCTTTGCCGGATTGGTGCAAGCGCTGGCCACTCTGCCATTGCTGTATCTGCCAAGGATGCCGGCGGCGGTGCATTCCCGCCTTGACCCAGTCGCCGCGCGCACGGCCACATGGGCCTATTTCAGCGATGGCATATCGTCTTCCTCCAATGCCTTTGCGTGGTCCCTGGCGCTATTCATCACCTTGGGGGAGAAGTTTCAAACTTACGGCTTGGCACAAGCGGGTGCGGCACTATGTGGTGCTGCCATGGCACTGTTGCTGGGCAAGTTGATTGACGCGGGCCATCCCAAGCGTAGTGCCGTGATCGGTCTGGGCGGTATCACCCTTGCACTGATGCTGAAAGCGGTTGCCTTTGATAGGCCGTGGCTGGCGCTGGTGGCACTTGCGGTTGGAGCCATTGCTGGCCCTGTTTACAACGCCGCATACAATGCCCGAATCTATAACCTGGCGAAGGCCTCAGGTGACGCGCTGCGCTTTCATGTCAGCGGTGAAGGCGGCTGGGATTTAGGCACGGCGACTGCCAGCCTTGCAGGGGCTGCCATGATCCATTTCGGCCTCAGCTTTTTCTGGGTGATTGGCCTTGGCCTGATTGGCGTGGTCGGCGTTGGCATCGTGATCCGCGCCAGCTATCAGAACGCAGAGCCATCCTTGCGGGTGTAATTGGCCTTGCGGTCCTTGATTTCCACTTTGAGGTCGATGTCGGAATACCACGCCACCTCGTGTGGCGCCCGTGTGCCCATTTCCAAATATTGCGCTGGCTTGTCTGTGAGATTCTTCAGGCAATGGCCGTTACCATTGCCGGCCTTGAAACCCGCGCACATGCCGGGCTTCAACACATGATCGCCCGCATCGTCGCTCAGCACCAATTCGCCTGATACGACGAAAACGAATTCGTCTTCCTTCTCATGCCAGTGACGCTGGCTGGACCATTCGCCGGGCGGCATGGTGACGAGGTTCACGCCAAACTGATCCAGCCCAAACACATCCCCCAGAATGTATTTCGTGCGGTTCTTGCAGGGCCCATCATGCGGTGCCGGATAGCGCGAGCCCGTGCGTGCTGGGGCGTCGGTCGCGTTAATGAAGCTCGGCGATTTGGACGGGTTGTTCATGTTTGGCCTCAATCTGGTTCACGGCATCAACGACTGCATCAAAGGTCAGCAATGTCGAAGCATGGCGCGCCTTGTAATCACGCACGGGCGTCAGCGCCTGCAATTCCGCCCACTTGCCTTGGGGTACTGGGCCTTCTTCCTTCAGCATTTTATACATCTGCTCGCGCAAGGCGCGCAGCTCCGGCGCGGTGCAGCCAATCACGTGCCGGCCCATGATGGATGAGGAGGCCTGGCCCAGCGCGCAGGCTTTCACATCATGGGCAAAATCCGTCACAACGCCGCCTTGCATTTTGAGATCGACGATCACTTTGGAGCCGCACAATTTCGAGTGCGCCACCGCCGTGGCATCGGGTGCAGGCAATCGGCCCAGATGCGGAATGTCAGCGGCAAATCCAAGGATTTGGCGATTATAGATTTCGTCGATCATGGCCCCAATGTAAGGGCGTTGCGTCTTTTTTCCAATCCCCCTAAGCCATTGGCCACAATGCCTGCAACCCCCTCACTCTCACCGGGATGACGGAACTTGGTGCCCCATGAGCCATGACCTCGACAACTCCCTCATCTTCACCCCGCGCTTTGATGCGGCTGGCCTAATTGGCGCCATTGTGCAAGATGCCGCTGATGGCACCGTGCTGATGTTTGCCCATATGAATGCCGAGGCTTTGCGAAAAACCCAGGAAACCGGCCTCATTCATTTCTACAGCCGCTCGCGGCAGAAATTGTGGATGAAGGGTGAAACCTCAGGGGAAACTTTCAGCGTTGTGGAGTTGCGCGTCGATTGCGACATGGATTGCCTGCTCATTCGCGTGAAGGCCAACGGCAAGGGCAAGGCGTGCCACACTGGGCGGCGCAGCTGCTTTTACCGCCGCGTGAACGGTGACGGGCTGGAGATGATTTGAGAGATTCCTACGTCGCGCCGCTGATGTAGGCTTTCATATCTGCGGCATCGCGCTCGATCTGCTCAATGCGGAATTTCACCACATCGCCAATCGAAATCATGCCGGCCAGCTTGCCATTGGCCATAACGGGCAGATGGCGGATGCGGTGTTGCGTCATCAGGGCCATCAATTCCATTTCGCTGTCATCATCCGAACAGTGCTTCACATTGGCCGTCATGATGGATGATACGGGCTTGGCCAGTGCAGCGCCGCCTAATTCGCCCACGGCGCGCACCACATCGCGCTCACTCACGATGCCGTCAATCTTGCCATTGCCGCTGGAAACCACCACTGCGCCGATGCGCTTCTTGCCCAGCGTTTCCGCCACGGATTGGACCGAGTCATTGGGGCTGGCAGTGATCACATCGCGGCCCTTCTGTTTCAGGATTTGGGCAACTGACATGGCTTCCTCCTCATGTGGGCATGATGTTTTCGCGTAGCGTAACACGCCTAATGCAAGGTGTGAACTGGTTTGCGCGCTCGGGTCGCATCCAGAAGATAAAAGGCGATGAAGCCTGCGATGAAGCCGCCAAGATGGGCATCCCAGGCCACAACACGCTGCTCAACGAAGGCCTGCCCATTCACGTATTGGCTGGAAGCAGTGATCAATGTGAGGCCAAGCCAGACCAGCGTGAAAGTCAGGGCCCGGCGGTCTTGCAGAATTTCCATCGGGCGCAAAGGGCGCAGGCCGTCGCCGGGGCGCAGTGATATGGCATCAAAGCGCCCATGCATCAGCGGTATGGCGGCCGCGAGAACGCCCGATACGCCTGCGGATGCACCCACCATGATGATGTTCTGCCCCCAATGCACGATGAGCGAAGCCACAGCACCTGCGATCACCGAAATGGTAAACAGTGCGAGATAGCGCCCTGCTCCAAGCCTCGCCTCAACGGGTTTGGAGAAAATCGCCAGCCAGAGGGCATTCGTGCCGAGGTGCATCCAGTCTGCATGCAGCAAGCCGTAGGTGAACATGGACCACCAGGCCGAACCGGGCGCCTGTGGGAAGGGATCAGGACCGAATCGCGCAGGGATGAAGGCGAACAGATAATTCGTCCACATCACCCAGCCCTCGCCACCCAGAGCCAAAACCACCTGCACCGCCAGCAAAACGCCTAAAACCGCCCAAACAACAACTGGAAGTTGAATTATCGGCGGCGTTTGGCCACGCGATGGTGCGCCGCCGCGAAATTCCTTCGGATTAGTCATCGCTCGGCTCTCCTGGTGGCACGGCATCTGCAGCGCATTCGGCCACAGGTGCAATTATGGGACAGGCCGCAGTGCCTTCCCTTGTAAAGACAAGGATAAATCATGCAGGCCGATGACCGCAATCAGATTGAGAAAGCCGCAATTGAGATTCTCCATCCGGCCAGCCGCCAGTTGTTCCGATATTGGGAAGGCCTGCGTGCCGAGCGCCCCTGCCCGACTCGCAGCGAAATAGAGCTGTCGCGCCTGGTTTCATTGCTGCCCAACATTGCCATTCTCGAAAAACCGGTCAGCGAGCGCTGGACCTACCGTCTCGCAGGCACAAAAGTTTGCGACTTGCTGCAGCAGCCAATGACGGGCAAAGATGCGCTGGCCGGCTTTGACAGTTTTGAGCGCGATGTTGTGACCAAGACATTTGACCTCGCCCAAAGCCGTCTGCAGCCTTGCCTGGTGCGGATGCGTTTGATTTCAACAGCAAATCACATCGAGGCGGCAGAGCTCGTGGGCCTGCCAGTGTGGGATGATTCTACGGGCCAGACGATGCTTTTTGGTGGCCTCTTCAGCTTTGGCGTCGAAGATGCCGCGCGAACCATGCTGCTGCGCCGCGAACTGGTTTCGGCCCGCATGATCTGGACTGAGCATGAAAATGGCGACAAACTCATGGCGCAAGTAGGCCATATTGCGCCGCCGCGCCTGCGCGTCATTCAGGGTGGGCTTGCCTAACTTACAGACCTGCTTCGCCCAGTCTTCAAAATCGCACGGATCAGAAATTCGTTAACGCCATTTTTACGGTGCAGCGTGTTAATGGCGGACTTGGGAATTCAGGTCTGTATTCTGCGCGCGGGCGGTCGCAGTATTTTGGCTGGCAGAGGTTTACGTGAGCAGTGTTGAGAATCTAAAGGTTGATTTCAAGCAAGCGGAAAACCCGCTCGGCATTGTCTTTGGCCGTTTCATGCTGCCCGACATGAGCGAACATGCCTGCCAGGTGATGGATCTCACCAAGGATGGCGCCACTTTCATCACCACCAGCGTGCCGCCAGAAGGCCAGGCGATTGTTGCCTATCTGGAAGAAGTCGGTCGTATTGAAGCCATCAGCGGCCCAGCAAAGCCAGGCGGTTTTGCCATTCATTTCACTTTGAGGGGCCCGCGCCTCGAGCGTCTGCAACAACGCATTCAATGGCTGCATGAGCGCGGCGAAGGCAAGGGCGAAGACAGCCGCCGCCACGCCCGCTTTGAGCCCACTGAAAAAGTTTCACAAATCACCCTGCCCGACGGCCGCATTTATAACTGCGAAGTGTTGGACATTTCAGTTTCGGGCGCTGCCATCAAGACCGAAGTTATGCCCAGCGTCGGCACCTATGTCATGCTTGGCAAGATGCGTGGCCGCGTGGTGCGCTATCTGGAACAGGGCGTTGGCATTGAATTCGTGCGCCAACTTGACCGCGCGCAACTGCCGCCCGTTGCTGGCCCCTCCACTCTCTAATATTTACAAATCCTGCACATCAACCACGCCGTGAATGGCCTTGATGGCACCCTTCACTTGCGGCGTGATGGCAAAACGTGAGCCCAAGCTTAGCTCCACTTCGCGCCCGCTTTCCAGCAGCAGTGTGAGACGCGCCGGCGCCTTGCCACCTGGCTGAAGGCGTTTCGATATCGATTCAAGGGGGGCTGAATCGCGCACGAAAATCTGGATGCCCTGCACCACCGATGCCGCCGCCTGGTCGAGCATTTCCAAACCTTGCAGACGCAGCTTGATGTCTTCACCATCCACATCAGCTTCCACGCGGGCTATCACGGCCTTGCCCACTTCCAACATGTCGCGCAGTTGATTGAGCGTGTCAGAAAACACAATCGCTTCAAACTGACCAGTGGGGTCGGAGAAGCCCACGAAAGCGAATTTGTTGCCCTGTTTGGAGCGCCGCTCCTGCTTTTGCGTGATGGTTCCCGCAAGTTTTGCCGCCGTTGCGCCCTTGCTCCGCACCTTCTCCTGGAATGCGGCCCAGCTTTCGACGCCCAATCGCGCGAGCGGCTTGGCATATTCATCCAGCGGGTGGCCGGAAAGATAGAAGCCCACAGCATCAAATTCATGGCCCAGCTTGTCCATGGGCAGCCAGGCTTCGCGGCGTGGCAGCACAAGTTCATCGCCGGTGGAAGTCAGCGCGCCAAACATGTCATTCTGCCCGGCGGCCGCTTCGCTTGCGGTGCGGTTGGCAATGCCGATGATTGAGTCGATGCCATCCAGCACCTGCGCGCGGTTAGGGTTCATCGCGTCAAAGGCACCGGCTTTCACCAGGCTTTCCAACGCGCGGCGATTCAGCGCCTTGGCATCCACACGGCGTGAGAAATCAGAAAGTGATTTAAAGGGCCCACCTTCCTGCCGAGCCTTCACAATCTGCTCAATGGCTCCGGCGCCGACATTTTTCAACGCCGCCATTGAATAGAGGATTGCGCTATCTTTCACAGCGAAGTCCACGCCACTTGCATTCACTGACGGCGGCACAACCTTGATACCCAAGCGGTCAGCCTCACGCTTGAAGATCATCAGCTTGTCAGTGTTGCCCAAATCCAACGTCATGGAAGCGGCCAAGAACTCAACGGGATAATTGGCCTTCAGATAGGCCGTCTGATAGCTGATGTAGGCATAGGGTGCTGAATGCGATTTGTTGAAACCATATTCCGCAAACTTGGCGCAAGCATCGAAGGTGGCTTTGGCGATGTCTTCGGCAATGCCATTGGCGGCCGCACCTTTCATGAAGGTTTCGCGCTGGGCATCCATTTCGGATTTGATCTTCTTACCCATGGCGCGGCGCAGAAGGTCGGCCTGTGCGAGCGTATAGCCCGCCATGTCGCGCGCGGCCTGCTGCACCTGCTCCTGATAGGTGATCACCCCAAAAGTTTCTTTTAGGATCGGCTCAAGGACGGGATGCAGATATTCTACCGGCTCCTTGCCAAGCTTGCGCGCGCAATAGCTGGGTATATTGGCCATCGGGCCGGGGCGATAGAGCGCCACCAGTGCGATCAAGTCTTCCAAACGGTCCGCATGCATGGCGCGCACAGCATCACGCATGCCCGCACTTTCCAACTGGAACACGCCCACCGTTTCACCCTGCGCAAGCATCGCAAACGTCTTGGCATCGTCCAGTGGAATGCGGCTGGCATCAAAATCAGGCACGCGGGCGCGGATCAGCTTTTGCGCCTTATCGATCACAGTCAGCGTCTTGAGGCCAAGGAAGTCGAATTTCACCAGGCCAGCCTTCTCAACATATTTCATGTTGAACTGCGTGGCGGGCAAGGCTGAGCGCGGATCACGGAACAGTGGCACCAACTCGGTGAGCGGCCTGTCACCGATCACAATGCCCGCCGCATGTGTTGAAGCGTTGCGGTAAAGGCCCTCAAGGCGCAGCGCGATGTCAAAGAGGTTCTTCACATTGGGGTCGCGGTCGCGCTCTTCCTGCAGGCGCGGCTCCATCTCAATAGCTTGCGACAGCGAGATCGGATTGGTTGGATTGTTGGGGATCATCTTGGAGAGACGGTCCACCTGCCCATAAGGCATTTGCAACACGCGGCCAACATCGCGCGTCACCATGCGCGATTGCAATTTGCCGAAGGTGATGATCTGCGCCACCTTGTCGGCGCCATAGCGGCTTTGCACGTAAGAGATCACTTCGTCGCGCCGGTCCTGGCAGAAATCCACATCGAAGTCGGGCATGGACACGCGGTCCGGGTTCAGGAAGCGTTCAAACAGAAGGCCAAAGCGTAAGGGATCAAGATCGGTGATGGTGAGTGAATACGCCACCAACGAGCCCGCGCCAGATCCGCGCCCCGGCCCCACGGGAATGCCCTGCGCCTTGGCCCATTTGATGAAATCGGCGACGATCAGGAAATAGCCTGGATATTGCATCTTGATGATGACGGAGAGTTCGAATTCCAGCCGATTGTCATAGTCTTCGCGCGTGGTGCCGGGTGCCAAGCCCGTGACAGATAGGCGTTGCTCCAACCCCTCTAGAGCTTGCTGCCGCAGAACCACCGCTTCATCACCTTCCGCAAAGCGCGGCAAGATGGGCTTGCGGCCTTTCACCCAGAAGGCACAGCGGCGGGCGATCTCGATGGTGTTTTCAATCGCCTCGGGAATGTCAGCAAACAGCGCCGCCATCTCCTGTTGGGTTTTGAAATAGTGTTCCGGTGTGAGGCGGCGGCGGTCGCTGGCGGCAATCACTTCACCTTCGGCGATGCAGATCAGAGCATCATGGGCGAGATAGTCGTCGGGCGTAGCAAAATAGTTTTCATTGGTGGCCACCAGCGGAATGTCATGCGCATAGGCCAGATCAATGAGGCCCTTCTCTGCCGCCTTTTCCGCATCCGTGCCGTGGCGCTGCAGTTCAATATAGAAACGATTTTCAAACAACGGTGCGAGACGCACCAGAATTTCCTCGGCCTGCGCACGCTGACCTTGCGCCAGGGCGATATTGATGGCGCCCGATGGCCCTCCGCTCAGGCAAATTAAGCCCGAAGCATGTGCGGCCAGTTCATCGAAGCTCACATGCGGTTCGGCGTTGGCGTCATCTCTCAGATAAGCTGCCGATGAGAGCTTCATCAAATTGCGATAACCTCCCTCGTCTTGCGCGATCAGCAGCAATGACGGAAAGCGGCGCAAGCCCGCCTGTTGCTGGAACTTGGCCAAGCCTTCGGCGGGCGGGTGAAGATCAACCTTCAACTCCAAACCAATGATGGGCTGGATGCCTTTCTCCGCCATGGCTTCGGAGAATTCCAGCGCACCAAACAGGTTGCCTGTGTCGGTTATGGCCAGTGCCGGCATCTTGGCGTCCTTGGCCAGGCCCGCCAACTTCTTGATTTGAAGGGCGCCTTCAGAAAGCGAATAGGCGCTGTGGTTGCGGAGATGGATGAAGGTGGCAGGCATGGCGCCAGCTTAGCGATTCACACCAATGACGGACAGCGCGATTTCAGTTTTTCCGCACAATGCATGGCGCACCGCTCGCATTCAGCCGCTGGCAGGTGGCCTCGGCGGCGGAACGCGAAGCCTCCCCGAGCATCAAAAAGGCCATGCGCCGCGTACCGCGCGCGAGGTTCCGCTTCCTGAGAATCACCGGTTCGCGGTTGGCCAATTCGCTTGGGAAGCGCAATTTCAGGCGGCGGAACATCGCGACGGCCGCATTTTCATTGAAATTCACCGCCAGCAGCGCGCCCCAGGGCCGCATGGGTGTTGAAGCGAGATGGCTGGCCGCCATGTCACCTTGGCGGGTGGCCAGCGCGACGCAATCATCGCTGAAACTGCCAGAGCCGATGGAAGGAATAGGAAATTCAGAAACAACCTCGCGCCATTCATCGGCCTGATAACCGGTGATGGATGCAACATAGTCACGCGTTTCTTCCGGCAAGCTACCTTTGCCACCCAGCCAATCAGTGATGCGCTGTTCACCAGCGTTGTAAGCCGCTGCCGCCAAACCAATGTTGCCAAATGTCTTTTTCAGCTCAGCAAGATATGCCGCAGAAGCGCTGACAGCAGCGATGGGGTCAAACGGGTCGGCCAGGCCGCGCTTGGCTGCTGTTGCCGGCATGAATTGGGCGATCCCTTGCGCGCCTTTGGGTGAAACCACATCGGGGTCAAACAGGCTTTCGCGCCACAGGAGACGCACGAAGAAGGATGGATCAAGCCCATTAGCCTTGGCCTGAGATTCTGCTGCGTCACAAACACGTGCAGCCAGCGCGCTGCGGGGCTCTGACGTTGCCTGTGCCGTTGACGCCAGCAGGGTGAGCGCCAGTGCGCTAGTCGTCCACCAGCGTACCATTGTTCAGCCTCACCACGCGGCTCATGCGGCGGGCAAATTCAATGTTGTGGGTGGCCACCAAAGCGCCCAAGCCCTCTTCGGTGATCAGCCGCACGAATTCGTGGTGCACCAGTGCGCTCGTGGAGGGATCAAGGTTGCCGGTCGGCTCATCAGCCAACAACAGCAAAGGCCGGTTGGCGATGGCACGGGCAATGGCCACACGTTGCTGTTCACCGCCGGAAAGCTCGGCGGGGCGGTGCTCATAGCGATGCGAAAGGTTCAAGCGATCCAGTAGCTCTTTGCCTCGTGCAGCGGCGGCGGGCTTGTCTACGCCAGCAATGAGTTGCGGCATCATCACATTCTCCAGCGCCGAAAATTCCGGTAACAGATGATGGAACTGATAGACAAAGCCAATGCCAATGCGGCGCACTGCTGTGCGCGTCTTGTCATCCATTTCATTGCAATCCTGCCCAGCGATCACCACCTCACCAGCCGTCGGCTTTTCCAGCAAGCCTGCGATGTGCAGCAGCGAGGATTTGCCAGCACCTGACGGGCCAATGAGGCCCACGATTTCGCCGGGCCTCACGGTGAGCGAAAGGTCACGGAAAATCTGCAGCGCGGTTTCGCCTGCGCCATAGACGCGGGCGATGGAGCGCAGTTCCAGGGCGGGCTTCAGGATCATTCGTAACGTAGCGCCTCCACGGGATCGAGGCGCGCCGCCTTCCAGCTTGGATAGAGCGTGGCAAGGAATGAGATCAGAAGCGCAAAAATCACGACCCAGAAGGTCTGCACATAGTTGATCTTGGCCGGAAGCTGGGCGAGGTAGTAAAATTCAGGATTGAAGGGATCTACGCCGGAAATCCACTGGATGGCGCGGCGGATGTTTTCGGCGTTCCAGCAGATGATGAGGCCGATGATCAGGCCCGCAAAGGTGCCTATCGTGCCGATGGCCGCACCGGTGAGGAAAAACACGCGCATGATGGCGCCACTGGTGGCACCCATCGTACGTAGAATGGCAATGTTCGAGCCTTTATCTTTGACCAGCATGAAGAGGCCAGAGATGATATTCAACGCCGCCACAAGCACCACAAGGCCGACGACCAGCACCACCACATTGCGTTCCACCGCCAGCGCGTTGAAGAAGGCTACATTCCGTTGCTGCCAGGTTTGAACCATCATGTCCGGGCCCACGGCATTCAGGATCGCGGCCACCTGAGTTTGAACAGCGTCAGGGTCTTTCACCATGATTTCAAGCGAGGTTGCGCCGCCTTCAGTGGAGAAGAAATCCTGCGCCTCGTCGATGGGCATATAGACGACGCTTTCGTCATAGTCGTTCATACCCGCCTTGAAGATGGCCACCACGGGATAGTCCCGCAGGCGCGGCGTGTTGCCGATGGGCGTATCCGGGCCGTTGGGTGCAATGAGTGTTACTGTTTGCCCCAGCGTCACTTGATGTTTGCGCGCCATGGTCTCGCCAATGGCGATGCCGCCAGATTTGTCAAAGCCCACTAGCGTGGGCGACGGGTCGGGCACGCCCGGGGCAGCAATCGCCGTCTTCAAATCCTTGTTGGCAATGTCGGGCAGTTTGGCCAAATCCGCTTCGGCAATGCCGCGCACCAAAGCGCCTGTGGCGTTACGCACTGAAGACACCATGCCCTGCCCCTCGGCAAGGGCGATGACTTGAGTCACGCCATCAACCTTGGCGACCCGCGCTGCGATATTCTTGTAGTCGCTGATCGGGTTCTGGTCATTGCGGTAAACAGCGGCATGACCAGAGAAGCCGAGGATTTTGCCGAGCAGCTCCTGATGAAAGCCGTTGAAGACCGACATCACCACAATCAGCGTGGCCACACCCAGCATGATGCCGAGGAAGGAGAATAGCGAGATCACCGAGATGAAGCCTTCTTTGCGGCGCGCGCGCAGATAGCGCAACGCAAGCAGCCACTCAAAGGCGGCGAAAGGCTTGGTGCTGGCGGGAATGGCCATTCAGTGCATCACCCGGCAAGCTTCGCGACGACCTGATCCAACGCCACATTTTCGCGCGCACCCGACTTGCGGTTCTTCACCTCAGCGATGCCTTCTTTCAACCCGCGCGGGCCGATGATCACCTGCCAGGGCAAGCCGATTAAATCCATGGTCGCAAACTTGGCGCCGCCAGGCTGTTGGCGATCATCATAGAGCACGTCGACACCCTTGGCCTGCAGCGCCTGATAGATCTTGTCCGTCGCTGCATCAGCCTCAGCGTCGCCGCTCTTGATGTTGATCAGGCCCACCTTGAACGGCGCAACCGCTTCCGGCCAGATGATGCCGTCCTTGTCGTGGCTGGCTTCAATGATGCCGCCTACAAGGCGTGAAACACCAATGCCGTAGGAGCCGGATTGCAGCGTCACCTTCTTGCCATCTGGGCCTTGCACTTCGCAGCCCATGGGCAGGGAATATTTGTCGCCGAAGAAGAAGATGTGGCCCACTTCAATGCCGCGGCCTGTCATGCGCCGATCCGCAGGCACGCGCTTTTCATAATCCGCCGCGTCATGCATTTCAGACGTGGCTGCATACATGGAGGTGAATTTCTCGACCACGCCTGCCACTGCATTCACGTCGTCATAATCGATCTCGAAGTTCTTCCAATCCATGTCATGGAAGCCCTTGTCGAAAAACACCTCACTTTCGCCAGTGGGCGCCAGGATGAGGAACTCATGGCTGTCCTTGCCGCCAATGGGGCCCGTCTCGGCGCGCATCGGCACGGCCTGCAGGCCCATGCGGGCGAAAGTCCTGAGATAGCTCACGAACATCTTGTTGTAGGAGTGCTGGCCCGCTTCACGCGTAAGGTCGAACGAATAAGCATCCTTCATCAAGAATTCGCGGCCGCGCATCACGCCAAAACGCGGACGCACTTCGTCGCGGAATTTCCATTGAATGTGATAGAGGTTGCGCGGCACGTCTTTGTAGCTCTGCACGCCAGAACGGAAAATGTCGGTGATCATTTCCTCGTTGGTGGGTCCGTAGAGCAAGTCACGATCCTGCCGGTCCTTGATGCGCAACATTTCCTTGCCGTAGGCATCGTAACGGCCCGACTTGCGCCATAGGTCAGCCGATTGCAGCGTGGGCATCAAAACTTCCAATGCGCCTGCCCTGTCTTGTTCCTCGCGCACGATCTGCTCAATCTTCTTGAGAACCCGAAAGCCCGTCGGCAACCAGGAGTAGCTGCCTGCCGCTTCCTGCCGCACCAGCCCGGCGCGCAGCATCAATTTATGCGAGGCAATTTCCGCTTCCTTGGGATCATCGCGCAAAATCGGCATGAAATATTGGGAAAGACGCATATCAGGAATCTCGTTTCGTCAAAAATGTCGCCGCCCTTTTAGGGGTTTAGGCATTCTTTGCAAGCGAGCTGCATTTTTCGCTTGGCAGCCATGCGCAATTGTGGCTAGAAGATGTCAACTTGACCAAAGGCATTCTGGCCCAGGTCCGGGGAGGAATTGAGCAGGGGCTTTAAGCTACCGCCGATCTGGCGACCACAAGATCGCCAGTATAAGTAAATTCATTCAATTGGCGGAACCTTCGGGTTCCGCCTTTTTCATTCCAAGCAAGCGCAAGCCGAAATTGCCAGCCAGCAGGCCGAAAACAATGAGCGCCGCCCCAGCCCATTCATAGCCATCCAAACGCTCACCAAACACCACCATGCCGCCGAGGAATCCAAACAGCGGCACCAGCATGGAATAAGGCGCAACGGTCGAGGCGGGATAATGATTGAACAAATAGTTCCACGCCCCATAGCCAAAGAGCGTGCTCAGGAAGGAAAGATAGAACAGCGATGCAATCACCTGCCAGCTGGGTGATGTGACGGCCGCAATGCTTTGCGCGTGATCCTCAAATATCCAGGAGAGCAGCAACATTGGCAGTGGCACTGCAAGGCTGGACCAGATCACGAAAGACAGTGTGTCCTTCGGCTTGGCCATCTTTGAAACGATATTAGCCATGGCCCAACCTGCGGCGGCAATCACACACAGCAGAAGCGGCAACAGGGCTGAACCAGCCCAGCGGCCATAGGCGATGACTGCAATGCCGGCAAAGCCAATCACGGCGCCCCAGATCTGCCGTGGCAGTGGCACTTCGGCCAGCAGCAGCCAGGCGAAGAGCATCGTCCAAAAGGCCTGGGCCTGCATGACTAGAGATGTCAGGCCCACAGGCAGACCCAGCTTCACGGCCAGAAACAGAAGGCCGAATTGCCCAACACCCAGTACAAAGCCAAAGCCTGCCACCCAGCCAAAGGCTTCCTTGGGCCGCGCGACAAACAGCATGGCGGGAAAAGCCGCCAGGATGAAGCGCAGTGCCGTGAGCAAGAAAGGCGGTACAGAAGAAACGCCAAGCTTGATGGCCACGAAATTCAGGCCCCAAACGGCAGCTATCAGCACTGCGAGCGCAATGTGCCCAGGCTTCATGTGCGCTTCTTTGCTGTCACTTCAATTTCTATTTTCATCCGCGGGTCGGCCAATGCGGCCACCAGCATCGTTGCCGCCGGGCGCACTTCACCAAAATATTTCCGCAGCACAGGCCAGCAGGGCTCAAAATCCTCCGCGCGCGGCAGGAGGTAATGTACCCGCACCACGTCAGCAAGTTCGAACCCGCCCTGCCCCATGGCCTTGGTGATGTTCTGGAAACACTGTTCGGCCTGCTCCACCACATCATCCGAAATCGTCATGGTGTCATAGTTGAAGCCGGTCGTGCCGGAGACAAAGCACCACTCGCCATCCACCACTGCGCGGGAATAGCCCATCACGGATTCAAAGGTGGAGCCGGAGGAAATCAATTTTCTCATGATTTGCGCTTTCGTGGTTCGGGCGTTGGTGCCGTCACATATTGGATCTTGGGCAGCGGCATCTTCATGGCAATGCCAGCCTCCTTCAGTGTGTCCCAGATGGCGAATAGCGCATCGGATGTATAACTGTTCACGCCATCATCAATGCCTTCCACCCAGAATTTGGCGGTGAAGTTCACCGTGGTGTCGCCGAAACTCTTGAGCGCGCATTCCGGCATTTCGGGTTCTCGCAAAACGCCCTTCAATTTCAGCAGCGCCTTCACAATCATGGGCGGCACCTTGTGGATGTCGGTGTCGTAAGTCACCGTGAAAGGCACTTCATAACGCTGGCGCGGGTCAGCATGCGTCCAGTTCACCACGCGGGTGGTGATGAAGCGATCGTTCGGCACCATGATGTCCTTGCCATCATAGGTGCCCAGGCGCGATTGGCGCATGTTGATTTCCATCAGGTGGCCGCTGCGGCCATCCTCAAGCTCGATGAAATCACCCACTTTCAGCGAACGCTCGAGGAGAATGATCACACCGGACATGAAGTTGGAGGCAATCTGCTGCAGGCCGAAACCGAGGCCCACGCCCACGGCGCCTGAAAACACAGCCAGGATTGAAAGATCAATGCCCAGCAGATTGAGCAGCAACAGGCCCGCAAGGCCCGCCACGAAAAGGTCAAAGCCCTTGGTGGCCAGTTCACGGGTTTGAATATCCAGCGATTCCTGCTGGCGGATGACACGCTGGCCAGCGCGTGATGAAAGGCGCCCGAGCCAGAACAGGCTGCCGCCAAACAGCGCGGCCTTAATGAGGGTGAGAATTGAAATGCGGATATTGCCGGCTTCAAAAGCGGCATGATCCATCCAGTCAATTACAGTGGGCATATAGCCAAAAGCGTAAATCGTGGCGGCAGGAATGCCCACCCAACGCGCAGCAGCGTTGATGAGTGGCTGTTTCAAGAAGCGGTTGATGGCAGCATAAAGCAGCGAGATCACCGCCAGGCTTTGCGCCACGCGCACCAGCCAGGATGAGCCCACGGCCTGATCACAAATTTGCGTAGCAATGGCCAAGCCAATGAACAGCAACAACGGCCGCACGAGGTCAGCGCAGGAATAGATGATCCTGCGCGCTTTCACCAGGCGGCCATCAACGGGCTCGGTGTTGAACAGCCCCAGGCGCGAGACAAGGTTGCGCGCCGCCATGCGGACGGCCAGCCACACCACAAAGATGGCTGCTACCTGGGCATAGAATTGCGGTGATTTCAGCCAGCCCAAGACGTGTTGCAACAAGCTTTGGGCGTCAGATTGCCATTGGGTAAAATCCATCATGCCTCACGGGTATTTGCGCGGGAGAATCCATCCCCCCAACTCAATTTCTTGGCCCGCTTGTAGGCAGGCTTGTCACGCGAGGCAATCATATCGTCTTGCAAGCCAGCCTTGCTGCACAGGTGCAAGCCAACCCCGATCTTAGTCACGGTTGGCGGCGCCAGAACGCGCGCTTCATCGCGCACTGCGGCAAAGCGCGAAACCGCCAGCCAAGAGTAGGCCTCGTCTTCAAAAGGAACGGTGCCGCCCTTGGCGTGCATGTGGGCGCGGCTGCGCTGCAAGCGCGCCTTGAAGTGGCACCAATCGTCCTTGGCCATCGGGCAGGCGGCCTCATGCGTGCAGGGGCCCACAATATGTGCGCCCACTTTCACCAGTGCATCTCGCGCCGCCTTGATGCGGGCAAAGCCCTGCGGGGTTCCGGGTTCCACCAGCAACAGCACACCATGCGTGGCCCTCCAGAGATGAAGGGCAATCTGCGCTGTTTGTTGGAGTGGCATTTCTGCCAGTACATAGGCGGCGATCACCAGGTTGGCCGGCTCGATCGCGCCAAGGATTGAATGTCGAAGCAATGAAGCGGGAAAGGGCAAGGCCTGCGCCAGTTCCTCCGCCAGTTTTGCAAAGCGCGGGTCGGCTTCCACCATTGTCGCCAGCTTCAGGCTCGGAAATTGCGCTGCCGCCACAAAGCTGGCCGTTCCTGGCCCTGCACCCAGATCACTCAAAGTCTCAGGCGCAAAATCCGGCATCAGCCGCGCCACTTCGCGCAAGGCCGCAGAAATGGCAGCAAAAGTGGCGGGCGCTCGCACCGTAAGATAGGCAGCCAGATCAACGCCCGCGGAGCTACTGCCCTGCTCATAGGCGGCCCGCAGGCCTGCAACCTTGTCACGTAAAGTGCCCGGCGCAGTGCGCGCCACCCAGTCTTCGATCGCCGGGCCAAATCTCACAGAAAATTCATCAGACATGACGCGCTTATGACACAAGCGTTGCAATTTGGCCAAAACTGACGAAGATCATGCAACGAATCCAAGCCGCGCACGCCCGCTGCGCGGCCTCATCATGAGAAGGCCGCCCATGTTCGTTTCATTCTTTCCCAAGCCAAAGCTGTTTTTTGCGTCTGCCTTCGTTTGGATTATTTTGGCCACGCTGCTGTGGTTTTTCGGCGGCAAGGAACTTGGTCAATACATTGGCCTGCCTAACATCGCGCCTGACGCGCCGCCTATTATCGGCGTGCAAGTATTCTGGTCGACGCCGTTTCTGTGGTTCTACATCTACTATGTGGTGGTGATGCTGGTTTTTGCCGGCATTTGGCAGGTGCTTGCGCCGATGAAATGGTTCGCATGGTCAGTGCTTGGTTCATCGCTCATCATCTTCCTCACCTATTACAGCGTGCAGGTCGGTGTCGCGATCAACAATTGGTACGGGCCATTTTACGATTTGGTGCAAGCTGCCGTCGGCAAGACGCGGCCCGTCACTGCCTCGGAATTCTACATTGGCATCGGGCAGTTTCTTGGCATCGCACTTGTTTATGTTGTGATCCGCGCCTTCATGCTGTTTTTCATCAGCCACTATGTGTTTCGCTGGCGGCAGGCGATGAATGACTATTACATCGAAAATTGGCAAAAGGTCAGAACCGTCGAAGGCGCCTCGCAGCGCGTGCAGGATGACACCATGCGCTTTGCTACAGGGCTTGAGGATCTGGGCGGCAACCTCATCGAGTCCGTGATGACGCTGATTGCCTTCTTCCCCATTCTGCTCAGCTATTCCGAACACGTGAAAGAAATTCCTTTCTTCGGCGCCATCCCACATCCACTGGTGGTTACGGCAATTCTCTGGGCCACGTTCGGCACCGTGTTCCTGGCCCTGATCGGCATCAAGCTGCCGGGCCTTGAGTTCCGCAACCAGCGAGTTGAGGCGGCCTACCGCAAGGAATTGGTGTTTGGCGAAAACGACGCCGGCCGCGCTGACCCGATGACCTTGCAGGAGTTGTTCCAGTCCGTCCGGAAGAACTATTTCACCCTGTATTTCCACTATGTCTATTTCAACGTAGGTCGCTTCCTTTACTTGCAAACCGATAACGTGTTTGCCTATCTCATTCTCGTGCCAACGCTTGTGGCAGGTTCGATCACGCTCGGGTTGCTCAACCAGATCACCAATGCCATGGACCAGGTGCGCGGCTCATTCCAATACCTGATCAATTCCTGGCCCACGATCGTTCGCATGATTTCAATCTACAAACGCCTGCGGGCCTTCGAAGCAGTGATCCGCGGCGAAAAGCTGGAACCGATCAATCTGGAAGCGCAGTCGCCTGGCGGGCTATAGTTCGTAAGGCGAAGGCTGGTGCGGGATGAGAGACTCGAACTCCCGACATCTTCGGTGTAAACGAAGCGCTCTACCAACTGAGCTAATCCCGCGGGGCGCGCGAAGCGCTGGCGGGAATTAGCCGCAGAAATACGATAATGCAAGCATGATGAATTTCCTGCCCTCCCTGCCCGTTTTCCTCGCCTACACCGCCGCCTCGCTGCTGCTCTTCCTCACCCCCGGGCCGGATATGAGCCTGTTTCTTTCGCGCACCATTGCCTCTGGCCGCGCGGCGGGCATTGCGTCTGCCACGGGGGCCAACCTGGGCTGCGTGGTGCACACGCTGCTCGCGGCCTTCGGCATTTCCGCTTTGGTGGCCGCCTCCCACACCGGCTTTCTTGTCCTCAAGATTGTCGGCGCTGGCTATCTGCTTTGGCTGGCGGTGGATGCCATTCGCCATGGCTCCTCGCTCAACGTGGCCATGAACCATCGGGGAACCACGAGTGTTTGGCGCAGTTTCGTCATGGGCGTGATGGTCAACCTCACGAACCCCAAGGTGGTGATCTTCTTCATCACCTTCCTGCCCCAGTTCATCACGGCGGGAGACCCGTTTCTGCGCCAGAAGCTTTTGTTCTTCGGGCTTTACTTTGTGGCCCTGAACATCCCGCTGTCCATCATCACTGTTTTGATTGCCGAGAGACTGGTGAAATGGCTGAAGGCCAGGCCGCGCGTGTTGCGCGGGATCGATTTCACCTTTGCCGGGGTGTTTGCCATCTTCGCGCTGAAAATTGCCTTTACCGAGGGCAAGGGGTGAATTTCAAACCCACTGCTGGAGTGTAGCGATATCTAGCAGGTTCACCGTACGCTGTCAAGCGTTATTTTCCTGTTTTTTGCTTTTAATCCCTACGGCATTGAATCCCATCTGCAAAACCCTGCCGATGGGGGCAAGCAGCGAGCCCACCACCGTTTCCAGCGCGTCATCCTGATGGCCGAGGCCGAAGGTGAATCGCTCGCCCTTTTTGGGCACATAGAGCGTTCCAAACACCCAATCCCAAAAGGCCAGGCAATAGCCCATGTTGGTGTCGAAATGGCGCGGGTCGATGGAGTGGTGAACCTGATGATGCGCCGGCGTTTGGATGATGCGGCCCAACCAGCCGGTGGCAGTGATCGGCAATTCCGAATGGCGCAAATGCAGGATGGTGTACCAGAAGGCCATGGAAAGCAGGTTGGCCTTCACTGGATCAATCACTTGCGCGCCTTCGCCAAAATACCAAACCATCGGGCCCTGCACGAGGCAAGCGGCGCCGCTCATCAGAATCGGAAACAGTGCAAGTTCAACCGGGTGCTGCCGCCATTCGGTGAGCGGTGTCAAAACCTCAGCCGAATGATGCACTTTGTGGAATTCCCAGAGCGCGGGAATCTTGTGCATCATGAAATGCGAAAGCCAATAGCCGAATTCCACCGCCATGAAGACGAGGAACATTGTGGCACCTGTCACCACCCAGCTTGGGCCAATCGGCGCAGGGCCAGCGCCAAATACGTGAGTGAGGGCGGACACTGTTCCGGAAACCGTGAGTACAGTTGTGCCGCCCACCAGCAGCACTTGCAGGGCCAAATAGTAGAGCCCCACGAAAAACATCTTGGCGTCCAGCTTTGAAGATTTGTGTTCCAGCAGCTTGGAAGGAAGCAGCAATTCTTTCGCTGTTCGGAAGGAGATGCGCCAGCGGCGTTTCACCGCCATGTAGAGAACGATGGCCACCGCGCCCGAAGCCACATAGGTGGGCCAGTAATATTGCGAGTCCGCCTGCGTGAGATAGTAGAGCGGGAACAGCAGGATCGAAATGAGATTGGTGAGCCAGTCCATGAAACGCCTTCAGCCCGGCAGTGGGCCGGGCTGAAGCATTCAACTCTTTGTGGCTTAAAGCGTGGTTAAGCCAATCGGCAAAAGGTTAATAACCGCCGTTCATGCAGCGATAGTAAGCGTGGTCATAAACGCGGCGCTTCTTCTCAGAAGCCGAAACAGCGCCTACCATGGTGCCGCCCACAGCGCCGATGGCCAGGCCAGGCACGAAATTGTTGTGGCCAGCCAGCGCGCCCACGAGGCCGCCAGCACCTGCGCCAACGACAAGGCCAGTAGCCACGTCTTCGCCGCCCACATGGCGGGCAGCGTCACGGGCATAAGCCGCGCAATAGCCGCGGCGGCTGCGGGCGAAGCTGGAATCGGCCGTTGCAGCAAGGGTTGCGGCTGCCAAGGCCAGGGAAAGGGCAATCTTGAATGAACTCTTCATGTGTGTCTCCTGTGTTGTGTGGTCTAGGGTTCCAAATCAAACTTGGAGCCAGATTTAGCCAATGGAGTATGAACCCAAGATGAACCGCGAAATCGGTCGGTTCGATGGCTCTTTATCCCAAGTCTTTTAGAGCATCGAGCGAACAAGTGGAACCACTTGTGAGCGAAAAGATGCGACCAATCAAATAACTAGAGCGGGCGGGCGGGCGGATGCGAGCATCCGCCGCTCTAGACTGCGGCAATCACTATATTCTCACCAAAAGCGCTCAGCGCAGAGTCTCGCCCCGCGCTGAGGTTTGATTTGTTTTGATCTTCAATCAGTAGCCCATGCAATCCGCGTAGGCTTCTTCGTAGGCATTCTGGCGGGAATCTGAGCTCGCTGCGGCACCGAGCAATGTTCCGCCGATGCCGCCGAGGGCCACACCGGTCAGGATGTTGCTGGCTGCGCCGCCACCAGTGGCTGCGCCATAGGCACCGCCTGCTGCAGCACCGAGGAACATGCCAGCTGCGGCAGAGTCACCGCCGGCGTGGCGGGCAACACTGCGGGCATAGGCGCGGCAGTAGGAAGAGTGGCTGCGGGCGAAACCTGCATCAGCCGTGGCGGCGAGGGTTACACCAGCAAGGATGGTGGCGAAGGCGATTTTAAGAGTGCGGTTCATTTTGATCTCCTGTGTGTTTGGTCTGTTTGCGTGTGTTCGTCTTGAACTTGAAACAGACTTTAAGGGAACCAACTTGAACCGCACATGAACCTGCAGTCAGGCTTCCGTTCAGGTCAGCCGTGCCGGAAAGCCATCAGCGCGCAGGTCTGTGCCTAGGGCATCTTCCAGCAGTTTGGCAATCTGGGTGGACTGCGCCTGCCCGCCATAAGCCGCTTTGCCCTTCTGAAAGGTCTCAAAGGTCTTTTCTGCCAGATCGAGAGGCACGCCAAAGTCCTTGCCGAATTTCATGGCAAAGCCCAGGTCCTTCAAAGCCAGGTCCATGGTGAAGGCAATGTCATAGCTGCCGTTGAGAATCAGTTGGCCCTCGGTTTCATGCACAAAGCTAGTGCCGGATGAGGCGGCGATGGCGCGCCAGGATTGGGCAAGATCAAGCCCGCCGCGCTTGGCCAGCATCAGGGCCTCTGCATCGGCCACCAGATGGATGAAGGCCAGCATGTTGGTGATCACCTTGATCACCGCAGCAGAGCCCAGCGGTCCCATCAGGAAAATGCGATTGCCGATTTTCTCTAGCGCCGCTTTGTGGGTAAGGAACAGCGCTTCATCGCCACCAATCAGAACCGTGATCTCGCCGCGCGCGGCCAGATGCACGCCGCCAGTGACTGGTGCTTCCAGCACTTGCAAACCCGCATTTTGCGCTTTGCCGGCTAGCCGCAAAATTTCATCACGGCCCAAAGTGGAATTCTCGATCCATGTCATCCCCTCGCGGGCGTGTGGCAGGATTTGATCCAGCACTTTTTCGCAAGCTGCAGGCGAAGGCAGGCAAGTGAAAATATGATCGACGCTCCGCGCCAGTTCGCCAATGGTGCCAGCGCGCTTGGCCCCTGCAGCCACATGGCGCTCGGCCAGTTTGGCATCAAGGTCAAAGACAGTGAGATCAAAGCCACCCTTGATCAGGCTTATCGCCAAGTGACCACCGAGTGAGCCCAAGCCTATGTAGCCGTATTTCATTGCACCACCGTATTGGTCATTTCCAGATGCAGCCTGTCGCCGGTGTAGGGGTGGGCCAGCGCCACTTTCTCATTCAACTCGCTGCCCAAGCCGGGCTCGGTTGGCGGGATCACATAGCCCTGCTCCCAGCGGATCGGCTTGGTGAGAAGCTGGTTATGGAAATTGTCGAAGCGCTCGATCGATTCCAAAATAAGGAAATTCGGCAGAGAGGTAGCGTAGTGGATATTGGCCAGCGCCTCGATCGGCCCGGCGTAGAGGTGCGGCGCGATTTGGGCGTAGAAAGTTTCGGCCATGCCCGCAATTTTCTTGGCTTCCATGATGCCACCCACGCGGCCAAGGGCCATTTGCAGGATGGAAGCGGCGCGGCATTCGAGCACGCGGGCGAATTCATATTTGGTCACCAGGCGTTCGCCTGTGGCGATGGGAACGGATGTGCCCCGCGCCACAAGCGCCATTTCCTCCGGCTTTTCCGGCGGCGTTGGCTCTTCAAACCACAGCGGGTTGTAGGGTTCAAGCACATGCTTGGCGAAGCGGATGGCGCCAGAGGCAGTGAACTGGCCATGGGTGCCAAACAGCAGATCGGCCTTGTTGCCCACCGCCTCGCGGATCAGCTTGCAGAAGGTGCGGCACTGTTCCATCGATTCCATCGAGGGCTGGCGTGGATCGAAAGCAGAATAAGGGGCCGCTGGATCAAACTTGACGCCGGTGAACCCCTGCTCCGCATAGAACGCGGCACGTTCGGCGGATTGCTGCGGGTTCCAGAATATCTGGTCATTCTGGCCCTTGGAATAATCCGGATAAATATAGGTGTAGGAGCGCAGCTTCTCATGCACGCGGCCGCCGAGAAGCTCAAAGACTGGCCGCCCGGTGGCCTTGCCGATGATGTCCCACAGCGCAATCTCAAGGCCGGACATCACACCCTGCAGAGAGGCATCAGGGCGCTGGGTGTAGCCGGAGGAATAGGCCTTGCGCCACATGGCCTCCAGATCGAAGGGGTTCATGCCCAGCACATAGCGCTGGAAGGTGTCTTCGATCATGGCCGTCATGGCCTTGGGGCCGAAGGTGTCGCAATAAACCTCACCATAGCCATAAATGCCATTGCTGGTGGTCAGCTTCACAAAGGTGAAATAACGCCCGCCCCACTGCCCTGGCGGCACGGCAACGATGAAGACTTTGAGATCAGTGATTTTCATTTTTGTTCCCTCTGGTGCTGGATGCTAGCCGAAGCCCGCCACGGCGCAAAGGCTGGTGCTGCAAAGCGAGCCAACTGGATAATATTATTCACGTGAACTGCAACTTGCCAAAGCGGCCTTCGCCTTGCGACAAGGCTCACATGGACGGAAACTTCGATTTCATCATAGTGGGCGCGGGCTCGGCCGGCTGCGTGCTGGCCAACAAGCTCTCGGCGGATGCGCGTAACCGGGTTCTGTTGATTGAGGCAGGCGGCAGCGACAAGCGCTTCTTCATCCAGATGCCGCTGGGCTATGGCAAAACCTTCTATGACCCCGCCGTAAATTGGATGTACAAAGCCGAGCCCGACCCTGGCTTCAACGGACAAGTTGATTTCTGGCCGCGCGGCAAGGTGATCGGCGGCTCATCCTCCATCAATGCCATGGTCTATGTGCGCGGCGACGCCTCTGATTTTGAAGACTGGAAAACGGCAGGAAATGTGGGTTGGGGCTGGGACGAGGTTCTCGCAGCCTACAAGGCCATGGAAAACAATGAGGCCGGACCCGATCAATGGCGCGGCGTTGGCGGGCCGTTGTTCATTTCCAAGAATGACAAGAGTCGGCACTGGACATGCGGGCCGTTTGAAGAAGCCAGCGTTGCGGCGGGCCTACCACGCAACGACGATTTCAACGGCGCTTCACAATTCGGTGTTGGTCATTTTCAACTCACCACCAAGAATGGACGGCGCAATTCGGCCGCACGGGCCTTCCTTGATCCGGCACGTGGACGGAAGAATCTCGGCATCATCACGCGGGCACAGGTGACACGCGTTGTTTTCGAGGACCGACGTGCCGTCGGTGTTGAATATGTGCAGGATGGACAGAAGAAAGCGGTGCGCGCCGCGCGCGAGGTGATCCTCTCTGGCGGTGCTGTGAACACACCACAGCTCTTGCAGCTTTCGGGCATCGGCGATGCTGCGCATCTGAAATCGCTGGGACTGCCTGTGGTGGTCAACAATCGCAACGTGGGCCGCAATCTGAAAGACCATCAGGGCATCAACTACACTTACCGCCTCAACGTGCCCACGATGAACGATATGCTTCGGCCCTGGTGGGGCAAGCTGCGCGTGGGGCTGGAGTATCTGTTGTTCCGCACGGGGCCGCTGTCGATCAGCATCAATCAGGGAGGCGGTTTTTTCAAAACGAACCCGACGCGCACGCGGCCTAACATGCAACTTTACTATCAGGCCTTCTCTAC
>JANPHF010000040.1:0-11776 GCA_031424315.1 Aestuariivirga sp.
CTGCCGCTGGCTCATCAATGTCGCCAAGGAAAAAGGCAAAGCGCTGGCTGCAGACTACAACTCATTGGGCGCGGCCTATGACGTTGAGAGCAATCCCGCCATGGCTCGGCAGTTCTACGAGTTGGCCATCAAAACTGACCCTCGTCATTCCTGGGCTTACAGCAATTTGGGGCGGCAGTTCCATGACCAGGGGGACTACGTCAATGCCACTGAATACATGAATAAGGCGGCCACATATTTTCACCCCCAAGGCAAATGCCTGGCACCCAAATGTGATTTCCGCGCCGAAGACAAGAAGATGCTGGCGGAAATGAAATTCGATCTCGAGCGCATGAAGTCCAATGACTCGCGCTCGCTGTGCATTTATGCCACGTCGCTCAATATCGATTCATGGAACACCCAAAAGAGCTTTGCAGCCGCTGAAGCCAAGCGGCGCGGCCTGACCATTGGCGATTGCCGCGTTCTCATGGGGCGTGAGCGGGAGATTAACCGCTTTGAACTCTATCCGCCTCAGGGTGTTTGCAACGCGGCCCTCAATGACGAAAAGACTGCCTTTATTGACACCACGAGCGATGCCGCCCGCGAGTCCCAGCGCCGCAAGTATAGCCTGGGTGATTGCCGCCGCCTGCTCGGCTTGCGCGAGAATCCAATTGACGAGGCCGTAGCGCAGAAAGCCACCACCATTCTCAAGCAACTCGAGGACTTTTCCGCAAGTGGTAATACCTTCAAGGATGTGATCGCAGTGGCGCGCACTGTAGCAGACTTGAAAACAGCACTTGCCTCCGGCAGTTCACTAGATGTTGAAGCAAGGACCAGTGAGTTGGCGAAACTGATGAGCGCCGACAGTGCCTTCCAAAACTTTGACAGCTACGTTGCAGCCCAAAAGATCAACGCACTGACCAGCGAGTTGTTGATTGGACGCACTAAGTTGAAGGGTATGAACAAGTTTGCACAAAACTACATCACCCAGCACATAACTTCGGATAAGAACGGAAAGCTCATCGAGATTGTCGACCGTCTGAAAGACAAAGCTGATTCTGCCGCGGGCACAGAATTGTCAAAACTAGTCGACGATAGTTTGGATGTGTTCAGTGCGGTGGGTCTGCGCCCAGACGCCGAAACGGCCATGGCAGATCAGGTCTTGAAAGCCCAAAAGGCGGTGGACATTCTGTCAAAGGACAGCTCCAATGAAGCAGAGATAAGAGCCGTTGCAGCAGGCTCAGAGGTCTGGAGCACCCTGGCCCAACAAAGACTCGACAACGCCTCTGCCGAGCTGCCCGGTGACAACCATGTCTATAGTATTGAATTTGGCAACTTTGACGATGAAGGCCAAGCTCAGATGACCTTGGCCCGCATCAGGCAAAACTATCCGAATTCTCTTTCGAAAATGGAACCCTTTTCAAAAAGGGCAGGCGCCTGGGACAGCCACAAGCTGCTGCTTCACATGGAAGCCAATCTTTCTTGGCCTCTGGCATTATCAACCTGCCAACTAGTTTCAGCGCTAACTACACAGCCGTGCAAGGTGGCGCCACCTCTTGTGCAAACGCTGGGCGACAATTAGGCCTCGCGTTTGCGACAAGAAACTGGACATCTGACATGCCAATGGCCCGGGAAGATGGGGCCCAAGCCGGCAAGCTTGTCTCTACTTCAGCCCGTCAATTTACCCTTGGCGTCGAGGGCGATCATGCCGTTCAATGGCATCTTCAGCAAACCATTGGTCCTGACACCTGCTTGCCGCAAAGCAGGCGCGGGATTGAAGCGTGACAGTCAACGCTGTCTACGGCGCAATAAATGTTCGCGCAAAACCCTTGTTGGATTGCTTCATACTGAAACTGGCGTTAACATCCGAATAGTCTTTTGGTTGTGGTTGGGAATCTCGATAGTGAAACAGATGAAACGATTTCGCCTGTCATTTTCATATTCTATGCTCTTAATGTTTTGTACAATTTGGGCAGTACCACCAAGTTTTGGCCAAGCTATCGAATCTTGGAATAGTGGCTGTCTAAAAGAACTCCAGAAATTCGAAAAAAAGCCATCTCATAAGGCTTTTGCCGTCTCAAATTCAAATGACGGCGGGTCCGGAGGCCAGCGATGCGGGTGGGCGGCTGGAATGGGCAGCATCGAGCAAGCCAAGAAAAAAGCAGTTGAATTTTGCAGTAAAGGAACCTACGGCGGCACGTGTTGGATCACGCGCTCGCAATAGAGTGACTCCAGCTATTCAATAGAAATTCGAGCGGTTTTGTAGCGCATGCTCCGAGGCATTGCTCTGCAAGACACCTCATCAAAGGGTAAAAAGACGTCCCTCATCCTGAGGTGCAACGAAGCAGCCTCGAAGGACGAAGGACGGTTAGTTTTTTTAGAACAACCCGTCGATCTGGCCCTTGGCATCGAGGCCGATCACTTCGGCTGATGGCACCTTGGGCAGGCCGGGCATGGTCATGATGTCACCGCAGACAACCACGATGAATTCCGCACCCGCCGAGAGCCTCACTTCGCGGATCGGCACAACATGGTTCACGGGCGCGCCCTTCATGTTGGGATCGGTGGTGAAGGAATACTGCGTCTTGGCCACGCAGATGGGGAACTTGCCGTAGCCCATGGCTTCCCAGGTCTTGAGCTGATCGCGCACCGACTTGTCGGCCACCACATCATCTGCGCGGTAAATCTCGCGGGCGATGGTGCGGACTTTTTCGAACAGGCCCAGATCATCATTATAGATCGGCTTGAACTGGCTGCCATGTTCGGCCAGCTTGGCAACGTGTGTGGCCAGCGCCTCGGTGCCCTTCGAGCCTTCGGCCCAGTGGGTGCATTTGAAGGCCTCAACGCCATGGGTCTTGCAGAAATCCTTGATCACCTGAACTTCGGCCTCCGTGTCAGCGATGAAATGGTTGATGGCCACGGCAATCGGTACACCGAACTTCTTCACGTTTTCAAGATGGCGGCCCAGATTGGCGCAGCCCTTCTTCAGCGCTTCGAGGTTTTCCTTCTTCAGGTCTTCCTTGGCGACACCCCCATGCATTTTCAGCGCACGCACGGTGGCCACGATCACGGCAGCAGCCGGCGTGAGGCCCGCCTTGCGGCACTTGATGTCGAAGAACTTCTCAGCGCCCAGGTCAGCGCCAAAGCCTGCTTCCGTTACCACGAAATCAGCCAGCTTGAGTGCCGTCTGCGTGGCCATCACGGAGTTGCAGCCATGCGCGATATTGGCGAACGGGCCGCCATGCACAAAGGCCGGATTGTTTTCGAGGGTTTGAACGAGGTTCGGCTGAAGCGCATCCTTCAGCAAGACCACCATGGCGCCGGGAGCCTTGAGATCCTTGGCCAGAACCGGGGTCTTGTCCTTTTTGTAGGCCACCACGATCTGGCCGATGCGGCGTTCAAGATCGGCAATCGAGGTTGAGAGGCAAAGAATGGCCATGATTTCCGAGGCCACGGTAATGTCAAAGCCCGCCTCGCGCGGATAGCCGTTAGATACGCCACCCAGCGAACACACGATCTCACGCAGCGCGCGGTCATTCATATCCATCACCCGGCGCCAGACAACGCGGCGCGTATCGATGCCGAGCTCATTGCCCCAATAGATGTGATTGTCGATCATCGCCGACAGCAGGTTATGCGCCGCCGTGATGGCATGGAAATCGCCGGTGAAATGCAGGTTGATGTCTTCCATCGGCACGATCTGGGCATAGCCGCCGCCCGCCGCACCGCCCTTCATGCCGAAGCAAGGCCCAAGCGATGGTTCGCGCAAGGCCACAATCGCCTTCTTGCCGATCTTGTTGAGGCCGTCGCCGAGGCCCACCGTGGTCGTCGTCTTGCCTTCGCCAGCAGGGGTTGGGTTAATGGCGGTGACCAGGATCAGCTTGCCGTTGGGCTTCTTGGCCAGTGTGTCGATATATTTCAGCGTCACCTTGGCCTTGGTGTGGCCATAAGGCACCAGATCGTCGGCCGGAATGCCCAACTTGGCCCCAATCTCTATGATTGGCTTCATTTTGGCTTCGCGGGCAATTTCAATGTCGGAATTAACGGTCATCGGGCGTCCTCTGTCGGCGGTTGGTTGTGGCTTCTAGCTTAGCGATGGCTTGCCCATGCCATAAAACCAAATCCGTCTCAGCAGCAACTTTGAGCGACAATGATTTTTGATCAGAATACGTCAATTTATCTCGCCCTGCGCGGGAAATGGCGGCTGAGGCCACCTGCCGCCCAACGCCTTGTAACCCGTAAGCCTCGTTGCTAGGCTCGGGCATCGGAGAAAACGCTTGAACCGAATGTTCTTGTTCTGGAGCTTGTGGACGGCACTCGCCGGCTTTGGCATCCCCCTCATCGGTGTTCTGAACGGCGGCATGGCCCGCGCGGTGGGAAACCCCATCAGCGCCACGGCTGTCATGTTTGCTGTGGCTTTCGCGGTCGCGGCCGTGCTGGCCGTTGGGTTCTATGGTTTTCCCGACTTCCAGCAGTTGAAGTCCGCCCCGCTGATCAGCTTCACGCCGGGCCTTCTCATTGGCTTTTATGCGGTCTCGGCGACGATCATTATCCCGCGCTTCGGGGCGGGCAATTTCATCGCCTTCATCCTTCTGGCCCAATTGCTCATGGCCGCCATCATCGACCAGACCGGCCTGTTCGGCATGGCTCAGCGGCCCCTCAACCTGATGCGCGCGGTGGCATTTCTGCTTATCGCGATTGGCATTGTCGTGATGCAATTTGCATCGAGCAAGAGCCCGGAATGAGAATGGGCTGACCCCGGGGGCCAGACAAGGTGGCTAGGGCAAGGCACAGATTTCGGAGCGGGTCAAAAATCGCTTCTCCCGGCCATTGTCGAGTGAGAACATCCCGCCCCTTCCGGGCACCACATCAATCACCAGATTCGTGTGTTTCCACACCTCATATTGTGAGCCGCCGATATAGAATGGCATGCCGCCGATTTCACCCAGCTTCACATCATTGTCGCCAATCAGAAAATCTCCCTGCGCATAGCACATGGGCGAAGAGCCATCGCAGCAGCCACCCGACTGGTGGAACAGCACGGAGCCATGATCTCTCACAATCTCGCCCAAGAGCGCTAGTGCCGCAGGCGTGGCGGTTACCTTATCGAGCACAGCTTCACTCATCGCGTTCTCCTCAATGTAATCGGGCCACACCTTGGCAGGGTGGCCCGATTCCCAATCGCGATCAGAAGAAGCCCAACTTCTTGGTGCTGTAGCTAACCAGCATGTTCTTGGTCTGCTGATAGTGATCGAGCATCATCTTGTGGGTTTCACGGCCAATGCCGGATTGCTTGTAACCGCCAAAGGCCGCATGGGCCGGATAGGCATGGTAACAATTTGTCCACACCCGGCCTGCCTGAATGGCGCGGCCAAAGCGGTAACAGGTGTTGGCATCGCGGCTCCATACGCCAGCACCAAGGCCATAGAGTGTGTCATTGGCGATGGCCAAGGCCTCGGCCTCGTCCTTGAACGTGGTGACAGAGACGACGGGCCCGAAGATTTCTTCCTGGAACACGCGCATTTTGTTGTGGCCCTTGAAGACCGTCGGCTGGATATAATAGCCGCCCGACAGGTCACCGGACTGGACATGGCGTTCGCCACCCGTCAGAACTTCAGCACCCTCCTTCTTGCCGATGTCGAGATAAGACAGGATCTTTTCCATCTGCTCGCTGGAAGCCTGCGCGCCCATCATGGTGCCCATATCAAGCGGGCTGCCTTGGGTGATCGCCTTCACGCGCTTCAAGGCGCGGTCCATGAACCTGTCATAGATCTTCTCGTGGATCAGGGCGCGGCTTGGGCAAGTGCAAACTTCGCCCTGGTTGACCGCGAACATCACGAACCCTTCAATGGCTTTGTCAAAGAAATCATCATCCGCATCACAAACGTCTTCAAAGAAGATGTTCGGTGATTTGCCGCCAAGTTCCAGCGTCACCGGAATGAGGTTCTGCGAGGCATATTGCATGATGAGGCGGCCGGTGGTGGTTTCGCCCGTGAAGGCAATCTTGGCGATGCGATTGGACGAGGCCAGTGGCTTTCCGGCTTCAAGTCCAAAGCCATTGACGATGTTGAGAACGCCCTTGGGCAGCAAATCGCCGATCAGTTCGATCCACACCATGATCGAAGCTGGCGTCTGTTCGGCTGGCTTCAACACCACGCAATTGCCAGCGGCAAGCGCGGGCGCGAGCTTCCAGCAAGCCATCAGGATCGGGAAATTCCAGGGAATGATCTGGCCGACAACGCCGAGCGGCTCATGGAAATGATAGGCCACCGTGTCATTGTCAATCTGGCCGATCGAACCTTCCTGCGCGCGGATGCAGCCGGCGAAATAGCGGAAGTGGTCGATCGACAGCGGAATGTCCACATAGGTTGTTTCGCGGATGGGCTTGCCATTGTCCCAGGTCTCGGCGGCGGCGAGCTTGTCGAGATTGGCTTCCATACGGTCGGCAATCTTGTTGAGGATATTGGCGCGTTCGGTGGTGCTGGTCTTGCCCCAAGCATCCTTGGCGGCGTGGGCCGCATCCAGGGCCGCTTCAATGTCATGCGAGTCTGAGCGGGCGATCTGGCAAACGGCCTTGCCCGTCACTGGCGAGACGTTGTCGAAATATTTGCCGGAATGCGGCTTGCGCCAAGTTCCACCAATGTAGTTGTCATAGGTCTTTGCAAAGGGATGAGCAGAAAAGTCCGATTGTTTCGGTTGTGCAGTCATGATGTCCTCCAGTGTTGCACCCGTCATGTGTTGCGGGCGTTGGAGGCAAGATTTTCAGACTTTCTGCACAAGGCCTAGACAGGCCAGGCAGCCAACCCAGGGGAAGTGTCTCAGAAATGAAACAGTCGCGCCGGTAAATGCGCCTAGGTTCCCGCTTCAGGCAAGAGTCCGTGCTGTGCCAGCTTACGGTAGAGTGTGGCGCGCGACAGGCTAAGGGCCTTGGCCGTTTGTGAGATGTTGCGGCCATTGCGCTCCAAGGCGCGCAGCAGCACGCCGCGTTCAGCGCCATCAAAAGTATCTTCTTGGGCGGAGTTTTGGCCGAACAATTCCGGCGCGGGCACGTTGAGCTTGCGCTCATGATCAGGCAAGCCCAGCGCGCGGCGGGCCAGATGGGTGGCACCAACCACTATGTCGTGCCGGTCAATGGCCAGCAACGCGGGCCCGCGCTTGGCCTGTTCCGGCAGTATGACGATGCGCTGGCCAGCGAATGCCAAATTGAAATTTTGCGTCTCAATGCGGTGCGCTGCGTCAACCGTCAGCGAGCATATGACGCGGGCGAATTCCTCTGACATTTACGGGCGACAGGATGACACATCAATCACTGCCGCCAAGACACCGCATTCATCATGGATGGGCGCAGTCATGCAGCTCAGTACGGTGTTGCGCGTGAGGAAATGCTGGTTGCGGTGGATCACCACGGGCCGCCCCTCCACCAGCGATGTGCCAATGGCATTGGTGCCTTGACTGCGCTCGCTCCACACCGTTCCGGTCCACAAGCCCCAACGCTCAAATTGCGTGTCATCAGCGACCCCACCGCGCCGGTCGAGGATGACGCCGTCGCGGTTGGCCATCACCACAGAACAGCCCGTATGACCGACCAGCTCGAATATCTGATCCAGCGAAGGGCCCGCGGCCTCGAGCAGGCGGCCCAATTCATCCCTTTCGCGCCGCAGCGCGAAATCATCAATCCGGTCCGGTGAAACATCCTTGTCGGGAGAAAGGCTATGCAGCGTGGAAGAACGTGTCCAGGAAGCCACCACCGGTGAGCGAGCAGCGGCACCGCCATCAACGGCCTGCTTCACCTCTTCTGCATGGTGCAGCTTTTCGGAACTGTTCGCCATTGCATACCACTTTGCGCGAATTTGCAGGCGAACCTCGCACACTTGCCGTCCGATGTCACGAGGCGAAGGCGCACACCCAATTGGTCGGGAGCGAACGGGGGAAAGTGTTAGGTGGCTTGCGGCCTCAGCATCAACCTGTGCGCCTCGCGGAAGGAGATGAGCTTTTGGCTCGCTTCATCCCACAGGTTCAGGTTTACGCATTTCAGGCTTTGCCAGAGGGTGATGCGGCCCATGCCCTTCAGTTCGGGGTAATCCTTCAACACCTGTGGCAGGCGGTAAAACGGAATGCGGCTGGAGAGATGGTGCAGGTGGTGAATGCCGATATTACCCGTGAGCCACATCAGCGGCTTGGGCAGATCATAGTAGGAGCTGCCGTGGAGTGCGGCTTCTTCCTTGTTCCATTCCGGCGGGCGCGCCCATTGTGTGCCATCAAACTGATGCTGCACATAGAAGAGCCACACGCCCAACGCTGCCCCAAGGATCACCACGGGCAGATGCACCAACAAAAACGCGGGTATGCCGATGAGATACATCATCAACGCAGCGCCCATTAGAATGGCGGCATTGGTGCCAAACACGCTGACCCACGAAGCGCGGCCATTCTTGAAAGTATCGAGCGGAAACCGCTGAGCAATCAAAAACAGATAAATCGGTCCGAGGCCAAACAGCACCAGAGGATTGCGGTAGACCCGATATTTGAATCGGCCCCACAGGCTCAGCGCCTTGTACTCGGCCAGCGTAAGGGTTTGAATGTCGCCTGTGCCGCGCTTGTCCAGATTGCCAGAACTCATATGATGCTGGGCGTGGGTATGCTTCCAATAGTCATAAGGCGTGAGCGTGATGAAGCCGAGCGCGCGGCCCACCCAGTCATTGGCCTGGCGCGACGTAAACATGGCCAGATGCCCGCAATCGTGCTGCACCATGAACAGCCGAACCAGGAAGGCGGCAGTCGGCACAGCCAGCGCCAGGGAGGCCCAAATGCTGTAGTGATAAAGCAGCCAGCTTGCCACCCAAAGGGCAAGGAAAGCTGATGCAGTTAAAGTGATTTCAAACAGGGCGCGGCCATTTTTGGCTTCACGGTAGGGCGCCAATCGCTTGGCCCAGGACTTGTCAGTGTTCAATTCATTCTCCCACGGTGGGCAAGCGTATAGAGGATTCTGCCGTCAAATGCGAAAAATAGTGCGGAAGCACCCCGTGCGGGCCGCAAGCTGACAAATTTCAGGGCCACGCCAATGTCGTTTTTGTCACGCATGCGGCGTTTTCATATACCGACTTGTCAAGGGCTGCGAGGTTGTATATGTTATTTCGGTCGAGTTTCCCCGGTTGGCGCGCTAGCTTTGCACTTTTAGATTTTTCGACAAAGCGCCATGGCTTCTCCCTTCCAAAATTCGATATCTGGTTTTCCGTGTCCAACCGGCGGCCAGAAGAACTTGCATTTAATGAAGGATGAGAAATGCCAAAAGGTACGGTTAAGTGGTTCAACACGCAAAAAGGCTACGGTTTTATTCAGCCGGAAGCTGGCGGCCCTGATGTGTTCGTCCACATCAGCGCAGTTGAACGCGCTGGCATGCGTGGCCTGAATGAAGGCCAAAAGATCAGCTACGAAATCGTGGCTGACAAGCGCACTGGCAAGTCGTCTGCTGACCAGCTGCAGGCGATCTAAGCATTAAGCCTATCGCTGCCTCTTTGACCGGGGTGCCATAGGCAGCGGAACGGAAAAAGCCGCGTCTTTCACGAAAGTGAAGGGCGCGGTTTTGTTTTGACCAACTGGCCCAGTTCTCTATTTTCGTCCTCTGGCCGTGCACCAGGCTTGAACGCCAAAGCGGGCTTCTCGATCAAGCGCCATGACAGGAACGCGACCGCTGCAGTGGCGGGGATGGCCATTGCCGCAAACACATAGCCACTGTAGCCCGGGCCCAATGCAGCGCGCAAAAGCTGCTGCACCGGCCAACCGTAAAGGTATAAGCCGTAGGAAATATCCGTGCCCCTCGGCGTAAGCCGCAAGAACGGGGCCTGCACTGCACCAAGCCAGATCACCGGGTAGGCCGCAAAAAATGCGAAAGCAGCTGGCAACACCCCGAAGTAGGCAGCAGCGATCAGACCAGCTGCCGACAAAGCGGCAATCCACCAGCGTGGTTGATGAAATCGTACAATCCAGTTCATCGCCACGCCGCAGCAGAGGGATGGCATAACCAGCGCCAGGCTGGACCAAAAACGTGACGACATGTGCGGCATCATGAAAACGCAAAGCGCCGCCAAGCCCGCAAGCAATGGCAAGGTGTAGACTTGCCGCTCAAGTTTCAACAACCCGAATGCCTTGAACAGCGCCACACCTGCATAGCCGATGATTTCAAGCCTAATGCTCCACAATACACCATTCGGAATGAAGGGCATCCAATCTTGTTCTCCGGCGCGCGGATAGAAAGGCACATTGGCAAAGAACAGTCCGTCGGTGTGAAGGAAAATCAGTTGAAGGGCCGCGCTCAGCACATCACCACTCATGATAAAGGCCAGCCCGCCATCCTGAGCAAAGAACGGGCAGATGAGATAGATGACAACGAATGTGCTGACCACAAAAGCAGGTGCAATGCGCAGGAAACGTTTGCGCAAATAGTCCAAAACGGTGGCCGAACGCTTAGCGCTTTCCGTCACCAGAAAGCCGCTGAGGATGAAAAACACAAATACGGCATAAACACCAAGCGACCGGCCTGTGCCTCCAAGAGGAACGCTGCTATCCTGCCCCGTAGCGATCAGGAAAGAGTGGGAATAAACCACAGCCGCCGCCGCCAGAAGCCTGATGCTATCAAAATTGGGATAGCGGCCCTGCCCGGCATTTTCCTTATCCATTTCTGATTCTTGAGTCACCAATCCGCCACCCTGTTGCCGCCTACGAATTGAGCGCTCTTGGCCGTGTATTCAAACAGCTCGATGCGCTCACCTGATGGCCCATTGATCCAGGCTTGCCAGGTGTCATCCACACCATATTTCTTGTCGGTAACTTCAACGCCTTTGGCGCGGATCTGCTTGATGGCTTCGTCAATGGAAGTCACTTCCAAGCAAAAATGATTGATGGCGCCTTGGGTTGGAAACGGCGCTTGCGAATGCTGAAAGATCTCAATCCAGGTGCGCGCGCCCGCTTCGATATAGAGCCCAAATTTCTTGCCGCCCTTTGAAAACTCAAACGCCTTCTTGAGCCCCAGCACTTCGCAATAGAAATGTTCAGATGCTGCAAGGTCATGCGTCATCATGCAGGCATGGGCGACTTGCTTCACGAAAGTCATTCACTGGCTCCGGTTTGCAGTTGGGTGATGCGCTCTTTGGTCAGGCGGGCCTTGCAGGCATAGAGGATCATCGGCTCCAGTGATCCGCCATGGGCCTCGAATCCCTGCCAATTGCATTCAGCATCCCTGAAGGCCAGCCAAGCACGTTGTGAGGCCAGAAGTGCTTCGGCATATTCAGTCTTGCCTGTGCCTTCATCATTGGCTTCGGCATCGGCCTTGAGCTTCGGCCACGCCTCATTGAGGGCCTTGTCGGCCGCTTCAAAACCCAGTGCCGCGCATTGCGTCATGGAATTCTGGTCTTTCGGATCCTTGCAATCCAGCGCCT
This sequence comes from Aestuariivirga sp., assembly GCA_031424315.1. GTDB lineage: Bacteria > Pseudomonadota > Alphaproteobacteria > Rhizobiales > Aestuariivirgaceae > Aestuariivirga. The sequence goes on from JANPHF010000040.1 coordinate 11,415, forward strand.
CATCGGCCAGCGCGGGTGCTGCCAACAACACCAATGCTACCATCCATTTCATCTGCGCCGTTCCCATTTGCCTGTCACGCCAGCTTGCCATAGAGTGAGTCAAAATCAAATCAGGGCGAAACATGTCCAAGACCCCCTACTACGCGCCGCAAGGCGGCCTGCCGCCGCAAAGTCAGCTGCTCACCGGCCGCGCTATTTTCACCGAGGCCTATGCCGTCATCCCCAAGGGCGTGATGATGGATATCGTCACCAGCTCCCTGCCCGCCTGGGAGAAAACCCGCGCCTGGATCATTGCACGCCCGCTTTCGGGCTTTGCCGAAACCTTCTCCCAATACATCATGGAAGTCGCCCCCGGTGGCGGC
>JANPHF010000041.1:0-56743 GCA_031424315.1 Aestuariivirga sp.
TCAAGCTTGAAGCCCTAGGGTGTTGAGCCGTGGAACATGCCACTCATGGAGAGGAAGGCACGGCGATCGTCGTTGGTGCCGAGGTTACCGCCCGTAGGATCGGGAATGGCTGTATCAAGTGCAAAGACACCGGCCACTTCCGCTGCGCCCGGGCCGAAGAAGCCGCCATACATCGGATTGCTGTTCGCCGTGGTGATCCAGCCCCAAGTTGCGTTGTCCATATTGGCGGAACCGACAATCTTGTTCGGATGGGCATTGGCTGCCGCGCTTGTGGTGATCTTGCCATCGAGAACCACATCAGTATCCATAAATATGGGGTTCACGTTGGGATCGACCAAAGGCGATACGGATGGATCAATGTGGACTCTGGCATTGCCGTTCTTGTTGACGGCAGACCAATCAGTTGCTGTCAGGCGGCCTGAGAAATCACCAGTGGCAAAAACCGCGTGCAAGGCGGCAGTGCCCGCCACCTGCCAGTTGTTATTGTAGGAGACGGTTTGAGCTGCGAGATTGGTGTCGCCAAAGCCGGAGGTCTGGGCGGTGGCCGTCCATGAACCATGATAGTCCACAGTTCCAGGGCCCGTGGGCATTGACGCAACGGGCGTATAGTTGCCACCGAATGACCAAGCCTGATGCAGTGGGGCTGTGCCACTGTTGGTCACGTCACGATATTGGGTGGTGTAGACGTTGTCCCAACTCCAAACCTGCAATTCCTCGTCGTAGGCGCCTTTTACGAGCGCATGATATTCAGCGTAGTGAGGGTTGTCGGCCAATGTGGAGGTGGTTCCTCCGGCTGGAAAGTAACTCATTGTCTTGGTGATAGGCCAGCTACCGTTGCCGGCGGTATTCGTATTGATGTTGAACGCCATCGTGGCTGCGGTGCTGCTTGTCGGAACGGCGTTCAACAATGGAACGGAAGACAGCTTCGACACGGCGGCATTGGTCTGGGTGGAAACCGCCTTGTTGGATTCCATGGCGAGCGTTGTGTCTGTCGTGGCGCTCGCGACGAGCCCCGTGGTGTTGCCAGAGTTCGTGTTGGTCGGCGTGGTAGAGCCGTTTGATGAGGACGAGGAGCTGCTTGAGCTACTCGAGGACGAACTCGTTTGAGTACCGCATGAAACGCTGGTGAGTGCCGTCGTGCAGCCGGTGGTCAGACTGTCGAGTGTGTTGCTTACGCAACCCGTCAGCGCCGAGGAAACGGCCAACAATCCAAAACCAAACAAAATACGCATGAGACTGATCCACACTACACAGATTGTCTCAAAATGGCGGGATTGTTCTAATTTTACGTTAAGTATGGGAGACGTGCCAAACTTTGCCACCGAATTGTTATTCACTTTCGCTTAACACTCACACGGCAGGTGGCGAATCGCTGGATGCGCGGCCTGAAAGGCACGGCAATTGCAAGTATTGAAGCCGCGAAGGCACATCGCTATAAGCCGCCGCACCCTTGGGGGGCAGTGGCCTGTTGGAGAGAAAGCTTATGTCTGAGACATTGGATAAAGACTACGTTCCTTCAGAAAAGGAGCCATTCATGAATGAGCGCCAGTTGGCCTATTTCAAGGCAAAGCTTCTGACCTGGAAAGAGGACATCCTGCGCGAAAGCAAGGAAACCCTTTCGCACTTGCAGGATGAAAACCACGTGCTTCCGGACGTGGCCGACAGGGCTTCCTCGGAGACAGACCGTTCATTGGAACTGCGCACCCGCGACAGGCAGCGCAAGCTGATTTCCAAGATCGACTCCGCGCTGAAGCGCATCGAAGACGGCTCCTACGGCTATTGTGAAGAAACCGGCGACCCCATCAGCCTGAAGCGGCTTGATGCACGGCCCATCGCAACGCTTTCCATCGAAGCGCAAGAGCGCCACGAAAAGCGCGAGCGCGTTTACCGCGACGAATAACGGGCGCGGGCGCCCCTAGTTTCCGCCAATGAGGGCGGATTTGGCCTCTTCAAACAGGGATTGGCAGGATGCGGCCAGGATGTTGCCGCCTTGGGCTTCATCCCCACCATCCCAGGTTCCGACCACGCCCCCGGCACCGCGAATAATGGGAATTAGGGCGGCAACGTCATAAATCTGCAAGCCCGCATCAAGCGCAATATCCATGTGCCCAGCGGCCATCAGCGTGAAGAAATAGGCATCGCCACCGTAGCGCAGCAATTGAACGCGAGCGCGCAAAGCGTCGATTGCGTCCTCATTCTTGAACAGGTGGGGTGATGTGGTGCCCGCCAGGGCCTGTGCCAAGGGTTTTAGGCCAGCGCATCTGATGGGGTTGGTTTGACCGCCGTGCCGCAAGAATGAACCCTGTGGGCCGCCATAAAATGTTTCGCCCACATAGTGCTGAGCCATCACGCCCATGAAGGGCTTACCGTCTCTATAGAGGCCAATTAGAGTTGCCCAGGTGGGGATGCCAATTACGAAGGCGCGGGTGCCGTCAATGGGATCCAACACCCAAGTATAGGCTGAGGTGCCGGCCTTGGTGCCGAACTCTTCGCCGATAATGCCATGGGTTGGATAGTGCTTCTCAATCAACGCGCGGATGGCGATTTCGGCATCCTTGTCACCGACTGTCACAGGGTCCCACCCCAGGCCAAGTTTATTGTCCACCGCGAGCTTCTGGCGAAAATGAGGGAGGATAGCCCGGCCTGCAGCTTCTGAAAGAAGCAGGGAAAACTCCTGAAGATGCTCATTTTCACTCATTTTTGTGCCGTTCCATTCATCTCAAAGGTGATTTTTTGTGCAATGCAACATATATAGTGTGACATGTAAAATTTGCATGTCTTTTGTATCCTATTGAAAAAAATCATATAAATGTCAATTCAAAACCTGATGTGAGGGGTTTTGAGTGTTAATGAAAGAGAATTGAGCGATTTCCTCTTGTATTTCAACTACCGCAGCGCCAAATTGACCTTGTGAGATGACGAGCTTTGCTCTCTCTTACAGCCCTTCTTGGGCGTTTCCTCCCTAGACTTGGGCCGATCACGAAAGTGCATCGGCCCTTTTTTTATTCGGCTGCCAGCCGCCTCCCATACAAATGCGCAGAGCTTTGAAATATCAACGCTAATTCATCAATCAAGCCCGAAAGAAGATCTCGCAGGCGGGAGAAGCCTGCAGTCTTTTCGAGGGTTCGTTCGTCCATATAAAGCGAACGGTTAATTTCGATTTGGAGTGCATGGCGTCCTTGCTGCGGCGCACCATAGGCTGAAGTGATGAAGGCCCCGGCATAAGGCTTGTTGCGCGTGACATGCAGACCATGAGCGCGCAAATGGGATTCGACGGCGCCCACAAGTTCTGGGCTGCAGCTTGTTCCAAATCTGTCGCCCAGCACAATATCGGCAATGGGCTTGCCGTTGCAGGATTGGCTAGGCATGGAATGGCAATCCACCAGCATGACCAAGCCGGTTCTTTGCTGCGACTGGTTGAGGAGGTCGTTCAATATGCGGTGATAGGGCCGGTAAAGATTCTCGATCCTTGAAAACGCTTCGCTGAGAGGCAGCTTCTGGCGATAGATCTCCTGGCCTTCGCCGACGCAGCGGGGCACAGTGCCAAAACCCGCTGCCACGCGTGGAGATGCCGAATTCACATATCCCGGCACGCTTTCAATAAACATCCTGGCATCCAGTTCATATGGCTCGCGGTTCAAATCGAGATAGGCGCGCGAAGCCATGCACCTCAACAGGGGTGCGCCGCTGTCCAGACAGCCGAGGAAAAGCTCATCCACAAAACAGTCTTCGGACTGGCGGAGTTGTTGTTCAGTGAGCCTGCTTTGGGCGAGAAAGCTGACAGGCATCAAACGGCCGGAATGCGGCGAACTGAAAAGCACAGGCATCCGCCACACGGCGGGAGCCAGGATTTCAAAATAGGGTTGGTCCAATCACCGCTCCATTGCAGGGCGCTAGCCGAGCATCAGCTTAGGCGAACTGCGCGGGGAAATCCATGCGCGCGTGTGGATTTTGCTCCCCTGGGCGTGTGGACGCGGCATCCCAGCAATATCTGGCCCCGCTTACTTGGTGTTTACCGCTTCTTTCTATGTTTGGGGCAATTCGGCTCGCGTAGGTTCATGGGTCTTGACCTAGTGCAACGAGCAAGAACATAAGGATGACATGGTGAAGATACTTCTGGCCGAAGATGACGACGACCTGCGCCGCTTTCTGGTGAAGGCGTTGGAGAAGGCTGGACACCAGGTCAAACCCTTTGCCGAGGGGGCATCGGCATTTGAAGAAATCAAGCAGGATAACTTTGATCTGCTGCTCACGGACATTGTGATGCCCGAGATGGATGGCATTGAGCTGGCGCGCCGGGCCGCAGAGCTGGACCCTTCCATGAAAATCATGTTCATCACCGGCTTCGCGGCCGTGGCGCTGAACCCTGATTCCAATGCGCCGAAGGATGCAAAGGTCTTGTCCAAGCCGTTCCACCTGCGCGACCTTGTTGATGAAGTGAACCGACTGATGGCGGCTTAGGCTGCTGCAAGACTGCACATTCTTTGCCAAGTACGGCGCGGAACATTCCAACTCTATAGCAAAATAGGCCCACCTTTTCTGGCGGGCCTTTTTTAGTTTGATCGGATTGGGTCAGGCGCCAGTAACGGCGCAGTGACAAAGTGCTTGAACTACAAAGCCGCAATTGCCGCCAAATTCAGAATGTCATTTGAGGTTGCTGACATTGTCGCAATTTGAACTGAGCTCGATAGGCCTGTGAGAACCGGGCCAATAACTGTGGCCCCGCCAAGCTCCTGTAGAATTTTTGTGGAAATCGAGGCCGAATGTGCGGCAGGCATGATCAATACGTTGGCTGGACCGGTCAGCCGACAGAATGGATAAAGCGCCATCGCTTCGCGTGACAGAGCGACATCTGCTGTCATCTCGCCGTCAAATTCAAAGTCGACATTTCTCCGTCTCAGGAGTTCGACAGCCTCGCGCACATAGGCGCCGCGTCCGCCCTTGGGAAAACCAAAAGTCGAATAGGAAAGAAAGGCGACCCGTGGATCATAGCCAAATCGCCTCGCCACTAGCGCGGCCTCGACTGCAATGCTTGCAAGCTGTTCAGAACTCGGCAGTTCATGAATGGACGTATCTGCGATGAAGACAGCGCGGCCTCTCACCAGGGCCATAGAAACGCCGATGGCGGTTCGATTGGGCAATACATCGACTGCATTTCGGATCTGTTCCAACGCAGCAGAAAAGTTTCGTGTCAGGCCTGTGACCATCCCGTCAGCGTGGCCACTCGCCACCATGCAGGCACCGAAGACATTCCGGTCCTGGTTTGCCAATCGCTGACAATCTCTCATGAGGAAGCCTTCCCGTTGGAGTCGTTCATAAAGATGATTGCCGTACAACACATTATGCGTTGAGATTCTCGCGTTGCTGATTGTCACGTTTTCATTGAGATCAAGCCCTGCTTTCGCCAGGGATTCCGCAATTACATCCTCTCTGCCGATAAGGACTGCTGTTCCCAGGCCCGCTGCTGCATATGCATTGGCGGCCCTGATCATACGATCCTCCTCACCCTCAGCAAATACGATGCGCTTTGGCTTGGCCCGCACTTGCGTGAAAACCGTTTGCAGTGTGCCGGCAATTGGATCAAGCCGGGCCGAGAGCGAGGCAGAATATGCTTCAAAATTCTCAATCGGTTTGCGAGCGACGCCGCTTTCCATTGCTGCTTTTGCAACTGCTGCGGGGATCCGCGAAATCAGGCGAGGATCGAATGGAGCTGGAATTAAGTAGTCACGTCCAAAGGCCAGTCTCACGCCTTGATAGGCGGCGGCGACCTCGTCGGGGACATCTTCCCGGGCAAGTGCGGCAAGGGCGTTTGCGGCTGCGACCTTCATGGCATCATTGATGGTGCGCGCCCGAACATCGAGGGCACCCCGAAATATGTAAGGGAAGCCTAGAACATTGTTCACTTGATTGGGGTAGTCCGATCGCCCGGTTGCTATGATTGCATCGGGGCGAATTTCAATTGCTTCCTCTGGCAGGATTTCCGGATCCGGATTTGCCATGGCGAAGATAATTGGATTTGGCGCCATGCTCTTGACCATGGCCGGCGTTAGTGCGCCTGCAGCAGAAAGGCCAAAGAAAACATCGGCACCTGCAATCGCTTCGGCAAGCGTGCGACTCGGCGTATCAGCGGCATGCGCACTCTTCCATTGGTTCATCCCTTCGGTGCGCCCCTTGAAAACGACGCCCTTGGAATCACAAAGGATCACATTTTTTGCTGGCACACCAAGCGACTTGACCAATTCGATGCAAGCAATGGCGGCTGCGCCCGCCCCGTTACAGACCAATCTGAAGTCTTTCAGGGACCTATTGGTGATGTGAAGAGCATTGATCAACGCTGCAGTTGCGATAATTGCGGTTCCGTGCTGGTCATCATGAAAGACCGGGATTTCCATCAATTCGCGAAGACGTTGTTCAATGATGAAGCAATCTGGCGCCTTGATGTCTTCCAAATTAATGCCGCCGAAGGATGGACCTAGATAGCGAACTGCGCCGATGAATTCCTCAACATCTTTGGTTCCTACTTCGAGGTCAATGGAATCGATGTCCGCAAATCGCTTGAAGAGTACGGCTTTTCCTTCCATCACAGGTTTGGATGCCAGGGCACCCAAATCTCCTAGACCCAGTATCGCGGTACCATTCGATATAACGGCGACCAAGTTTCCCTTGGCGGTGTAGTCGTATGCGCTGTCCGGCGACTCCGCGATCTTCTTGACCGGAACAGCAACTCCAGGACTGTAAGCAAGCGACAGGTCTCGCTGGGTCGCCATTGGCTTTGTTGGCACAATTTCCAACTTGCCTGGTTTGCCTTGGCTATGAAAATTCAGTGCATCAATATCTTCAAACTGTGGCCTACGTGACATGTATCGCTCCTTCACTTGTATCCTGTCTTGCCGGATTCAAGCCGTTGATTTTTTACTGCATCAAAGTGAAGACTGTGAAGAAGTACTCCTTCTTCCAGATTGTTGCGACGGCCATTGTGGCCCGCGATGAAAAAACTGAGAAGTGCAAGCACCAGCAGCCGAATGTGGCTGACACTGCACGCTTGGCTGCCTCCGGCTCCTGATGGCCGGAGGAAGCGGAACCATGGGGCACCGTATCTGCCCTGAATTGCGCTTTTAGAGTAGGGCGGCGTTCAACCCTGGCTCATAGGCCTCCCCTTGTCCCCCTCCCGCACGCGGGAGAGGAACTGCCGGGGAGGCCTCCCTAGTGGGAGGGGCCGCCGCTAGGGTATAGGAGCCGTTCAGAGCTTGGTTTTCGTAGCGATCTTGGCCAGATAGCGCGCGCCGAGCGGCGTGATATTGCCATTCCAGTCGGTGTAGAAGCCTTCTTCCGTCATTTCATTGAGCATGAACGGAACCCAAGTGCCCCAAGTGTTGGTGTTGGCGCCAGCGAAGGACGCATTGGCGCTCTTGGCATCGCCGTCCGGCCAACCGTAGGTGAACCACAGGGTCCGGTTTGCCGGGTCGTAGACCTGGGCCGCGACCGTGCCGCCAGTGGCGCCATGGTTGGAGATCGAAAAGCCGGTGTCGCCCATGGGCGCCTTGTCGCGGCCCTCGTTGTCAGCAATAAACTGCTTCATCATATTGACGTCGATCTTGCCTTCGCTTCCTTTGAGAAGATCCATCGCACGCGGCACGCGGACTTTCGTCGAAACCGCATATTGATGGTCGTGCTCATCGGCCGTATCGCTGATGTCAATTGGCTTCATCTTATCGGATGTCCACAGGTTGGCCCTGGCGGCTATACCCTTGTCGGCCTTGGTGGTTTTTGAGACAACATTGACAGTCTGAAAGCCGACTTCGACGACGGCCATGTTGCCCTCACCGTCAGCGAAGATATAGTTGCCTTGATCGCCAATGCCCTTGGGATTGTCCTGGACGAACTTGATGGCTTCGTCGACGGTGGCCACCGTCGATCCCATCTTCAGGAACCAGTCAACGGAATTCATCTTGTTTGCTGCCTCGGGCTCGTTCGGCACAACCCAGGCGCGGGTCCAAGAAAATCCTTTTTCGTTCATTCCCCGGTCCGACCCCACGTCAAAGTAATGACCGGGCGGGTCCTGGATTTGCAGTGGCGTATGGACGAACTTGTAGCCCTTCTTCGGTATGGTCAGATATATCTGATTGCGAGGCCCCGCGATGAAAGGATTATCGCTTGTCGATGCGAGGTAGACGTTGCCGTCCTTTGTGGCGCCGCCATTGGCGCCCATCAGTGTACAAGCCCGGCTAAGATCGCCAAAACTCGAGGCCGCTAGGATCGTTGTCGCAAGCGTCCAAGTGATAGTCTTTTTCAGTTTCATTGTCGTTCTCCCTGTTTCACCGCCCCAAGTGGGCGGCCCTTTCCCGACGGGCTTTCTCCGCCGAAAACTTCACGCATCTGCGCCAAGACCTCCACGAACTCCGGCGCCTACAGAACTCAATTGTGGATCGGTAAACAGCCGACCCCAGCCCCGCACCGAAACGGGCGGCACGCCCGTGAGCAGGAGGCACTTCCAAAGGGTGACTGCGACCGAGTCATAAACCGGAATGCCGAGTTCGGCTTCAAGCTGCTCCACGATGGGAGCGGCTCCGATGTTTGTGCAGACGATCGCGATTGCATCAACGTTCTCGCTTGCGAGCCCCCGCGCCATTGGCGCGATTTCATCCGCGGCGACTGCAGCGAAGGCGAAATTGTCGTTCAGGCCCAGATGGCGTTCGGCGCTGCAGTCCAAGCCGATTTTGGCCCAATTCTGAACGATCATTTTTTGAACGGCATCGTCATATGGAGTGATGAGGCCAATGCGCCTGGCCCCGGTGCGCTCGAATATTTCGCGAAAGGCGAGTACCGAGGTGCATGCAGGCACACCGATCTTGTCCGTCAGGCTCGCGCACAGCCGTTCGTCACGATCAAAGCCCAGCCAAGCTGCCGAAGTGCCGTTCCAGGCGATGACGTCTGCCTTTGCGTGGGACAACAGTTCTGCGGCGCGAAGAATTTCAGGCTCGTCAAATTGCTGGTTCGACGCGGTGGAAGCAGCGATTTGAGTCACCCGGAAGCGGCTGAAATGGGCTGTGACTGCAGGAAGCTGAGCCAGCATTGCTGTCGTCACTGGCTCGACCATGGTGTTGGACGAGGGGGTGAGCATACCCAACCGGACTTTGTTGGTCGTCGGGGTTGGAGCACGGGAGGGAGTTTGCAACATGCTTCAAACCGCCAACTTACGGCTGTAGTCGATCAAGGTGGAGCAGATGAACAAGGCCACCGCCGCTGAAGCGAAGAACATGAGCGCCAGGAAATATGAGCCAGTGGACTGCACGATGAAGCCAATGATGATGGGCACCGAGATGCCAGCGATGTTGCCAGCGAAGTTCATGCAGCCACCGAGAAGGCCCGAGCGAGCACGTGATGCCAATATGCCGGGAATTGCCCAATACATGCCGCACCAGCGCAGGAAAAACAGCGTCGTGCTCAGCAGCAGCACAATGAGATGCACATCACTGACATATGCGACGCTGAAGATCGAGAGCGTGGCAACCGCAGCCGCGATACCAAACACTGTCCGGAAGACCACGTTTGGTGATCCGCCACGGGCTTTCCAGCGATCCGCAATTTGGCCACCGACGAGTTCTCCGATGAAGCCGGACATGAACATTATGAACAGGGAGCCGCCAAGCTGCTTGATGTCGAGGCCATGCACGGAGGAAAGGTAATTTGGCATCCACGTGAGGATCCCATACCAAACCGTGTTGAAGAACATCCAACCAAGACACATGCACCAAACAGAGCGATGGCGGAAATAGGCGAAGGCACTTGCGTTTGAAGAGCTAGAGGTTTGAGCGTCCTCGATAGCGTGCGCCTCGGCGATGAAGGTGGCCTCTGCAGCATTGACTGACGGGTGTTCGGCTGGGTCATTGCGAATGTAGCGCCAAGCAAGTAACCCGCAGAGCATGGTGCCTACACCGGCGACAACGAATGAGATGCGCCAGGAGTCGAACTCGGCAATGAGGCCGGCAATGATGAGCGATCCGAGGGCCGCACCCAGTGGGGCGCCGCCGTCGAGCAGAGTTGCGCCGCGCGCACGCTCATTGGATGTCATCCATAGGGCATTAAGCTTGCCACCGGCCGGAAAGATGGGCGCTTCAGATGCGCCTAACCCGAGACGGGTCAACACAAGAACCGACGCACTAACCGACATTGCGGCAACCGCCTGAAAGAAGCCCCAGCCCAGCGTGGCCAACGCAATGACCACGCGTGGCTTGAAACGGTCGGCCAACATGCCGCCTGGAATCTGCATCAGGGCGTAGGTGAAGAAGAACGAGCTGAGGATAAACCCCTGTGTAGCAGGTTCGATATTGAATTCCTTGGAAAGAACCGGCATCGCGACCGAGATGGATGCGCGATCGATATAGTTGATGGCGATCAACATCAGCATCAGAAGGAAAATCCGCCAGCGCACATTAGTCCGCGGTTTGTCGTCGGATGTTTGGGGTATCGTCGTCGTTGTTCTGTTTGACATGATCGCCTCGTTGGAGCTCAGGAATTAAACTTGTGGTGAGATTCGCGGGGCAGCAGGCAAGCTGGCGCCCCGGCGTGGTTTGCAACTCTGGCGGAAGAAATTGCGCCAGTGGATTTGAGGGGTGAACTCATGGGTACAGCGCCTCCGAATGTGAGGGACCGGGAATTGTGAATGGGTGGCCGCAGGCAAGGAATTTTCCACGGCCTCGGGCCGCCTCGAATTTTCCATCCGACCAGACGATTTCGCCGCGCGAGATGGTTGTCACCGGCCAGCCTCGCACACGGTGCCCTTCATAGGGCGTGTAATCCACGTTGTGGTGGAGGGCGGCGTTTGTGATGGTGACTTCGCGATCTGGATCCCAAAGAGCAAGGTCAGCATCGCCACCGATCGCGATGGAGCCTTTGCGCGGATAGAGACCGTACATTTTGGCGGCATTGGTCGCCGTCAGCGCGACGAACTGGCAGAGATCGATGCGGCCTTCGCTGACACCGGCCGAGAAAAGCAGCGGCAAACGCGTTTCCAAGCCCGGTATTCCATTTGGGATGCAGGTGAAACTGGATGCAGCGCGCGGCGCTTTCTTGCCGTGTGGATCGTCATATCTGAACGGCGCATGATCGGACGAGAACACCTGAAACACACCGTCGCGAAGGCCGTCCCACACTGCCGCTTGGCTTTCCTTGTCGCGAGGTGGCGGACTGCAAACGCATTTGGCGCCATGAAAGCCCGGTGCGTCGAGATCATCAGCGGTCAGGAAGAGATATTGAGGGCAGGTCTCTGCGTAGATGCGAAGGCCGCGGCTTTTCGCCCAACGGATCTGCTCAATCGCTTCCTTGCCCGAGACGTGTACGACGAGGATCGGTGTGTCGGAAAGTTCTGCAAGTGCGATCGCCCGGTGCGTTGCTTCACGCTCCGCAATCTGTGGCCGACTGACGGCATGGTATTTTGGCGCGGTGTTGCCCGCTCGCTCAAGCCGCTCGGCCAGCCACCCAATGCAATCTGAATTTTCTGCGTGGATCATCACCAGCGCACCCTCTGCTCTTGCAAGTGCGAGAACGTCGAGGATTTGGCGGTCGCTGAGTTTGAGCGCCTCGTAAGTCATGTAGATTTTGAATGAGGTATAGCCTTCGCGGATAAGGGCCGGCAATTCTTGCCCCAACACCTGCGGCGTTGGATCTGTTACGATGAGATGGAAGGCGTAGTCGATATGGGACTTGCCTTCGGCCCGGCGGTGGTAATCGAGAACTGCCTGGCGAAGGCTCTGGCCTTTCATCTGGGCGGCGAAAGGCATGACTGTTGTTGTGCCGCCGCAGGCTGCCGATCGGGTGCCACTTTCGAAATCATCGGCCATCACCGACGCATCACCGGTCGGCTGATCAAGGTGGCAATGTGAATCGATCCCCCCGGGGAGGACGAGGAGTCCTGAAGCATCAATTTCGCGCCGGCCAGCCGGCAAAGAGGAAACGATAGCAATGATGCGACCATCGCGAATTCCGATGTCGGCGCGGTAAGACTCGACGGCGGTCACCACCGTGCCACCGCGAATGGCCAAATCGAACTCCTCCATCTTCCGTCCCTTGATAATGTTAGTCTTTTTTCTTGGCATAATTTTGCATTCAAAATTATGCACTCAAAGCACTAATTCCTTTGCACTTGCCTGTCAAGGGGCTATCTCCATGCCGAATCGCTTTGTGAACGAACCGAAAGAAAATTGAACATGGCTATCGCTTCGGTTGTAAACCCGGTGCTCACGGAGGATCCGACGGCGGCGTCGAAAGTCGAAGCGGAGGCCATTCCAATCCTCAGGCGCTCTCTGCACGACGAGGCGATCGAGCACATCCGGGACATGATCGTCGAAGGGCTGCTTGTTGGCGGCGACTGGATCAACGAGCCGGAGCTCTGCCGACAGCTGCAAATTTCGCGGACTCCTCTGCGTGAAGCCTTGAAAGTTCTCGCCACCGAAGGGTTGATTGAACTTGTACCTCGGCGTGGCGCGCGCGTGGCACGACTTTCCACTCAAGAGATGGCGGATCTGTTTGAAGCGTTAAGCGGGATTGAAGGCCTGGCGGCCGAACTTGCGGCAACCCGCATGTCGGCAGCAGATTTTGAAAAGCTCCGCGATATGCAAGTAAAAATTGAAAATCTGCATGCGGCTCGGGACCGACTTACCTACTTTCACGAAAACCGTGCGCTTCACCTTGCGATCGTTCATGGCTCGGGAAACTCGGCGCTCATCAAAATACACGCGCAACTGATCGCCCGCGTCAGCCGCGCGCGATACCAGGCCATTCTCTCGGATCAACGTTGGGACGATTCCATCGCCGAACACGCGCAAGTCCTGGCCGCGCTTGAAAAGCGTGATGGACCTCTGGCGTGCGAGCGCATGCGGTACCACATCGCACACACTGGTAAGGTGGTGCTAGCGTCGGTGGGCAAGACCTCTCCTTGAAAGCGAAAACGGTGGGACGGTAATTGGCTGAATAGCATCCAGAGCTTCGCCGCATCGTTTGAAGCAAAGCTTGACGCGTTGGCATAAGGCGTTCGGCAAAATTGACGCAAGATCTTGCCGACCCCCCGTTGGTCAACTTTTCCGCTCAAACTCTCATGAGATGAGTGCAACCCTGAAGTCGTTGACGTTTGTCAGGGTGGGGCCGGTAATGACTTGGTCCCCCAGCACCTCAAAAAATCGGTGAGCATCGTTGTTCTTGAGAGCACCCCATGCGTCGATGCCTATCGTCCTTGCTCTGGCCAAAGTGTCAGGGAATATCATTGCCCCTGCGATTTCACGGCTGCCGTCGACTCCATCCGTGTCGGCTGCCAGCGCATGAATGCCCTGCGCCGCATTGAGCTTCAGCGCCATGGCCAAAAGAAATTCGACGTTGCGACCGCCGGAACCGTCGCCGCGCACTGTGACGGTGGTCTCGCCACCCGATATCAAGACACAGGGAGGAACAGCCGGTTGAGCGAACTTCTGCGCTTGGCGGGCAATTCCGGCCATTGCGAAGCCAAGCTCGCGGGACTCTGCTTCGATTGAATCACCCAAGATCAAAGGAGATACACCTTGTTTGACGGCAAAAGCCGCGGCAGCCACCAGGGAAAGCTGCGGGCTGGCAACAATCTTGGTTTCGGTATCCGCAAAGCGCACGTCGTTTGGCTTTGGAGTTTCGGTGTCCTTGCGCTTCAAGTGTTTTCTTACAGAGTCAGGCAGCACAAATCCGTGCCTTTGGGCCACCTCCAATGCTTGCTCATTGGTGGTTGGGTCGGGCAGTGTGGGGCCAGATGCGATTGCTGAAGCATCATCTTCAGGAACATCGGAGATGACCAGATTGACAATGCGTGCCGGATAGGCGGCGACGGCCAATCTTCCGCCTTTGATGGCGGAAATATGCTTGCGCAAACAATTCATTTGCGAAATTGGTATCCCACTTTGCAACAAGAACCGATTGATTGCGCGCTTCTCGTTGAACGAAATGCCATCGGCTGGCAGCGCAAGCAGCGACGAGCCACCGCCCGAGAAAAGAGCAATCACCAGATCATCCTTGGTGAGCCCTTTGACCAGGGAGAGCATTCTTTCTGCCGAATGAAGGCTTGAGGAATCCGGAAGCGGATGGGCAGCTTCGACAATCTCAATTTTCTTGCAGGGTACCGCGTGACCATAGCGCGTGACCACAAGGCCCGTCAGCGGGCCATCCCAGTGTTGCTCAAGCGCGCGCGCCATGGCGGCCGAAGCTTTGCCTGCTCCGATAACCACAGTGCGGCCTTTGGGCCTCTCGGGAAGGAAGCGCGGAATCACACGCTCGGGCGTGGCGGCCTCGACCGCGGCCCTGAACATCCCAAGCAGGAACTCCCGGTGCTTGTGCCTATCCACGGGGCTCAATCCTTTGCGGGTTGACCAATTTCAAAACCCGCCATCAGCTCAAGGGCTTTCACCAAAGCGGAGTGATCAAGCTTTCCGTGTCCATTGGCTGAACAGGCGTTGAACAATTCTTGCGCAGTGGCCGTGTTGGGAAGTGAAACTCCGATCTGCCGCCCAGTGGTAAGGGCAAGGTTCAGATCCTTTTGGTGCAGTTCAATGCGGAATCCAGGATTGAAAGTTCGCTTCACCATGCGCTCGCCGTGCACTTCAAGAATGCGCGAGGCCGCAAAGCCGCCCATGAGCGCCTGGCGCACCTTTGCCGGGTCAGCCCCCGCCTTGCTTGCGAAGAGCAGCGCCTCGCCAACCGCTTCTATGGTCAGCGCAACAATGATCTGATTTGCAACCTTGGTTGTTTGGCCGTCGCCGTTGCCTCCAACCAATGTGATGTTCTTGCCCATCATCTCCAAGAGCGGCTTTACCTTCTCAAACACCGGCTCTGGCCCGCCCACCATGATCGTAAGTGTTGCCGCCTTGGCACCTACCTCGCCCCCGGAAACAGGTGCGTCGAGATAGTTGCAGCCGAGCTCGATTATACGTTTTGCAAAGGCCTTGGTGGCAATCGGCGAAATCGAACTCATGTCAACAATGGTTTTTCCAGGCGAGATGCCTTCAACAACCCCACCTTTCCCGAACAGAACCGCTTCCACGTCAGGCGTGTCAGGTACCATGATGAATATGATCTCTGACTGGCGGGTGATGTCAGCAGCGCTGTTACACACGACTGCTCCCTTTTCGGTGAGTTCCGGCGGCACCTTTCCGCGCGTTTGAACAGACAATTTGTGCCCGGCTGCCAAGAGATGGCCAGCCATGGGAGCACCCATGATGCCCAAACCGATGAAACCCAAATTCATGATGCTCTCCTAAACCGTCAAAGTTTTCATCCAGCCAAGGCCCTCAACCGTGGAGGCCTTTGGCTTGTATTCACACCCAATCCACCCCTGATAGCCGAGCGTCACCAACAGCTTGAATAGGTAAGGATAGTTGATCTCGCCGGTGCCCGGCTCGTTGCGACCCGGATTATCGGCAATCTGAATATGCGCGATGCGGGGAAGCAGATTCTTGATTGTGGCTGCCAATTCGCCTTCCATGCGCTGCATGTGGTAGATGTCATACTGGAGCTTGAGGTTGCCGCCGGGAACAGCATCGAGCATGGCAATGCCATCTGCTGAGGTGTTGAGCAGGAATCCTGGAATGTCAAAGCGATTGATCGGTTCGACAATCAACTGGATGCCTTCTGCAGAGAGCGCCTTGGCGGCAAATGTGAGATTGCCCGCCATAGTCGCAAAAGCCTTCTCACGCGATACGCCTTGCGGGACAATTCCTGCGAGGCAGTTGATCATCTTGCAGTCCAGCGCCTTGGCATAGTCCACGGCCTTCCTAACCCCGTCCTGAAACTCGCCAACACGGTCTGGATGGCAACCGATGCCCCGTTCGCCTGCCTCCCAATTGCCTGCCGGCAAGTTGAAGAGCACCTGTTTCAGCTTGTTGGCATGCAGCGCTTCTGCCACTTGTTCTTTCGGGAAGGCGTAGGGCCCAACGTATTCGACACCGCTAAATCCTGCGCGCGCGGCGGCCGCAAAGCGGCCAATGAAATCATGCTCGCCAAAGAGCATGGAAAGGTTGGCTGCGAACTTGAGCATGGTTTTCCTCAATCAAGCATTGAAATGGCAGTTGGTGCATCACCGGCTGCCTTGGCGAGATCCTCGAACTCTGTGATCTTGTCGAGGTCTGTTCCCATTGACACATTGGTCACTCTCTCAAGGATCACTTCAACGATTACCGGAACACGATGCTGGTTCGCCAGTGTCCGCGCCTTCTCCAGTGCAGGTTTGATCTCGCTTGGCTCGTAAACACGGATCGCCTTGCAACCCAAACCTTCTGCGACTTTCACATGATCTACGCCGTACACGCCAAGCTCCGGCGCATTGATGTTTTGGAAAGACAGTTGGACGCTGTAGTCCATGTTATAGCCGCGCTGGCTTTGACGGATGAGGCCCAAATAGGCGTTGTTCACGACGACATGAACATAGGGCAGGTTGAATTGGGCCGCGACCGCAAGCTCCTCGATGAGGAACTGGAAGTCATAGTCGCCGGAGATGGCCACGATCTCGGACTTGGGATCAGCGGCGCGGACACCAAGAGCGGCCGGAATTGTCCAGCCCAACGGGCCGGCCTGCCCACAGTTGATCCAGCCGCGCGGCTTGTAGACATGGAGGAACTGTGCGGCGGCGATCTGGGAAAGGCCAATTGTTGACACATAGGTCGTGTCGCGGCCAAACACCTTGTTCATTTCCTCATACACGCGCTGTGGCTTGATCGGCACGTTGTCGAAATGGGTCCGCCGCAGCATGGTGCGCTTGCGCTCCTGACAGCTTGCAAGCCAGGCCTTGCGGTCCTTGAGTTTGCCTTTGGCCTTGCGCTCCTCTGCTACCTCCACCAGCAACTCAAGAGCCAGCTTGGCGTCGGAGGCGATGCCGAAATCGGGGCTAAAGACGCGGCCAATCTGAGTTGGCTCAATGTCGATGTGGGTAAATGTCCGGCCCTTGGCGTAAACCTCAATCGTGCCGGTGTGGCGGCTGGCCCAGCGGTTGCCAACGCCGAGGACATGGTCGGCCTCCAGCATGGTGGCATTGCCGTAGCGATGGCTTGTTTGCAGGCCGACCATGCCTGCCATGTGTGGGTGGTCATCGGGGATTGTGCCCCAACCCATGAGCGTCGGAATGACCGGAACTCCCGTGATCTCAGAAAACTTCACCAACAGGTCCGCGGCGTTAGCGTTGATGATGCCGCCACCGGCCACGATCAACGGACGCTCGGCTGCATCAAGCATCTCGAGCGCCTTTTCAATCTGCGCCCGAGATGCCGCTGGCTTGTAGACCGGGAGCGGCTGGTAAGTTTCAGGATCGAACTCGATTTCGATCATTTGCACATCAATGGGAAGATCGATCAAGACCGGTCCCGGCCTTCCGGAACGCATGAGATGGAATGCCTGTTGGAAGGTACCCGGAACCTGTGCAGGCTCACGCACTGTCACGGCCCACTTGCACACGGGTTTTGCAATGGACTCGATGTCGACGGCCTGGAAATCTTCCTTGTAAAGGCGCGCGCGTGGCGCCTGACCGGTAATGCACAAGATCGGAATAGAGTCTGCCCAAGCGGAATACAGCCCAGTGATCATGTCAGTGCCGGCAGGCCCTGAAGTGCCAATGCAGACGCCGATGTTGCCGGGTTTTGCGCGGGTATAGCCCTCGGCCATATGGGCCGCCCCCTCAACATGGCGTGCGAGGAAATGATTGATGGTGTTGCGGGGCCGCAGAGCTGCATACAGGGGATTGATGGCCGCTCCTGGCACACCAAAGGCTGTGCGTATGCCCTCCAGTTCCATAATTAACACCGCCGCGTCGGCTGCGGACATCTTGGGCATCGTCGCCTCCTGACAGATTACTCGCTCTGAAAAATATCGCGATAACGATCATAAAACGAGGGCTCTTCCACGATGCGGGATAGTGGCCTTTTTCTTGAATGTTATTATTGCATTACGATATTCTGAAGTATAATTTCCGGGTGAATTGAGTTTCACAACGCTGAAGTTTCCCGGATTGTGGGAAATCTGTCTGAGATCGCGGAAAATCCGTGTGATTCAAAGTTTCAAAACGAGGGCCAAACAGAGATGGTGATGAAGTCTAAGCCCCTGAAGCGCAAACCTAGGGCCAGATCAATTTCGGCCGGGGCTGCTAAGCCAGGATCCGACCAGGTGCAATCTCTTGTACGAGCGCTGACGCTCCTCAATCGGATTGCCGAATCCCCAGATGATGGCGCAACATTGAGCGACCTTGCCCAGCAAGTCGGACTTCCGACATCGACGGCACATCGGCTGCTGCTTACAATGGAACAGGAACACTATGTCCGTTTCAGCCCAGACAGACGCATATGGACAGTCGGTGTTCAGGCTTTCACCAGCGGTTGCGCCTTTGTGAAAACCCGCAGCCTTGTTGGACAGGCACGGGCTCGTCTGCGAGCGCTCATGGAAGAGAGCGGCGAGACAGTCAATCTTGCCATCGAGGACAAAGGTGAGGCGGTTTATCTAGCGCAAGTCGAATGCCGCCAATTGATGCGTGTCTCTGCCCGGCCAGGTTCGCGCGTACCTATGCATTGCTCCGCAGTCGGAAAAGCTATCCTTTCGGCAACCAACGACCGACAGATTGTCAAAATCCTGCAAAAGCATGGCATGCCGCGTCTGACTCACAAGACGATTACTGTGCCGGCCGAATTGAAGGCGGAACTCGCGCGCGTACGCAAGCAGGGCTACGCGGTTGACGATGAGGAACATGCCGTTGGCCTGCGTTGCATAGCCGCCCCGATATTTGACGAGACAGGCGATGCCATCGCGGCCGTCTCCGCCTCGGGGCCAATGGCGCGCATCAACGAAGATCGGATTTCGATCCTCGGTCGTATGGTCGTCGACGCGGCGCGCGCGATCTCAGCAGAAATGGGCGCACAACAGGTGTTGCAACCGCGATCCTTGGCTCTCGGGACTAGTTAGAGACACGAATGAACTGAATTGGGTCTTGGTTTCGTGTGGCATAAGAAGCACCCGACAACCGCACTAACCTGTCATTGTCCCGGCTGCCCACTTGGTGTTCAAGTTGATCGGGCGGGTCAAAGGCCACAAAGCAAAGCTATGCTTAGCTCAATGCGGCAATTCCGCCCGAGGGACAGCCTCCATCAAGGTTTTGGTGTAGGGATGGGATGGGCTTTCAAAAACGCTGCGGCGGGTGCCAAATTCAACAATCTCGCCTGCCTTCATCACAGCCACATGATGGCTCATGCGTTCAATCACTGCCATGTCGTGCGAGATGAAGATGTAGGCGATGTTCATCTGCTCTTGCAGTTCTTGCATCAAATCCAGAACCTGCCCACGCACGGATACGTCCAGGGCTGAAACGCTTTCATCCGCCACGATGATCTTGGGTTCGAGCGCCAAAGCGCGCGCGATGCAGATCCGCTGGCGCTGCCCGCCGGAGAATTCATGCGGATAGCGTGTGGCATGTTCGGGCAGAAGGCGTACCCGTTCCAAGAGGGCCATCACTTTGTCACGCCGTTCAGCCTTGCTGCCGATGCCGTGAATTTCCAGCGGCTCGGCAATGGCCTCGGCCACATTCATGCGTGGATCCAAAGACGCATATGGGTCTTGGAAAATCATTTGCGCCTGGCGGCGTAAAGGCTTCATGGCGGTGCGGCTGAGCCCAACCGTGTTGGTGCCATTGATGATGATGTCGCCTTGCGATGGGACGAGGCCCAACACAGCCTTGCCCGTGGTGGATTTGCCGGAACCGCTTTCACCCACCAAGCCCAGAGTTTGCCCGGCCCTAAGCTCAAAGCCCACATTCCTGACTACCGGTTTTGGCGCCTGACGCTTCCAGGGCGGGCCGCTAGCCGCGCCGTAGGCCACACTCAGGTTCTTTACGACCAACACCGTTTCTGGAGAAGCGGCAGGGGCGGGCGTGGTCGTTACCCGCGGCGGGGAATCCGTGCCGCGGTAGGTGCCCAGATGCGCCACTGCCGCCAACAGCCGTTTGGTATAGTCCTGCTGTGGGCGCTCAAAAATATCAGCAACCTTTCCGTGCTCCACCATTTGGCCATGATGCAGTAAGGCTACTCGATCTGCCATTTCGGCAACAACGCCCATGTCGTGAGTGATCAAGATGATCGAGGTGGAGAACTCGGCCTTGAGTTCCTTCATCAATTTCAGGATTTGCGCCTGCACTGTCACGTCCAGCGCCGTTGTGGGCTCGTCGGCAATGAGCACCTTGGGCCGACATGAAAGTGCCATGCCGATCATCACGCGCTGGCGCATGCCACCGGAGAGTTCATGCGGATACTGGCCTAAGCGCCGCGCGGCGTCGGAAATGTGAACGGCATCAAGCATCTCATGCGCACGCCGTTCTGCGTTCGCGCTGCCTGCATGCTCACGGATCGCCTCTGTCATCTGCGCGCCAATGGTCATCACCGGATTGAGCGAACTCATCGGGTCTTGAAAGATCATCGCAATTTCGCCGCCGCGCAGCTTGCGCATGTCCTTGTCTGGAAGCGCGGTAAGTTCGCGCCCTTCAAGTTTGATTTGGCCGGAGCACTGCTTCAGTGATGGTGACAGCAAGCGCATGACAGACAGCGCCGTCAGGGATTTGCCCGAGCCGGATTCACCCGCGATACAAAGCGTCTCGGATGGCGCGAGGGTGAAACTTACATCCCGCAAGACAGGTTTCAACCCTTCAGGGGTTCGCGCATCAATTCCCAACTTGTCGACAACAAGAAGGGGCGTTTTCGGCACAGATGAAGTCATGAAAGAACAATGCGTGGGAAGTAGAACGATACCACCCAGTTTGGCATGTCCACAATTTCGCTGATGCGCAAATCGCTACACACGGAAACCAGCATATAGGCATCAATGGGGCTAAGCCCATGCTCATCCGCCAACAGATCAACCATGCGCGCAACGCTTTCGCGCGCTGCGGTCATCAAATCGGGCCCTATGCCGGTTGTCACTTCATAACCATCTGCATCGAGATGCCGGGTTACTGGACCGGGCGTGGTGAAGCGCGGGCAGGCGAGCTTGCGGCCTTTAACCACTTCAAGCGTGGCTTCCACATCCATTTGGCTTTCAATCGCCGTGCCGCACACTTCGCCATCGCCTTGCGCGGCGTGTGTGTCACCGATTGAGAACAAAGCGCCTTCAACTTCGACCGGGAGATACAAAGTTGTTCCTGCCGCCAGATCGCGAATATCAAGATTGCCGCCCACATTGCGGGGTGGCACAACCGAGTGCAGCCCCGCCTCACTTGGGGCCACACCAATGGTGCCCGCAAAGGGCTTCAGCGGCACGCGGCCTTTTGGCCCATAAAGCGCAGGCACCATGCTGGCAGGATCATAGGACCACAGATGCAAGGCTGGATCTTTGAATTGGTCGGCCAGCAGGCCAAAGCCGGGAATGTTTGCCGTCCAGCCAAAGCCGGAGGGAATGAATTTACGCAAGGTGACCTTCAGAACGTCGCCGGGCATGGCGCCTTCAACATAGACTGGCCCCGTGACGGGGTTAATCTTGCCGAAGTCCAGCGCTGGGATGTCGCCCACCTTCGAGGATTTGGTCAGTTGACCGCCAGAGGAATCCAGACATTCAAAATGAATGGTTTCGCCGGATTTAGCGACCAGCTTTGGCTCAAAGCTGCGATCCCATCCGAAGTGATGATTTTTTCGATGAATGGTATGGTTGCAATTCACGCACATGGAAGGCCCCTCTGTCTCACACACAAGGCAGGCCCCCGCGCAATGCGAGGGCCCTTTGTTTCTCTCAACTTACTTGCTGATGTAGATGGCTTCATAGTCGATCACGCGCGTTGGATCGATGTAGATTTCATCGGGTCCGCCCATGCGCTTCGATTTCGCCACCACGCGACGTTCATTGAACACTGGCACCCATGGCGCATCCTTGGTTTGGATGTCAGTGAAGATTTGTGCCCAGACCTTGGCGCGTTCATCCTTCTGCTTGGGGTCTGACATGGCATCAGCCTTTGTGGCGCGGGTCTCAAAGTCCTTGTTGCAATACCAAGACCAGTTCCAGCCGCCATCAACAGCGCCGCCGCAGCCCAAAATCGGGCCGTAGAAATCCGACGGATCCGGGAAATCAGCAATCCAGCCCATGCCACCCGACCAAATCAGCGGGCTTGTATCCTTGTTGCCGCCTGCTGCAATCACTTCGGGCTGGGCCAGAGATTTGATTTCCGCCTTGACGCCAATGGCGGCCAAGTCTTGCTGAATGGCCTGGGCGATACGCGGATTTGGATCTGCATTCATGGCATAGAGTTGCGTTTCAAATCCGTCCTTCATGCCCGCTTCAGCAAGCAAGGCTTTGGCCTTGGCGACATCATAGGGATAGCCCTTGTAGGCTTTGTCATAGCCAGGCATCAGCGGTGGCAGAACCTGATTGGCAACAACGGCGCGGCCGTTGATGATCTTGATGATGCGGTCCTTGTTGATCGCCATGTTCAAGGCTTGGCGCACGCGCACATCGTCAAACGGCTTCTTCGTGGTGTTGATGGTGATATAGCCAGTTTGCAGCTGCTCGCGATCAACAATCATGCCAGCCATGGACTTGTCATTTTTCATTTCCAGGTATTTGGCAGGCGGGATGCCGTCGCCGGCAATATCCACTTCGCCCTTCTGCAGGCGCAAGATGGCAACCAGCGGCTCTTGGCCGATCTCAATTTTGTATTCATCAAGATTGGGGCGCGGACGGAAATAATCAGGATTGCGCTCAACAGTCAGATGTTGGCCGCTTACCCATTCTTTCAGCATATAGGCGCCCGAACCCACAGGCTTCTTACCGAAATCAGCGCCTTCAGCCTCAGCAACTTCCTTTGGCACAACGGAAGCAAAGTTCAGGGCCAGAACGTTGAGGAATGTGGCGTCGGGCTGGCTCAGCGTGAACTTCACCGTCGCATCATCCGTTGCCTCAATGCCAGATATAGTTTCCGACTTGCCGCTGGTCAGATCGTCAGACCCCGCGATCGAATGGAAAAAGCCTGCACCTGGCCCCTTGGTCTTGGGATTGACCGCACGCTCAATCGAATATTTCACATCAGCCGCAACGACCTTACGGCCATTGGTGAATTTCGCATTCGGGTTCAGCTTGAACGTATAGGTGAGGCCATCGGGCGAAACTGTAAAGCTGTCTGCCAACGAGGAGTAAAGCTCGGAGGTGCCGGGCTTATAATCCATCAGGCGCGAGAACATGGAATTGATGATGGACCAGTTTTGCCAATCATAGCCAATGGCAGGATCGAGCGTGGCAAGATCATCCTTATAGGTGACCACGATGGAACCGCCCTGATGGGGCGTGTCAGCCAGCGCAGGCAATGCAACGGCCGAAACGGCCGCAAAAGCCAACACGGCAGTGGTTGATTGAAGCATCCTTTTTATCATGGTTAGGCTCCTTTTGATTAGGTTGTTGAACGAATACGCGGGTCGAAAAGGGGGGCAAGAATGTCTGCCAACAAGTTGCCTAAAACGATGGCGAGCGAAGAGACCAGGGTGACGCCAATGATGATTGGCAGATCGACTTGCTGAATGCCTTGCCAGGCCAGCTGACCAATGCCGGGCCAGCCATAAACCGATTCAACAACCACAACGCCGGCCATGAATTGGCCAATGTCGATTCCGATCATGGCAATCAGGGGCAAGAGCGCATTGGGCACGCCGTGACGGAAGATCACCCTTGCCTTTGAAAGACCCTTGGCGTTGGCAGTGCGGATATAGTCCTGGTTCAAAACGTCGAGCATGGCAGAGCGTGTCATGCGTGCATACCAGCCTGCACCGAGTAGACCGAGGGTCAAGGCCGGGAGAACAATATGGGCGGGCGTGCCGTAGCCCCCCATGGGGAACCAATCGAGGGTCACAGAGAAAACATAGAGCAGCATGAGGGCCACAACAAACTGCGGCGCGGAAACGCCGACGAAGGAGAGTGTCATCACCAAACTATCGGTGAAACTGTTGCGGCGCACAGCGGCCAGAACGCCAGCCGAAAGACCAATAGCCACTTCGACGAAGATGCCCGCGAGCATCAAGTAGAATGTGGCCGGAATACGCGCCAGTATCAGCGTCGTCACATCGGTGCGCTGTACGTAGGAGCGGCCAAGATCACCGTGCATTAGTGCGACCAGATAATTCCAAAACTGCTTTGGCAGAGGCAAATCCAGCCCCAGCTGATGGCGCACATTGGCAATCATTTCAGCATTGGCACTGCGGCCTGCGATGAGGGCGGCAGGGTCAGCTGGAAGGTAATGCAATAGACCGAAAGTAATCGCTGCAACCCCAATCAAGATCATGAACGCCTGGAACAGCCGTTTCAGCAGCAACCATGCCATGGTTCACCCCCTCCCGCGCTGGGTAGGGTCCAGCAAGTCGCGCAGGCTGTCACCAACCAGGTTAAAGGCCAGTGCCGTTGCCAGAATGATGGCGCCCGGAACAAAGACAAGCCAGGGAGCGGTTTGGAAATAACTCTGACTCTCGTAGATGATATTGCCCCATGATGGTTGTGGCGGCTGCACGCCGACACCGAGAAAGCTTAGTGTGGCTTCGAGTAGCACGGTTGTGGCGATGCCAAGCGTGCCCCACACAATCGCCGTGGGCAGAAGATGTGGCGCAATGTGCCTGAACACGATGCGAAAGTGCGAGGCGCCCATGGATTCTTGCGCCGTGATGAAATCACGCGCCACAAGGCCACGCGTCTCGGTATAGACAATGCGAGCCACCTGGACCCAATTGACCAGTGCAATCACCATGGCCACGATCCACAAGCTGGGGTGGAGTAGTGCTGCCAATACAATGGCGAGCAGCAACGCGGGGAAGGCCATCATCAAATCGGTAAAGCGCATCAGCAGATTTCCAAAGAAACCAGACACATAACCGGCAACAATCCCGACCATCATGCCGATCAAAACGGCCACACCATTGGAAACCAACCCGATGATGAGAGACGTGCGCGCGCCAAACAGCAGGCGCGAGAGCAGGTCCCTACCCAGTGTGTCGGTACCCAGCCAGTAGTGTGCATCCGGCGGTAAGGGCGCGCCCTCCGGGCTCAACCCGTCCAAAGGCTGATCTTCGGGCGCAAAGGGCGCAATCCAGGGCGCGAAAATAGCGAGCACAATGACCGTTGCAATGATGGCAAGCGCGATGACGGTTGATGGACGGCTCAGGAGGCCAAGCAGAACGCGCTTCATACGGCGGCCCTGCCTTTGCCACGCGCGAGGAGTGCCGCCGCCACGTGCTCCAACGTTTGCTGGGTTTGCATTGCTTCTTGACGCAGACGGCGATGTGCAGCTGCTTCATCGATATTGGCTTCGCCCATCATTTGGTTGATGGCTGCGGTCACCAACGGCCGCAGACGGAGGCGTTCCTCCAGAATGGTTATTTCCTCGGCTTGTCTGCGCGCAGAGGCATGTGCGTGAAATGCCATGACCAAAGCTGGATATACAGCGGAGGCGGCCACCGGCTTTGGAATAATGGCTCCGGCACCCTGGTCCAGCGCCCACTTGATGCGGCTGGGAGCCTCTGAGCCCAGAAGTGCAATCAAGGGAACGTGAGGTGAGCCAAACTCCCAGGGTAGCAGGCCGGGCCAGCCCGCATCAGCGTCAACCAACACAACATCGGCAGGGGTGAGATTCAGATCGAGCGCCTGCCATTGCGCGGATACGTTCATCCCGATCACCGAGAGTTGCCGCGTCAATACGTTCACAGTCTCGCCGGACCGATGAAGCACCAGGCATTTGCGGCCAACGAAATTGGGAGTGAAAGTCATGAGACCACCCTGAGCAAGGGCATGCCACCAGTCCGTAGTGATGGTCGTGGGCTTGAGAGATAAGGATCTGCTGCAATGACTGGCAGTGACTTGATGATGGAAAAGCCGTCGCCTTCAATGCGACCAAGATGAAATGGCAATCCGGCATGATTGGTGGCCGCATCAAGACGCAACTCCCCCAAGACAGTTGAATGCGTCTGCTCACTCAACGCTTTGCGGATTTGGAGTGGCTCATCGTTGCCCACGTGCATTGCAGCTTCGACACACATGCGAACTGAAGCATAGCTAGTGGCAAAGAAACTTGACTGGGGCAGGGCAGACGGCGCGCGCATTTTGAAAGCCCAATTTTCTGGTGTCGTCAGACTATCAAAATAGGATGCTGTTGAGAGATGTCCATCCGCGACACCGAGACCAATTTCGTTCAACTCACATTCAGTCAGGTCACAACTCACGACCGGGCAATTCTGTGGGGCAAAATGCTCGTCGCGCAGCGCCAAATTTTTCATAGCACGCAAAAAGGCATAGCTTGATGGGCCAATCAAATTATTCAGAATAAAATCTGGCCGCATGCGCTCCACATGCGCGACCAGCCGCGATACTTCTGTATCTTCAATGGGCAAGCAGCGTTCACCAACAATCTCGCCCTCTGCCTTGATCACGATCTCTCGGGCCAGCCTGTTCATCTCCCAGCCCCAGATGTAGTTGGCGCCAGCGAGATAGACGCGCTTGCCATATTGCGGCAGGAGAGTGTCAAACAGGGGCAGCAAGTGCTGATTGGGGCAGGCACCCGTATAGATCACATTCTCGTTGGCTTCGAAGCCCTCATAGGGACACACATACCAAAGCTGCCCATCGTGTTTTTCAATTGCCGGAATGACATCTTTGCGGGCCTGCGATGTCACCGTGCCGAAGATCTGGCGGCAGCCTTGCTCAAGCAACGTCCGGGCATGTTCAACATAACTTTCTGGAGTGCCCACCGGATCTGCGCACACAAGATCGATCTCGAATGGCACCTCACCCTCTTCGCGCAAGTGCTCAATCGCAAGCTCGGCACCCCGGCGCGCGTCGCGCCCCGGCGCACCAAAAGCACCTTGCGTGGCAAACAAAACACCTAGCCGAAGCTTGTTCATCCCACCCCAAAATACAAAACCCCGCCAACAAGTTTCCAATTGGAAATTGTCACGGGGCGCAATTGCCGAGCGGCCAAATGGCCATTTTCAAGAAAAACTCGAGACCGCCTCAAATTCTTCCTCTGCTACCTTATTAAACCGTTGGGACATGTCAATCGCGAAATTCAACTGCTGCTTAAAACGTGCGTTGAATTCGTAAAGCTCATTCGAGGTCGTTCCGGTGGGGTGGATCAAGTTAAGAATGGATATCTATTTAGAAATGATCTCATGCAGCTTCTGCAATCCCAATTTTGTCACGCGTTCGTCGGAAGCGGCGTAACCCAATACCAGGCCTTGGCGAGGTTTTGAGTGGCGATAGTATTTGGACAGCGGGGAAATATTGATGCCCTTTTGTTGCGCGAGGGCGGCGATCGCGACATCCTCCTTGCCCTCGGACAGGAGGCCAACAATCTGAATTCCAGCACCGCCATTGATCAATCTCAGATCACTGGCAAACTTTTCTTTGCATAGCTCAGAAAAGAATTTTCGCCTCTGAGCGTAAAGTCTCCTCATCCTGCTGAGGTGCCGGGCCATCTTGCCGCTTTCAATAAACTCGGCGACTGCTGCCTGCAGCAGTAAAGGTGCAAACTGTCCCGTAGTGCTGAGGGCGCGCGCAATCTTATCAACGAGCGTCGGCGGCACCACGACATAGCCAAGGCGCAATGCCGGGAAAAGAATTTTGGCAAATGTGCCGATATAGATAACTCGGCCAAGCCGATCCATGCCCTGTAGACTGGGAACGGGCCGTCCGTCAAAACGGTATTCACCATCGTAGTCGTCTTCAATGATCCATGAGTCATTCTCCTGGGCAAGATCAAGAAGCCTGATGCGTTCTTCGATTGTCATGGTGATGCCAAATGGATGTTGGCATGCCGGGGTCACACAAATGATGCGCGGCTTCAGGCCTTCCGCCAAATTGAAGTTCCAACCAAATTCATCAACTGGCAGTGCATGCAATTCACCTCCAGCGACCGAGAAAGCGGCCTGCGCTCCAAAATAGCCTGGCTCTTCCATCCATACCTGATCTCCTGGGTCGAGGAGCAATCGTGAGAGCAGGTCAAACGCTGCCTGGGCGCCAGTGGTGATCACCACTTGATCAGCCGTACACCGCACGCCGCGCGACATGCTGAGATAAGTGGCAATGGCCTCGCGCAATTGTGGATGGCCTACGACATGGTAGGTGCCAAACAGTTTGGCGCCATGATCATTGGCTTGCTTGGCCAATATTTTGCTCCATTCCTTGTAAGGGAAAGTCGAGGCGTCTGGCATGCCGGGATGGAAAGCAATCTGCCCGGGCATGCCGTGATGAATAGGTTGCTTGCCCAAAATTTCGCCGCGCTTTGAAAGATCCATTTTTGTAGTTGCGGGCTTGGCGACGGATGTGTTGCGTTTTGGCAAGGCCACCACTGTGGCGCGGGCATTTGGTCGGCTGACAACAAAGCCTTCAGTCACCAGTTGATCGTAGGCCGCAATAACGGTGTTGCGGGCAATATTCAGATCCTCTGCAAGTTCGCGGCTGGAAGGCACCTCTATGCCGCTAGGCAGGGCATGGCTTTCGATCATGTTGCGCAACACGGTATAGAGCTGCTGATAGAGCGGCTTGTCTTGATTGCGATCGAGAACCACCAGATCAAATGGAAATCTCTTTGACATTATTGCATTCGTTCAGCTGACTTCGTTTCGACTTCAGGCCCTCGCTTCTCAAGTAATAAGTGGTTCTAATAAATACTGCAATACTGGACCTTTTATTGGTTTCAGTTTCAAGTGAGGATTTGCCCAACGATAAGAACATCAAATTGGGCGGAACACATGGTTTGCAAGATTGGCATCAATCCCATCACTTGGTCGAATGATGACGATCCGAAATTGGGCGGCGACACGCCGCTTGAGGTGTGCCTCTCCGAAACCAAACAAGCCGGCTATCAGGGTACGGAACTGGGTGGCAAGTTCCCAAGGCAGAGTTCTGTTCTGGGCCCAATCCTGCGTAGTCATCAGCTGGAACTCGTGTCCGGCTGGTTTGACGGCCACCTGTTGGAGCGCAGCGTTGAAGAAGAGTTCGATGCCATCCTGCCGCATATCACGCTCTTGAATGATCTTGGCTGCCGCCATGCTGTCTATGCCGATCAGTCGCGCGGGCGGTTGGGCGCTATCTTTGATCCCATCTCGAAGCGGCCGAAACTCATGGCCGATGAATGGAAGGACTACGGCACCAAGATCACCAAACTCGCGGAGAAAATGGCGCAATTTGGCGTGGGTTTGGCCTTCCACCATCACATGGGCACGTTTGTTGAAACCGATGCTGAAATCGATTTGCTGATGCAACACACGGGCCAAGCGGTTGGCCTCTTGTTCGACACGGGCCACTGCCTATTTTCAGGGGGCGATCCGGAGCAGCTATTGAAGCGGCATTTGAAGCGCGTGGTACATTTCCATTGCAAGGATGTGCGGCCCGCAATTCTGGCCAAGGCCAGAGCCAGCGATGCAAGTTTCATGGGTGCTGTTCTCGATGGCATTTTCACGGTGCCGGGAGATGGCGCGGTGGACTATCCCACACTTCTGAAAATCCTGGCGGACAGCGGCTATCGGGGATGGCTCGTGGTTGAAGCCGAGCAAGATCCAGCCAAGGCGCATCCGCTCACTTACGCAACAATGGGTTATCGCAATCTCTACCGCATGGCCACTGCTGCGGGATTCCAAATTGATGGTCACCCTCCCCAACCAGCCAATTGACGAAATGAGGATCACACTGTGAGTGCTATCGTTTTCCAATCGGTCAAGAAGGCATTCGGAGCGCTCGAAGTTATCCGCTCACTCGACATTGTCGTGCCTGACAAGAAATTCATCGCCTTTCTTGGGCCCTCAGGCTGTGGAAAAACTACCGCGCTGCGCATGTTGGCTGGCCTGGAAACGCCTACCTCGGGCAAGATTTTTATTGGAGACAGAGATGTCACAAGGCTGCAGCCGCGCGAGCGCGATGTGGCCATGGTTTTCCAAAGCTATGCGCTCTATCCGCAAATGACAGTTGCGCAGAATATTGGCTATCCGCTGCGCATCAGGAAAGTTGCAGATGCCGCGGCCAAGGCTAAAATTGCGGAAGTTGCTGAAGCTCTGGAAGTGAGCCACTTGCTGGATCGCTATCCGCGTCAGCTTTCAGGCGGACAGCGCCAGCGCATTGCCTTGGCGCGCGCCATTGTGCGCAACCCCGCCGCATTCTTGATGGATGAGCCGCTCTCCAATCTGGATGCAAGACTTCGTCTCGTCATGCGCGGTGAAATCAAGCGTCTGTGCCAAAAACTCGAAGCGACGACGATTTATGTGACGCATGACCAAGCCGAAGCCCTGACCATGGCGGATTTGATTGCGGTGATGAAGGGTGGTGAATTGCAACAGTTGGCGCCACCTGCCGATGTCTATGACAGACCAGCCAATCGCTTTGTGGCCACGTTTGTGGGCAGCCCGCCGATGAACGTCTTGGCACTAATTGCGGATACTTCGGGCTTTCAGACTCCTGGTGGAAAGCTCGTGCTAACGAAAGTGAAATCGCAAGAGCTGGTGGGCGCGGCTGTCACTGAAATTGGAATTCGCCCTGAAGACCTGAGCGTTGGCAGCGCTGATGTGCCCGGCGCAATTCAAGGCGAAATTTATGTGGTGGAGCCATCGGGTCATGAAACCTTTGTAGATGTGCGGGTGGGCAAAGAGCGCGTTGTCACCCGTGTGCCACGCGGTTTCCGCGGGAAGCCCGGCGATCGTGTCGGCCTGACTTTTGATATTGAGGATGCCTGCTTTTTCAATTCGAAAGGTGTGACTGTGATCCAGCGCACGCAAACCAAGGGAGTGAAAAAATGACGAAAAATAGTCTGATGTCGACTGTCAACAGGCGCAGCCTGTTGCAGGGCATGGCCGTCTTGACGGCCAGCCCTGTTGTTTTGGGCGGGCTCGGTGCTTTCGCTCCGGCCGCGGCCGCAGCAAAAAAAGTGATCATTGGTGCCTTTGCTGACGGCGGTCTAACGCCTTTCAAGGACTCCATTATTCCCCTGGCCAAACAGGCCGGCTTCGACATTACCTTTCTGGAAGACGAATATGGCGTAACTCTGGAAAAGTGGTTCGCC
This sequence comes from Aestuariivirga sp., assembly GCA_031424315.1. Classification (GTDB taxonomy): domain Bacteria; phylum Pseudomonadota; class Alphaproteobacteria; order Rhizobiales; family Aestuariivirgaceae; genus Aestuariivirga. The sequence continues at coordinate 31,037 of JANPHF010000041.1, forward strand.
GACGCCAAGAACAAGGGCGGCCAGTATGACCTCTACTTGCTGGATGACCCATGGGTGCCGCAATTCGGCGCGGCCGATGTGTTGGAGGACCTCGCAGCTGACGGCATCGATGGTTCGAACAAGGACTGGGTGGGCCCGATGATCGACATGGGTTACTGGCCGCCGCGCCAGGGCCCACGCGTGAAGGGCTTCGAAAAAGCAGAACCCAAACTTATCTGCGTGCCTTTCATTGGTGACTTGCAAACCATGACCTATCGCACCGACGTTTATCCCGCCGGTGGACCCAAGACTTGGGATGAGATGATCGAGCTCGGAAAGAAGGGTGTTGCTGACGGCAAGATAAAATACCCGGTGGTGTTCCGCGGTGTGGCCGGCAATTCCATCATGAATAGCTGGTTCCCAGTGTTCCGTTCATTCGGTGGTGTGTTCTTCGATGACAAGTGGAACCCGACGTTCAATTCTGAAAAGGGCAAGGCCTCTGCTGAATTCTTCGTGGGCATCATGAAGAAGAATGCGCCCGACGGCATTGTTGAATATGACTCGGATCAGGAAGGTGCTGCCATTCTGGGTGGGGATGTCGGCGCAATCGTTCAATATTCCGGCAATGCCGTGAAGTCGAATGATCCCAAGCAATCGAAGGTGCCGGATAAGCTGGGCTTCGGTGTCGTTCCAAAGAAGGAAGCAGGCATCGCTCAAATGGGCATCTTCATTGCCGGCGTGCCCAAGTCCGCGCCGAACAAAGCCAATGCCATTGATTTTCTGAAGTGGTACACCAGTGCGGAAATCCAGGGCAAGCTTGCCGAAGCGGGCAGCATCCCTGTGACCCGCAGCGGCTTTGCGGTTAAGGACCCTGGCAACAAGTTGATCCCCGTGGCGCTGCAGCAGCTTGATGCAGGTGCGGAGCCGCGCCCGCGCTCGCCTGATTGGGCCAAGGTTGAAGAGCTCATTGGCATTGAATTGAACAAGGCGTTGCAAGCCGGTTCGGGCGGCGGCGCTGCCTTGGACAAGGCCGCCGGACTGGTGAAGGACTATCTCACCCAAGCGGGCTATTACTAACATGACGCAGAGCACGCTCGGCAACATCAAGCATAAGGCCAAGGATATTGACCACATCCTGCCTTACCTCCTGCTTGCGCCGAGCGTGCTCATTGTGCTTTGCGTGCTCGTCTTCCCCATGTGGGACGGTCTGCGCGCCAGCATGATGAACTACAAATACGGTAATGCCGTTAGCTTTGTGGGTTTCGACAACTACACACGCCTGTTGAGCGACCCGCAGTTTCTGAACTCTCTCTGGGTGACTCTGAAATTTGTGACGCTTTCAGTCGCGATCGAAACGGTTCTGGGATTGGCATTGGCGCTATTTTTCCAACATGAATTTCCCGGCATCCGCATTGTGCGCACCATCGTGATCATACCCATGGTGATTACGCCCGTTGTTGTGGCAATTTTGTTTCGGCTGATTTACGCCAGTGACGCTGGCATGTTCTCGGCCCTGTCGTTGCTGTTCGGCGGCCAGCAGGTGCAGATTCTGGGGCAGCCCGTGCCAGCCTTCCTCGGGCTCGTTGCCCTTGATGTGTGGGAATGGACGCCGCTGATGTTCCTGATCACGCTGGCGGGCCTGCAATCCTTGCCGCAAGAACCGCTCGAAGCAGCGCGTGTGGATGGGGCAGGGTCGTGGGAGGTTTTTGCCCATCATGTCTTGCCCATGTTGAAGCCGGTGCTGGCCATTGCCATGGTGCTGCGCACGATTGATGCCTTCGGCACGTTTGATCAGGTTTTTGTGCTCACGCGTGGTGGACCTGGTGAAGCAACGCGGCTGCTCTCGATTCTGGGCTACGAAACCTCATTCAAATACCTGGCGACTGGATATGGCGCTGCCATGTTCGTGATGATAGGCGTGGTCTGCCTTGCCTTTGCTATCGTCGCGTTGCGTGCATTGCGGCGGGTGCAACCATGAAGCTTGAGAAACTGCGCTATGTGTTGGTGGCGATCATTCTCGCCGTGGTCCTCTCGCCGCTCTATTGGCTGGTTGCAACCTCGTTCAAAAGCAACAAGGAAATCACCCAGGATGGCACACTCTATCCCCATGTGCCGAGCTTCGATAATTACCTCAACCTGTTTTCGCAAAAGCAGTTTGCGGACTATCTGATTAACTCGCTCGTGATAACCTCTGTGTCGGTTTTCCTAGCCTTGGTGTTTGGCACGATGGGGGCGTATTGCATTGCCCGCTTCACCTTGCCGTTCGGACTTGAGAAGAAAACCGGCATGCTGTTGCTTTTGCTGCGCATTGTGCCGCCGATCATCATTCTCATTCCGGTCTATCTGCTGATGTTGCGGTTAAACCTGCTGGATACATGGCTCGGTCTCATCATCACCTATACTTCATTCAACATCACCTTCTGCGTGTGGATGATGGAAAGTTTCTTCCGCGAGATTCCCATTGACTTGGAAGAGGCGGCGATGGTCGATGGCGATACAAGGCTCACCGCTTTCGTGCGCATCGCCTTGCCGTTGGCCGCCCCTGGCCTTGCGGCCACAACGGTTTTTGCCGTCATCACCACATTTAATGAATTTCTATTCGCATTGGCACTCACCGCGACGCCCCACGCCATGACCATGCCACGTGGAACAGCCACCTTGATTGGCCGAATCGATACCGACTGGGCCTCCATGGCGGCCGCAGGTGTGCTGGGTGCCGCGCCCATTGTTTTGTTTGCTCTTTTCGTGCAGCGCCACCTGGTGAGAGGCCTCACCATGGGTGCTGTGAAATAGCCGACACCGATTATGACTCCACAGGAAAATAAAATGATCAATCTTTGTCTCTTTGGTGCTGGCTTCATCGGTTCGGTTCATGCCAGCAACCTAGCCAAGCATTCGGGCGTGAATTTCAAATATATCGTTGACCCGCGGCCCGAGATTGCCGCCAAATTCGCCGTCAGAACCGGAGCCAAGGCAGTTGACACCGCTACCGCGCTAGCCGATCCGCAACTGCATGGCGTGATCATCGCTTCAGCCACCCGCACCCATGCTGACATTTCTATTGCTGCGGCAAAGGCCGGCAAGGCCATATTCTGCGAGAAGCCGATTGACCTAGATTTGAAGCGCACGGATGAGTGCCTTACCGCCGTCAAAAGCGCCGGTGTGATTTTTCAGATCGGCTTTAACCGCCGCTTTGATCCAAGTTTCCGTGCGCTGAAGCGCAGGCTGGACGCTGGTGAAATTGGCAAGGTGGAACAGGTAATCATTACCAGCCGTGATCCTGAGCCTGAAACTGAAGAACAACTCGCCGGAGGCGGCGGTGTCTTCCGCGAAATGACGATCCACGATTTTGACATGGCGCGCAATTTGCTGGGCGAAGAGCCCAGCGAAATGTTTGCCACCGGCTCCAGCCTTGTGTCGCCTGCCTATGCCAAGCTAGGTGATTATGACACTGCAATGTTCATTCTGCGCACGCCGAGTGGCCGCCAATGCCACATCAACAACAGTGTGCGTGCTACCTATGGCTATGATCAACGCATTGAGGTGCATGGCGCGTTGGGCATGTTGCGCGCTGCCAATCGCACGCCAACATCGGTCGAAGTTTCCAACGCGGCGAGTGTTGCAACTGACAAACCTCTATATTTCTTCGTGGAGCGTTATGCCGAAGCCTATGCCGAAGAACTCAATCATTTTGTTGAATGCATTAAGAATGGCACGAAGCCAGATGTCGGCGCTGACGATGGCCGCAAAGCCATGATCCTGTGTGAAGCTGCAATTGCCTCAGCGAAGTCTGGCAAATTTGAAGCCATTCGCTTCTGAGGAATGGTATCATGAAAATTGGAATGATCACCGACAGCCTTGGCCATTTGTCATTCGCAGACATGTTGCAGGCGGCTGCGAAACTTGAGCTTCAGACAGTTGAATTTGCCTGCGGGAATTGGTCTTCTGCGCCACACATGAATTTGCGCTTGATAATGGAAAGTGCGAAGGCGCGAAGGGAATTTATGGCCGCCGTGAAGGACCATGGCCTCACAATTTCAGCCCTGAACTGTTCGGGCAATCAGCTTCATCCTGGCCCGACAGGGGCCAAGCATCATCAAGTAGTGCAAGACACAATCAAACTTGCCAAACTGCTGGAAGTCGAGCGCGTTGTCATGATGTCCGGTCTTCCTGGAGGGCCCGGCGATTCCAACCCAAATTGGATCATCACCGATTGGCCACCTGAATGTCTGGATATTCTGGATTATCAGTGGAATGAAAAGATCATTCCCTATTGGAAGGACTTGGTCACGTTCGCCAACAATCAAGGCATCTATAAGCTCTGTTTGGAACTGCATGGCCATCAAGCGGTGTATAATGTGAACACCTTGTTCAAGCTGCGCGAGGCTGTTGGCGAGACTGTGGGTGCCAACTACGATCCAAGCCACCCTATGTGGATGAATGCCGATCCATTGCAGGCCGTGCGTGTGCTGGGCAAAGCCATCTATCATGTGCATGCCAAAGATACGCGCGTGGAGCCTTATCCAACAGCCATCGACGGAACCCTGGAAGCCCGTGCACCCGCTCGCATCTCAGAGCGAAGCTGGAATTATATCACGCTGGGCTATGGCCACGGCATTTCATGGTGGAAAAACTTCTGCACTGAGTTGATGCTCGCTGGCTATGACGATGTTCTCTCCATTGAGCATGAAGACATGATGATGTCTCCCATGGAGGGCATGGAAAAGTCAGTCAAACTGCTGCGGGAAGTGGCTGTCAATTTGAAAAATTAATTCTTGGAAATTGGGCGTGAAGTGCAATTTTCCTTTGGCGCCACGCCATCCTTGATGAGAAGTCTCGAAATTCTGCACTAACTCCTCGCTCTGTTGTGCAGTAACACTAACGAAACCGTGACCGCAAAGCGAATCCGCTCGCACCGCAATTGCCTTTCCATTGAAGACGTGAGTTTCCAATAGATCGCAATGTGGCGTGAATTTGAAAATGCCCACATTGCGACACGAACCAAAGAACAAGCTGCATGTACTAAGTCAGGGGAGCAATCGCTGCCACATTCAGCGGCTATCCGCCATTCATAACAGCTGTCTTGGCGGCGAAATCAGTTATCGAAATGCCGGGCAGGCCGTTCAAGAAAGCAACCAAAGACCAGATTTGCTCGTCTGAATAAGACGGCCCGAATCCAGGCATGGCCGTCATTTTGATTCCGTATTTGATGAACTGGAAGTTTTCAGCCGGGTCCGGCTTTCGGTCCGCGCGAAATAGATCTGGCGGGGCGGGATTGAGGCCCTTTGCGACAGCACTTTGAGCTAAGCCAGGGCCACCGTGGCAGATAGCGCAGCTTTGTGAATAGAGCTTTCCGCCGGCCATAACCTTCTCGGGGGTATCAAAGTCGCCCGGCGGATGGTTCCCACCCAGACGTGCGCTAACTGAGGTATTCGAAACCTTGTGCACCACCCAAGTGACAACAGGATTGTCTGGCGTGGTTGCAGAGACGTCGTAAATTCCAGAATAAATGAAGGCCAGTCCACTGGCGGCGGCCACGACGGCGCAGCCCAAAATAGTTGCGAGAGTTCGAATCATTTTGTGCGTCCCTTATTTAGTCTCGTCATTGTGGACATCGATGACTTCAACCTTGCGGTTTTGCCGAGATGCTATTAGGCGCAAAGCTAACTAGCCCAACACCAATGACCCTCAACCTCTTGAATTCTCCGCGAGGAGCGCTCTCATCACTAATCCTTTTCGGCCACGATTTCTAAACGATTGGCCGCGAAGGAAGTTCCGATGGCGCGATCGTCTATTTTCGCAACCTGACATTTGCGCCATGAATCTGTCTCGAGAGATGTTACTTGCCTCTCCAAATCGCGCTCATTTGGAACCATTCTTTCTTGGCAACGTTATTTTCTGCGCCTTCAATCATGAATGAGAACCGGCGCCTCGAGGCCGACAGCAATGGAAAATCGCATCGATGAATCTGTCAAGCTGCTTGCCCAGCGCTTGCTCGAAAAGGATTTCAGCGAAATACCCGAGCGTGAGCGAAGAGTCATTGAGCGCGTGGCCAACCGTGTTTCCATCTCCCGCAACCCCAACGAAGATGCCGAAAAATCTATGACTTTTGGTGATCGTTTAGCTGATCAAGTGGCCAGCTTTGGTGGCTCGTGGAAATTCCTCATCTTGTTCGGCTTGTTCATTTTGAGCTGGATGGCATTCAACTCAGTGATGTTGATTTCGGGCTTTGATCCCTATCCCTACATCCTGCTCAATTTATTCATGTCCATGCTCGCTTCAGTGCAAGCGCCTGTGATTATGATGAGCCAAAACCGCCAAGCGGTTAAGGACCGATTGGCTGCCGCCCATGACTATGAAGTGAATTTGAAAGCCGAAATTGAAATCATGGCGCTGCACGAAAAAATGGACGAGATGCGCACAAAGGATCTGACCGAATTGCTTGACCAATTGAAGCGCGGAGCGGGAAAGGAGTGATCTGGCGCGGATGTGGGCACTTGCGCGCCGTTCAGAATGCAAAATCGGCGCCTTTCGGGCGCCGATTCTTGTATTCGACGAATGTCGTCAGTTTATCAATTCGACGAATTGCATTGATAAAACCTGCCGCTGTTGCCGAGCCACATGTTTGTGTGTGGGTTGTAAGAGCGATAATGGGACATGCACCATTGAACATGGCCGCCCGTGGCGACCGCACTTCCAATCACGATAGGAAGTGTCCACCAAGGTGTTTCATAGTAGTATCCCCGGTGGAAATGGCGGCAATTTCCAAAGCGTGAGCGGCAACGATTGCCATCACGTTGCATCTGCCAACCCGTTCTGTAGCCCATGCGGCCAGATGGAACATAGTCCACATTCAAGGTTTGGCCGGTGTTGATTTGCGGCCCATTGAGCAATGGCATAGCATTGGCCGAGATATTTCCAGCTGCCAGCGCGCCGATACAGATCGCTGACGCCATGGCGAGGCGATTGAGTTTCAGAGTCATAGATTATTTTCCTTATCTTGAGCTGAAGAATTAAGACGATGAACAATCGTTGAGCTGTTCTCCGCGAATGAACGCGCGGGTTGATCAAGAAGTTCCATCAATACCTGAGTTTCTCGTTGCGGTGACGGCCAGCGCCATGGGCTGCCCTGAAGCGCTAGCGCAAATTCAAGTCGCGCAACGAGGCAATTTCCAACTCGATGGCGCAGGTTAGACCCAGGGCATCATAGCTGTTGGTGACAAGAGCCCCGGCCAAACTCTTTTCGATCAAGACCACGCCCAGGCCTGGGGAACGATGCGATGAAGGTTTCGGGCCTCCGCGCTCTTTCCAACTGACAATGAGTTTGACTGGTGAGCCGGGAACGCCTTCCACCTTCCAATCAAGTTCAACTCTTCCAAGCGGAGAGGACCACGCACCGTGTTCCAGCGCGTTGGCAGCCAGTTCGTTGAAAATCAGGCCAAAGGGCGTCGCATAGTCGGGTGCGAGGTACACCTCGGGGCCGGTGATGTGAAGCTTGATGTTACCAAGTCGATCATAGCTGGCAAGCTGATGGCGCGCCAATGCACCCAGTTCAATGCCCCTCCAATCGTTCGCCGTCAAAACGTCCTGGGCCGCCGCCAAACTGTGCAACCGGCTCGAGAAGACCTTGGCAAAGTCCTGAGGCTGAGGCGATGTCTTCAAGGTTGAATGTAAGATTGATTGCAAAATCGCGAAGGAATTCTTCACGCGATGCGTTAGCTCCCGCATCATGGATTTCTGTCTGACTTCCCACTCCTTGCGGCGGCCGATGTCCTGCATGGCTATTGAAATGCTGACAACTGATCCATCATGCAACCTGACCGGTGCCGCAGATATTGAAATGTCGATCAGTGCTCCATCGCTGCGCAAGCGTTTGGTATCTTCAGGCCCCAATGTTTCACCAGTAAGAACCCGCGCCAAAAATTCCTCCTGCTCGGATTGATTTTCAAGGCTGGCCAATACTGCGATGTTTTGACCAATCGCGTCCTTGGCAGCATAACCAAACAACCTCTGGGATGCCGGGTTCCAAGTCAGAATCCTGCCATCTGGTGTTGTGGTCAATAAGGCATCTTGGGAAATCAATGATGCCGCCGCCAGTCGTTCATTTGCGATATGCAGGGCAATCTGGGTATTTTCGAGTTCCGTTTCCGCCTGCTTATTGATTGTCATTCTCCGCAGCCCGCAATGAATGTAGTGGCCAAGACAGCAATCGCATCAACACCCAACGCAGCCGCGGGCGGGATGTTCCGTCTGATCTCAATAAGACAACAGAAATGATTCATATCGTCGCGGCTTGACGCGCGGGATGTACGATTGAAACCACGGTTCCCTGTGCGTTGCTTTCCACATCCACATGGGCATCGAGCTGCTGTGCCAAAGCTTTCACTAAGGCGGTTCCGAGTCCTTGTGATTTTTCAAGCCTGTCTGCGGGCATGCCGCTGCCGTTGTCTGCGATTGCAAGAATCCAACCTCCGTCGGCCACCCTGTAGGTTACCCCGATGTGGCCGGTCGCGACATTCTCAGGAAATGCGTGCTTGAGCGCATTGATGACCAATTCGGTGACGATCAAACCGAAACTCACTGCCCATTCGGAAAGCACGGTGCCACTGTCAGCTACAACATCCAACGTAATCGCCCGATTTTCTCTGATCATCGAACCCGCAAGTGTTTCACAGAGCTTGACCAGATATTCATCCACTTCGATTACTTCACCATTGCCACTCGACCGCAACTGCTGTTGGAGAGAGGCTACAGACATCACGCGGCGATGGGCATCTTCAAGATGCCCACGTGTTTCATCGGATTTCACAGAATGTGCCTTGAGAAGGAGGATGCTCGCAATAATTTGCAGGCTGTTGGCCACCCTGTGGCTCATTTCCGCAAGCAAGGTATCCTTTTGGTCGCTGAGCGCGCTGAGAAGCCGCTCATTTTCGCGGCGTTGGGTCACATCCTCAATGGCAAGAAGCAAAGTTGTGTTGTCATCGTTCTTGTAAAAAACCTTGCGTGCATTGAGAAGCATAGTTCGTTGCCCGAGGTGACTGAACTCATGTTCCAGCTCAAAATCCTCCATCACGGTGCGTTCGGGAATTATTCTCTCAAGGAGATGACGCAAAGCAGCGTTGTTCCATTCACCATCTCCAAGATCATAAATTCTGCGGCCAATTGTGGCATCCGGGGTCAGTTCAAATTTCGCGTAGAAGGATCGACTTGCAGCAACAACATTCATCGATCCATCCAGCACGAGAAGTGAATCTCGCACTGTATCGACCACCGCATTTGCTAAAGTTTGGCTTACTTCAAAGTTTTCCAAATTTGCCTTTCAGTTGGCTTCAAACATGGCAAAGTCATAGGCTGCGCTCACCTTCAAAGAATAGCAAACACCAAAATATGCCGCAGCGGGAACCATCGACGATTTGTCGCGTTGATAGGTGAAAGACATTTCTTGAAGGGACTTTCGTGATGAAAAATCAATCCAAAGCAAATCCACATGGTGCGTATCAAATTTTGGATGACGTTTTGAATTTGGTCGGCAGTTTTGCCACGCTTGGTAAGGCACTCGCGACAAGTAAGATGCAGTCTACGTCAGACGCCGCTGCCGGACTCATGCAGGGCAAAGTCGACCTGCCAGATGTCAGAGCCCAGCTTTCTAGCGCTGCGGAAAGCCTGGAAACTATCTCCGATTACGCAATCCACACTGACATCAAACAAATGGTTGATGATGCTGGAGCTTTTGCACGCAAGCATCCAGTTACAGCTCTGGTGTCTGTTGTAGCGGTTGGTGCTCTGCTTTCACGGCTGATGCGGAGAGCACCGGAGGTGACCAAGGCCACCAAGCGAGCGGCACCAAGACCAAGAGCCAAAAAGACTGCTGCAAGGCCAAAACGTCAGGCCAATGGTGCCGCCCGTACTCATGCCTGAATCAAATCATCCGAAGTCGGCGCTTTTCAAGTTGTTGGAGCAACTCGTTGAAGATGCGGTCGCATGGTCTGAGACAGAAATCGCGAACACGCGCACAGATGCGAAATCCTTTCTGCGAAACTACGCCATTGCTTTGGGTTTCATATTCGCCGGCCTTTCCGTGCTTATCGCAACTGTGCTTACGCTGGCGGAAACGATAATTGGCGCCCTCGCCAGCTATGTGCATGGCCATGCGGTTGCGGGCCTCATTGTCAGTTGTGGCCTGTTTGCCTTGACCATCGGGTTACTCGCAGCGGCGCAATATTTCCTGAAGCGCAAACCACGCTCGAGAGGTTTGATATTTCGCCGACTAACTGGAGCTGGCAACAGCTAGAAGCCAATCTTCATATCCCGTCGACGGCAGCGGGATCTGTCTTATCAGGGGGCCGGCGTGATAGAAATTCGCCAAGGCCCGCCATTCCTTCTACGTGGCTACAGAAGATTTTCAACGTCACAAGCGCTGGCACGGCAATTGCTGCACCAGGTATTCCCCATACCCACGACCAGAATGCCAAAAACAGTAAAATGGCAACCGCGTTCATTTCAAATCTGTTGCCGAGAATTTGGGGCCTGATGATTTCCGATTCGAGCAATGCCCAACCTGCATAAGTCAGGGGAACCAACATGGCGTAACCGATTGAGTCAAACGACACGATCGCCATGAAGCCTGAAAGACAAATACCGGCCAGCGTTCCGACATAAGGCACAAAATTGAAGACAAAAATGAGCATGCCCCAAAGATATACTGAAGGCATGCCGAGGGCTTGAAAAGAAATCGCGATCACCAACCCGAGACAAGCATTTATGACACTCAGCGTCAGCACATAAGTGGAAATTTCGGATTCGATATCATAGACAATGTGCAATGCCTGTTTTCTTGCGGTGAGATTGGGTAATATTCGAACAAGCTTTTCATAAAACAAGTCGCCGGACGCCAATAGAAATACGGCGATGACCAATGTGGCGGCCAGCGTTACCGCAAATTGGATAGGATAACTTGTCATCGAGACCAACAGGCCGGGGAACAAGTGCTGCTTCACCACCACCTCTTGTACCGACGAGCTTTGCGCGGGCGTTGAAGCATTTTCGATTTGATCGGTCAGATTGGAGAACTTGGTAAAGACCTCACTGATGCCCGCAAACTTGCTGGTGAATTTTTGCTGCAACGACGGCGCCTGGTCTATCCAATCAGATATGGGGCCGCTGAGCAGATAGCCCACTGCGATCCCAACCGTGACCAGTGCGGCTACAAAAACAGTCGCCGTTACCCAGGGGGGCACCAGAAATCTTTGGAGAATCCTGACTGCCGGGCGCAACGTGAGGGCAATGAAGAAAGCCATCACAACAGGCAGCATGAAATCCCGAGCAAAATACAGCGCGGCAATTGCAAATATGAAGAGCAGCGATTGTAGCGCCAAACGAGATTGATTGGCGTTCTTCTCAAGCCTTTCCTGATGTTCCTGCAGCGCTGTCATGCTTTGAGCCAAACGTCAGATTTTACCCAGAAGCCAGAGAACGGCGAGGACAACCAGGACCAGCCCGAGGCCGCCCGAAGGTGCATAGCCCCAATTTCGGCTGTGATTCCAGTTCGGCAATGCGCCGAGCACAAATAGAACGAGCAAGACGACAACGATTGTGGTGAGCATGGTGGCACTCCTTGAGACCTGAAACTGCTTTGCAAGCAGAGATGAACGCGTGAGTGGCCCAATTGTTCCTAGTTGTGATCACCGGGTTTTGCAGCAACAAGCTCTGTCGAAGATTTGCCGCCCTGCTGGATCTGATGTTGGACTTCAAGTTGCAGCAATTGGCCAAGCCGATTCCGGGCTCGGTTCACCCGGCTCTTGATGGTGCCAACGGCGCAACCGCAAATTTCGGCTGCCTCTTCGTACGAGAACCCCGAAGCGCCAACCAGAACGATTGCTTCGCGCTGGTCTTCAGGCAATTTGGCCAGTGCGTTGGTTAAATCGGCTAGATCAAGGTGTCCCTCCTGTTCGGCAGGCACAGAAACCTTGCTCGAATAGACGCCTTCTGCATCTTCCACCTCGCGCTTGCGTTTGCGCAATTGAGAATAAAATTCGTTGCGCAAGATAGTATAGAGCCAAGCCTTCATGTTGGTTCCCATCGTGAAACTTTCATGATATTTCCACGCTTTCACGAGCGTTTCCTGCACAAGATCATCGGCACGATCGCTGCGGGAAGTCAGCGATAGACCAAAGGCCCGCAGGCTTGGAACGCTGGCCAACAAATCATCTCGAAATTGGTTTGAGATGGTCATTGCTGATCATGTTTCCTTTTCAGGTGGATTGGCTGCTTCAAGCTGTTTGAGAAGATCAACGAAGCGATCGGGCACCGGCTGTTTGGCCACTGCATCATAAAAGGTGCGAAGCCGCTCACCAATGAGATCGGAAACTTCGGGTCTAGCCAACGTCTGGTACATCTGACTCTTTTTCTTGCTCGATCGAGCAAACCGGCTGGCTTTTGCTTTTTCAACCATTGGTAATCCTGAGCTTTAACTGATCCGAACTTGATGATTGTCTTAGGTGCGGCCTAAATTCGGTCAATTCAGTGTCTATAATGTCAGACGCGATGAAAGGTTCCGCTTCGTGATTATCTATTGGACAATGGAACTTTAAGTCATCTGTCCCGTTTGCTGCTATATTTGGGAGCAATCCGCTCCAAATGCACTCCTTTTCCAAGCTGAGTGGGGAACGAAATGAATATTGCAAGAGCGATTGCACCCAACTTGCCCTTTTTGCGGCGATTTTCGCGCGCGCTGACAGGCAGTCAAAGTAGTGGAGATGCCTATGTGGCGGCGGTGTTGGAGGTTCTCATCGCTGATGCTACCCAGTTTGACGTGGAGATCAGCCCACGAGCTGCGCTTTATCAAGCCTATTGTAGCCTCTGGGAGTCAATTTCCATCAACCTTCGAAAAGCCGATGCCGAACCCAATTGGGAGGCGTCAGCCCAAAACCAGCTTTCCAATATTGCGCCCAAGGCCAGAGAGGCCTTTTTGCTTACGGCGGTGGAAGGTTTCACAATGGCTGAAGTGAGCATCATTCTCGGCACGTCGGCAGCGCAAACTCTCATGCTGCTTGAGGAGGCTTCGCAGACGATTGTGAAACATGTCGCGACAGATGTCCTCATCATTGAAGACGAACCCATTATCGCCATGGATATTGAGCGCATCATGGAAAGCCTCGGCCACAAAGTGCTAGGCATCGCGCGAACGGAAAAAGAAGCCATGCATCTGGCCTTGACCAGGCACCCCAAACTGGTGCTCGCCGACGTTCAGCTCGCAGATGGCAGTTCTGGCCTTGACGCGGCAAACCAAATTCTCTCGAACTTCCAAGTTCCGATTGTCTTCATCACTGCATTTCCCGAGAGACTGTTGACTGGAGAGAAACCAGAACCGGCTTTCTTGATCACCAAGCCGTTTCTGCCAGAAATGGTGAAGGCAGTTGTCAGCCAAGCGCTATTCTTCGACAGCGAGCCGCAAAATCTCGAACACCGGAACAAGATCGTTCAATCGGCGTTGTCCCTTTAGGCCGCGTGATTTTACATAGCCAACGTCATTGGATCGGAGAACGCCATGAATTGGGATAGTATCGAAGGAAACTGGAAGCAATACCAAGGCAAGGCCAAGCAGCAATGGGGGAAACTGACCGACGACGATCTGGCCGTCATCAAGGGCCGCCGTGATGAACTCGAAGGCCGTCTCCAAACCCACTATGGCTATGCCAAAGAGATGGTGCAGGCTGAGGTGGATAAGTGTATGGGCATGATCTGACCGTAGATTGAGCCGAACGTTTGATGATAATTTGAGGGTAGATCATTTTGATCTGCCCTTTTCTATTGGATATCTCCGGCATTTTGAAACGGAAGAACAATTTTCTGCACTCCGCCAATGTCGGCCAACAAAATCAAAAATTCGTATGGTGAGATCACCTGTATATTCTCAGCGCTGAGATCTGGCATCACTGCATGACGCACCAGTCTGATTTCATAGCGCGTCATACCGAATTGGGTTGCCACCTCAAACTCGTTCCAGCTCAACGGAACACAGGGCTTAATTCGCAACTTATCACCCTCGCGGGTGGTGCCAAGAATGGCCTCCAGGCCAGCCCGGTGCATCCAACCAGCAGAACCCGTGTACCACGTCCATCCACCACGCCCAACATGCGGCGCTACCGAATAGACATCCGCAGCAATCACATAGGGTTCCACACGGTAGTTTCTGGCCGAGGCCTCGTCTTTAGTGTGGTTGATCGGATTGAGCATGGAAAACAATTCAAACGCGCGTTCCGACTGGCGCAACTGGGCGTGAGCAAAGATTGACCAGATCACGCCATGGGTATATTGCCCGCCATTTTCGCGAATGCCGGGCGGATAAGCTTTGATATAGCCAGGTTCCTGCGCGGTCTTGTCAAACGGTGGGTCAAAAAGCTGGATGATCCCCTCAGCATGGCGCACCAGTCGCGCATATGACTCTTCCATCGCCTGAGTTGCCCGATCAATACTTGCACCACCGGAAATCACAGACCAAGATTGTGCAATGGCATCGATTTGACACTCATCGCTGGATGCCGAGCCAAGGGGCGTTCCATCATCATAGTAGCCGCGGCGATACCATTTGCCGTCCCAGCCATGCTCCTCAAGTGCCGATTTGAGCGACTTGCTGCGCGCACGCCAAGCATCCAGCCGGAGGGCATCGCTGCGCGTCTTAGCGATCAATATGAAGCTCTGCAGGGTCGAGAAAAGAAACCAGCCAAGCCAAACGCTTTCACCGCGCCCGGCCTCGCCAACCCGGTTCATCCCGTCGTTCCAATCTCCCGTCCCGAACAGGGGAAGGCCGTGGCTGCCTGCAATCAGACTTTTGTCTAGGGCTCGGGCGCAGTGTTCATAAAGTGTGACCGTTTCATCCGCGACAGCAGGTGCGAAAAAAATGTCATGTTCACCCGGCACTAGCGATTGGCCTTCAATGAAATTAAGTTTCTCATTAAGGATAGCGAGATCGCCGGTGACTTTGACATAATGGTTCACACAATAGGCCAACCAAACCATGTCATCAGATATGCGCGTTCGCACGCCGGTGCCAGTCGATGGTAACCACCAATGTTGAAAATCCCCTTCAACGAATTGTCGTCCCGCAGCTTTCAAAATATGTTCACGCGCAATTTTCGGCTGCGTGGTCAGCAAAGCCATTGAATCCTGCAATTGGTCACGAAATCCGAAAGCCCCGCTTGCCTGATAAAACCCTGACCGCGCCCACATGCGGCAAGCTAAAGTCTGATAGAGCAGCCAGCCGTTCATCATGATATCGAACGAACGCTCGGGCGTTTTCACTTGCACTTGGGTAAGTGTCCCGTGCCAGTATGCATTAACCTCGGCCAAGACGGCATCTACCCCTATCGCCTGGTAACGCGCAATCAAAGAGCGGGCTTCCTGTGCATTCGCCGAGGCACCTAGAAGGATCAATAGTTCTGCAGTCTCTCCCGCTTTGAGCGTGATATCTGTTTGCAGCGCGCTGCAGGGATCCAATCCAGCTCCAGCCTGATTGGATAGTTCCGTGCCGGGCACCAACGCCTGCGGTGCATCCAGGCTGCCAAAAGTTCCCAGAAATTCGCGTCGGTCTCCGGTCCACTTAACTTGCGTTGCACTGAGATGCGCGAATGCAACTTGTTCGGCTCCAGACAAGTTCCATGGATTGCGCATGAAGATCGCATGGGTTTCTTCGTCCATTTCGCTGGTCAGAAACGGTGCCGTCGAATCGCGTGACAGGCCCAATACCCACTCCGCATAGTGTGTTATCTTCAGGTTGCGTGCCTGATTGGACGCATTTGTTATTTTCAATCGTGAGATCTTTATGGAATCCGAGAGTGGCACGAGTTGCAACAGTTCTATCTGCAACCTGCGGACTTCGCGTTCATAGATCGTGTAACCAAAGCCGTGCCGGGCTCTGTGTGATCCTTCGTCGGAACGCAGGGGTGCAAATGTTGGGGAGAGCAAAGTGTCATCAGAAGCGTCTTGAACATAAATCACTTCGCTCGGCGCATTGCTGACGGGATCGTTGCTCCAGCTTGTCAGCTTGTTTTCCCGGCTGTTGCCATACCAAGTGTAGCCACCACCATCGGCACCACTGTGAAATCCAAATTGTGAATTGGCCACAACATTGATCCATGGCGCGGGTAATGGATGCGCGCGATCCAGAGTCGTAACATATTCCCTTCCGTCACTTGAAAATCCGCCAAAGCCGTTGAAGAATTCAAGGTTCATGCCAGGTTTGTGTGGCGATTCGAATGGTGGGCTTCTGGTGAGCCGTGTCGATTTTGGCGTTTGCAAAAAGGCGCCCGCCTTGGCCAGCCGTGCCAACTGGAAGGCCAAGCCCCCGCGGCGAGCATAGAGAACAACGCGTGCCACGGCGGGCAATGAGCGCAATGCCTCGGCGGAAATAAGATCAGCGCGCAGAATGTGTACCTGACCAAGGCCATCAGTGTTGTCGGTTGTCTTCACAAGATCAATTTTACGAACGAGAGCTTCAATGGCGATTTGTAGATCTTGGACATAGGATGATCGCCGATCGTTCAAAATTACTAGATCAACGGCTAACCTCTTGGTTCTCCAATAGACGAACGCATTCAGGAGCTGATGCACCGTTTCCATGTCTTCGACATCGTCTATTCGAACTAAAGCGATGGGCCTGTCACCCGAAATGCCCATCTGCCATAGCTGCGACTGTGGGCCGACGTCATTTTTCAACGATCTTGACGATGGACGAAATGCGGAGCTGGAATAGATGATATGGCTGGCAAGCCTCTGAAAGAGATGGGCATCTTCGACGCCAATGGAAAGATGACGCAGTTGAATCTGGGCCTGGGTCCACGCCAAAGTCGAAGCCCGGTCATATGCAGAGACCTGACGATGACGATCGACAAGTTCCAAGACACCTTGTCGCGAATCCGCTGCGACGGTCCAGAGGGTGCAACTGACTTGCCTGCCTGCTGGAATTCTTAACTGGTGGCGCATCACAAAGACAGGATCAAGAACTGCACCCACCGTCCCCGAAAGACGCCCACTGTTTTCTAGTGCTACCGGCATCCGCGTGTCGGAACCGATACCCAGAAATCGGGCTCTATCAGTCTCTATTTCCAAATTTCTTGTCGTGAAACCTTTCACCACCATGAACTGTGCGACCCAAATGTTGGGATCACCGGGTGATCTCTTGCGCCTTGTGGCCACCAATGTCCCAAGTTCTTCAATAAACTCTGTAGTCACGAACATTTTTGAGAAAGCAGGATGTGCACGGTCCGCCGCTGCAGGTGCCAACACCAGTTCTGAATATGATGTAAGTTCAATTTCCCTTGCCGTGAGGCCTTTGTTGATCAAAGTCGTTCGTCTCGCCTCAGCACTGTCTTCGGGAGACACTATACACTCCAACGTGGTTGCAATTCCGCCGTCCTGGCGCCGGTATTCGGCTTTGTCTTCGCTGAAAGTCGCGCTGTAGCTGTCTGGAACTGTGGCAACTGGCATGTGTCCCGCGGACCAGGTCTTCCCGGATCTAACATCCCTCAAATAGACGAACGAGCCCCAATCATCACGGACGGAATCTTCATGCCACCGCGTGATCGCTATCCCATTCAACCGGCTGTAGCCAGAACCTGCACCTGTCAGCATCACGCAATACTGGCCGTTCGAAAGAATATGCGTTTCGGGGGACGCATCAGAAAGCCCGTCAACTTGGCGCGACGTGGCAGAAAGACTGGAAGTCTGGATGGGTAAGCTGGACTCTGCAACCACGCGCTTATCCTCGGATGGCACATCGCGCGGGGCGCGCTCTTGCAAAAGTAATTCGCATGCCTTGACCATCGGCTCATCGTGAAACCGGGCACGCATCCAACCACCATTCACGGCGTTCAGTATTGCAACGATGGACATGCCCTGGTGATGCGCGAAATAGGCCTGTACCAATGCGACGGTTTCTCCGCTCCGAAGCCGTGACGGCGTAAAATCCAGGGACTCATAGAAGCCATACGATCCCCTGCCACCGTACTCGAATAGACGTCGAAAATTTCTTGCGGCCACGCGCGGCGAGACCATGGCAGCAAGTGCTGTTGCATAAGGGGCTATCACCCGATTGTCTGCGAGACCCCGTTTCAAACCAAGGCCGGGCACACCGAAGTTGGAGTATTGGTATGTAGATTCTATGTCTCGCGCGTTGAAGGCCGATTCCGATATCCCCCAAGGGATATCAAATGTGGTGGCATAGGAAATTTGGCGATTGACGATCAAGTTCATTGTTTGGTCAAGCAAGCCGCCACTCGGTGCACGCATCACCAGCGAGGGCATGAGATATTCGAACATCGATCCTGACCATGAAACCAGAGCGGCGCCACCCTTCACGCCAACGATAGTACGTCCCAGCCTGAACCAGTGCCGGGTTCGCAAATCCCCCTTTGCGATTGCAAAAAAGCTTGCCAACCGAGCTTCTGACGCAAGCATGTCGTAGCAACTTTCATCGCGAGCTGCTTCGCTAACCTGATATCCGATCGAAAATAGTAGACGCTGTGGATCAAGGAGAAAGCCAAACTCCATGGCCAAGGCCAATACTCGAATATCAATAATCATGCTGGAAATACGCTCTGCGAGTTCTGCCGAAACAACATCCGGAGTTGTGGCATCATTGAGATGGCTCTCAACCGTATCTTGCAGCGCCTGGGTCCACCCTAACAGTGTATCACCTGCAGGTGAACCCAGTTCAACTGCCAATCGTTCTGCCATCACATGGGCCTTGGAAGCCTGAACGGCCAACTCAATCAATCTCACCGCGATTGGTTCCGGCCCTTCACGTGTCTTTTTCAACAAACGTCGAAACGCAACGAGCTCAGATTCAAATTGCGCGCGAATTGGCTTTATGCTGATTTTGTCATTCGGCGTTTGTGCGAGGTCATCCTCGACAACATTCAGAACATCCGCAATGCCGTTCAAACACGCATTCGAGTCAGCCAGCGATGTGGCCCAACTTGACAGACAATTTGAAAGGGCAATCAAATGGCCGGCCAGATTTCCGCTATCCACGGTCGAGACATATTTGGGTTCAAGTGGTACCAGGGTTGTCGTGTCATACCAATTGTACAAGTGGCCCCTGTATTTCTCGAGGCCCTTGACTGTCTCCAGTGTTGTCTCAATTTTCTTCAGTGAGTCTTTCAATCCCAGCCAGCCAAACTCATGCGCGCTGGCAATGGACAGGAAATAGAGGCCGATATTCGTGGGTGACGTGCGATGAGCTATCGTGGGCTTTGGTGTCTCCTGAAAGTTGTCGGGTGGCAGCAGGGAGTCGGATGCCGTCACGAATTTTTCAAAATATTTCCACGTGCGCCGCGCGATCATGCGAAGGCTTTCACGATCTTCAGGAGAAGCAGAAAGGGTATCCTCCAATTTCGGAGAAAGGCTCATCGTGTGGGCGATGAGGGGTGCCAGAACCCAGGCCATTGCGAAAGGGGAGATTGCCAGCCATAGATTGTCAGAGCGAGACCCAGCGGCCGCGATCGCCAACAGCCCGAATGCGACACTGGCCAGCATGAGACTGTAGCTTGCAAGAATGCCGGACTTTGAATTGGCCTGGCTTTGCGCGGCCGTTGTCCATTCCAATAGATTCTTGCGGCTGAATATTAGGCGATAGATGGTGCGTATGATTGCGTCGCACATTAGGTAGGCTTGATGGCCCAGGAACACGAGGTTTGCTCCCACGAGCAGTAGCGCCTGGACAACGTCTGCACCGCTTGCCTTCAACCGACTTTCCAATGTCAGTGCCTGCTGACGTGGCAGCGCCCCGGAGATGGTTGGAAAAAGTGCTGGAATAAGTCCGAGAGAAACAACAAAGCATGTCCAGGCTATTGCGGGCTCCATTGGCAGCAGAAGCCATCCGGCAAATAAGCTCAGCAGGGTTGCTGGTGCGAGTAGTGACCTGCGAATATTGTCGATCATCTTCCACGAGCCAAGCGCCGGCATGGCCCTTTCAGGTGACGAACGACCAACTATCCAAGGCAAAAGCTGCCAATCACCCCGCACCCAGCGATGCTGCCGGGCGGCGGCAACGCCATACCGCTCTGGATATTCCTCCACGACTTCAACATCAGTCACCAAGGCAGAGCGGGCAAATATGCCCTCAAACAAATCGTGGCTGAGCATCGTGTTCTCGGGAATCTTGCCTGCCAATGCCGTCTCAAATGCATCTACTTCATAAATGCCCTTGCCTGCGAATGACCCCTCGCCAAACAGGTCCTGATAGACATCAGAAACGGCAAAGACATATGGGTCTATCCCGCGCGTTGATGAAAACACACGCTGAAAGACTGACCCATAATGGCCAGTCGGAAGAGAAGGAGTGACGCGCGGCTGCATGACACCATGCCCCTGAGTGACTCGCCGCAATGCTGGATCAAACTGCGGGCGGTTTAAGGGATGGGCGATCTTTCCCACAAGCCTTCGGGCAGCATCACGCGGAAGCCGCGTATCTGCATCAAGGGTAATCACAAATTTTATTGCAGTGGGCAGGCTTCCGCCAATGGTTGTGAAGCTGGTATCCTGAGCGCCGCGCAAAAGCCGGTTCAACTCATGCAGTTTGCCGCGCTTGCGCTCCCAACCCATCCATTTATTTTGTTGCGGGTTCCAAAGCCTACGCCGATTAAGCACCAGAAATCGGTCTGTTCCATGGAGCAGATTCAAACGGCTGATCCCATCCACCGCTGCTGCCAAAAGCGGTTGATCAGATTGCATATGTTCCTCAACTGCATCGGTCCAATCGGTGGCCAAGGCGAAATAGATCTCACCGTCTCCATTTGAGAGAAAGTGAATTTCCAACCTATTGATGAGTTCTTCGATGTCCTCGAGTGAGGTGAGCAGCGTAGGTACGACAACAAGCGTACGCAAATCGACAGTCACCCCATCACGCAAAGCCAGACCTGGAAGGACCGCGGCGTCCAGAAGACGTGTGACTGAAAGATTGAGGATTGCGAGCGCCGCATCGGTTACGGGAATAAGGGCAGCGAGCGCTAGAAGTGCAACAACCGCTGCCGGAAGGGTGTTTTGTATAGCTGGAACAAGGCCAAGGAGAAGAATTCCACAAGTGACGATGAAAAGAGCTATGAGATAGCCATGCAATCCAATCTGACGGAGGCCTGTTCGCAACCGCCGCAGTAGTGGCGGGTGAAAATTGAGATCAGCCTCAAATGTTCTTCGGCCGGGTCCTATTAGGAAATGTCCAGAATCCAGGCTCTCTTTTTGGCCCAGAGCAGTCGACGCAGCAACCGCATCTAACGCACTTTGTGCAACCGCGATTTCACTGTGCGCCGAGCCGCGGGCCAGTTCCTCGACCGCCGTGCGGTAGAGTGTGCGGCTTGGAAAATCCATCTCGGCATAACCAGGCGTCGTACGCAAAAGGGCATCAACGTGGCTCACGCCATCAAACCATGATTCCCAATTGACGTCCGATATCAGACGCAAGCTGGTGATAATGTTGCGTACCGTCACATTGGCAGCACCTTGACGCAGATGTTCTTCATTCACCGCCGTATCGAGCGAATAGCCTTGCAGTTCAGCTTTTGATCTAAGCCAATCCAGCATCTGCACCGAAAGGCCATCATGATCCCGCAACCGTTGAATAAGTTGAACCGCAAGTGGCTGCGTAATATGGGGTTCTTGAATCCGGTCAAATATGGCGGCGATGTTGAATTTCTCACTTCCGAGTTTGAGAACTTCGTCGGCAATGGCATCGGCAATCTCGCGGCCTTTGCGCGACTCAACAATGCGCTGGGAGACGCGCCGCAAGTTTTCAATCAAGATCAACCGCAAGCTGATTGCGACGGCCCAGAGCTCACCAATCGTTAGGACTTGCTCGTGCTGATATTCGTTTACAAATTCAGTTAGTGATGCAGCATCAAATCGACTGTCGGTGTGGGCAACATGCGCCCATACCAATCCAAAAATGCGAGGGTGACCTGCCAGAGGGCCCTCAGCCAGCTTTGGCAGCTGACGATAGAAACCTTCAGGCAAGTCAGCCCGTGTTTGGCGAATTTGTGCAGCAACCAGATGATAGTTGTCGATGAGCCATTCCGCTGCCGGCGTGACAGCTTTTCCCAACGTGGACGCTCGGCGGATTTCGGCATCCGCGGCGTGCAACGCGGAGGCATTGTCACGTAGGCGTTCAATAATTGAATAGACCCGTGGAGGTCTATCCGTCACCAATTGCGATTGTGCCAGACTCTGGGCATGCTGGCGCAGCCGCTCGATGCCAAAGATCTCCGCGCGAATAGGCTGCAGATCATCCCATTGCTTGGAACTGCGTTTGCGGAAAACTGAAGTCATTGGCAGCACGCTCATTTACACCCCGCATCAAATTGCAATGCGATGAGGCGCATCGCTCCAGAAGCTGCACGAAATGGCCCAGAATCCATTCATTGGCGGGCCACCGCCTACCGCTGCCACCAGCTTCCTGTGATAAAACGCGCGAAGTTCATTTAAGTTCCGCGTTTTTGGGCCTACCAAAATCAAGGCCGGAAAAGAAGAAAGGATTGCAAAGCGCAGCCGGAGCGTAGGACCTTCGAAAGCGCAACGTTTGTGAACGTTAGCGGTGTTGGCAGATTATGAATGCAGAAATTGGAGGACGCGCTTCCTTCATCCATCGCCTGCCAATGCTTCGGATCATCCAAACGCCCGACGGCTCGCATCGAGCGTCAGGCATCACTTTACGATGTGAAAGCCACCCACATTGTCACCCATCACGTCACCAACTTTGGTGTCTTTCAGGAACGTGTAGAGCGGGTGGCCATCATAGGCCCACATGTTTGAGCCATCGGCCCGTGCTACAACGGTCCATTTGCCTGAGGCCTTGCTGTCTTTTTCAGCCTTGAGCGGCGGCCACTCTTTGGCACAAGCGTCAATGCAGTTGGATTTGAGATTCGTGTCCTTGTCAAAGGAATAGAGCGTCATGCCTTTGGCATCGACCCAGATCTGGCCCTTGCTGGTTGGTCCCAACATGCCGGGTTCTACAACAGCGGCAATGGCGGGAAGCGTAGACAGGGCCAGAACCGAAACGGCGAGGATGATTCTTTTCATATAAATTTCTCCTAATTGTTTTGGTCGCGCAGGTTGCGCTCCCGATGCTGAATCAACGTCGATCGCATGGTTCGGTTCCCAAGTTGATCTGAAAGGCAAACAGAGACTAGTTGATATCCTGGGAAACAGGAGAAGCGTTCATCACCTCATAGGCAATTGTGACGTTCTCATGCGATGACACCACGAGAGTGGCTCGAGCGAGCAGGCTTGTTTCAATGCTCCCCAACATCGGCGCAAAGTAGGTGAGAAGTCCGGCCAGCAGGAACACTCGCTGAATATGTAGGAAGGCGATATGGTGGGCTGGGATCATTATAGACCAACTCAGAAGGCAAGGAATGGTTCCATCCGATTTGATGTCTTGATTTGGATCGCGTGGCTTGGCTCCAAGTCCAGGTATTGATGCCACCGTAGATCGCGCTGGGGGCTTGGCAGGTCGGCGCCATCCGAGTTCTTCAATCACAACGCCCGGAGCAGACAATGGCCATCTGGCGCTGTCGAACTAGATGGCTCAGAGCCCCTTGTTTACAAAAGATAGATCATTGCGCAACCTGCCCAGCGGGGCATAAATGAGGCTCAGGGCAAACCCAAAACCAGATAAGAGACCGGGGCAAGGTCGCGATTGGTGCAGAGAGTTCAATTCTCTTTAATGAGCAGGAAATTGGGCGGTAGTTTCCTTTCCAAGAAGTGGCAGCAATTTCTTCAACTGGGCTTGGCGAAAGATGGATGTCTGTTCTGCTTGTGTTCATTTTCGCGATCCGCTAACCGATCCTTGTAACTCTCTGAAGATACGACCTTACATTCTCTTGATTCCGCATGACTCCATGTGCATCCTTACAATTCTCTTGTGACTTGCTTTGACGATTTCATCACTCTATAGAGCGTGCACCGCGTTGCAATGTGGGTGGTTAGCTCAGCGGTAGAGCATTACCTTGACATGGTAAGGGTCACAGGTTCGATCCCTGTACCACCCACCATTCTTCTGACACCAAATCACCCGTCTCATATCCTTCCCAAATCCATGCGCGATTTCAGTCGCTTGCGGGACAGTTGCAATCTCTGCTGACGCACAAAGACGTATTTTGGGACGAAAAGCGGGTTTGCTGCGGAAGAAATCTCTGAGGGCCCGAATTTTGCTCCGCGCTATGATGCATGCGAACGTGACCTCCATGCTCGTTGAGTTTGGCGTTCGCCGTCCCGAAACAACAGCCCGGCACTCGGCCGGGCAGCTCAAGACAAGAAGTCACGTTACTCGATGAGCATCGCCCGTTGATCTTCCCAGCGGATCGGCAGCGGGCATGCCTTGCGAAGTCACTCTGGTGTGAGAGTTGCTGAATGGTCGCCAGTCAATATCCGCTCGACAATATCGGGAGCCAGGAACGCGAGAGACAGCAATCGCCGGATATAGCATTTGTCCAAATTCTCCTCGTTGGAGATTGCGCGCAAGGTCGGATACTTGCCCGAGGTCAAACCGTCATACCATCGCCTAGGCTTGGCGATCATATCGATAAGCTTCGCATTGGTCGTTCGCGGCTCATTAGAATGAGCACAAATGATGAGCTTCATTTGTTTGCCCCAACGAAGAAGATGGCTTTTGATCAGGATGGTCAATGAGTCTCTCTTTTTATCGGAGCCTACATCTTGAGTTTTTGACGACATCGAAATGCCAAGTGACTCGATCATTTTCGGGCTGCAGATCTGGATTTGGACTGCAGTTTTTGAAATTTCGACTTTCTGAATCAATTCAATGTGCTTAGCTGCAAGTGTTGAGTCATTGCTTGAGATGTCTTTTCCGATCTCATTACAGCGAGCGAGCAACTTTGTTTGATCTCCAGATGAATTTTCTCTGGCCCATTTTGAAATGCGCTCGTGATCGCGCAGTCGGTCTGCAACGGCATTGATCACAAGGCGCTCCAGATCGCCAGCAGGTACTCGCAGTTCATCAGGTTTGTCGGCTGCAGACCTCAAACGTTTTGCAGATGTGTAGTAGTGATATCGGACCCCCCTCTTGTTGGCATAGGTGGGAAGAAGCCGCTCGCCGTTTGCATTGAACAAGATACCTTGGAGCAGGGCGCCGATGGGACGCTTCGATCGCGCGGCTTCACCCGGTGAATGTTTTCGTAGCAGGACTCCCAAGGCATCGAAGATTTTCACATCGACGATCGCTTCGTGTTGCCCATCGTAAATCTCATCCTGATATCTGATCTTTCCGATATTGAGCGGGTTCTTCAGCATGTGGCTGATGGCGCCTCGGCCGAGAATGCATCCTGCCGATATGATATTTGTCCACCCTTCAGAGCCTTGGCTCGTGCACGCACGCCCTGTTCTTCCAGCTCGCGTTGGAGAAGATGAACCGACTGAAGTTCTAGATAGCGCGAGAACATTGCTTGCACGATTTTTACTTCAGCGGGAACGATGACCAGCTTGCGATTCTCGACGGTATATCCCAATGGCACGGGCCCGCCCATCCACATGCCCTTCTTCTTGGACGCTGCGGCCTTGTCCCGAATCCGCTCACCGGCAACTTCGCGTTCGAACTGCGCAAAGGAGAGCAGCACGTTCAGCGTTAGCCGGCCCATTGAAGTCGAGGGGTTGAACTGCTGGGTCACGGCGACGAAGGAGACCTCGTTGCGATTAAGGACATCGTTGAGCTTGGCGAAGTCC
>JANPHF010000042.1:0-108257 GCA_031424315.1 Aestuariivirga sp.
GCGCATCTTGTTCATGAACTGGCCAAGGCGCCGCAACACCACAGGCAAGTCCTTTGGCCCGATGACAATCACCGCCAGCAGCACAATGACAACGATGTGCGAAAAACTGAGACCGAAATCAAACATCGGCTAAGGCGCCCAAAGCAGATCCTGCGGCTTTAGCTTTTGACTTTTTCCTTGGCCTTGTTCAGGGCCTCGTCAGCCGAAGCTTCAAGCGACTTGCCATCAGCGTCTTCGTCAGCCAGGCCCTTCTTGAAGCTCTTGATACCCTTGGCCACATCGCCCATCAAATCAGAAACCTTGCCCTTGCCGCCAAACAGCACAAGCACAACTGCAATGATGATGATCCAGTGCCAAATTGAAAGCGAACCCATGAGAATACTCCTGAAACTGAAAGGTTGGGCGCAATATAGTCACGGGTTCCGGCTTTTGAAAGGCCAAAAGACGAATGTCGAATCGCTCAACTTTCAGTGACAAAAATGGAGATTAAGCAGCCGCAAAGGTCACGCGGTTGCGCCCTTCGCGCTTGGCGGAATAAAGCGCCTCGTCGGCGCGTTTGAGGATGGCGGCTGGCCTGTCCTCAATACCCTCAAGGCTGGCCACGCCGATCGATACCGTCACCCGGATTTCCTTGCCAGTGCCAATTGAGATGGGCTTGCCCGCCACCAGCTTGCGCAAACGCTCGGCAATGGCCATGGCCGCAGGCAAATCAGTGCCCGGCAGCACCAACACAAACTCCTCGCCTCCCGTGCGGCAACACATATCGACTGTGCGGGTCGATTGCTTGATGCGGTTGGCCAATTCCTGCAGCACCTTGTCGCCGCCGTCATGGCCGTGGCTGTCATTGATGGCTTTGAAATAGTCCGCATCGATGGCCAGCACGCTCAGCACCTTGCCGCGGTTGACGTAGTGTTCCATCAAATGGCTGAGATGGGTCTCGAGATAGCGGCGGTTGTACAGGCCAGTGAGCGGATCAGTGATCGCCATCTCAATGGAGGCTTTCACAGAGGAACGCAGTTGTTCGGTGTAGCGCCAGCGCCGCACCTGCGTGTTGACGCGGGCGAGCAATTCCTGCCGGTCCACAGGGCGCATGAGATAGTCATTCACGCCCATGTCAAGGGCGCGCAGCAGGCTTTGCTGTTCAGAAGGATCGACCACCACGAGAATAGGCGTTTGCCGGGTTTTTTCCTGCGAGCGGAATTGCGATACCAAGCGCAACCCATCATAGCCCTCGTTGCCGAGGCTAATGATGATGAGTTCAAAGTTGGCGGGCTTCTCAGAGGCCTGTTCCACGGCCTTGGCGGGATCAACCGCAAGCGTGACACGATGATTTTCCAACAATGCGGCCTGGATGCGCTCCTGCGAAGATTCACGGCCATCCACGAGCAGAATGTTTCCGCCAGCATTGATATCGGTGTTGTCTGGCCTCACCAGCAGGCCAATGGTGCCACTGGACTCTGCCCTAACGCGCAATTCGTCGGTGAGCATCTTAAGGCGCACCAGAGATTTCACACGGCAGAAAAGCGAAATGTCAGAAACCGGTTTGGTGAGAAAGTCATCGGCCCCCGCGCGAAGCCCGCGCAAACGGTCCTCGGGTTGGTCCAGCGCGGTTACCATGATCACGGGGATGTGTTGCGTGGCGGGATTGGCTTTGAGGCGTTTGCACACTTCAATCCCGTCGATGCCGGGCATCATTACGTCCAGCAGGATGATGTCTGGCTTGCTGCGTTGAACAGCATCCAGCGCATCCAGCCCGTTCATTGCGGTGACGACTTCAAAATACTCCGCCGCCAGCTTCGCTTCGAGAAGCCGGACGTTAGCCAGAATGTCATCAACAACAAGGACGCGGGCGGTCATGGTAGAGAGCCTTACGAAGCCTTCTTCAAGAACCCGTCAATGGTTTGCAGAAAGTTCATTACGGATATGGGCTTCGAAATATAGGCTTCGCAGCCACCCTCGCGAATCTTCTGTTCATCGCCCTTCATGGCAAAGGCCGTGACTGCAATCACCGGAATGCGGCGCAGCTGGTCATCTTCCTTCAGCCATTTCGTTACTTCGATTCCCGAAACCTCGGGAAGCTGAATGTCCATGAGGATCAAGTCTGGCTGATGTTTGCGCGCCAGATCAAGGGCTGAGAGCCCATCTCGCGTCTGCACCACGCCATAGCCATGGGCTTCCAGCAAGTCATTGAACAGCTTCATGTTCAATTCATTGTCTTCCACAACCAGAACGGTTTTCTTCATCTCAAAGCCCCCTGGCTGCCCATCGGACACATGCGTCGCATAACCTGAATTTTCCATATGCTCTCCCCGCAGCGAATTACAACCCGAACAGTCTTCAACTCGCGCCGCCATGCCCATGGCTTTTGCTGCATTGGACAAGATGAGCCTTCGGCTGTAACCAAAGTTTTAAGCACAACCCCTTGTGTCAGCTTCTGGTTAATCGATACTGAACATGCGCCTCAAATCCGATCCACCCGCCGCCGTCAGTGAAATTCCCTTGCGTTTCATCCGGTTCCTTGCCGCAGACGAAGAACGGCTGGCCGCCATGCTGGCCCTGACGGGGCTGACCGAGCAGGATTTCAGCACCCGGTCATCCGAGCCAGAGTTCCAGGCCTTCGTTCTGGACTATGCGCTGGAAAATGAAAGTCAGTTGCTGGAGTTTGCGGCCAGCGAAAACCTTCGTCCGGAAGCTGTCGCACAGGCCAGGAGAAAACTGCCCGGCGCCCTGTTTTGACTGCCTCCCAAGCCGCGCTAGACTGATGCGATGGAGAGCAAGGGTTTCTGCCGCGATTGCATGGCGCCAGTGGGCGAGGCTGACAAGCGCTGCCCCACTTGCAAGAGCCCACGCCTGCTGCGCCACCCGGAACTGAATGAACTCTCCATCGCCCACATAGACTGCGACGCCTTCTACGCCGCAGTGGAAAAACGTGACAACCCGGAACTGGCCGACAAGCCGGTGATCGTCGGCGGGCGCGAGCGTGGTGTGGTCTCCACCGCCTGCTACATCGCCCGCATCCACGGCGTGAAATCGGCGATGCCCATGTTCAAGGCACTCAAGCTGTGCCCGGAAGCCGTAGTGGTGAAGCCCAACATGGCAAAGTATGCCGAAGCCGGAAAGCAGGTGCGCGAACTCATGTTGCAGCTGACACCACTGGTGCAGCCAGTCTCCATCGATGAAGCCTTCCTTGATCTCACTGGCACCGAGCGCCTGCATGGCGCAACCCCTGCTCTATCATTGGCGAGGCTGGCGCGGCGCATCGAGCAAGAAGTGGGAGTGAGCGTGTCAGTAGGCCTTTCACACAACAAGTTCCTCGCCAAGATGGCCTCTGATATGCAGAAGCCGCGCGGCTTTTCCGTGATCGGCCGGGCCGAGACGCGTGAGCTTCTTGCCGCCAAGCCGGTGGGTGCCATTTGGGGTGTGGGCAAGGCCACGCAGGATCAACTGGCCCGCCGCGGCGTCACGCAGATCGGCCAGTTGCAAACCATGGAGCGCAACGACCTGATGCGCGAATTCGGCCAGATGGGTCTGCGTCTCTATCACCTCAGCCGTGGCGAGGATTTGCGCCATGTTGAAACTGAGGATGATGCGCGCAGCATTTCATCCGAAACCACATTCATGAAGAATATCTCAGACTATGATGAACTTGAAGCGCGCCTGTGGAACCAGTGCCAGCGCGTTTCGCGCCGCGCCAAGGCGGCGGGCATGACGGGCCGCACCGTAACTTTGAAACTCAAGACGCCGGATTTCCAAAATCGCACCCGTTCCATCACCCTCGAAGCGCCCACCCTGCTTGCGCATGTGATCTTCGATGCGGGCCGCCGCCTGCTCAAGCGTGAAACCGGCAAGCTGTCCTTCCGCCTCATCGGCATTGGCATTTCACATCTGTCTGAGGCCGATGGCGCAGAGTTTCAGGAATTGGATGTGAAGCGGCTGTCACTTTCAAAGGCCGAGGTGGCAATGGACAAAATCCGCGCCAAATTCGGCAATGACGCCGTGGACAGGGGAATTAAGCTCAAGCGCAATGAAGATTGAAATTTGATCGACCGGACTCTTGATGGAGGAGCGCATTCGTAGAAAGCGCGTAGTCAAAAGTCAGACAAGTTGTTCGACAAGACCCTAGGCCGAAAGGCGGAAAACGCTTTCACCTTGCTGCCCGGCATGAACCAGATGGCGCATGCGCGCATCGAAGGTTTGTGCAAATGGCAGGAACTTCCGCGCCAGCGTGCCGCGCAAGCCCGGCCAATCCTGGTCATTGCTGCGCGTGCAGAGCGAGAAGATGATCTTGTCATCACCAGGCGCGGGCAAGGGCATGGAGAGGCCGTACTTGGTGATGCCGTAACGCGCAACGATCGGGTCAACAGCCTGCGCCAGTGAGTCATGATCCCACCATTCGGCCCAATCCACATATTTGTCATTCATCACACTGTTGATCACCGGATCATCCAGCGGCGTAAACTTGCTCATGTAGAGTGACATGTAGGCAGGATCATAAGTGGCCACCCAGATCACTTGATCCGGCGTGCCTTCCTGATATTGCAGATACCAATAGGACAGATGCAAAACACCTTCCTGTTTCGCATAGGCAATCAGGAAGCTCGTCGCCTCCTGCACGCTGTTGAATGGCGCCAACTTGGCGCTATTGTTCAGGTTTAACATTCTGCCCTCGTAACCTGCGATTCAGAATACTAAAGCAAAAATGAAGCAAGTCTTAAGTTTTTTGTCAGTTTTGATTTTCAACCCATTGCAACTATTGAGATTTTTTTATTGAAAATGATATTTGTGACGAACGGCGGGGAATTTCGATGGCTTTGAAGCGCGCAACAGATTTGGCCTCTCTGCGCTCGGAAATGGGCAAGTGGCGCAGGGACGGCCTGACAAGCGCCGTGGTGCCCACCATGGGCGCGCTGCATGACGGCCACCTGCGGCTGGTTGAAATGGGGCTGGAGGTGGCAGACCGCGTTGTGGCCACAATCTTCATAAATCCACGGCAGTTTGCCGCTCATGAGGATCTGGGCCGCTACCCGCGTGACGAAGAGGCAGACTGCGAAAAGCTGCGGGCAGCTGGCGCACGCCTGGTATTCATGCCCGCGCCGGAGGTGATATATCCCCCAGGTTTTACCAGCACGGTGCATTTGGAAGGCCCTGCCAAGGCGGGGCTTGAAGACAAATTTCGCCCGCAGTTCTTTGATGGCGTTGCCACCGTCGTCGCCAAGCTTTTCATCGCCTCGGGTGCAGACTTTGCCATGTTTGGCGAGAAGGATTATCAGCAGCTCAAAGTGGTGGCGCGGATGGCGGCGGATTTGAACATCCCCATCAAAGTAGTCGGCGTGCCAACCGAACGCGAAGTAGATGGCATGGCCATGTCATCGCGCAATCGCTATCTCTCCAAGCTGGAACGCCATCAGGCCACTGCGATCTACAAGAATCTCATGCAGGCCGCCGAAAAAATCCGTGCAGGCATGGCACCTCAAACCGCAACGCGCGCTGTTGCCCGCTCGCTCACCACATTGGGTTTCAAGGTGGACTACGTAACGGCGCGCAACGCCGAAAGCCTTGCCGTGCCGGAAGACGCCAGCGAACCCCTGCGCCTGCTCGCTGCAGCCTGGCTGGGCAAGACGCGATTGATCGACAACATTGCGGTCTAGAGCAGCCCCAGCTCCGCCAACTCGCGCCGCATCCTCTCTGATAGCCCTGCACCGCCTTCGGCTTTGCCCAGATCCGGCGGCGCATCTGCACCCTCAAGGTAGCGCCAGCCCTGGAAGGCGCGGCGCGGCACTGGCCGCACCGGGATGATCTTGGGTTTGAACACGATACGGCAGCGTTCAATTCCGTCACTGCCCACCACTTTCTCGAATGCGGCAATGGGCTGGCGGCACAGGATCATGCCGCGGATCACCCAATAGAGCGAACCACCGGGCAGGATTTCGCTATCGCGCCGTGGCCACATGCGCGTCACGTGATCAAGCGTGTCGCGCCCGGCCTTGGCATCCTTGATCCAGGCCTCAAGCTCGGAAATCTCGGATACGCCGACACAGAGTTTCACCAAATGCAAAGTCATGCCATAGTGGATTAACGGAACGGGTGCCGCAGGTGAAGCCCTGCCCCAAGCCTATCCGCAACAATCAGGAGGGGTCTCATGACAACAGCATCAGTCGCCAAGGTGATCGAAATTACTGCATCTTCCCACAAAGGCATTGAAGATGCGGTGGAAAACGGAATCTCCAAGGCCGATACCTCGCTAGACAATATCGAAAGTGTTTGGCTGCAAGACATCAAGGGCGTGGTCAAGAACGGCAAAGTCACAGAATGGCGGGTGAACATGAAAGTCACCTTCCTTCTGAAATAGCGCGGATACACGCCAATTTGATGGGACCTGCGCCAACGTGATTGGCAGTTGATCTCGGTTTCACACAACATCTCCAGCACATGCAGGAAATGATGTGTGAGACAACTGATCGAGTTTTTATCCCGCGACTACCCATTTTTGCACCGCTATCTGGGTGACATTGAATTCGGCAAGCTGGTCCAGACCTGTTGCATGGCTTTAGCATCGCGGCCGAATATCCGCTGGCATTCAAACAATTTGCCCGACTTGATTGCGACCGGAGGCGTTTGGAAATCGCGGCCGGAATTGTCAGAGATCGCACAACTCGAACGCGCCCTGAGACAGGCCTTCGACGCACCGGACCTGCCCACTTTGACGAGCAATGACCCTTTGGCGCTTGAACCAGAGGCCTATCCCCAACTTGGTTTCAAGCTTCACCCATCAGTGGCAACCTTGATCTTCCGCACCAATGCCAGTTCGATCTGGTCGGCCCTCAAATGTCAGGAAGAGCCGCCGGAGCCTTTTCATTTGAGTGAGCCGCAAGCCATTCTGGTGTGGCGCCAAGGCAGCAATGCGCGGTTCCGTGCACTTGGCAATGAAGAAGCTGTAGCCATGCAAGGACTTGCTCAGGGCCTGAGCTTCGTCAGGCTCTGCAAACTGATCGGACCTGTGGCACCGCATGAAGCAGTAGCCTGCGCCAAGGCCTACCTGCGCGGCTGGATCGAGGCCGAGGTATTGCTGCCCGCAGTGGCCCTGCCCTGAAAATAGCTGAGATCAATTTCCTTGAACTGAAAGGTCTCCGTGAGGCGCACACCAATACAGTGACGGATCATCAGATCCGTGAGCGCCTTGCCATTGATCAGCACCACACGCTTGCTTACATTTTGGGTTGCCGCCCTTGCTGCCGAGGTGAATTCACCCGTGGTGACAAACACACCCTTGTTGGCATGATGCGTGTCCAGGCCGCCAATGAAATCACGCACCTGCGCTGCCGAGACGCAGCTGCCCGGTTTCAGGCGCTTGGCTTGCAGGTAGATCGCATCAAGCCCAAGCTCATCCAGCGCAATGACGGCATCAATGCCGCCATCACCCGAGCCGCCGATCTTGCGCGCCCAATCTCGCCGCCGCCCGGCATAACCCAGCGCCAGCATCACATCGATCACGAGTTGCTCAAAAAATCCCGCAGGCTGCGCATGGACATAGCCCAGCAGATCCTTCTGCAACGCAACGAACATCTCGCGGTACAGTCCGGAAATGCGGCAGCTATGGCTCGTGTGATCTGGTGCCGATGCCCGGGTGGCATCACTGACTTCCGCCAATGGTTGATCAACTTCAATTTCGCCATACCAAGGCTTCATCAAATTAACGTAGTCACAAGTCATGCAAAATTGCCCTCTGTCACATCCGAATGAGTGCATAGGTTGCAAAAAGCAAATTCAAGCCTGCCAAAATTACGAAAATTCGAAATTCTGGCAGGATAATTATGTAAACCTTGGCTGCTGATCTCACGCTGCCTGGGCGACCTAATTCAGCCGCCGGCCTTTGCCGTAAAGCATGTCACACCCCCAGCTTTGAGCTTGCCACATGCTGATTGCGCCGCCTGTGGGCTGTCAAAACCCTGCAGACGCACACGGTAGAACGTGCCTTTTGCGCCGAGGTCAGCTTTTACCACTGTGGGCGTGAGGCCGCCCAAGACTTTGTGGCCCTTCTGCATCGACTTGAAGCTGCTCCAGGCCGAATCTTCCGTGGTGGCAGAGGAGATTTGAACGACCCAGCCAGTTGTGACGGCTGCGTCTGGCGCCGGATCGGTCGAGGCCGTTTGCACGTCATCTGCCTGACCTGCAACAACCGTGGCAGCGGCCTTGGATTTTTCTACCTTGGCCACCTTCACGGCTTCAGCCGCCGGAATCTTCGTATGGTCCGCAGAAGCCAGTTTTTGTGGCTGAGGCGGAATCTTGGGAACTTCAGCCACTACAACTTTGTTGGCAATTGCGGCTTGCGCCTTGGCATCCGCTACCAGGGCCTGGGCGGGCGCTTCTGCCTGGCCCGCATCAGCCACCGGCACGTCAGTGGCAGGCATAGAACTGGCGGCAACGAGAGCCGCGGGAGGCTCCACGCCCTGCGGCAGAACTTGCTTCACCACTTCAGTATCACTTGTTGGGCTCACGCCCGTTGAAGCAGTCAGGATCGGGTCGCTCTGCTGATCGTCGCTTTCAGCCACTTGACCCAGGGCCTGCAGCTTTTCGCGCGCGGGTGTAAATCCAGCGTCTGCCTCAAGTGCCTGCTTCAACAGGTGAACAGCCTCTGAGGGCCGCCTGAGGGACTCATAGGCTTGCGCCTCACCGTAAAACACGCGCGCGGCTTGCGGGTGATGATATTTCAGCGCCCGCTCATAATCGGAAATGGAAAACAGATATTGCCCGCTGTCCCGCAGCGCATTGCCACGCGCCAGATAGGCCTCAGCGAAGCTAGAATTGATCAACAGCGCGCTGGTGAAATCCTCAATGGCCAGAGCCGGCTTTTGTACCTGTTGTTGCGCCAGGCCACGATTGTAAAGCACCCGGGCGCGAAGGTCAGACGGCATGGCATCAAGATTGAGCGCGGCGGTGTAGTCTTCAACCGCATTATTGCCCTGGTTGGTGTTTTGATAAGCCAGGGCGCGGTTGAACAGCGCATTGGCCAAGGCTTCCGGCCCCAGTTCGCGCGATTCAATGGCCTGTGTGTAAAGCCCGATAGATTTGGCGGCATTGCCACCCGCGAGGGCGGCATAGGCATCTTGCGTGAGGGCTGCGGCAGAAGTTGTGGCGGCGAAAGAAGGGCCGGGATTTGCGCCCAACGCGGCAAACAACACGGAACTCACAAACGCCAGTTTTACGCTACGTACAATCATGACGGTGATCATGATCCGTTAGGGTTAAAACTCCGTTGCCTCACTTGAACTTTATGGTGAAGTAAATCTTAACGCTCAGCTCTCGCGCATCGCGTGAGACCACTGCTGCACCAGCGGCTTGATGAGATAGGAAAAAGGCGAGCGCGATTCCGTTTGGATAAACGTTTCCGCCGCCATGCCGGGCTTCAATTTATTGGAACCCAACTTGGCAATCTCATCGGCTGGAATGGTGAGGCGGATGGCATAGAACGTCTGGCCGGGCTGGTCTGAGCGCGTGGAGTCAACGTGGCTCACATCCGCTGCCACTTGTGTGACCTCAGCAGTGATCTTCGGCGTCACGCGGCTATCAAAACCATTGAACACCACTTCAGCATGCTGGCCTTCATGGATATGCGAAATGTCGTTGGGGCTCACCTGTGCCTGCAACACAAGATCATCATGTTCCGGCAGGATCATCATCAGCGGCTCGTTGGCAGCAATCACACCTCCTTCAGTGTGAACTGCCATCTGATAAACCGTTCCGGTAATGGGCGCCTTGATGGTGAGATGGGCCAGGCGAGATTGCGCCGCAAGCTGGCGGCCCTGCAATTCAACGATCTTGCTCTCCGTCTCGCGCAAGTCGGTGAGTGCCTGGTTTCGCAACTCCTCCTGGATTTGCAACATCTGCAATTTGGTTTCGCTGATCTTGGATTGAGCTGCAGCTTTGCTGCCCTGTAGCTGGCCCTGATCACCCGTCAGGCGGGCAGATTCGCGGTCCATCTGCATCACGCGGCTCGCAGGCACCAGCCCTTGTGCTTGCAGCTTGCGCAGACCGTTGGTTTCTTCGGCCAACAGCCCGATCTGCCGCTTGCCACCAAGAAGCTGTGCTTCAATGCCCTTGATCTGGTCTTCAAGCTGGCCAATCTGAACCTTGTATTGTTCGCGTTTGCCATTCGCTGTTTCGAGCGTGGATTGCAGCAGTTTCTGCTGGCCCGCGATGATGGCGGCCATGTCGGCATCTTCGGCCCGCGCCGCAAGATCGGCGGGCAGTGTCATGCTGTCCACGCCATCACGTTGGGCGTTGAGGCGCGCGCGTTTGACACTGAGCTCATCCATCTGACCTTGGATGATGTGGAGCTCGGCCTGCGTTTCCGTGGGATCAAGCACTACAAGGTCCTGCCCCGCCTGCACCAGGTCGCCATCTTTGACCATGATCTTCAGCACGTTTCCGCCTTCGCGGTGTTGCACTTTCTTGGAATAGCTTTCAGCCACGATGGTGGCATTGGCAATGACTGCGCCATTGATGTCGGCCAGCCAGCTCCAGCCCGCAAAAACGGCAAGCAAAGATGCAACGCAGGTGAAGCCGGCGAGTTTCAACCGCCGCAACGATGCTTCAGTGTCAAGCGTGCCTGCCTGCGGGATTGATGTGTTCACTGTCATTTCGCTCATGATTCAATTCCGCGTAATCGAGCCAGGGTTGGCGATGACAGTTCCCAATTGCAGCGGTGCGGGCCTTGCTTGGTGCTGTGCCTGCGGGTGAGGCTGGCCCTGCGGCCGCACGCCCACCTTGTGCAGGATTTCATCGCGCTTGCCATAGGCGGCGGTTTGGCCATTGGCCAGCACCAGCAAGTCATCCACCGCATGCAACGCGCTTGGCCTGTGCGCCACCACCACAACCGAGGCCTTGCGCGCAAGTGCTGCACGAATGGCCTTGTCCAGCGCCGCTTCGCCTTCCGCATCGAGATTGGAGTTGGGCTCATCCATCACCAGCAACACCGGATCGCCAAACAATGCACGCGCCAGCGCCACGCGTTGCCGCTGGCCAGCAGAAAGGCGCGAGCCGCCTTCATTCAGCGGCGTATCGTAACCCTGTGGCAGGCGCATGATGAAATCATGGATATTGGCCATCTGCGCGGCTTCAACTATTTTGGCCGGATCGGGATTTGGCTGGAAGCGCGCAATGTTCTGCGCCACTGAGCCATCAAAAATCTGCACATCCTGCGGCAGATAGCCAATCATCTGTCCGTGTTCGTCACTGTCGCGTTGGTCCGGCGTTGCGCCATCAAGGCGGATGGCACCACGCACCGGCGTCACCAAACCAACCAGCGCCCGCGCCATGGTCGATTTGCCAGCGCCCGTGGGCCCGATGATGCCAAGGCCGCGACCTGGTTGAACCCGAAAATTAATGCCTTGCAAGACAGGCTTGTCCGAGCCCGCCAACATGATCACGGCATTCTCCACTTCCACCAGCCCATGCGGCTTGGGCAGTTTCATGCGCTCGCGCTCAAGCGGAACCAATTCAAGAACTTTATTCAACCGCTCATAAGCCTTGCGTGCGCCAAGGAACTGCTGCCAGCCAGCAACGGCTTGCTCAACCGGTGCAAGCGCACGACCCATAATGATTGAGGAAGCGACAATTGAGCCGCCGGAGATTTCATGTTTCACAGCAAGATATGCGCCCGCTGCCAGCATGCCTGATTGCACAATCATGCGGAACACGCGCGAAACAGTCGAATAGCTCGCGCCCGCGTCATTGGCGCGGGTTTGGTGATCCAGCGCCTCGCCCTGAATGGCGAGCCAGCGATCACGCATGGCAGCCCTCATGCCAAGCGAATAGAGTGCCTCGGCATTGCGCCTCGTTTCTTCGGTCATCAGACTGGCGCGGTTGGTGGCTTGCATAGCATCGGCGGAGGGCTTGCGCGTGGCGCGTTCCGTGAGCAGGGCCAATGTGATGATGACCAATGCGGCCAAAACTGACACCACACCCAACACCCAGTGCAGCATGAAAATCACAAGCAGATAAAACGGCACATAGGGCATGTCGAAATAGGCCATCGGCCCCTGCCCACTTATGAATTGGCGGATCACGCCCAAGTCCTGCACTGGCTGCCCGCCCACCGGATTGGATTTGTTGAGCGAGAGTTTCGACATGGCGTCAAACACCCGCCCGCGCAAACCCTCCTCCACCCGCCGACCTACGCGCACGAAAATGCGCGAGCGGATGAAATCCACAACACCATAATAGGCATAGAGGGCCAGCACGATAACTGCGAGCGCCACAAGCGTTGGAACGCTGGAGGAAGGGATCACCCGATCGTAAACCTGCAGCATGAAAATGGAGCCGGTGAGCGCCAGCACATTCACCACGAAGCTGAAAAACAGTGTGGCCAGAATGGTGCCGCGGTTGCCCGCATAGATCTGCAACCACAGCTCACTTGCCCTTTTCTGCGCCAAAACCAGACCTCTCCCAAGACTAGACACTGGGTCTCTAACCCGAGGGGCGTGTAGGAATGGTAAACCCCTTCTCTCTCCGGCAGGGCCGTTGATGTCGCTTTGGCGCATCCAAGTGGCCAATTTGGGTTGACGAAGCGCCTGCTTCTTGCGACAAGTTCACTATTCGGTGCCCCAAGGCAGTAGCTCGCGGGGCTTCAAAGGGAATACGGTGAGGACGACCCAATCGGGGCCAAAACCGTGACTGCCCCCGCAACTGTAAGCGGTGTGGCCCTTCGCATATGCCACTGGATCAAACCGGGAAGGCGCGAAAGGCCGATACACCGCAAGTCAGGAGACCTGCCGGATGACGAAAACATAAGGTTCAACCGGTCTCACGGAGGGTGACATGACCACCAAGACAATTTCCAATTCCGCTTCCACAACGCGCGTTTCAGAGCGCCTCAAGGCTGGCCTGGCTTGCCTGTTCATTGGCGTATCCATGGTGTTCACCGTGGGCCTGTCGCACATCGACGCCGTTCACAATGCGGCCCACGACACGCGCCACGCCATCGGCTTTCCTTGTCACTAACCCAAATCTGAAATCATGATTGGCCGATATGTGCTGGCTGCGCTGGTCGCAGGCCTGATTGCGGGCGCCGTTTTGACGGGCCTGCAAGTCTGGCGTTTGTCGCCGCTGATTGCGGCGGCCGAAGTCTATGAAAAGGCAGACGATGCCACCAAAACCGCAATTGCTGGCGAGGCCGCTCCCGCCTGCAAGGAAACCATGCCCGGGATGACCATGTGCGGCGCTGAATGGGAGCCCGCACCTGGCCTGCCGCGCCTGGGCTTCACCGGCGCCGCCTCGCTGCTGGCTGGTGGCGGATTTGCTGCCGTGCTTGCGGGTTTGTCCTTGTTGCTCAATGTGCCCATCACCCGCGCCAATGGCTGGGTTTGGGGGCTAAGCGGTTTCTTCGCCGTGCATGTGGCAACGGGCCTTGGCCTTGCACCCGAGGTGCCGGGCATGCCGGTGGCCGACCTGGCCGCACGCCAGATTTGGTGGGTGGGCACGATCATGGCCACCGGGGCCGCCATCTATTGTTTCGCGATCCGCCCTGAGCCTTGGGCCAAGGCCATCGGCGTGGCCCTGCTATTGATCCCGCACATCATTGGCGCACCTCATGCGCCTGAAGGCGCCACCACTGTGCCGCCCGCCCTCGCGGCTGAATTTGCCGCCAATGCCATCGCCGCCGCCTGTCTATTCTGGCTGGTGATGGGCTGGCTGCTCGGGCGGTTCCTTCCTCCCATTGCTGAGAAGTTTGAAACATGACCGAGAAAATCCCCGCCACCGTGATCACCGGATTCCTGGGCGCAGGCAAAACCACTTTGGTGCGCCACTTGCTGCAAAACGCCGGAGGGCGCCGCATCGCTCTGATCGTCAATGAATTTGGCGATGTGGGCGTGGATGGCGAAATCCTCAAGGCCTGTGGCAACGACGCCTGCACCGAAGATGACATCATCGAACTGGCCAATGGCTGCATTTGCTGCACTGTGGCCGATGAATTCATCCCCACTATCGAAAAGCTCCTGGCCTCACCCCGTAGGCCCGATCACATCGTGATTGAAACTTCCGGCCTCGCCCTGCCCCAGCCACTGGTGCGCGCCTTCAACTGGCCGGAAATCAAATCGCGTGTAACCGTTGATGGCGTCATCACGCTGGTGGATGGCAAAGCATTGGCAGAGGGCCGCTTTGCCGATGATGAAGCCGCAATCGCCGCGCAGCGCGCAGCAGATCCGAATGTCGATCATGAAAATCCGATTCAGGAACTGTTCAATGATCAACTCAATAGCGCCGACATGGTATTGCTCAACAAATCCGATCTGCTCTCGGCAGCAGACTTGAACAAGATCAGCAACGACCTCAAGCCGCAGCTTCGCAAAGGCGCAAGCCTCGTGCAAACCTCTCAGGGCGCCATCGATATTGCCATTCTGCTGGGCCAAAAGGCAGGCGCGGAAGACGATATGCACAACCGTCTGTCGACCCACGAAATGGAAGGCGAGACTCAGCATGACCATGATGATTTTGTCAGCTTCATCGTCGACCTGCCCCATGCGCGCGATCAGAAGGCCCTGCTCGCCCGCATCAGCGACACGATTGAGGCGCATGACATTCTGCGGCTCAAGGGTTTCGCTGCCACGCCGGGCAGCGATGCCCGCCTCCTGATTCAGGCGGTGGGGCCACGCCTCACCAGCTATTTCGACCGCCCCTGGCGCGCCGATGAAAAGCGTGAAACCCGGCTGGTGGTGATCGGCGAGAAAACCATGGACAAGGCGGCGATCGAGAAGTCGCTGCACGGCTGATGCACCTCCTCGCCACCACGTCTGGCGTTGTTGATGGCGGCGCAGAAGCTATAGACCTCAAGCAGACGCCTGCTGATGTGGTGATCCTTTCCGCAGCCGATTCCGAACTGGCCTGCCTCGCCGCCGCCCATGATGCAAATGGCGGTGCGGCGCCCTCCCTGCGCCTCGCTAACCTCCTGCAGTTGCAGCACAATTTCTCCGCTGATCTGTACACGGAGCAAACCCTCCGCAAGGCCAAGTTCATCATCATTCGCTTGCTCGGCGGCAAAGCCTATTGGCCCTATGGGGTTGAGGCAGTGGCAGCCTTGGCGCGTGAGAACAACATCAGGCTCGCCCTCCTCCCCGGCGGACAAGAGCCGGATGTCGAACTTTCGGCCCG
Organism: Aestuariivirga sp.; assembly: GCA_031424315.1. Lineage (GTDB taxonomy): Bacteria > Pseudomonadota > Alphaproteobacteria > Rhizobiales > Aestuariivirgaceae > Aestuariivirga. Next base: position 15,148 of record JANPHF010000042.1, read on the forward strand.
CTCAACTTTGCCTGCCTCAGATGTGGAACGCTTGCGCAAATATTTTGCCTTCGGCGGTGTTGAGAATGCCAAGGCCCTGCTGCAATTCTGCATGGGACAGCAAGCCCCAGAGCCGCAAGCTCTGCCCAAGGCTGGCCTGCACCGCGCCGCGCCTTCACCTAAAGCTGCCATTATTTTCTATCGGTCTGTCATCGAGGGCGGCCAAACTGCGCCCATCGACACGCTCGCAGACGCCCTCACAGCTCGCGGCCTGCCTGCCGCCGCCATTTACGTTTCCAGCCTGAAAGATGAAGCCAGCGCCGCTTTTCTCACGGCTCATTTCGCCACGCATCCGCCTGCCGTGATCCTCAATGCCACAGGCTTTGCCGTGGGCGACGAAGCCCGCGACCCTTTGGCAAAACCAGATTGCCCCGTGCTGCAAGTGGCATTGGCCGGAAGTTCGGAAGCTGAATGGCAAGCCTCTTCGCAAGGCCTGCGCGCCACTGATCTCGCGATGAATGTGGTGCTGCCAGAACTCGATGGCCGAATCTTCACGCGCGCCATTTCCTTCAAGGCCGATGATCATCTGCACGCCGCCACCGAATGCCGCATCGTGACCTATAAACCGGTGCCGGATCGTATTGAATATGTCGCCGATCTTGCCGCGCGCTGGGCGGCTCTGCGCACCACGCCGAATCCTGAAAAGAAGCTCGCCATCATCCTCGCCAACTATCCCGACAAGGATGGCCGCGTGGCCAATGGCGTTGGCTACGACACGCCAGCAAGCACAATTGAGATTTTGCGAGCGCTTTCAGCCGAAGGTTATGGCGCCAGCACATTCCCCTCCCACGGCAACGACTTGGTGCAGGCGATGATTGCCGCGCGCAAGACGGGAACCGGAATCGCCTTTTCACTGACAGATTATCAGCGCCATTTCAGCGCTCTTCCCGAAGCCATCCGCACACAGATGATTGCGCGCTGGGGAGAACCCGAAGCCGATCCGCACTTCTCGAAAGGCGCATTCCAACTGGCCATTGTCACCTATGGCAATATCGCCTGCGCCATCCAGCCCGCGCGCGGCTATGGCATTGATCCCAAGTCCACCTATCACGACCCTGCGCTTGTGCCGCCGCATTTCTATCTCGCCACTTATTTCTGGTTGCGTCATCACTTCGGCGCGCAGGCGATCATCCACAACGGCAAGCATGGCAATCTCGAGTGGCTGCCCGGCAAGGCATTGGCGCTCACCGCGGAATGCTGGCCTGAAGTGGCGCTGGGGCCCATGCCGCAGCTCTATCCCTTCATTGTCAACGACCCCGGCGAGGGCACGCAAGCCAAGCGCCGTACGTCCGCCGTCATTGTCGATCATCTCACGCCGCCGCTCACCCGCGCGGAGTCCTACGGCCCACTGAAGGATCTGGAAGCGTTGGTGGATGAATACTACCTCGCCAGCGGCCTCGATAAGCGCCGCCTCGCCGATCTGCGTGTCCGCATTTTCGAACTCACGCAGAGCAGCAAGCTCGATCAAGATGCGGGCCTCTCAGGCACCAGTGACGATGACCTGCAAAAGCTCGACGCCTTCCTCTGCGATCTCAAGGAAGCGCAAATCAGGGACGGCCTGCACATTCTAGGGAAGTCACCCACAGGCCAGCAGGAAAATGATTTGCTGGTGGCCCTCACCCGCGTGCCCCGCGGCCTTGGCGAAGGCGGCGATCAATCATTGATCCGTGTACTGAGCAATGCGCTGGGCTTGGAACCCTTCGATCCGCTCGACTGCAACATGGCCGAGTCATGGGCTGGCGCGCGCCCGCAAGAACTCGCAGCAGTCTCGTCCGATCCTTGGCGCACCATCGGCGACACGGTTGAGCGGTTGGAATTGCTGGCTCAATCCATACTTTCGTCATCCCGGCGAAAGCCGGGATCTCTGTCAGGACGAGCGCAGGATTCCGGCTTCCGTCGGAATGACGAATTGGAGAACGTGCTCAACACGATCGAGCACACCATCCGCCCGGCCCTCGCCGCCTGTGGGCCTTCCGAAATGGCCGCCCTGCTGCAAGGCCTCGCCGGCCGCCGGGTTGCCCCCGGCCCGTCCGGCGCACCCACGCGCGGTCGGCTCGACGTTCTGCCCACAGGCAAGAATTTCTACTCGCTCGACAACCGCGCCCTGCCCACACCGACGGCCTGGTCCTTAGGCCAAAGGTCAGCCACTGCCCTGCTCACGCGCCACTATCAGGAAACCGGCCAGCACCTCAGAACTGCAGGCCTCTCAGCCTGGGGCACGGCCAACATGCGAACGGGTGGCGACGACATTGCCCAGGCCTTGGCCCTCATCGGCGCGCAGCCAAAATGGGATACAGCCAGCTGGCGCGTTACAGGCTTTGAAATCATCCCTCTCGCCAAACTTGGTCGCCCACGCGTGGATGTCACGCTCCGCATCTCCGGCTTTTTCCGCGATGCCTTCCCCATGCAAATTGAATTGCTCGACAAGGCCATTCGCGCCGTGGCCGCGCTGGATGAAGACCCTGCGGACAATCCACTGGTGGGCACGCTGTCTGCCGCCCGCATCTTCGGCGCCAAGCCTGGTGCCTATGGCGCTGGCCTGCAAGCGATGATCGATGAACGCATCTGGAATTCCAAGGCCGATCTCGCCGCCGCCTATGTCACCTGGGGCTCATACATCTATGGCACGAAAGAGAAAGGCGAGAATAGCGAAGCCCTGTTCAAGGAGCGCCTCTCGCAGATCGAAGCCGTGCTGCACAACCAAGACAACCGCGAGCATGACCTGCTCGACAGCGATGACTACTATCAATTCGAAGGCGGCATGAGTGCGGCGGTGGAAACGCAATCGGGTGCAAAACCCCGCGTTTATCACAATGATCATTCGCGCCCGGAGCGCCCGGTTATCCGCACGCTGGAGGAAGAAATCTCTCGCGTCATGCGTTCGCGCGTGGTGAATCCCAAATGGATCAATGGCGTGAAGCGCCATGGCTATAAAGGCGCATTCGAAATCGCAGCTACGGTGGATTACATGTTCGCCTTTGCCGCCACCACGGGTGCCGTGAAATCACACCATTTCGATCTCGCCCACGAAGCCTATATTCTGGATGAGGACACGCGCCGCTTCATCGCCGAAAACAACCCCGATGCACTGAAAGAAATCGCCGCGAGGCTGGAAGAAGCCATCGCCCGCGGCCTCTGGCAGCCGCGCCTCAACTCGGTGTACGATGGCTTGAAGGACTTGCAAAAATGACTGAAGACAACGATCACGACAGCGCCCGCCACAACGAAAAGATGGCCAAGAAAAAAGCCGCGCGCGAAAAAATCATGGCCACCAAAACCCAAGAACGCGGCCTGCTGATCGTTCACACGGGCAAGGGCAAGGGCAAATCAACCGCAGCCTTTGGCATGATCTTCCGCCATGTGGGCCACGGCATGAAGAGCGCCGTGATCCAATTCGTCAAAGGCGCCTGGGGCACCGGTGAACGCACGGTGCTGGAGAAATTCCCCGATCTCGTCACCATCAAGGCAGTGGGCGAAGGCTTCACCTGGGAAACCCAAAACCGCGACCGCGACGTGGCACACGCCCGCGCTGGCTGGGAAGAAGCCAAGCGTCTCATCGTTGATCCCACCATCCGCTGCGTGCTGCTCGATGAACTCAACATCGTGCTGCGCTATGACTATCTGCCGATTGATGAGGTGCTGGACTTCCTGGCCAAACGCCCGCTCGACAAACATATCATTATCACAGGCCGCAACGCTAATGACCGCCTCATAGAAATGGCCGATCTGGTGACCGAGATGGAGCAGGTGAAACACCCCTTCCGCAGCGGCGTAAAGGCGCAGGCCGGGGTGGAGTTTTAACGTCTAGTTCTTCAGCTTGCACCCGCCATTATCGATGAAACTATCATTCAATGCCTTGATCACCGGATCAAACTCGACTTTCCGCGCTTTGGGATATTGCAGCCGGTAAGACGCAATGGCTCCGCCCTTGCAAGCCAGAATGGCGCGCTCATACAAAATGGTTTCGCCATTCACACTTGAAAAGGCGGCCCAGCCCTTCGCATCAATCTTTTGGTAGGTAACTTTCGCGCCGCTGCCCGTCTCGCTCTTGATGCGGTCTTTCATTTCAGTGGCGAATTTCACTTTCTGGCCGTTCTCATCCAGCAGAAACCCGGCCCAGACAACAAAATCAGCCTTGCCATCAGCCGAACGACTGCGCAGCCCGTCTCCCGCATCCGGCTCTTCCCACCCGGTAGAAATCGCCGGCGGAACATCAAGCGAAAAACCATATTTGGCATTGCTGTAAGGCTTGGCCTCCGCCATGCCAAAGGCCGCCAGAAACATCAGACCAGATAATGGCAATATCACGCGCATTTAAGTCTCCATCGGGCCCCGCACGTAGAATGTCGCAATCTGCCTTGCCCCGCAAGCGTGGCCCGCTATAAGCAGGGCCGCAGTGCCTGTTTACAGGCTGAGAGACATTCCGGTGCGGCCGACCCAAGCGGGGCCAAGACGGACCTGCCTTCCACTCCGCGCCTTTGCGGGGCTGCCGTTTTGGAAGGCTATAAAATGCAGGAAAAACTTGGTGTAATGCTCTGCGGCCATGGCAGCCGCGATTTGGACGCGGTGAAAGAATTCGCCGTGCTGTCCGAACACCTCAAAAAACGCCTGCCCCAGTATCCGGTGGAATTCGGCTATCTCGAATTCGCCACACCGATCATTCGCACCGGCCTCGACAGATTGAAGGCGCAGGGTGTTACCCAGGTTCTCGCGGTGCCTGGCATGCTGTTCGCCGCCGGCCATGCCAAGAATGACATTCCTTCGGTGCTCAACACATATGCTGCCGCCAATAGTTTGAAGATCACTTATGGCAAGGATCTGGGCATCGACCCCAAGATGCTGCGCGCCGCAGGTGACCGCATTCAACAGGCGCTGGATTCAAATCCGTCTGTGCCGAAGCACGAGACCCTGCTCGTCGTCGTGGGCCGCGGCGCATCAGACCCCGACGCCAATTCCAATGTCTCGAAAGTCACCCGCATGCTTTGGGAAGGCTTTGGCTTAGGCTGGGCGGAGACAGCCTATTCCGGCGTCACCTTCCCGCTGGTGGAGCCAGCACTTGAACATGCCACACGGCTGGGCTTCAAGCGCATCATCGTGTTTCCCTATTTCCTCTTCACGGGTATTCTGGTGGACCGGATCTATCAGTCCACAGATGAAGTTGCGGCTCGTCATCCCGAGATTGAATTCATCAAAGCGCCCTATCTCAATGACCACCCGGCCGTAATCGATACTTTCGTTGAGCGTGTGGAGCAAATTCTCACGGGCGACACCGCCATGAACTGTGGCTTGTGCAAGTATCGCACGCAGGTTCTGGGCTTCGAGGCCGAGGTGGGGGCTGTGCAGGAGAGCCACCACCACCATGTGGAAGGCCTAAGCGCCAAGGGCGATTGCGAGTTTTGCGGCAAGGGACCCTGCACCAATCAATGCAAAGCGCCCGTTGCTACAGGGCCATTTGAGCTGGCTTCGAGGCCGCAAGGGCAAGGACATCATCACGACCACAGCCATGGACACGATCACAGCCACACGCACACGCCCTATCCCCATGCCGATCATCCACTGGGGCCGGTGACTCTGAAAAAATGACACCCTATCTCCGCGATCCCGCCGCCATCTATGCCCGGTCTTTTGAGATCATCCGGGCTGAGGCCGACCTGTCGCACATACCTGCCGCTGCCCACGCGGTTGCCATCCGTGTGATCCATGCTTGCGGCATGGTGGAGGCAGCCCGCGATCTGGCAATCACGCCGGATTTTGTCTCTGCCGCGCAAGCCGCGCTGGCTGCCGGCAAGCCCATCTTCGTGGATGTGGAAATGACGCGCCATGGCATCATCCCGCGCCAGTTGCCACAAGGCGTTGAAATCATCTGTACACTGAATGATCCGCGTGCCCGTGAAATTGGCCTCTCTCATAAGATCACCCGCACCGCCGCCGCAATGGATCTGTGGCGTGGACGATTGGACGGCAGCATCGCGGTGATTGGCAATGCGCCCACTGCACTTTTCCGCCTGTTGGAAATGATCGACGAGGGCGCGGCAAAGCCCACCGCCATCGTAGGATTCCCGGTGGGATTTGTGGGCGCCGCTGAAAGCAAGGAAGCGCTGATTGCAAATCCACGCGGTGTTCCCTTTGCCACCATCCAGGGCCGAAAGGGCGGCTCTGCCATGGCCTCATCGGTCATCAATGCGTTGACCGGAGACATGCCATGAAAAAGTGGCTCACCATCGTTGGCATGGGCGAAGATGGTTGGGAAGGACTTTCCAACCGCGCGCGACTGGCCATCAAGTCTTGCGACGTGATCATTGGAACCAGCCGCTTGCTCACGCTTCTGCCCAAACTGAAGGCTGAGCAGCATGATTGGCCTCAACCCTTCTCTGCGGTGGTTGATCAGATCAAGGCCTTTGCCGGGCGCAACACGGTGATGATCGCAACTGGCGACCCGATGAACTTTGGTGTGGCGCGCAAGATTCTCGAATTCATCCCCAGAGATGAAATTGAAATCATCCCACATCTATCTGCCTTCACCCTGGCAGCGGCCAAGCTGGGCTGGAGCCTGCCGGATTGCGATTGCTTCACCATCCACGGCCGCCCTGCCGCCAATCTCGAAGCCTTCATCCAACCGCAAGCGCGGCTGCTTGTGTTGACGCAAGATGAAACATCGGTGGCCGAAACCTGCCGCCGCTTGATTGCGCGGGGCTTTGAGACGTCACAAATCACCGTGCTCGAGAATCTCGGCGGTGCAAATGAACGCGTCACGGAATTTACTGCCAATCAAATTCCGGACTTGGATTGGTCACCGCTCAATACCTTGGCGATCCACTGCATTGCTTCGCCCGGCGCAAAGATCTGGAGCCGCGTTGCGGGCCTGCCCGACGACGCATTTGAGCATGATGGCCAACTCACCAAGCGCGAAGTGCGCGCGATCACGCTGGCCGCACTTGCCCCGGCACCCGATCAACTTTTGTGGGATGTGGGGGCGGGCTGCGGCTCTGTCGCCATTGAATGGATGCGCTCCACGCGCGGCTGTGAGGCCATTGCAATTGAGCATGACGAGGCGCGATGCGGCATGATCGCGCGCAATGCAGATCAACTCGGCACACCGCGCCTGAAGCTCATCCAGGGCGCAGCGCCGGGCGCACTGGGCGGCCTGCCAAAGCCCGATGCCGTTTTCATCGGCGGTGGGGTGGGCGTTCCCGGCGTGTTCGAAGCGTGTTGGCAAGCGTTGCAGCCCGGGGGGCGGATGGTTGCCAATGTGGTGACGATTGAAGGCGAGATGCATTTGTATGATTTGCAGGAAAAGTTCGGCGGAGAATTGCGCCGCATCGAGATCTCGCGCCTGGAGCCAGTCGGCAAATTCCGCGCTCTGAAGCCTAAGATGCCTGTGGTACAATGGCAGGTAACGAAGCCATGAGTGGAACGCTTTACGGAATTGGCGTCGGCCCCGGCGATCCTGAATTGATGACAGTGAAGGCTTGGCGCCTGGTCTCCACTGCCTACACCATCGCCTATCTCTGTGCCAATGGTGGGGACTCCACCGCCCTTGAAATCGCACGGCCCTTCTTGCCCGAACAATACACCGCCATTGCCATTGACATGCCAATGAAAGTGGAACGTGAGGCCGGCCAGGCCGCCTATGATGAAGGTTGCGCGCGCATTGGTGAGGCGCTCGATCTAGGTAAGAATGTGGTGTTCCTCTGTGAGGGCGATCCGTTCTTCTACGGCAGCTTCATGTATGTGTTTGAACGCCTCGCCGCGAAGCACAAGATTGTCGTCGTGCCGGGTGTCACCTCCCTCACCGCCGCCGCCGCGGAATTGAGACAGCCCCTGGTGGAGCGGGACGAGGTTTTGAAAGTGCTGCCGGCCACGATGCCAGCCGAAAAGCTGAAGGCAGAACTCTCATCGGCAAACGCTGCCGCGATCATCAAGGTGGGCCGCCATTTGCCGAAAGTTAAAACTGTGTTGTCAGAGCTTGGTCTTGAGGGCAAAGCCATTTCACATGCCACGCGACCCGATCAATCCATCCGTACACTGAGCGAAATTGAGACCGACACCTTGCCCTATTTCACCACCATCATCGTGAGGCGCAAATGAGCGCGCGCCGCATTGCCATTTTCATTCTCGGTCCCACCGCCCTGCCCCTCGCGCTAAAAATCAAGGCCGGAGTAGGCGGCGATATTCACGGCCCTCAGGGTCTTGAAGGCTGTGACCGCCACTTTGAAAACGCACTGCATGCGCTGGGGCAAGTTTCGCGCAATGCCCAGGCCGTTGTAGGACTGTTCGCAGCGGGCATCCTCGTCCGCGCCCTCGGGCCCAAGATGCCCGAGAAGTTCCGCCAGCCGCCCTTGATTGCTGTGGCTGAGGATGGCTCGTCAGTGGTGCCCCTGATTGGCGGCCACACCGGCGGCAACGAACTCTCCCGAAAAATTGCAGCCATTACTGGCGGCCATGCTGCCATCACCACCGCCAGCGATGTCGCCTTCGGTGGCTCCTTGGATGAACCCCATGGCGCAACGCTGGCCAACCCGCAGCACCACAAGGCCGCTGCCGCAGCCCGCTTGCGCGGCGAGGCGATCAAGCTGGAAACCACCATCTACAAAATCCAAGGTGGTCCCAGCCATCTCGTCTATCACCCGCATGTTCTCGCCGTCGGCATCGGTTGTGAACGCGGCACCGATCCCGCTGAGGTGAAGGCGCTTCTCGGTGAAACACTCACTGCGCACAATCTTGCGCCTGAATCGGTCGCGACCCACGGCAGCATCGATGTGAAAGAAGATGAGCCGGCCATCATGCAATTCCGCGATGTACAATTCTTCACCGCCGAACAGTTGAAGGCTGAGGCTCATCGGATTTCTGCGCCTTCGGCAATCGTGGAAGCTGAAGTGGGCACACCCAGCGTAGCGGAGGCTGCGGCTCTCGCACTGGTGGGGCCGAATGGAAAGCTGCTTGTGCCCAAGGTGAAATCCAAACGCGCCACGCTGGCCATCGCGCAGGCAGCATCGCATGAGGATTTTGAACATCATCAAGGCCGTTTACGCGGACTGGTTTCAGTCATCGGCATCGGCCCCGGTGATCACGCGTTGCTCACACCAGAGGCGGACTATCAACTGTGGCATGCAACGGACTGGGTGGGCTATTCGCTCTACCTCGATTTGGTTGAGAGTTTGCGCCACGGCCAGACACGCCATGACTTCCCCCTGGGCGACGAGGAGGCACGCTGCCGCAAGGCGATTGTACTGGCCAAAGAGGGTAAGCAAGTTGCACTCATTTGCTCCGGCGATGCGGGCATCTACGCCATGGCGGCGCTGGTCTATGAATTGATTGACCGCGAGCCCACACGCGTGGCCGTCGAAGTTCACCCCGGCATTTCCGCTTTCCAAATGGCATCCGCCAAAGCGGGTGCGATGATCGGGCATGATTTCTGCTGTATCTCGCTCTCGGATTTGCTCACCCCGTGGGAAGTGATAGAGAAGCGATTGAAGGCGGCAGCGGAAGGAGACTTTGTGATTTCCTTCTACAATCCCCGCAGCCTCAAGCGCCGCGACCAGTTGCAACGCGCCTTTGAAATCCTTCGGCCTCATCGCAATCCGGATACGCCCGTGGTGATCGCTACCAATCTTGGGCGGCCGGAAGAAAACGTCCGCATACGGAGTTTTTTAGAATTCAATCCCGAGGAAGTTGACATGCTCACGCTGGTGATGGTCGGTTCCTCGCAATCCAAGGCTTTCAAGCGCGGTGATGGCAAGAGCTATGCCTACACCCCGCGCGGCTATGCCAAGAAAATGAGCCCCCTATGACCGTTCACTTCATCGGCGCTGGCCCCGGCGCGCCAGACCTCATCACCTTGCGTGGATTGAAACTGATCCAATCCTGCCCGGTGTGCCTCTATGCGGGTTCGCTGGTGCCGGAGGAAATCGTCAGGGCAGCACCCGAAGGTGCCCGCGTGGTTGACACCGCCCCTCTTCACCTCGATCAGATTATCGACGAAATCAAATCCGCCCATGCGCAGGGGCACAATGTGGCCCGCGTGCATTCGGGCGATCCGTCGATCTATGGCGCCATCGCCGAACAGATGCGCAGGCTTGATGCGCTGAACATTCCCTATGACGTCACTCCCGGCGTGCCTGCTTTCGCCGCTGCTGCCGCCGCGTTGAAGGCCGAGTTCACTTTGCCCGAAGTGGCGCAGACCATCATCATCACCCGCACCACCATGAAGGCCTCGGCCATGCCGCCGGGGGAAGAATTGGAAAAGCTGGGGGCTTCGAAAGCAACACTTGCGATCCACCTTTCCATCCGCAATTTGGGACATGTCGAACGCGCCCTCACCCCGCATTACGGCGCGGATTGCCCGGTTGTTGTGGCCTACCGTGTGAGTTGGCCAGATGAGCAATTCATCCATGGCACGCTTTCAACCATCGCCAAGAAAGTGCGCGCTGCAAAGCTCACCCGCACCGCGCTGGTGCTTGTAGGTCACGTGTTCGGCAACGAACACTTCCGCGATAGCGCGCTCTATCATGTTGATCACGAGCATGTTTTGCGCGTGAAGAAGAAATCCAAAAAATCAGCTTGACATTTTTTCCTATTTGTTCTATATTCGTTCCAAGAGTCATGGACGCATGGCCCTGCGCTGTTTGACATTGTTCACTTGGCCCCGGAGAGGCCCTAAATCTCCAACCCTCCCTAACCGGGGGACGCCCCGGTTTTGTGGCGGTCTTAACTTTGTCCAAAGTTATGGCTGGCACATTGCGCATCTGGAGAAAGCCGATGCCCACACCTGTTGAACTTGAAGATCTCGTCACCCGCGCCATGGCGGCGCTGGATGAGCCAGCCAACGATGCCCCGCCCGGCCCTGAAATCAGCTTTCGCGAGCGCTTCTATGAACTCAGCGTCTTGGCGATGGGCAATCTTTTTCCCAGAATGCCCGCCACCGGCCAGATCTATGACCGCACCACGCTCAACCGCGTTGTGATGGGCATGGATGACACCGACGCCGCGATGATCGGCAAGCGCACCGATGATTGGTTGCGCCTCGAAGGCATCATCAGGCAGGAAGAAGGCAAGCGCGCCTATTACTTGCCGTTGGCCAGCCAGGCCGCCTTGTCGATCACAACATCCGCCGGCCTGTTGGGCGACGTGATGGGCGCAATCCTGAAGCGCTATATCGCTGCCAACCCTTCGGATAATCTGCGCGTCGCCACCCGCGCTCTGGGCGCCGCCTGCATCGTGATTTTGGCCAAGGCCTAAACCAGCAACGCGCCTTCATGCCTGAGCAGCCACTCCTTCCGGTGAAGCCCGCCGCCATAGCCCGTCATTGAGCCATCCGCGCCAATCACCCTGTGGCATGGCACCACAATGGCAATCGGGTTCTTGCCATTGGCCAGCCCCACGGCGCGCGAGTGTTGGATGTCGCCCAGCTTGCGCGCAATGTGGCCATAGGAAACGGTGGTGCCGCAGGGAATGCGCTTGAGCTCGGCCCAGACTTTTTGCTCAAACGGCGTCCCGCCACCATCGGTGAGCAGGTTTTCGATCGCCGTGAGATCGCCTGCGAAATAGGCGCGAATTCGATCCGAAATACCAAAGGGATTTGAGGCAGGCTGAAGCTCCACATCACCCATGCGCCCCTTGAAAGCGCGTTCGATGCGGTTGCCCTTGTCCGCAAATTCCAAAACCAAGATCACGCCGTCTTTGGCCACCAGAGCCATGGGGCCAAGGGGCGTTTCAATGCGGTCGGTGAGGAAGCAATGCATGGCGAGGATGATAGGCGATTGTGCGGGGTGGTGACCACCCGGAATTCGCGAAGCAACCATCACGCACTTGACATTTTGTAATTTATAGATTACATCATTCCCATGATCGAAATCCTCCGGTCAGACGAATTTGATGTTTGGCTTGTGGGTTTGCGCGATGATCGCGCCCGTGCCCGCATCCAAGCGCGCATCTTGCGGCTTTCGCTTGGCAACCCCGGCGACGTGAAGCCTGTGGGCCAAGGATAAGCGAAATGCGGATCGACCACGGGCCGGGCTACCGCGTTTATTTCTGGCAGCGCGGCCAAGTTTTGATTTTGCTGCTCTGCGGCGGTGACAAGTCAACGCAGGACAAAGACGTCAAAGCGGCCAAAGCCATCGCCGCCAGATGGAAGGAGTGAGGCATGAAACACGGATTCAAAACCTATGACGTGGCCGACTATCTCAAATCCGAGAAGGACATGGCGCTTTATCTCGAAGCCTGTTTCGACGAAGCGGGCGAAGACGCTGCCACCATCGCCGCCGCCTTGGGCGACATTGCGAGAGCCAAAGGCATGAGCGACATTGCCGCCGCCACGGGCCTCACCCGCGAGGGGCTGTATAAAACACTGTCGAAAGATGGAAACCCCAGCTTTTCTGCGGTGTTGAAAGTGATGAAAGCCATGGGGCTGAAACTGCGGCCGGAGGCGGCTTAGTTCCAGCCCTCTACATGGGCGGGCCTGACCCGCCCATCCAGAAATGGTTCCGCCGTGGTTTGCGTTGAAGACTGGATCGGCGGGTCAAGCCCGCCGATGGAGAGATTTTGGTGCAATCCCTTACGTCGTCATTTCTTGCAAGCCAGCACGCAGCGCAGGCGCGACACGGAATCCAACTTTGGAATTTTGGGTACACGCAAAAGTTGGATTCCGGCTCGCGGCTACGTTGCGCTCTGCCTTGGCCGGAATGACGACAAATGAGAACAAATCGCTAGTCCAAAGAAATGCCCGCCACGCCTGATCTAATCTCTACCTCGGTCCGGTAGTCGGCTGGCAGATAGGAAACAATTGGCAGGCGCATGAGACTCAGCGGATGTTTTACAGCCACGTCAAAATCATAGTGCCTAAACCAATTGATCTTGGTTAGCTTTTGATCAGGTCGAGGAGAATCGAATGTCATCACCATGACCACGGGTGGGAACGCAATTTCAGAGTATACAAAATTCGATCCACTATCAAAATCAATTCGCCCACTAACACCCGAAGACCTACTTCCACGCAGTTGATTCATGTCCGTCAACGCCAGGAACACCTTGTAATGTCTCGGAAGCTTATGTGACTGACGATTTTGCACAAACTCTACCAATGCAGGATTCTTCTTGTGAAATTCATCGCCATTCGACGTAAGAAACATCAGAACAATTTGTTTCAGCACATTCAGCGGGTGGAATCGGATTTCAGATGAAACACCATCCGCCGAATTCGCGGCCTGTTCCATATTCATCAATCCGTGGCTGAACTCGGCAAATTTTGATGCGTACCAACTTCCCGTTTTTGAGTTACAGGGACCGCAGAGTGTATTTCCGCCAGCACCACGCTGATTTGTGCGCCCCTTTGGTTTGTCAAGATAGGCAAGCGGCTGCTCTTGATTGCCAAGAAAATAATTACTCGGCATTTCCACCACCGGCGCACTATTGAAGGCCGCCTCGGGAGGCGTGTGTTCATAGGACAGCTCAGTGATATTGCCGCACAAGCGGCACATACCAATTTTCTTTTGCTTCAATATGCTATCACCCCAACCTCTTCACCGCCTCATTCAGCTTCGCCTTCCTGGCCTCCAGCTGTGCTTTCAACTCGCGGCTTTCTTCCAGAACTTCTGGCGGGGCCTTGGCGACGAAGGCAGCGTTGTTCAGGCGGCCATCCAGAACGGCCATGTCTTTGGCGGCTTTTTCCAACTCCTTGGCGAGGCGCGCACGCTCGGCAGCGAAATCGATCACACCTTCCAGCGGCAGGGCGACAGTTGCTTCATCCAGCGGGATTTGCGCGGAGGCAGCGGGAACGGCGTCGGCGAATTCCAGCGATGACAGGCGCGCCAGGCGCATGATCTCGGCCTCCCACGTCTTGGCGCGGGCGCGAGCTTCGGCCCCAGCCCCCACCAGCACGCAGGCGATCTTCATGCCCGCATTCACATTCATTTCCGAACGCACCGAGCGCACTTCGGAAATCAATCGGATCACCCAATTCATTTCAGCGTCGGCCTTGGCATCGCCGAGGCCTTTGTAAGACGGCCACTGCGCGGCGATGAGCATGTGATCGCGCGCTGCGGTTTTCTGCCACAACTCTTCCGTGATGAAAGGCATGAACGGGTGGAGCAGATGCAGAATCTGCTCGAAGGCCCAGGCTGCACAGGCGCGGGTTTCGGCCTTGGCCACTTCATCCGAGCCAGTCAAAATCGGCTTGATCAGTTCCACATACCAATCGCAATAGACATTCCATGCAAATTGATAGAGGGCGGCGGCGCCTTCATTATATTTGTGTTCTTCAATCGCTTTGGTCACCGCATCGCGCGTGCGCGCCGCCTCGCCGGCGATCCAGCGGTTGGCGGTGACGCGCGCGGCCAGCGGATCAAAATTGGCATCATGCGCCACGCCATTCATCTCGGCAAAGCGCGCCGCATTCCACAGCTTGGTGGCGAAGTTGCGGTAACCTTCCACGCGTTGCTTGGCGAGCTTGATGTCGCGGCCCTGTGCGGCCATGGCGGCCAGCGTGAAGCGGAGCGCATCGGCGCCGAATTCATCCATCAATTCCAACGGGTCAATCACATTGCCTTTGGACTTGGACATCTTCTGCCCCTTCTCGTCGCGCACCAGCGCGTGAATGTAAACCGTGTCGAACGGCACATCCTTCATGAAGTGCAGGCCCATCATCATCATGCGCGCCACCCAGAAGAAGATGATGTCAAAGCCGGTGACCAGAACATTGGTGGGATAATGCCGCTTCAACTCCGGCGTCTTGTCCGGCCAGCCGAGGGTGGAGAACGGCCAGAGCGCGGATGAGAACCACGTGTCGAGCACGTCTTCATCGCGCGTGAGTTTTACATTCGCGCCAGCTGCGGCACGGGCGGCTTCTTCGGTTTCTTCGACATAGATTTTGCCGTCATCCCCATACCAAGCCGGAATCTGGTGGCCCCACCACAGCTGGCGCGAGATGCACCAGGGCTGGATGTTGCGCATCCATTCGTAATAGGTCTTGTCCCAATTGCCGGGCACGAATTTAGTTTTGCCTTGCTCAACGGCGGCCAGCGCGGGCTTGGCGAGTTCGCCTGCATTCACATACCACTGCTCGGTCAACATCGGCTCGATCACCACGCCAGAGCGATCACCAAATGGTTGCGGAATGATCTTGTCTTCCTTGCCGCGATAGAAGCCGAGTTCTTCGATTTCTTTCAAAACCAGTTCGCGCGCCTTGTAGCGATCCAGCCCATCATAGTGCTTCGGCACTTTATTTTCCGGCGTGGAGATCATTCGCGCCTTTTTGTCCATGAGCACAATCAGCGGAATGTTGTTGCGCTTGGCCACATGGAAGTCGTTTTCATCATGGGCACCGGTGATCTTCACCGCACCCGTGCCGAATTCCGGATCAGGATATTCATCAGCGATGATGGGGATCAAACGCTCGGCAATCGGCAGGCGCACCAGCTTGCCGATCAAGTTCTTGTAGCGCACGTCAGACGGATGCACCGCCACCGCGCCATCGCCCAGCATGGTTTCAGGCCGCGTGGTGGAAATGACGATCTCCTTGATGCCATCAATTTCGCCATCCACCAACGGATAGGCGAATTGCCACATCGAACCCTTGGTTTCGCGCGTTTCAACTTCAAGATCTGAGATCGCGGTTTCAAGAACCGGGTCCCAATTCACCAGGCGCTGGTCTTTGTAGATGAGCCCTTCCTTGTAGAGCTGCACAAACACCTTGGCCACGGCCTTGCTGAGCCCCTCATCCATGGTGAAGCGTTCGCGGCTCCAATCACAGCTCGCCCCCAACCGGCGCAACTGTTTGGTGATGATGCCGCCGCTTTTGGCTTTCCATTCCCAGACACGCTTCAAAAACGCCTCGCGCCCCATGGCGCGGCGATCGGTCTTGTTCTCCTTGGCCAGCAAACGCTCCACCACCATCTGTGTGGCGATGCCCGCATGGTCAGTGCCCGGCTGCCACAACACATCGCGGCCGCGCATGCGTTCAAAGCGGCACAGCACATCCTGAATGGTGTTGTTGAGGGCATGGCCCATGTGCAAGCTGCCGGTGACGTTGGGCGGCGGGATCACGATGGTGAAGGGCGCGCCCTTGGAACGGCCCGGCTTGAAATAGCCGCCCTCTTCCCAGGCCTCATAAAGGCGGGCTTCCATTTCCTTGGGATCGAATTTCGTATCAAGCGCCATGGCAGATTCACTCAAATCGTGGATTTGCAGCGGCTTAAAGCAGGCTATGCGTGAAAGGGCAACTAGCGCCCGCGTCTTGCCACACGCTCGATTTCGTCGCGCACGAGGCGCTCCACCAGCGACGGCAGATGATCATCCAGCCATTGCTTGAGCATGGGGCGCAGCATCTGCTGGGCCATGTCCTGCAACTGGCCTTCGCCCCCCATATGGGCAAATACGGAATCAGCCAAGGCCTGGAATGACGCCTGCGCGGCATAGGCGGACTGCGGCGACATCAACGCGCCACCTTGCGGGCCTGGCGCATAATAAGGCTGCGGGGCGGGCCGTGGCGCTTCTTCCACCCACTGTGCCTCCGGCACAGGCGTGAAAGGCAAAGGCTCATATTGCGGCTCTGGCGGCGGCAGATCATCAACATAGGTCGGGCGCAGGAGATCCGGCGCGATGCGTGATCCACGCGCGCCAGAAAGAATGCCGCTCACCCCATCATTGCGCGGCGCCATGCGCTCAACCGGCCGCGGCGGCGGGGCCGCTGGCGGAGGTACCGAAACGCGCTGTTCAATTTTCTGACGGCCCACACGCTCTCGCAGCCGCGCCAGTTCCTCGTCAGCACCGCCTGCCTGTGTGCCCTGGCCCAAACGCATTTCACGCATGTTGCCGCCAACACCACGCGCCGTTCCGGACTTGGCCTGCGCCATATCCAACTGGCTGATGTCATCGTCGATGGCCTTGCGGATGGTGGCCAGCAATTCTTCAACGCGTGGTTCAACAGTCACGTGGGTTTACCGCTCTCAACAAACGCCAGCGCGCGCTGGCCTCAGCGTGATGTTAGTGGAACACATCCGCCTTGTCGACGGCGCGAAGGTTAACTTCTGTGGATGGCTATTGCAGTGTTTCGGCGTCCAGGCCGATCCACTTGTTGCGCACGTTGTCGTAGTTCTCCTTGACGTCATAGACCGGCGCCAAGTGCAGGTGTTGTCCTGTGAGATGGCCGATGGACGACTGAACCTGATAGGATGCGAGAACCTGATCATGCCGCGCCTGGGCTTGCGCCACTTGCGCAGTGAGCAACGTCTGCTCAGCCGTGAGCACATCCAGCGTGGAACGCGACCCGACCTGATATTCCTGCCGCATGCCGTCCAGCGCCAACTGCGAGGCTGAAACATTGGAGCCATTGGCCGCGACGCTCTGCTGGGCAGCGCTATAATTGGACCAGGCAGTGGCTACCGCCTGGCGCACCTGGCGCACCGCATCAATCACATTGAGCTTGCTTTGCGAGGCTACTTGTTTCGCCTGACGCACCTGCGAATAAACAGCGCCACCTTCATAGATTGGCACCGTCAACACACCTTGCACCGTGAAGCTGTCTGCAGTGTTGGGTACCGCTGTTACGAGACTCTTGGAATAACCTTGCGTTCCGGTGAGGCTATAGATGCCCTGCAAATCGGCTTGTGGCAGAAGCGCGCTGCCAACAACTCCAATGTTGTGGCCAGCGGCATCAGCGGCCTGTGCGGCCGCCAGAATTTGTGGATTGGTTTCATGGGCGATGTTCAACGCCTCGTCCAGATTGCCAGGCAGCCGGGCTGCGGGCACACCATCCAATTTGCCTGGCTTGTGGCCGATGACTTGTTCAAAGGCCGCTTCGCTGGCTCTGAGATTGGCAACCGCAATAGCCAGCGCAGCTTTGGCTGAAGCAACCTGTGAATTGGCTTGGGCTAGGTCGGTGCGCGTCAATTCGCCGGCCTTGAAGCGCTCATTGGTGCCGCGCGCTTGGCCCTGGAAAACGCCAATGCCACGCTGGCGGATAGCCAGGATTTCTCGGTTTTGGATGACGTCCAGATAGGCTCTGACGGCATTGAAGAGCACGGACTGTTCGGTACCCAGAAGTTGCTCACGCCCGGAACGCACCATGGCCTCAGCCTTGGCCGTGCCTTCAACAGTCCGAAACCCGCGGAACAATGGCTGATCAAGCTTGATCGTGAGATTTTCCTGCGTTGTAGAAGAGTAGAAATTGCTTGTCGGCTGCTGAGTAAAGGCAAAAGTCTGCCCTACTGTTCCTGAAGCGCTCACCGTCGGCCGCCAGCCAGAAAGCGCCTGCGGCACGTTTTCGTCGGCGGCGCGTTGTCCCGCACGAGCCGCATTCAAAGCGGGATTCTGGCGATAGGCTTCAAGGAGAGCTTGATTCAAAGTTTCCGCATGTGCGGAAGCCGAAAAACCCACAAAAGCCACTGCCGAAAGCAGAAGGCCGCGAAAACGATCAGATAAACCCACGTGTTATCCCCTTGACCTTTGTCCACCTTGTGCTGACCGTTGCCGCGGAGCCTTGGCACAAAGCAAATTTTATCGGGGCCGCAAAGTCGAATCCACAACCCCTATGCCGGATTGATATAGGGGGACGTTTTCCAGAAAGCAAACACGGCAGAGCAAATTAACCGGGTGGTAAACGAGATTTTAATGCCGTTCGCCTCGAATCGTCGGCCAGTGTTGCATCTCTGCATCAGAAATTGGCGGGAATCGCCAAAATCACGCTCCAAAATCTTTGGGTTGTGCGCCCGCAGGCTTTTGCTTATAGACCGCCACGCAGTTTGAAAGGTTCCGTGGCGGAGTGGTTACGCAGAGGACTGCAAATCCTTGCACGGGGGTTCGATTCCCTCCGGAACCTCCAATTTTGCAACTCGCAAAAAATGCTTCCCTTGCTCATGGCAAGGCGTTATAGCGCGGCGCATATTCCTCGATAGCTCAGCGGTAGAGCATTCGACTGTTAATCGAATGGTCCCTGGTTCGATCCCAGGTCGAGGAGCCAGATTGAAAAGGCCGGTGCTTGCATCGGCCTTTTCCTTTTGGGTGCTTTGCGGCATGATTGCGCGAACTGGAGATTGAAATGAATATCCGCCACTCTGTCATCGAAGCCATTGGCAACACGCCGCTGATCAAATTGCACAAGGCTTCAGAACTGACGGGTTGCACCATTCTGGGCAAGGCAGAATTCATGAACCCCGGACAATCGGTGAAGGACCGTGCGGCCCTATTCATCATCCGCGCCGCCGAGAAATCCGGGGCATTGAAACCTGGCGGCACGATTGTGGAAGGCACGGCCGGCAACACGGGTATTGGCCTCTGCGTTGTGGCCAATGCACTTGGCTACAAAACCGTGATTGTTATTCCCGAAACCCAGAGCCAAGAAAAGAAAGACGCCATTCGCCAGTTGGGGGCGGAGCTCGTTGAAGTTCCCGCAGTGCCCTACAAGAATCCCAACAACTATGTGAAATATTCAGGCCGCTTGGCCGCGAAGATGGGGGCGCTCTGGGCCAATCAATTTGACAACACCGCCAATCGCGATGCCCACATCGCCACCACAGCACCCGAAATCTGGGAACAGACCGATGGCAAGGTGGACGGATTCGTGGCGGCCGTTGGATCAGGTGGAACGCTGGCGGGCGTCTCCATGGGCCTGAAGGCGAAGAACAAGAATATCAGGATCGCATTGGCAGACCCGATGGGAGCCGCGCTCTACAGTTATTACAAGACCGGCGAATTGAAATCCGAAGGCTCATCGATCACCGAAGGCATTGGCCAAGGCCGCATCACTGCCAACCTACAAGGCGCAGTGGTGGATGATGCTTTCCAGATTTCCGACCAGGAGGCGATACCGCTTTGTTTTGACCTCTTGCAACATGAAGGCTTGTGCATGGGCGGCTCAACCGGCGTGAATGTGGCAGGTGCCATTCGTTTGGCGAAGGAGATGGGGCCGGGCCACACTATCGTGACGGTGCTTTGTGATTTTGGCACGCGTTATGCTTCCAAACTTTTCAACCCGGCCTTCCTGCGCTCCAAGGATCTGCCGGTGCCCGCATGGCTGGAAGCGACTTCGACGGCGCCAAAGGTTTTCGAAGCTGTATGAGCAACCTGGTCTCGACTGATTGGTTGGCCGCACATCTGAATGATGTTGTGGTGCTCGACGCCACCTGGCACCTTCCCACGGCGAAACGAAAGGCTACTGAGGAATTCCGCGCGGCACACATTCCGGGTGCGCGTTTTTTTGATCTCGACGAGGTGTCGGACCAGAACACGACCCTGCCCCACATGTTGCCGCGCGCGGAAGATTTCGCGGCGGCGATGGGAGCCCTCGGCATCGGCGATGACACGATGGTTGTGGCTTACGATTCCTACGGTTTGTTTTCCGCTGCGCGCTGCTGGTGGATGTTCAAGACTTTCGGCCATGACAAGATGGCTGTGTTGGACGGTGGCCTCAAAAAATGGCTGGCTGAAGGACGCGCTGTCGTTGCGGGTGAACCTGCACCTGTGGCGCCAAGAAAATTCACTGCCAAGCTCAAAGCAGACATGGTTCGCAATATGGCGCAAGTGGCCGAGGGCGGGGCCAAGGTGGTTGATGCCCGCTCGCCTGCCCGCTTTCGCGGTGAGGAGCCCGAACCACGCCCCGGCGTGAAACCCGGGCACATGCCCGGGGCCGCAAATGTTCACTATGCCAAGCTGGTGGCCGCAGAAGGAACACTGCTGCAAAAACCAGAACTTGCCGCCGCTTTCGATGCGGCGGGTGTGAGCACGCAAGAGCCACTCGTCACCTCCTGTGGCTCAGGCGTCACGGCCGCTATTCTGTCGCTAGCCCTCACCGAATTGGGCGCGTCAAGCCACGCCCTCTATGACGGAAGCTGGGCCGAATGGGGGGCGAGTGATCAGGGAATAGTGACTGGGGCTTGATTTATCTTATTACATGTGTTATAAGTCGTCGCCATGAACAAACCCGTCAAATTCAGTGTTGCGAAACTCACCACCGTGGGAAATTCGGTCGGAATAACACTTCCCAAGGAAGTGTTGGCGATGCTCCGCGTGAGCAAGGGCGATTCACTCTATCTCACGGAAACGCCAGAGGGCATTCTGCTCAGTCCCTATGATCCTGAGTTTGCCAGCATCATGGATGCCGCTGAAACCGTGATGCGCGAAGACCGCGACGTTCTCAAAATTCTCGCCCAATAAGGAATGCCCGAATGACTGATTTCAAATGGCTTCCGAAAGGGGCTGTGCTGGCCATTCATGCCCGGCAATTGGCCGAACATGGTGGAGCAACGGGTGTTCGCGATGTCGGGTTGCTGGAATCTGCCCTGCAACGGCCGCAGCACAAGTTCGCCTATGGAGATCCAGACGCCGCTGAATTGGCGGCGGCCTACGCATATGGTCTTGCGCGCAATCACCCGTTTGTTGATGGTAACAAACGCACGGCACTCGTCGTGTCTCGCACCTTTCTCTTGCACAACGGTTGGCAAATCAACGCCACGCCGCAAGATCGCTTGCGCTCATTTCTTGCGTTAGCGTCAGGTGAGTTGTCAGAGACACAATTGACCGACTGGTTCCGCACTCATCTCGTCAAAGTGTGATTTCACCTCACCGGCGGCGCATAGAGGATTCCTCCGTCGTTCCAGCGCGCATTGAGGCCGCGCTCGATTTGAAGTTTCGAGCCCTTGCCCAGATTGCGCTCAAACACTTCGCCATAATTGCCCACGGCCTTGATGGCCTTGGCGGCCCAATCTTTATCCAGCCCCATGTCAGCGCCGAATGTCCCTTCAAATCCTAAAAGGCGGCGCACATCTGGATGGGTTGCGGAGGTCAACAGCCCATCCACGTCAGCTGATTTCACGCCCAGTTCTTCGGCGTTGATGAGCGAGAACAGCACCCAGCGCGTGATGTTGAACCATTGTTCATCCCCTTGCCGCACTGACGGGCCGAGCGGTTCCTTCGAAATCACTTCCGGCAAAATCACATAATTGGCGGGCTTCGCCAGCTTTAGGCGCACGGCGTAAAGCTGCGATTGGTCGGCGGTATAAGCGTCACACTTGGCCTCGCCCGTGGCCTGGAAGGCTGCCACCAATTCATCAATCGTGTTAAAGGTGACGGGCGTGAAAACCATGTTCTTCTCTTTGAACAGATCCTCAACATTGGCTTGCGTGGTGGTTCCAGAGAGGAAGCAAATCGCTGCCTGAGAGAGTTGGTAGACGGAATTCACGCCAATGGATTTTGGCACCAGAAAGCCTTGCCCGTCATGATAAGAGATGCCGACAAAGCGTAGCGGCAGCTTGGTCTCGCGCTCCATCGTCCAAGTGGTGTTGCGGGCCAGCACATCAATCTCGCCGTTGGCCAGCTTGTCGAAACGATCGGTGGTTCCGGCGGCCACAAACTCCACTTTCTCTGGATCACCCAAAACAGCGGCGGCCACGGCGCGGCAATAATCAACATCGAATCCGGCCCACTTGCCGGCGTCACCCTTGAGCGCAAAGCCCATGAGGCCGGGGTTGACGCCGCACAGCAGCTTGCCACGCGCCTTGACATCCGAAAGCGTTGTGGCCTGCGCCACGGCCACAAGGCAGGTGAAGATCAAAATAGTGAAAGCCAGCAGACGCTTCATCAATGCGATTCCCCCGTGATGTGCACGGCAGACTAACCTTGATACCCCAACCTGCCAAGCAATTCAGCCACACTCGAATTGGTCTCCGCAGCGGGTTTCCCAGGCCGCGCCACCATGATGACGGGCAAGCCAAGGGCTGCTGCTGCATCCAGCTTGGCCGCGCGCGCGCCGCCCGCATTCTTGCTGACAAGAAACTGAATTTCATTGGCACGCAGGAGATCAATCTCTGCTTCCAAGGCAAAGGGTGGGCGTTCCAACAACAATTCCCAACGCGCCGGCACGGCCTGTTCCGGAGGCTCGATCATGCGGGCAATGCCCAAGATATCTGCGCGGCTGAAGAATGCGCCGATCTCTTTGCGCCCCACAGTCACCGCCGCGCGGGCACCCGATGGCAGCGCTGCAGCTGCCTCAGCAATAGTTTGCACCATGCGCCAATCGTCTTGTGGTTGTTTCTGCCAAGGAGGAGCCTCAAGACGAATGAGCATCACACCCGCCTTCGAGCATGCCGTTGCTGCATGATCCGACATCTGCGCCGCAAAGGGATGCGTGGCATCGATGACGCAATCGAATTTGTGCTGACCTAGATAGGCAGTCAAACCTTCAACACCGCCGAACCCGCCTTTACGGATTTCACCTTGCGGCAAATGCGGTGACGTGGTCACGCCCGCAACTGAGGTGACAACTTGCGCGCCGCGCGCAACCAACGCATTGGCCGTTTCTCGCGCAAGACCAGTTCCGCCCAAAATGAGAATGCGCTCATTGGGCATGGGCAATGATCTTTCCGCTGCGGTCCACGATGATCACATCAACGGCAATGCCTTCGCCTGCAACTTGCACAGCTTGGGCACGGGCTTCTTCGGCCGCACGCTGCGCCAGTGCGGGCCCGGCAAGTTCCAGAACTTCCATTGCAGAGTTTGCACCCAACACCTTGCCGCGCAAATCATCCGATACGCGCGCTGCCAACCATTCAAAATCCACCAGGCTGCGGCCAGAATGCAAATCCATATGGCCTTGAGCTAGCTTCACCATCTTTCCAAAGCCGCCGCCGATGGTGAGGCGCGGCACAGGATTGGCGCGCAGATATTTGAGTACACCGCCCGCAAAATCCCCCATGTCGAGCATTGCTTCCAACGGCAGACGATAGTGCGCGCGCACGGCATCTTCAGAGGTTGAACCCGTGCAGCCTGCCACATGGCTAAGGCCCGCCGCCCGAGCCACGTCGATGCCACGGTGAATGGAGGCAATCCAGGCAGCACAAGAGAACGGGTTCACAATTCCTGTTGTTCCCAGGATGGAAAGCCCACCGACAATGCCCAGTCGCGGGTTCCAGGTCTTGGCTGCCAGCGCTTCGCCACCAGGCACCGATATTTCGATTTCGAGATTTGTGAAACCCAGCACTGCCGCCTCAGCTCGCATCAGGGCGAGCGGAACCGGATTGATGGCAGGCTCCCCTACGCCAATGGGCAGGCCCGGTTTCGTCACCATGCCGACCCCATCGCCTGCCTTGAATCGGATGCCGTGGCCACCCGGTGTCACCCTCGCGATGATCATCGCGCCATGGGTCACGTCAGGGTCATCCCCTGCATCTTTGATGATGCCCACACGGGCCCAACGCTCACCCTTTTCCGCGATTGCCAGCACAAACGCAGGTTGCTCGCCCTTGGGCAGCGTAATGCTCACTGGATCTGGAAATGCTCCATCGCGCAGTGCTGTGAGAGCCGCTTTCACCGCTGCCGTGGCGCAAGCGCCCGTCGTCCAGCCGCGTTTTAACTCTCCTTCTGGCTTCACTTCACGCATGATGGCATTGTATAAAGCATCGAGCGAACAAGTGTACTTGCTTGTGAGCGAAAAGATGCGACTAGCTAAATAACTGGAGCATGCGGGCGAGCGGATGCGAGCATCCGCCGCTCAAGGGACAAAAATGGCAAGTGAAACCACCAAATCCGTCAAGCATTGGGATGCCCACGCCGGGCGATCCGAAGGCTTTGCGCGCCTTGATGGCGAGGCATTCCCGGTCTTTGAAACTGGCTGGGTGTGGCTGGTGGGCGCAGGGCCGGGCGCACCGGGCCTCATGTCCTTGCTTTGCTATCACGCCATGCAGAATTGCGATGTCGTGGTTTATGACGCGCTGGTGAACCCCGACATTCTGCGCTGGGTGCGCACGGGCACCGAGTTGG
The DNA here is from genome assembly GCA_031424315.1 of Aestuariivirga sp. GTDB lineage: Bacteria > Pseudomonadota > Alphaproteobacteria > Rhizobiales > Aestuariivirgaceae > Aestuariivirga. The sequence goes on from JANPHF010000042.1 coordinate 39,931, forward strand.
AATATGCTGGCAAGCGCGGTGGCAAACCCTCGCCCACACAGACCGACATTTCCCTGCGCCTCATAGATCTCGCCAAATCCGGCAAGCGCGTGTTGCGCCTGAAAGGCGGCGACCCATTTATGTTTGGCCGTGGCGGTGAGGAAAGCCAGATGCTAGCCCGGGCCGGTGTGCCGTTCCGCATCGTGCCGGGCATCACCGCCGGTGTGGGCGGCTTGGCCTATGCCGGCATTCCAGCCACCCACCGCGACACCAACCATTCGGTGATATTCCTCACTGGTCACGATGCCTCGGGCAAGATGCCCGTGAATGTGGATTGGGCCGCTGTGGCTTTGGCCTCGCCCGTGATCGTGATGTATATGGCCGTCAAGAATCTGGGCGAGATCGCTGCTGCCTTGATCAAGGGTGGCCGCAAGGGCGATGACCCGGTTTCCATCATCTCTAACGCTTCATTGCCGCAGCAGCAGGTGGCTTTGACAACGCTGGCAGAGGCGGGCGCCTTTGTTAAGGCCAACGAACCGCCGACCCCTGCAATTGTCGTCGTCGGCCACGCTTCTGATTGGCGCAGCCTTCTCGATTGGTATTCGCCCGCAATGAAAGCCAACAGCATTGGCTAAAGGCTTGGTGATCGCCGCGCCTCATTCTGGCAGCGGCAAAACCCTCTTCACCCTTGGCTTATTGCGCGCCCTCAAGAATCGTGGCGTCGGGGTGGTCTCTGCTAAAGCCGGGCCGGACTACATCGACCCCGGCTTCCACGCCGCAGCCACGGGCCGGCCATGCATCAATCTCGACTATTGGGCCATGGGTGAAAGCGCAGTGCAAGCGCTGGCCCAACTGCAGGCTGCAGACTCCGATCTGCTGGTGGTGGAAGGTGTGATGGGCCTCTTTGATGGCCCACAGGGGGCAAAGGGTTCAACAGCCGATCTGACCGAAGCTCTGGGGCTGCCCGTTCTGCTCGTTGTGGATGCGGCCAAGCAGGGCCAATCGGTGGCGGCCCTGGTGGAGGGGTTTCGCTCATTCCAGCCCGGCGTTGACCTTGCCGGCGTGATTCTCAACCGCGTTTCAAGTGATAGGCATGAAGCCATTTTGCGCGAGGCCCTGGCCGGAACTGGCGTGCCTGTGCTTGGTGCTCTGCGCCACATTGACTCACTGGCCATCCCCTCGCGCCACCTTGGTTTGGTGCAGGCCCAAGAAAATCAGCAACTTGAGGCCCTCATTGAAACTGCCACTTCAAGAGTCGCACGTGAAACATTTCTTGACAAGATTCTCGAATCAGCGGCCCCGCTCGCGAATCAGGCGATTGATCCGCCGAAAGTTCTATTTCCGCTGGCCCAATCCATCGCCATCGCCCACGATGAGGCTTTTAGCTTTGCCTATTCCCACATATTCCAAAGCTGGCAGCGGCAAGGTGCGGAACTCCGCTTCTTCTCACCACTGGCAGATGAAGCCCCGCCTCGGGCCGACGCGATTTTCCTGCCGGGCGGCTATCCTGAGCTTCACGCGGGCAAACTGGCGGCGAATGACCACTTTCTGGGCGGCCTGCGCGCGTTCAAGGGCCTGATCTATGGCGAATGCGGAGGCTATATGGTTCTGGGCGATGGCCTGATCGATGCCAACGGCCAGCGCCACGCCATGGCGGGCCTGCTGTCCCTCACCACCAGCTTTGCCAAGCGCAGGCTGCACCTGGGCTATCGGCAGCTCAAACCCATTGCTGGGCCCTGGAACGCGCCCCTGCGCGGCCATGAGTTCCACTACTCGACCATTGCCGAACAAGGCCGGGAGGAACCGCTGTTTCACGCGCAGGACGCGGCGGGAAATGACCTCGGTCCCATGGGCCAGCGCATTGGCAACGTCATGGGCTCCTACGCCCATGTGATCAGTGTGGCGCCATGAGCAAGGCGAAGCCGGAGAAACAATTGTGACGGCAAAAGCCATCATGTTCATGGGCACAGGCTCGGATGTCGGCAAAAGCTTGATTGTTGCTGGCCTTTGCCGCGCACTGGTCAACCGTGGGCTTTCTGTCGCCCCTTTCAAACCGCAGAACATGTCCAATAATGCCGCTGTCACCCGCGATGGGGGTGAGATTGGCCGTGCCCAGGCCCTGCAGGCCCGCGCGGCGAGGGTTTCACCCACGGTTTTTATGAACCCCATTCTGCTCAAGCCTGAAGCTGAAACCGGCGCGCAAGTGATTGTGCAGGGAAAACGCGCTGCCACAATGACGGCGCGAGAATTCTTCAGCCAGCGCGAGCAGTTCATGCCTGCCATATTGGATAGCTTTCAGCAATTGGCCGCTGCGCACGATACGATCCTCGTGGAGGGCGCCGGCAGTCCGGCGGAAACCAACCTGCGTACAGGCGATTTGGCCAACATGGGCTTTGCTTCGGCGGCCAATATTCCAGCCCTTCTGGTGGGAGATATTCATCGTGGCGGTGTCATCGCCTCGCTCGTGGGCACGTTGGCGGTTCTTGATGAGGCCGATAGCAAGCGCATAAAAGGATTTCTGATCAATAAGTTCCATGGTGATCCAAACTTGTTTGATGAGGGGCGGGACCTTCTGGAAAAGCGCCTTGGCATTGCATGTGTGGGAATTGTGCCACACTTTGCAGATGCAGCGCGCCTTCCCGCAGAAGATGCAGTAGCCTTGGAGGAACTGGCTTCAAGCGATTCAAAAGGTTTGAAAATCTGTGTTCTGCGTTTGCCGCGCATTGCCAATTTTGATGATCTTGATCCGCTCCGGCAAGAGCCGGGTGTGTCAGTTCACTTCCTCAGCCTCGGTCAGCCCATCCCCGGCGATTGCGGATTGGTAATCATCCCAGGCAGCAAATCCACCATGGCCGATCTCGCGGCCTTGCGCGCTGCGGGATGGGACATTGACCTTGCCGCCCATCACCGCCGCGGTGGTCGCGTCTTGGGCCTCTGCGGCGGCTATCAGATGCTGGGTCGTCTGATCCATGATCCGCAAGGGCTCGAAGGCCAGCCTGCTACCATTCCAGGTCTGGGTTTGCTTGATGTCGAAACCACGCTTCTGCCTGACAAGACCACCATTGAAACTCAGGCCATGCACACGCTTTCGGGCCAGCTCATTACGGCCTACGAAATCCATCTCGGCGAAACCTCGGGGCCGGACTGCGCACGCCCTTTTGCGCAAAAGCCGGGCGGGCCGGAAGGAGCGATCAGCAAGGACGGGCTGGTGACGGGAACTTATCTCCATGGCTGCTTCACCAGCGACGGCTTCCGCGCAGCCTTTCTCAAATCTTTGGGGGCCGCAGTTTCGTCATTTGCCTACGAACAAACCATCGAAGACACGCTTGATGCACTGGCTTCGCATTTGGAAGCGCATCTCGATATTGACGCCATCCTGCAACTGGCGGAGCCGGTGAAATGAACCAACTTGCCCTCGCCACACTGGCGCTGCTCATCGAAGGATTCGTGGGCTATCCGCCGTTGCTCCAGGAGGCTGTCGGTCACCCGGTGCAATGGATGGGCCGCCTGCTCGACTTTCTCGATGAGGGCCTGAATGACCCCGAAGCCACGCCCGCCAACAACCGCATCAATGGCGTGATCGCACTTGTCGTGTTGGTGGTCTGCTTTGCCTTGCCAGCAGTGATCATCGCGCAAGTCCTCGCGCGCATCCCTTATGGCTGGGCAGTGAATATTCTCTTGGCCCTGCCCTTCATTGCGCAGAAATCCCTCGTCGATCACGTTACGGCCGTGGCCCGTGCCCTGCCCCAATCCCTGGCGCGCGCGCGCGAAGAAGTGGGCAAGATCGTGGGCCGCGATCCCAATTCGCTTGACGAAAGCGGTGTCGCCAAAGCGGCACTCGAAAGCCTCGCTGAAAATGCGAGCGATGGCGTGGTGGCGCCGGTGTTCTGGTATGCCTTGCTCGGCTTGCCCGGCCTTGTCGCCTACAAGGCCATCAACACCGCTGACTCGATGATCGGTCACAAACCACAAAAATATCTGAACTTCGGCTGGGCCGCCGCGCGGCTTGATGATTTGGTGAACCTGCCCGCCTCGCGCCTCACTGGCCTTTTGTTTGCAGGTGCCGCACGTGTGCTCGGAGAGGCACAAATGAAATCCGCCTGGGCGACCATGTTGCGAGATGCATCCAAACACAATTCGCCCAACGCAGGCTGGCCAGAATCATCGATGGCCGGCGCATTGGGTTTCGCCTTCGGTGGCCCCCGCAGCTATCACGGCGAAGTTGTGAATTTGCCCACGATGGGAAATGGCCGCACACCACAAGACGCGAAAGATATTGAGGCAGGCCTTGCACTTTTGCGCAATGCCCTGGCATTGCTGGTTCTCGCAGGGGCTATTCTGGCAATTGCCCTTTGATCACTTGTGGAATGCCTGCCACGGTGAACACGACGCAATCCGCTGCCGCTGCCACACGCTGATTCATCACACCATGCAAGTCTCGAAAGCGCCGCGAAAGCCCATGCTCGGGCACCAGGCCAAGCCCCAATTCATTTGAAACAATCACGACCTTATTCGGCATGGCTTTGATCTGCACGATCAAGGCATCGAGTTCTGGCTCCACCTCACGCTCCGCCATTACCAGGTTGGTCAGCCACAGCGTCAGGCAATCCAGCAGCACATCGCCCTTGGCTGCACGCAAGGCACCCACCAGATCCAGGTGTGCCTCAACTGTCGTCCATTCCCCGCCTCTGCTTTCGCGGTGCATTGCGATGCGTGCTTTCATCTCACCATCAAAGGCTTGGGCCGTTGCAACATAGGTTCGTGGTTTGTGGCACAGGCTTTCGGCAAAGCGGCTCTTGCCACTGCGCGCACCACCAAGAACAAGGGTGATGCTCATGGCCGTACCGGCGGAATACGGGCAATGAAATGCCCTCGCATTTTCTGTGGCCATTGCTTGAAGGAAACGAGGCCATCCACACTGGCCCCATGCAAGTCAAACCACTGCAGAATGGCGTGGGCCTGCTCTTCGTCCGGGGTGTTGCCGCCTGTGATGTAGGAAAAGCGCGCATCATCCTGGATCACCACACTGCAGGGCCGCGTGCAGTTCCACAGGCATTCCTGCGGCAAGATTTCCACATCGCTGCGCCCGGCCTTGGCCAGCGCTCCCTGCAATGCCGACAGCATCATCTGGCCGCCCGTGCGGCCGTCCGGCGCACACTTGCTTTCCGCTGAATACTTGCAGGTGGTGCAGACAACGAGCCTTCGCATGAGGGGTGGACAGGCCTTTTCTGAATGTTAACTTGGCCTGCATTAGCCTATCGGCAAAGCAAGGCAACACATGAATTTCAGCCGCATTTCCTTTCTCGCCTCAGATGCGCCAGCCGCCAAGCGCGCACTCCGGGCGCTGGCCAAACGCTATGGCAACGCACATGCCGACCGTGCCGATGTGCTGGTGGCGCTGGGTGGCGACGGCTTGATGCTGCAGGCCCTTCACGGCTGTATGAAATCCGGCTTGCCAGTTTATGGCATGAACCGCGGATCAGTCGGCTTCCTGATGAACGATTTTCGCGAGGTGGAATTGCCCGAACGCTTATCGGCAGCAGAAGAATCCCTGATCCGCCCGTTGCGAATGACGGCCAAGACCCATGATGGCAAGAAGCACGAGCGCCTGGCCTTCAACGAAGTTTCCTTCTTGCGCCAACGTTCGCAGGCCGCCAAGCTCAAGATCACCATTGATGGGCGCACGCGACTGGAAGAAATGATTTGTGATGGCGTGATCGTGGCAACGCCCGTTGGCTCGACCGCCTATAATCTCTCTGCCCATGGCCCCATTCTGCCTGTGGGAGCGCCACTGCTGGCGCTCACCCCCCTCAGCGTCTACCGCCCGCGCCGCTGGCGTGGAGCCATATTGCCCAACGCCGCCGAGATTCGTGTGGACATTCTCGAGAGCGACAAGCGGCCCGTGGCAGCGGTTGCTGACCATGACGAAGTGCGCCATGTCACCAGCGTTGAAATTGCCGAAGATAAGAAGCGTGGCGTGAAAATGCTGTTCGATGCCGGCCACAGCCTGGCAGAGCGCGTGCTCAACGAGCAGTTCAAAATCTAGCTGCGCGCCACTTTCTCGGCGAGGTCGTTGTTGATCAGCATGGCCAGCGCTGCGCGCAAACCCTCGTCTCGGGACGTTATCCGGTTCAAGTCGGCAGCCTTCCAGCTGACATAACGCCCTGGCGGCAACAGTTCCACTGATGCCGTGGCGGGCAATCCCCGCAGGTAAGCCAATTCACCCACAAAGGCGGCGGGCACTAGGCTGAAACTGCGGCCCGATTTCTCAACTTTCAGAGCGCCTTCCAGCACGTAAAAGAGTTCTTCCGGCATCTGCCCTTCGCGCGTCAGGGTGATTGGCACTGTGGATTCCTGCCATGCGCCGGCCTTCATCAGCTTACGGAATTGCTCTGGAGAAAGGCCGCGCAAATTGCGGAACAGGTTAAGCTCGGCATCCGACATGGCCGCATGTTTCCGCGCTCGCCACCCTCGCAACATGAACAGTGCGTTGAAGCCAAGCGAAACCACCAGCAGCAGAACGCCGCTGTAGATTACCATCGGTGCCTCCGGCCAGAACGTGGACATTACGGAACATTCAAGCGCGGAACTGTCACAAGATCAATGCGTCTGGGCAATGCCCTCTGCTAGCCCTCAGGCTTCATGCCGCACGGACAAGATCAGCCTTCAATTGCCGTGCCACCTTGCGAATTCTCATCTCGCCATAACGGCCAAGATATTCAATCTGCTTGGCGCGCTCTGACGCTGTCAGGGCATCATAGCGCGTCATCAGCGCTTCGAGAATGCGCCCGCCGAATTCAACTGCGTTGAGCTCAATACCCTCCTCGCGCATATCGATCACTACATCACAAGCCGCGCGCAGAATGCCCGAACAGGTTTGCGGCAGGCCTGAGCGGCGCAGGAGCGATTTCAGATTGGCCGGATTGCCCGAATACATCAGTTCCGCAGTGCGCGGTTGGGTTTGACCGGTGAGATGGGCTAGAGCCGCTTCGACGACACTCATCTGGCCTGTGGCAGCGGCGCGCACAACGAGCGCCGGTGTCAGCATATTCTTGGACGACATGAAGGCCGTCGCCTGGGCGCGTTCGGCCGGATTGGCTTCGATGAGAACCTGCATCAAGGCATTATCCTCCGCTTCGGCACAAAGTTCCGATGCGTCATTGGCGGCAATCCATCCTTTTTCTGCCATCATCTGGCGCATGCGGCTGGCAGCGCGGCGCGCCTGGATAATGCGAATGTCGAGCGGCAGATCTGGCTTGGCCAGCAGGCGCTCCACCATGTCCTGCGAACCACCAAACCGCAGGTAGAGCGCATGGCAATCATTGGGCTCCAGCTCGACGGATCTGTTGTCACACAGCGCCAGCGCGGCAGGAAGGCCAGCGGCGCGAATAATGTTATCAGCCACTTCAGATGTAATATCAGGCCGTGAGGCAATGGCCCGGCCACGCGCTTCGTCGCCGACTTTGAGAATGGCGATAAGCTGGGAAGGTTGCAGCGCCTGCGTCTTGGTCAGAAAAGGCAGCGCAATGTCGTCATCATCTGCGATGATGGAGAAGACGACATCGACATCCACACTCTGCGCCTCAGCAAGTTCATCAGCCATGATGCGGCGGACCTGCTCAGAAGGGTCGACTGTCAACTTCACAAGAATGGGTTGAACCTGTTGGATTTCAATGTCGGGTGTTGTGGAATCGCACACCAGAGCGGCCAGCTGCCTTGCAAGCGCAGCGCGGGCGTCTTCATCACCCACGGCGAGAACACCTTCGAAAACCGAAACATCAAGGCCAGCGCTCAAAGTTTCACTCATCTCCGCACCCACACAAATACCAACTTGGCCGAGACTAGACGGCAAACGCTTAACAATGCGTTCACCACGCATGTTAACGGGGGTTAAAGCATTGCGACCCACCGCAAATAGAAAAGGGGAGCAAACTGCGGCCCAAAACCAGGGAAGTTTGCAAGATCAGTGGACGAGCAGACCGGCCTGCTCCAGCTTGAAGGACAAAAGCCTGCCGTCAAACGGCTTCACTAGAAATTCGGCCGCACCCTCAAGAATTGATTGGCCCATTACATCCATGTCCGGCGCGTCAGCATAGAGGATAATCACGGGCATTTTGCTGCCGCGTGCATGGCGGCGCACACGCCGCAAGAATTCATCTGCTTCGGCATGCGCAGAAGCATCCATCAAGACCACTTCTGGCAAGCGCTCAGCACAATAGCGCATGCCATCGGCAGCGCCTGCGCGTTCAACACAATCCATGCCGAAGCCCCGGACAAGATCACCGATCCGGCTGCGTTCGGAGGCATTTCCATCAATCAACAAACACGACACCATGGCTTCCAACTCTTTTCCGCCGCTGCACCACATTGCAACGTTTGCGAGTCCTGACTCCGATTGGTTAATGAGGCATTAAACAGGTTATCCACAGCTTGCCTGTTGATAACTAATCGTTCCAGATCAGCTCGTTACACCCATCTAAAGGCAAATTATCCACAGGTTGCGGTGATAAGGCTTCAAGCAGATTCCATGCGTTTTCCCGCGACTCGGGCGAGTCTGTGAGGGCCCCACCCTAACGCCCATCAATCCGTCCGCCGCATGCGCCAGACGGAATCCACCGTGGCATATTCCGAATAGCCCAGCCGAGCGATGGGTTTCATGGCAGCTGTATCAACCCGGCCATCCTTGATGAACGCATCATCAATGTGAACGCCCATGACCCGGCCAATCACCAGCCAATCATTCACCGCACCATCTTCATTGGGCAAGGCCACAGTTTGAAAGTGCCTGCATTCCAACGCTACGGGGCTGGCTGCAACACGGGGCGCCTTCACTAAGCGGCACGGCGCCTTGGCCAGCCCGGCCACTTCGAATTCATCCAACTGCTGTCTGGTGGAACTGGCATTCACTGCTTCACGCAAGTCATGGGTGGCAAGGTTCACGACAAATTCGCCAGTGGAATCGATATTACGCAACGTGTCCTTGCGCCCGCCGGAGCCAAAGGCCACATAGTAAGGCTTATCGGAGAAAGCGTTGAAGAAACTGTAGGGCGCGAGGTTTGCTCGGCCATCGCTTGAAAGTGTTGAAATCCATCCGATGGGCCGAGGCACCACCACTGCCTTGAACGGATCAAGCGCCAAGCCGGAACCCTTGGCCGTTTCGTAAAACATCAGGGAAGGTGGCGCAGCAGCGCCGGCAGATCGGCCACGCTGTTGATCACGTGGTCGGCCAGATGGGCAATGTCTTCATGCCGGGCATTGCCGGAGAGAACGCCGATGGCTAGACCAGCCTTACCCGCGCGCGCTTCTTCCATGTCATGGCTGTTGTCGCCCACCATGGCAATCTCCCAAGGCTTGAGGCCACACCGCTCCGCAAAATGCAAAATCATCTGGCCTGAAGGCTTGGGCTCTTCCACACTGTCAGAACCAATCATCACATCGAAATAATGATGCACATCAAGATGGGTCATATGCGCACGGCCAGAAGCCTCTGAATCATTTGTGCCCAAGCCGAGGACCAGGCCCATGGCATGCAACTCATCAAACACCTGATCCAGCTTCATCAATGGCTTCACATATTTCTTGGCCTGAGGCGCGATGGTGTTGTTGATGTAATAAACTCGCTCGGACTGCTGATCGGCATTCAATTCCGGCCACCAAACGGAAACCAATTCCTTGGTGGTGCCTGCCGCCAACACGCTGCCGGCGCGGAAACTGTTGCTTTCCACATCATAGCCTGCGCGCGTAAGCAATATATTGGCCCCCGCTTCATCCAGCCCATAGTGGGTTTTGAACATGTCGTAATAGAGCGGAATCCATGTTCCGTTCACTTCGATCAGTGTTCCGTCCTTGTCAAACAGGATGCCCTTGATGGCCATGCTTCAGCTCCAATAGGTAACGAGGCTGGCCACGTCTGGCCTTGGCCGATCTTCTAGCGCTACTGATGTGTGGCCGATATAGATAAAGCCAGCGAGTTTCTCATTGCCACCGACACCCATCGCGGCCAAAGCGGCGGAGTCATAGGCCATCCAGTCCGTCATCCATTGTGCGTCAAAGCCCAGTGCCTGCGCCGCAAGCACCACGTTAAAGCACACGGCGGCTGCTGAAAGCTGCTGTTCCCAGACCGGGATCTTGGGATGTTCGGTCGCCGTCGAAACCACCGCCACAATCACTGGCGCACGTTCGAATATGCCAGCCACAAAATCTAAAGTATCAGCGCCATGCGTAGGGTTGAGCTCCGCCCACCGCGCGCGAAACTTCTGGCCAACCCGCGCCCGCGCTTCGCCCGCAAATATCACAAAGCGCCAAGGCGCCAGTTTCCCATGATCAGGAATACGAGTGGCAATGGCCAGCATTTCATCCAACTGAGCCGTGCTGGGGCCAGGCCCAGTCATGGCCTTGGCAGATGCGGATTTTCGGGTTTTGAGAAAGGAAAGCAGCGAACTGCGGTCGTTGAGTTGAGTCATGGTGGCCCACATTGGCGGCTTTGTTGGCCAAATTCAATTGCAGCACCGGGATAGCTGCAATGCGGTGAATTGCATTAACCACTGATTAAGCATTTCGTTGCTCCCCCCACCCGCGCCGTGCTTGAACAATTGGGCCAGCCGATAGCGCTGGGGGAGAGTTTGTAACGGGGAACACAGCGATGGGCGTCAGCACCCGTCCAAAGCAACGGCGCCGTCAGGTGGAGGCAACCCTCCTATCAAGCCTGATGGCGCTTTTCTTTTTGCAGGCCACGCCTGCTCATTCTGCGCCGCAAAGAGCCCAGCCAGTCCCAGGGCCAACGGCACCCACTGAATTATCTACCACCTTGCCTGCTGCCACCGCTTTTTCGCTGGTGCAGCCGGGAGATGAACAAATCGAGCTTTCCGCCCGCTTCACCGAAAAAAGCAAAAACTACGCTGATAGCGTTGATTGGAAAGTCAAAAATGCAAGCGGTGAAGTGCTGTTCGAAGCCACGGCACCCATTGTCTCATTCAAACTGAACCCGGGGGCCTACGAAGTTCTAGGCCGATATGGCAACGTGACCATAGATGAAGGCATCTCCCTGCCGCCGACAACGCGCCTTGCGGTCAACTTCATTTTGAATGCCGGGGCCTTGCGCATCCTGCCACGCCTGCCGGATGGCTTCGGCCCTTCGTTGGAGAGTATTACAAAGGTCTATGCCCTGAACGGCACCCACCCGGGCCGTCTTGTGGCGCCAGAGGTAAGGCCCGGCGAATTGCTGAAACTGGCCGCCGGCACCTATCGCATTGAAACGCGTTATGCCGCCAGCAACGTGGCCGCCGTGACGGATGTTGAAGTAAAGCCCGGTCTGTTGCGGGCCGTGGATGTTGCACACCACGCAGGCCTGGCACGGCTTTCCATCAACAAGCGCCAAGACGCCCAATGGCTTGTGATGGAGAATAGTGGCGCGGTGCTGCCGCTGCCTGCCGGAACCGAAATCACCGCACTCCTGAAGCCCGGCGCTTATGTCGCTGAGGCGCATACCGGCGGCAAGGTCTTACAACAAGCCTTCACCATTACCGAAGGCATCGTGAGCAACGTGGTTCTGACAGCGCCATAGTTCACGAACCCGGCGGCAAGGGGATGAACTCCTTTTCATCGCCAGGCACGATCTTGAACTTGCCCGTGCGCCATTCCTCTTTCGCGGCTTCGATCTTCTCTTTCGAAGAGGAAACAAAATTCCACCAGATGTGACGCGGCCCATCCATGGGCTCGCCCCCCAGAAGCATGAAGTGTGATACTTCCAACGCCTTCACAATGATTTCGCTGTGCGGCTTGAAAGCCACCAGCTTGCCCGGCTCGATTTCGCGGCCTGCGATTTCGATCTTGCCGGAAATGAGATAGAGCCCACGCTCCACATGTTCCGGCGGTAGCGGCAGGGCAGCGCCCTGCTCCAGCCGCACATCTGCGTAGAACATGTCTGACATGGTTTTCACTGGTGCGGTCTCGCCATACATGGAACCTGCAATAACCTTCACCCAACGGCCTTTGTCCTGCAGAATGGGCATCTGCGCCTCAGCCACATGTTCAAACGCGGGAGCTGTTTCTTCGTGTTGCTTCGGCAACGCCACCCAGCTTTGCAGGCCAAACATCGTCTGCCCCAACGCGCGAAACATCGTTGGCGTGCGTTCCGAATGAACAATACCCTTGCCCGCCGTCATCCAGTTGAGTTCGCCTGGCGAGATTGGCTGTTCCGAACCCAGACTATCGCGGTGAAAGATGATGCCATCAAACAACCATGTCACAGTGGCTAGGCCGATATGCGGATGCGGCCGCACATCCATGCCGGTGCCGCGCTTCATCACCACAGGGCCAAAACGGTCAAAGAAAATGAATGGGCCGATCATCTGCCTTTCGGCAGCTGGCAGAACACGGTGCACTTCAAAGTCACCAATGTCACGCAAGCGCGGAACAATCACATGTTCAATGGCGTCGACGCTGGCAGAATTACCGATGATGGGATCTGGCACATGGGGCAAGGTCATGCCCTCTTCTTAGCAAACAAAAAGGGCGGCCAACAGGCCGCCCTTCATGCGTGATGCGAAGCTTAGTTATGCTTCATCATCATGTGGTCCATGGCCATGCCGATGTGCTTGGTGCAATCATCCATTTTGTTGGCCTTCATGGCGTCTTCAGCCATTTTCATTTCGTCGCCAGCCATGCCGACATCCTTGGCCATCTTGGGGTCTTTGTCCTTGTCCATGGCGTCATGCACCATCTTCATGGTGTTGGCGTCACAGGCAAGCTTGGCCATTTCATCAGCGCGAACCGGCGTTGTGAAAGCAAGGGCAATGAGGGCAGCAGCAAAAGCGGTCTTGATCATTTGAATTCTCCTGAATGTTGAGGAACTTCCGTCCCGCTCCAGTCATGCCTCGGCGGATCACCGTGCGCCAATAAACTTGGCGCACAATTTGGTGAGCGTGCGTTATGAACCGCTGAACCAGTTATAGCCCTGGTCTTCCCAATAGCCGCCGGGATAGTCATTGGTCACTTCCATGGCCATGACATGCTTGGGGTTCTTGAAACCCAACTTGGTGGGAACGCGGATCTTCATCGGGAAACCAAACTTTGGCGGCAAAGTTTGGTCACGGAAGGTGAGCGCAATGATCGTTTGTGGATGCAGCGCCGTCGCCATATCCAGCGAGGTGTGATAATCATCAGCGCACTTGAAATCTATATACTTGGCCTTGGTGTCGGCACCCACGAGTCGCAGGAAATCCCCCAGCGGCACACCGCCCCATTTGCCAATGGCACTCCAGCCCTCAACGCAAATATGCCGCGTAATCTGCGAGACTTGCGGCAGGGCGCGCAGGTTTTGAAGCGTCCAAGGGTCCTTCTTCTCAATCAGGCCAGCAAGCTCCAACTTATAGCCCTCTTCCTTAACGATACGCACTTCATCTTCGCCGTAATAGGCGTTGAAGGGAAATGGATCTTTGATGTCGGCCTCGCTGTAAGTGGGCGCCATGCGGTTTTCACCAAAAATGGCGAGCTGCACGCCGTCATTCCACCGTGACATGGCATCGAGAATGCTTTGGGCAGTGCTGTCATCAGCTGGTGCTTCGCAGCCCGTCAGCATGGCCAACGCGCCAAGTGAAAGCGCGCGCCCCATGAAGAGGCGTCGCTGCACATTGTGCAACTCCTTGCTCGGCGTGAGCAGTTTCTTAGCTTGGGGCTTAAGCAACATGGCGGTGCTCCTCATTCGGAAATGGCTTGGCGCGGCCAGTGATCATGGGGATGAGCGTAGATGGCACAATCGCCACCAGCGCAATGTGAACAACAATGAAGGCACATATCAGGCTCATTCCGCAGAAATGGATGAAGCGCGCCGTGTCATAGTTGCCGAAGATCACGCTCAGCGCCTGAAACTGAACCGACTTCCACACCACAAGGCCAGAGAGAAATGTCATCAACATGATCGCGGTCACACCCAGATAGAATAGCTTCTGAACGGCGTTATAATCGTGACTGTCATGGGCCAGTTTTCCCCGCGCGGCTTTGCCCAAATCGCTGATCACCGCTTGCGGTGTAAGCGGAAACATCTTGCGACGAAAATGCCCAGTGACGATACCCAATACCAAATATATAAGGAGGTTCACCACAAACAGCCACATGGCCGCAAAGTGCCATTGCAGTGCCCCACCCAGCCACCCGCCCAAGGTGATCGCTCTCGGGAAGCTCAGCCACTCAAACAGGGGCGAAGCATTGTAAATTTGCCAGCCGCTCATGATCATCATGATCATGGCCGCCGCATTCAGCCAGTGAAACACCCGCACATAAAGTCGGTGAACAAGTACCTTTGCCATTGGTCGCTCCTCTTATCATGGAGTTTCCAACAAATATCGCCCGCCCGCCAATAAAGTTTCATCACAAGCGGGTTTTAGCCCTTCACGGCTTTGTGAACGGCTGGCGCCACTTTGGTGCCGAGAATCTCAATCGCCTTCAATTGCTCGGCATGGGGCACCGTGCCAATCGCCATCTGAATGAGAATGCGGGTATTTTTGAACACCTCATGCAATTGCAGAATGCGCTCAGTCACGCGGTTCGCATCACCCACGATCAGGTTGCCATCATCGCGTGTGGAGCGTTCGAAATGATCCATTCCTTGGGGCGGCCAGCCACGCTCGCGCCCGATGCGGTTCATCACTTCCATTTGCGCCGCACCATAAACCTGCTTGGCGTGATCAGTGGAGGTTGAAACAAAGCCATGCATGTTGAGGCTGAGTTGAATATCTTTCGCGTCATAGCCAAACTTGGCATGGGACTCGCGGTAGAGCTTGAAGAACGGCTCAAACCGCCGCGGGTCTCCACCAATGATGGCCAGCGCCATCGGAATATTGAGCGAAGCCGCGCGCACCACCGATTGCGGCGTGCCGCCCACGGCAATCCAAAGCGGAATCTTCTTTTGTTCGGGCCGCGGATAGATGCCAGCGTTCTTGAGTGAGGGGCGCAACCGCCCTTCCCAGGTGATGCGCTCGCCCGCCTCATTCAGCTTGGTCAGTAGATCAAGCTTCTCGGCAAACAACTCGTCATAGTCATCAAGCTCATAGCCAAACAACGGATAACTTTCGATGAAACTGCCCCGCCCGGCCATGATCTCGGCGCGGCCATTGCTGAGCCCGTCCACCGTGGCGAACTGCTGATAGACGCGCACCGGATCATCCGATGAAAGCACAGTAACAGCGCTCGAAAGCTTGATGCGCTTGGTGACAGCCGCCCCGGCGGCGAGTGCCACGGGTGGAGCCGAGACCGCATAATCGGCCCGATGATGCTCGCCCACGGCAAACACGTCGAGGCCGACTTCATCGGCCAGTTTCATTTCTTCCACAAGATTGCGCAGGCGCTGCCCCGCAAACTCAGGTTTGCCTGCAGGCACATCAGCGAAGGTGTAAATTCCAATTTCCATCATCTGGCCTTTCAGCCACTTATCTGGAACTTTTACTGTTACTTTTCAAGCCTCAGCATCAGTCGGAGGAACACAGCAATTCCATGTCTTGCCGCCTTCCTGTGCCGAGTGAACGGCCGCTTGGAAGCCACTAAAATCTTTGCAGAAAGTTGAATCTTTGCGAACTGGTGTATCAGCCCTTGGTGCGCAAACTGCTACGCCCGCCGTCAACGCCGAATATCTGACCCGTAATCCAGTCAGCATCGGGGCTCATCAGAAAGGCCGCCAAGCCAGCAATGTCATGTGGCGTTCCCAGCCGGGCAAGAGGGTGAAGGCTGGCGATGGCTTGGGCTGTTGCCACGTTGCGCGTGAGTGGCTCAGCCAGTGGCGTTTGCGTGAGGGACGGCGCAATCGCATTTACCCGAATCTTGGGGGCCAATTCCGCGGCCAGCGCGCGCGTGAGGCCCTCAACGGCGCCTTTGGCCAGAGCGACACTCGCGTGAGAAGCAAACCCCTGCCGCACAGCGACGGTGGAAAACAGCAAAATGGAAGCGGTGGTCAAAGTGCTGGCCTTTAAAGCGGGCAAGGCCGCTTGAGCCGCCGTGAAGGCCCCGAGTGCATTCACCGCAAAATCACCGGACACATCCTCGGCGGTGAGCCGCGCAATGGGCTTGAGATTGATAGTGCCCACGCAATAGGCAAGCCCGTCTATCACCGGGCCAGCGGCAGAAATAGCTGCTCGCAAGGCAGACTCATCTGTCACGTCCGCCAAAGCATAATCTAGACCTAAGTCACGGGCCAAATCTTCGACATGCTCGACCGTGCGGTTTATTAAGAAAGACTCTTGCCCCGCCGCCTTCAACCGCGCGGCGAGTGCACCGCCAATTCCAGCTGTTCCGACTATGATGATTGGCGCCATGCCCCCGTTACGCGTGGCAAAGCGCCTTGGATCACCTCAAGTCCGGGGGTGTTGCTTCCTTCACCAGCGTAGTAAGCGCATCGGCCAAGCTCATCGCCTTCTGCTCCTGGCTGCCCAGCCTGCGTATGTTCACCGCCCGCTCATCCATCTCGCGCTTGCCCACCACAAGGATCACCGGAACCTTCGTTACCGAATGCTCGCGCACCTTGTAGTTGATCTTCTCGTTGCGCAGATCGGCATCAGCGCGCAAGCCCGCTTTTTTCAGCGCATCGCACACTTCAACCGCATAGGCATCAGCCTCACTCGTGATGGTGCAAACCATCACTTGCACAGGCGCCAACCACAGCGGGAAGTGGCCCGCAAAATGCTCAATCAGGATGCCAAGAAAGCGCTCCATTGATCCGCAAATAGCGCGGTGGATCATCACCGGCACATGCTTGTTGCCATCTTCGCCGATATAGAAAGCACCGAAGCGCTCCGGCAGGTTGAAATCCACCTGCGTAGTGCCGCATTGCCAATCGCGGCCGATCGCATCGCGCAGCACATAGTCAAACTTCGGGCCATAGAAAGCGCCCTCGCCCGGATTGATCGCTGTCTTGATTTTGCCGCCGGATTCAGAGGCGATCTGCTCCAGCACTTCGCCCATGATTTTCTCGGCTCGATCCCATGCCGCGTCGCTGCCCACGCGCTTTTCAGGCCGCGTGGAAAGTTTCACCACAATCTGCTCGAAGCCAAAATCCTTGTAGGTGGAGAGGATGAGATCATTGATCTTCAAACACTCATCGCGCATTTGCTCTTCAGTGCAGAAGATATGCGCATCATCTTGCGTAAAGCCGCGCACGCGCATCAAGCCATGCAAAGCGCCGGACGGCTCATAGCGATGCACGGCACCGAATTCTGCGAGGCGCATCGGAAGCTCACGGTAGGAACGCAAGCCATGTTTGAAAATCTGAACGTGGCCCGGGCAATTCATCGGCTTGATGGCATAGATGCGGTCTCCATCTTCCGCCGCTTCGCCCGCAGGCGTGGCTCCGAACATGGCTTCCTTATACCAACCCCAATGGCCTGAGGTTTCCCATAGGCTCTTGTCCAGAAGTTGCGGCGCATTCACCTCGTCATAACCAAGGCGGTTCAAGCGGCGCCGCATATATTGAATGAGCTGCTGGAACATGCTCCAGCCTTTCGGGTGCCAGAACACAACGCCTGGCCCCTCTTCCTGGAAATGGAAAAGATCCATCTCGCGGCCCAGCTTGCGGTGGTCGCGCTTTTCAGCTTCTTCCAGCGCCGTTACATATTGCTGCAAATCTTTTTCATTGTGCCAAGCGGTGGCATAGATGCGCGTCAACATCGGGTTCTTGCTGTCGCCGCGCCAATAGGCACCAGCCACCTTCATCAGCTTAAAGGCACTGCCGATCTTGCCCGTGCTCGTCATATGCGGCCCGCGGCACAAATCCACCCAGCCGCCCTGATCATAGAACTTGATGTCTTCATTGCCAGGAATGGCGTCGACGAGTTCAACCTTGAACATCTCCCCCTTGGCGCGGAAGAAATCTTTGGCCTCTTCACGCGTCTTGGTGGATTTGGTGAAGGGCTTGTCGCGTGCGATGATCTCGCGCATCTTTTTTTCGATGGGCCCAAAATCTGCCGTGGTGAAAGGCTCATTGCGGAAGAAGTCGTAATAGAAACCGTTCTCAATCACCGGACCAATCGTCACCTGCGTGCCGGGGAACAGCTCCTGCACCGCCTCGGCCAAGACATGGGCTGCATCGTGGCGGATCAGTTCCAACGCCTCGGCATCATCGCGCGTGACGATTTTGAGCGTCGAATCAGCCGTGATAGGGTCAGCCAAATCAACCAGCGTGCCGTTCACCACGGCAGCAACCGCTTTTTTCTCCAGGCTCTTAGAAATCGAAGCCGCAACCTGTGCGGCAGAAACCCCGTTTTCAACTTCGCGCTTGGCGCCATCGGGGAATGTCAACGTGATCATTTCGGTCCTTTCTGCCCACTCCCGGCAACAATTCCGGGTAGGCAAATCATTGTTGCGCCTTGGCTTTGCCCCGGAGGCGATCCGCCGTCAAGAGACCAGGAATTTTGCAAATTTAACCCAAATGCAACTCTTCTCTAACCTCGCGTTAACCTTAACGCTTCATGTTCAGCCTCAATTGTCAGTTCCAACAGTCAAGGGTAGCAATATGAAAAAGCATCTGATTTCTCTCTTTGTGGCGGCTTCGGCCATGGTTTCCGTGTCATCGGCTATCGCCGCAGACCTCGACACCATGCCCCCACCACCAGTCGCCAATCTGCGCCCTGCTGCTTATGACTGGTCGGGCTTCTATGTGGGTGCCTGGGCGGGCCTCTCCTGTCTCGACGGTCGTGGCAGTTTGACCGATATCGGCGGGGCAACAGGCCCTTGGGCCAACGGTGGTTGCGGCGTGAAGGGCGGCGGCCTTGGTGGTTACAATTTCCAGATGGACAGCATCGTGTTCGGCGCGGAAGCTGATCTAGGCACCACCGGCGACATCGTTCGCAACACCGAAGCTGGCGCAGACTTCCGCTTCAACATGAATTATCTTGCCACAGCCCGCGGTCGCCTTGGCTGGGCCTTGGATGATACCCTGCTCTATGTGACCGCCGGCGGCGCTTATGCCCAAGGCGAATTGAATGGCATCATCGCCGCCACACCTAGCCACCTAAAGGCCGATCAATTTGGTTGGACTGTTGGCGCAGGCGTCGAGCACGCGATGTCTGATCGCTTCCGAATCCGCATGGAGTATGACTACACCCAATTTCCAACCACCAACTATCACGACTGCGCCACCGCTTGTAACGTTGACTGGAATTGGGGTGGCGAACATGAAGTCAAGGCCGCTCTTATCTGGGCCTTCTGATCCGGGGCACTACAGCACAATGGAAGGGGCTGAACCCTGGTTCGGCCCTTTTCCTTTTGGCTATTGCGCCATGGCCGTTACCACGGGCGTTGTTTTGCCATTGGTCTTTTGCGCCGCCAGCGCTGGGCCAATGTCGATCCCGGCCTTTTTCAATTCGGATCGCATCTGTGCCCTGTAGGCATGATAATCCACTTCTCCTGCATGGCGCGCTCCACCCAGATAGCTCCCACCTCTCCCTTTCACTTCGCGCTGAACGGCAGCGGGCAAATCCGCAGGTCTCTGCCAGCGCCCCGCAAGTTCGGCGCAGGCCAGCCGCGCCTGAAAATCAGCGAGCGGCCAGATACACCCCGACGGCTGGATCAAACCGATGAAGTAGAGGTTCGCCGCCGTAGCGGGAATAAACCTCAAATAAAGTGGCAGTTGTTCAGCATTGGAAAAATCCGCGATTGATCGATCCAAAAACGGCGTGGCCATTTCAAACCCCGTGCAGCAACAGATGATATCAAATGCCGTGCGCGTGCCATCGGCGAATTGAACATGATCACCATCCATTCGCGCAATTCCGGCGCGTGGCATGATCCGCCCATGCCGCACAAAATCGATCAAGTCCGAATTGAGGGTAGGATGTTGTGAGAGCGGGGCTGCCGGATTGTCGGGCAAGCCAAAATCCGAATAGCGGCCCTGCAACAGCCGCAACAATATTCGAAACGCGAAATTGCGGATGGGCGTCGGCAAACCTTTGCTCCGGGCCGCAAAAACATCGGCCGGAACACCAAGAATGAACTTGGGGATGAACCACTGAGGAGAGCGCATCGACAGATGCACTGATTTTGCCAGGCGCGCCGCTTCCACCGCTACATCTGCTGCGGAATTTCCTGCGCCGACCACGAGGACATCCTTGCCGCGCCAGGTTTCATCGACTGACTTGAAATCATGCGAATGCAACATCTGGCCCGAGAAGGTGCCGCTCAATTTCGGCCATCGTGGTTTGTTGTGGTGACCATTGGCCACAAACAGCGCGTCAAAATCCGCGCTCCCCTTGGCTTTTCCATTGCGCCAATTTGTGTGCCACCCGCCATCGGCGTTTTGCTCAGCGTGCAGAACCTCCGTTTTGAAACGAATGTTCCGCATGAGATTGAAATGCTGCGCATAGGAGTCAAAATAGGCGAGCACCAAATCATGCCGCGGATAGTCCGGGTATGTCTCTGGCATTGGAAAGTCTTCGAACCCCGACCATGTCCTGGATGAAATCAGGTGGGTATTTTCGTAGACGCTGGAATGCCCAGTCTTTGATCGAAAGACCCAGTTGCCACCAATGCGATCGCTCTTTTCGAAAACTGTAACATCAAATCCGGAAGCCAGCGCATTCTTGGCACAAGTGAGCCCGACTGGTCCCGCACCAATGATGGCAACGCGTTTCACCGGTGATCGCCCCCACACCCGCAATGATCTGGCACCGGATCAAATCCAGATGCACCCCAGGGGTGACAACGGCTGATGCGACGAAGCGCCAAACCGCCACCACAGATCACCCCGTGCCTTTCAATCGCTTCTGTCGCATAATCCGAACAAGTCGGCAAAAACCGGCATGTCCGCCCGATCAGGGCTGATAGAGTGAGCTGATAGAAACGGATCAAAGCCAAGATCAGCATTTTCATGGGGCGAATATAGTGGCGACGCAGACAAAACCCAACATCCTCTTCATCATGGCCGACCAACTCGCCGCCCGCTCTTTGGGTGCCTATGGCCACAAGCTGGTGAAAACGCCAAATCTCTCCCGCCTGGCTGCTGAAGGCGTGGTGTTCGAAAATTGCTATTCCTCATCGCCCCTCTGTTCCCCTGCCCGCGCCACAGTGATGAACGGCCTGCTGCCATCGCGCACTGGCGTTTACGATAACGCAGCCGAATTCCCCTCAGCTATTCCAACTTGGGCGCATTATCTGCGCCTCCAAGGCTATCATACCTGCCTCTCCGGCAAGATGCATTTTGTTGGGCCAGACCAGCTTCACGGCTTGGAAGAGCGCCTCACCACCGACATCTACCCCGCAGACTTCGGCTGGACTCCGGATTGGCGCCTGAAGCAGGAGCGCATCGATTGGTGGTACCACAACATGACCAGCGTGTTGCAGCCCGGAATCGCTGAGATCACCAACCAACTGGAATTCGACGATGACGTGGCCTTCCAAGCCAAGCGCAAACTATATGACTATGCGCGCTTCTCACCTGAGAAGCCCTTCGCCCTGATGGTGTCCTTTACTCATCCGCATGATCCCTATGCCGCACGCAAGAAGTTTTGGGATTTGTACAAGGATGAGGACATTGACTTGCCTGCCGTCCCGCACATGAAGCGCAGCGAACTCGATGCCCATTCCCAGCGCCTTTATGACGTGAGCGCAATGGATGACTATGTGGTGGGCGAAGCCGACATTCGCGCCGCGCGCCACGGCTACTATGCCAACATCTCCTACGTGGATGATCTGATCGGCCAGTTGATCGACACGCTGAAGGAGTTGGGCAAGCTGGATGACACCGTGATCGCCTTCACCTCTGACCATGGCGATTTCCTCGGTGAGCGCGGGCTGTGGTACAAGATGAGCTATCTGGAACCCTCGGCCCATGTGCCCCTCATCGTCTGGAATCCCAAATCCATGAAGCCGCGCCGGGTGGCGGAGCCCTGTTCGCTGGCGGATATTCTGCCCACCCTTGCCGCGATTGGCGGAACCGAAAAACTGGCGCGCCCGGTGGATGGCCGCTCGCTGCTGCCGCTGCTGCAAGGTGCTGCCGAAAATCCCGACGCTACAGCATGGGGCGAATACCTTGCCGAGGGCACCATCTCGCCCATGTACATGCTGCGCCGCGGCCCTTGGAAATTCATCCACGCGCCGACTGATCCAGACCAGCTGTTCAATCTGATTGACGACCCCAACGAAACCAAAAACCTCGCCGCCACGCATCCCTTGGGCAAGAAATTCCGCGCCGAGGTTGAGGCCAAATTCGACATCCCGAGCATCCATGAGCAAGTGTTGCAAAGCCAGCAGGCACGCCTGATGATGTTTGACGCGATGAAGCACGGCTCGCATTTCCCGTGGGATTTCCAGCCTTTGCGCGACGCTTCAGAGCAATATACCCGCAACCACATGAGCGTGACCGAACGCGACCTCAAAAGCCGCTTTCCACAAGCACCCGATATTGAGAACAAACGCGCGAAGTGAAGCGTGCATCAAAATTACTTTTGAGGGCTGGTGGAACATTGCCCTTCTAAAGGCGTAGTTATGACAGAGGCTTCCGTCTCTTCCCTGTGTGCAAACGCCACAGGCAACCCTTAAGCACTTGAGGAGTTGACCATATGACACTGAAACTCAACCTATTGAGCATTGCCTTCGCCACAATGCTGGCGTCAGGCTCAGCGCTCGCCGCCGAATTGCTGACAGCCGAAAATGGCATGACGCTTTACGTATTCGACAAGGACACAGGCGGCGTGTCCAGTTGCTATGACGCCTGCGCCACCAATTGGCCGCCCTATGCCGCCAAGGAAGGCGACGTCGCCAAGAAAGATTGGACCATGGTGAAGCGGAAGGATGGCAGCCTGCAGTGGGCCTACGATGGCAAGCCGCTCTACTTCTTCGCCAAGGACACCAAGAAAGGTGACAAGGTCGGCGATGGCATGGGTGGCGTTTGGCACGTGGTTTCGGAATAGCCCACCGCCAACCGCCTACCCGAACACCCCGTGTGTATAGGCGTAATAAACGCCTGCAAAAACAATGCCCGCCACCACAGTATTGATGGCGGCTTTTTTCAGAAGCATGGTGCGCACCGGGGCGCCTGGTTCGTGGCCCTCTTCGACCACTACGCCCTCTTCGCTGGCATTCTTCACGCCAAAGGGCAGCACGGCGAACAGCGTGATCCACCAGATCACGAAGTAAACCGCGATCATGCTTTGAATTCTCATGCCTGCTCCAGTTCAATCAACGTGCCGAAGAAATCCTTCGGATGAAGGAACAGCACGGGCTTTCCATGTGCTCCTATTTTCGGATCGCCATCGCCCAGCACGCGCGCACCTTCAGCCTTCAACTTGTCCCGAGCGGCAATGATGTCATCAACTTCATAGCAAAGGTGATGCATGCCGCCGGATGGATTCTTTTCAAGGAAAGGACGAATGGTTGAATTTTCGCCTAAGGGTTCAAGCAATTCGATCTTGGTGTTGGGCAACTCCACGAACGCAACTGTGACCCCATGTTCCGGTAGAGCATGATGCGGTGAAACGATTGCGCCCAGCTTGCTGCGATAAGCGGCCACCGCCACATCAAGATTGGGCACCACCAATGCCACATGATTGAGCCTGCCGATCATGCCGCCCTTCGCTCCTTCAATCCCTCGCACAACCAATCCCGCGCGGCGGGCATGGCCACTTGCCGTGGGCCGAACACATGCCGTTCCAGGAAGAAGCCGGTGAGTTTGAAACCCTCAATCACATCATCCGCCGTGCCCGCTTCACCACCATTCAAGAAGGCCGGAAGCTGGAACAGTTTTTCATGATAGGGCTTGCCGGCCTCGCGCGAAACCGCCCGGCCGGTTTTGGGTGAGACATAGCCCAAATCCTCCGCTTGCCCCGTGGCGGCACAGCGCGAAAGATCAAGCCCGAAACCAAGCTCATCCAACAAGCCCATTTCCCAGCGCACCAGCAAGGCTGGCCAAACACTGTCATCTTCCATCGCCGCCAGCACTACATGCGCGGCCTGATACATGCGGGGGTGTGGTTCGCGTTCCGGCAACATCTGCGCCAGCGCCATCAGCGTGGAAAGGCCAGCGAGCTTCAGCGGATGTGACAGAATGAACCCGGCCTTCAAGCTCAAGGGCTCCAATTGGAACAGGCCGAGATGATCCTCAAGCCGCGCGCGCCATGTCACCATCACCAGATTGCCGGGTTGCAACACTGGGCGTTGCTGACGCGATCGTCCGCCCTTCACCATGCCCATCCAGCGGCCATGGTCTGCAGTCAGGATCTCGGCAATGGCTGATGTCTCGCCATGGGCGCGGACACAAACCACAACCCCTTCATCGCGCCATTCCATTGCGTTCTGCCTAAAGCTCCAAGCCCATCATGCGCAGGCGCTCTGGGTCTTCCGCCCAATTCTCGCGCACTTTCACGAACAGAAAAAGATGCACCTTGCGTCCAAACGATTCTTCCATCTCAGCACGGGCCAATTGCCCCAGCAACTTGATTTGGGCGCCCTGCTTGCCCAGCACAATGGCCTTTTGGCCATCCCGGGCCACAAAAATCGTCTGACTGATCTTCACCGAGCCATCCTTGCGCTCTTCCCAAGCCTCGGTCTCAACGGTCGAAGCATACGGCAGCTCTTCATGCAGCCGCTCATAAATCTTCTCACGGGTAATTTCCGAGGCGATGAAACGCAGGTGAACATCCGCCGTCTGATCTTCGGGATAAAGCCAGTGACCTATTGGCATTTGCGCCGCCAGCCGTTCACCCAGCTTTGCCACACCCGAACCAGTGACAGCCGAAACCATGAAGGTTTCGCTGAAAGGGTAAAGTGCGTTGATATCCTGAGACAGCGGCAAAAGCTGCTCGGCAGGCAGCAGATCAATCTTGTTAATCACCAGAATGGCCTTGATGTTCTGAGCCTTGAAATTCTCGATGATGGCTTTCACTTCATCATCAGCGCCACGCCGCGCATCCACCAGCAGTACAACAGCATCAGCCTCTGTCGCCCCGCCCCAGGCATTGCCCACCATCGCTTCATCGAGCTTGCGCCGCGGCTTGAAGATGCCGGGCGTATCCACCAGCACCACTTGTGATGGCCCGTTCACATAGATCGCCCGTATGCGCGCCCGGGTAGTTTGCACCTTATGGGATACGATGGAAATCTTGGCGCCCACCAGCTTGTTCACCAAGGTGGACTTGCCCGCATTCGGCGCGCCAATAATGGCGGCAAAGCCGCAGCGGGTGTTGAGCGTTTCTGTCATTCAGCGCAATCCTTCGCGGGCGATGAAAGCGCGTGCTGCTTCCATCTCCGCCTGTTGTTTTGACGAGCCCGTTCCATGAGCCGGTGGCAGGCTTCCGACCTGCAAGAAAATAGTAAATTCCGGGGCGTGTTGTGGCCCCTGGCGTTTGTGAACCTCATAATGCGGCAACGGCAGGGCGCGCGCCAGCGCCCATTCTTGCACAAAGGTCTTGGCGTCTTTCAGTTCAGAAACATCACGCGCCAACAGGCCCTGCCAGTGGCGCAAGATGAAAGCCTGGGCCACCTCCATGCCACCATCGAGATAAAGCGCGCCTATCAGAGCTTCAACAACATCGCCCAAAACGGATGTCATCCGCTGAACGCCCTTGCGCCGCTCCACCACACCAAGAATGATGTGGTCCTCAAGCCTCAGCGCCTTGCCCACTTCGGCGCAAGTTTCAGCTCGCACCAGCAAGCTGAGCCGCGCGGCCAATGGCCCCTCGCGCTCTTCCGGGAATTGGCGAAACAACGCTTCCGCAATCACCAGCGAAAGCACCCTGTCACCAAGAAACTCAAGGCGTTGGTAGGTCTCGCTAGCATCTTGCTTGCTCCCATGCGTCAGCGCCGAGGTGAGCAAGATAGCATTGTGAAAGTCATGTCCAAGCGCAAGGCCCTGCGCCGCAGCTCCGGCAGGCCCTTGCTCTCGCTTCAGCGAACCCAATTGAAGAAACGTGGCCAGCGGATTTGGAAAGGCCACTCCAATGGATGCAGCAGATCTGCCTCAGGCTTGAAGGAGAAGAAAATAATGTCAGCTTTGCCCACGAAATTCTCGATCGGCACATAGCCAACCTTGTCGAGGAAGCGGCTGTCCTGGCTGTTGTCGCGGTTGTCGCCCATCATGAAATAGTGGTTTTCCGGCACCACATATTCCTGGGTGTTGTCGGCTGACGAGTCACCAAAATCGAGCACGTTGTAGGTGACGCCATTGGGCAGCGTCTCCTGGAACTGCGCCACTACCGGACCCTGGCCACTTTCGCCATTCGGGTCCTGGTAATCGGCCACGCGTTCTTTCTTCACTTCCTGACCGTTGATGAAAAGCACGCCGCCCTTCATCTGGATGTGGTCACCCGGCATGCCAATCACGCGCTTGATGTAGTCGATGGTGAGATCGCCTGGATATTTGAACACGGCAACATCGCCGCGCTGAATGTCGCCCAAGGCCAGCTTGCGCCCGGGGAAATCAACAAATGAACAGCACCGCACGATGGTCGCCCCATTGAAAAACCGCTGCGGCCAGCTAGCCTGAAAGTTGAAGCTATACTTCCCATAACCGTAGGAAAGTTTTGAAACAAAGAGATAATCCCCGATGTTCAAGGTTGGATACATCGATGCCGAAGGGATGTTGAACGGCTGGAACAGGAACATGCGCACAAAGAATGCAATGGCCAGCGCCTCAATGATGATCTTGGCGGTCTCCGCAATCTCGCCCATCGCGGTGCGTTCAGTCATGGCGCTCGTACTTTTGCTCATTGATTCTCCGCCGGAAATCCGGCTTCTCCAAGTGTCCCGTATACAGGCGTCACGGGTTGCGATGCAATAAAGCCGCTTTCAAGGCAGGATTGTGTGGCAGGCGGGACACAGTAGCGTTTCGGGAATTAAATTCCCTCAATCATCACAATGGCCTGCGCGTAAGGGTATTCATCGGTGATCGTCAAATGCACCCGCGCCGTCATGCCCTTGGGCGTGATCCGTTCCAGCGCCAACTTTGCCCCGCCCGTCAGCGCCATTGTGGGCTTGCCGGATGGCTCATTCACCACACCGAGATCCTTCATGAACACGCCATGTGAAAAGCCTGTTCCCAGGGCCTTGGAACAGGCCTCCTTGGCGGCAAATCGCTTGGCATAAGACGCAGCGCGCTGGGCGCGACGGTCAGACTTCTTCCGCTCAATCTCGGTGAAGCTGCGCAGCGTAAAGCGCTCGCCCCAGCGATCCAGCGCCTTTTCAATGCGGCGAATGTCGACAATGTCATTGCCGATGCCGATGATCATTTCTTCAGCCCCCGGCTGCCAGGCTTATAAGCTGGGATGGCGGCCAGCTCCGGGGGCAGCGCGTCGGCGGCATACGTCGGCACATCGAGAAAAGTGAGCGCATGGAGCGGAACACCCACATCTGCCTTGCCGCCTGAGCGATTGATCAGGCAGGCAGCTGCCACAGTCACCCCGCCCTCTTCGGCAATGCCATCGATGCACTCACGTGATGAGAGCCCGGTGGTGACAATGTCTTCCACCATCAGCACGCGCGCGCCCTTTTCAATATTGAAGCCGCGGCGCAGCGCCAGTTTGCCATCCACGCGCTCAAAGAAAATCGAGGGAACACCCATTTGCCGCGCCATCTCATAGCCCACCACAACGCCACCCATGGCGGGTGAAGCAACAAGGTCAATCTGGCCATGCCCGCCTGCGCGCACTTTTTCAGCTAGCGCCGCACACAGCCGTTCTGCGCGCTTCGGGTCCATCAACACACGAGCGCATTGGAGATAGCGCGGGCTATGCAAGCCGGAAGACAACACAAAATGCCCCTCCAGCAGTGCACCAGCAGCACGGAATTCGTCCAGAACCTGTTCATGCGTCAACGCCATCAGTCCATCACCCTGTTCACTTCGGAAACCAATGGCTTGGCCTTTAGCTCATTCATGATCTCGTTCAAGTGGCGGATATCAAACACCTCCAGCAGGATGACGAGATCAAAGAAATCCCGCACGCCATGGCGCGATTGCAAAGTAAGCTCATCTATATTGCCGCCGTGCTCGCCGATAACCTGCGCCACCTGCGCCAACGCCCCCACCTCATTGGCGATGGTGATGGAAATGCGCGCGGGAAAACGCCGCCCTTCTTCGGCAACACCCCAGGTAAGATCAACCCAGCGCTCCGGTTCCTGGTCAAACTGCTCCAGTGCCGCCGCAAAGATCGGATAGATTGTGATGCCCTCTCCCGGCGTAACAATGCCCACAATCCGCTCGCCGGGCACAGCGCCCGTCTTGTGGAAGATTTTCAGTGCGGCATTTGCAGCCGCACCCCGAACCGGAAGTGAGAATTTGCCCTCTTCAGTCTTGGCGCCCGCCTTCTTGCGAACAGCGCGCAAATCCTTGGGGTCCACAACCAGGCCCATGGCCTTCAGCAGATCCGCCGCAGAAAGATCACCGCGCCCAATCGCGGCCATCGCATCTTCCAAATTCCTGTGGCCAACGCGCGGAACAGCCTTGGCCACTTCCTTGTCGTTAAAAGTCTTGCCCTGCCGGTCCATCAGCTTTTCGACCAACTCGCGCCCAATCCCTGCATATTGCTTGCGGATGTCGGCGCGCGTGGCGCGGCGGATGGCGGCTTTCGCCTTGCCAGTTACGGCAATCGCCTCCCATGCCGGCGGTGGTGTGGCGGCATCCGAGCGGATGATCACCACTTCATCACCGTTCTGCAACTTGGTCACCAACGCGGCATTGCGCCCGTTGATCTTGCAGCCCACGCAACTGTCACCAATCGACGTGTGCAGTGCATAGGCAAAGTCAATGGGCGTGGCCCCACGCGGCAGCGTGATCAGCTTGCCCTTCGGCGTGAAGCAGAACACCTGGTCCTGGAACAGCTCCAGCCTTGTGTGTTCGAGGAACTCCTTCGGGCTGTCGCCTTCCTGCAGCGTCTCCATCAAATGCCGGAGCCAACGATAGGCATTGGATTCCGAAGCAGGAATGCGCACACCGTCCTTGGCCTGCTTGGCCTCGCGGATGTCCTTGTAGAGCGCATGTGCAGCCACGCCACGTTCGGCGATGTCATGCATGGCAAAGGTACGGATCTGCATTTCCACGCGCTGCGAATGGGGGCCAATCACGATGGTATGGATCGAGCGATAATCATTTTGTTTTGGGCTGGAGATATAATCTTTGAAGCGCCCCGGCACTGCAAGCCAGGTTTGATGCACCACGCCCAGCGTGCGGTAGCAATCATCAACCGTATTCACCAGAATCCGGAAGGCAAAAATATCCGAGAGTTGGTCGAGCGAAAGGTTCTTGCGCTCCATCTTGCGATAGATGGAATAGGGCCGCTTCTCCCTGCCTTTCACCTCCGCCTTGATGTTATGCTCGGTCAAGGCCTTACTCAGCGCCTGTTCAATCTCCTTGAGCAAATCGCCGCTTTCCTCCCGCAGGCGCTTCAGACGTTCAAGGATGAGCTTGCTGGCATCCGGGTTGAGCACGCCAAAGGCAATGTCCTCCATCTCCTCGCGCACCAGCTGCATGCCCATGCGCCCGGCCAGCGGGGCATAGATTTCCATGGTTTCCTGGGCGATGCGCAGACGCTTATCCGGCTTCACATGATGCAGTGTGCGCATGTTGTGCAGCCGGTCCGCCAGCTTCACCAACAGCACGCGCACATCGCGAGACATGGCGAGAAGCAGTTTGCGCAGGTTCTCAGCTTGTGTCGCTTCCTTGGTCACCATGTCGAGCTTGGCGATCTTTGTGAGGCCGTCCACCAACGAAGCAATCTCGAAGCCAAACTTTTCGGCGATCTCCTGCTGCGTGGCCTCCGTGTCTTCCACCGTGTCATGCAACAAAGCGGCAGCAATGGTAGCCGAATCCAGTTTCATGTCGGTGAGAATGGCGGCCACTTCCAGCGGGTGGTTGAAATAGGCCTCGCCTGAGGCGCGCACTTGGGTGCCATGGGCCTTCATGGCGTAGACATAGGCGCGGTTGAGCAAGTCTTCGTCAGCCTGCGGGTCGTAGCGGCTGACCTTCTCAACCAATTCATATTGACGCATCATGCGGATAGAATACGGAAATTTTAGGTGAGCGCCAGACCAGAAAGGCTCACATTTCATCAAATCGACATTTTACCCAACCTAGATGCAGCGGCGCAATAAATGGAGGCTGAACATGTCAATATCCCCAATGAAGGCTCTTACACTGGCGCTCTTCCTCAGCACAGCGGGAAGCTCGGTCGCACTTGCTGACGATGCCGGGCTCGCCAAGATTAACAATGTTGTGGTGATCTATGCTGAGAACCGATCTTTCGACAATCTCTATGGACTCTTTCCCGGCGCGGATGGCGTGAAAGACCTGAAGCCCGAGCAATTCACCCAATTGGACCGTGACGGCAAGCCACTGGCCGAACTTCCCCCAAGCTGGGGTGGTCTCACTGGCAAGGATGTCACACCTGCCGTCACCGAGGCCCAAACCCAGCACATGCCGAACCAGCCATTCCAGATTGATGACGCCAAAGGCCTCAATCTTGCACCCACAGTGCCGACGCGAGACCTCTGGCACCGCTTCTATCAGGAGCAGATGCAGATTGATGGCGGCAAAAATGACAAATTCACCGCCTGGTCAGACGGCGGCGGAGCGGTAATGGGTTACTACGATGGAGCCAAGCTGCCTATGTGGCTCTTGGCCCAAAAGTATGTCCTGGCCGATCATTTCTACCTCGGCGCCTTCGGCGGATCGTTCCTGAATCATTTCATGCTGGTTTGCGCCTGCGTGCCGAAATATCCAGATGCCGCAAACTCGCCGGCCAAGGGCAAGATCGCAGCGGTGAATGAGGATGGCGTTTCACTCAAAGTCAAAGCCGAGAACCCGGCTTCCGCCCTGCAGGGCCCACCTAAGTTTGAGAATGATGGCGCGATCACTCCAGATGGCTTTGCAGTCAACACCATGCAGCCGCCTTACCAGCCCAGCGCCGTGAAGCCAGCCGCAGGTGGCGATGCAACACTCGCCGATCCGGCCGATGCAGGCACACTGCCGCCCCAGGCCATGCCACATATTGGCGACCTGCTCTCAGCCAAGAATGTCACCTGGGCGTGGTACGGTGGCGCATGGCAGGCGGCCTTGGATGGAAAGGGTGGCGGGCCAGTGCCAAACTTCCAGTTCCATCACCAGCCCTTCAATTATTTCGCTGATATGGCACCCGGCACGCCAGCACGCGCTGAACATCTCAAAGACGGCGGCATGAGCGGCGCTGAGTTCCTGAAAGACGTCGACTCGGGCAAGTTACCCGCCGTAGCCTTTTATAAGCCGCAGGGCAATTTGAACGAACACCCCGGCTATACCGATGAAATGTCCGGCGACCAGCACATTGCCGATGTAATTGCCCATCTCGAAAAAAGCCCGCAATGGCCGAACATGCTGGTTGTTGTGACCTATGATGAAAATGGCGGCTTCTGGGATCATGTGGCCCCGCCCAAGGCGGACCGCTGGGGCCCGGGCAACCGTGTACCAACTATCATCGCCTCGCCCTTCGCCAAAATGGGCACGGTAGATCATACGCCATACGACACAACATCCATCTTGCGTTTCATTACCAAGCGATTCGGCCTGGATACCCTGCCGGGAATCACCGAGCGTGATGCGGCCCTGAAAGCCGCAGGGCAGCCCCCAATTGGCGATCTCACAGCAGCGCTGAACCTTCAGTGAAACAAAAAAACGCCCGCAGCGATGCGGGCGTTTCTCATTCGAATTCGGTTTGGCTCAGTAGCCGTTGCGCTGGCTGCCGGGGCTTTCAGCCGGCGGCAGGCCTTCCAGGCCGCGCAGCAATTCTTCTTCCGTCATCTGTTCCATGGCAGCCACTTCGACGCTGTCATCAACCATGGACATGTCGCCAGACTGGGCAATGAGCGGCACTTCGGTTTCTTCAGCCTCATCCACTTCAACCTGCTTCTGCATGGCGTGGATGAATTCTTCGCGCAAGTCATCGGCGTTCACCGAGGTGGCCGCGATTTCGCGCAAGGACACAACCGGGTCCTTGTCATTGTCACGGTCAACCGTCAGCTGCTGGCCTTGGGCAATGTTGCGGGCGCGGTGGGAAGCGAGAAGAACCAGTTCAAAACGGTTCGGCAGTTTGTCGATGCAATCTTCAATAGTGACGCGGGCCAAGTCTCAGACTCCTGCAAAATGTGGGAATGGCGCGGCTTCTAGCCATGAAACAAGGCAAATGCAAGCCCTGCCCTGCGGCTGGCTCAGGACTTCACATTGAGCCACAGGGAGGCCAGGCCAAGGAACGAAAAAAAGCCCGTCACATCAGTCACTGTAGTGAGGAACACAGCCGCTGACACTGCCGGGTCTTGATCCAGCCAATCCAGCGCCAACGGCAGCAGAATGCCTGCCAGCGCCGCCGCCAGCAGGTTGATGATCATGGCGGCACCGATGATCAGGCCCAGGGCCGAGAAGCCAAACCACCACCAGGTGAACAGGCCCATGATCACCGCAAACAGCAAGCCATTGATAAGGCCCACCGAACACTCGCGCAACACCACGCGCACAGCATTGAAAGGCCCAAGCTGGCGGGTGGCCAGTGCACGCACGGCAACCGTCATCGTCTGCGTGCCTGCGTTGCCGCCCATGGAGGCCACGATGGGCATGAGCACGGCCAGCGCCACCATCTGCTGGATGGTGGCATCAAACAGCGAGATCACCCAAGAGGCGAGGATGGCCGTGAGCAAATTGACGAACAGCCAAAGGAAGCGTGATTTGGTGACTTCCGCCACAGGCCCAGTCAGCTCTTCATCTGCAGCAACGCCGCCGAGTCGCAACATGTCGTCCTCGGCCTGCTTCTGGATGATGTCGAGCACGTCATCCACCATCATCATGCCGATAAGGCGGCCCGTGCCGTCGATGACGGCGGCAGAGACGAGATTGTATTGCTCGAACTTGTAAGCCACATCCTCGCCCGTGTCGGACACTGAGAACACCGTTTGTTCGGTATCCATCAGGCTCTTCACATCCTTGTCACGCTGCGCCCGGAGCAGTCGTGAAAGCGGCAAGGCCCCTTTGAGATGGAAGCCTTCGTCGGTGACATAGATTTCCTGAAAGCTGTGCGGCAACACGCGCGCTGTGCGCACATGGTCAATCACCCGTCCAACGGTCCAGAATTCCGGAACGGCCACGAATTCCGTCTGCATCAGGCGGCCCGCAGTGTTTTCAGGATAGTCGAGCGCGCGGCTCAGCGCAGCGCGGTCTTCGCGCGGAATCTTCGCGAGGATTTCGCTGCGCTGCTTACGATCGAGATCTTCGATCAGATAGACGGCGTCGTCAGTGTCGAGCTTCTTGATCGCCGCAACCATTACCTCGGGCGGCAATTCCTCCACCACCGAGTCGCGCGTGCCAGCTTCAAGCTCGGCCAGGGCCTCCACGTCGAAATGCTTGCCGAGAAGATTGATGAGCGAAACACGCCCCGGCGCATCAAGCCCTTCGAGAACGTCAGCCAAGTCAGCGGCATGCAAATCGCGGGTGAGCGTGCGGGCTTGCTTGGCATCTTGCGCCTCAAGTGCAGCCCGCAAGTCTTCGAAATATTCGGTGCGCAGAACGCCCCAGTCATCGCGCAGCGGGGCCACATGGGAAAGATCAGTCATGCCGCCCTCGTAAAGTTGCTTAACGCATTCCTGCGCGTCTCATTCCAATTTGAAGGGAATGGTGCGGCCGAGAGGACTCGAACCTCCACGAGTTTCCCCGTTACCACCTCAAGGTAGTGCGTCTACCAATTCCGCCACGGCCGCGTGCCACTTCGAAACAAACGCGCAATTAACAGGCGGATTCAATTTCCGCAACCCCTCATGGCAGGGCCGCAGCGGAATTTACATGGTTAACAATGGCTCACCAGATTACCTAACAATTACATAGACTTGTTGCGCGCACTCCAACGGCGCCGAAATCTCTGCCTGTTAGCCTGCTCCCATAAAAACAAGAACAAACGGGGCTTCAACATGGCGTTCGCGTCGAAACTAGGGAGTGTGCTTCTCAGCTTGGCAATGTCGGCTTCAACGGCCCATGCCTTGAATGCGAACAGCTTTGAAAAGCCGGGCCAGGGCGACGTTTCCGCCGCCACTTATGGCAAGACCCTGCCCCCGATTGGTTATGTGGAATTCTGCGGCCGCGGCGAAGATGAGTGCAAATTCTCCGGCGGTAAGATCGAATCGGCCACCCTTACCGATGCAGCATGGGCCCAAATGCGCCAAGTGAATCATTATGTGAACACCCGCATCCGCCCTGCCACCGACAAAGAGCTTTATGGCGTTCCAGACTATTGGACCTATCCCATCGATGCCGGCGATTGCGAAGATTATGTGTTGCTGAAGAAGCGCTATCTCGAAGGCCTTGGCTTCAACGCCGATGAGCTGCTCATCACCGTTGTGCTTGATGAGAACAATGATGGCCATGCCGTTCTCACCGTCATCACTGACAAGGGCGACTATGTGCTCGATAACCGCCGCCAGGAAATCCTG
The DNA here is from genome assembly GCA_031424315.1 of Aestuariivirga sp. Lineage (GTDB taxonomy): Bacteria > Pseudomonadota > Alphaproteobacteria > Rhizobiales > Aestuariivirgaceae > Aestuariivirga. The sequence goes on from JANPHF010000042.1 coordinate 74,317, forward strand.
CGCTGGAACGACACGGGCTACACCTACTTGAAGCGCCAGTCACAGGAACAAGCCAATAAATGGGTCAGCCTGCAGAAGGCCCCAACCACATCCACCGCGCAAATCCCGGTTGCCACCAAGAGCCAGTGAAGCGCGCGAAACATTTTTCCTAAGCTCGGCTGGCGTCCCCCATCCCCCAAGCAGCCGGGCTAACTAGGAGCCGGCACTGACCCCCACCTCAGTGTCGGCTCCACCTTTTTTCTGATGCCAACCCGCCAGCAGCACCGAAGCCAGCTCTTCTCTTGACATACTACGTAACACGTAGTACAAATTTGTGTGATCAAGTCTTGGGCCAACGCGGCAACACAGCGCTTTGCCGAAAGCGGGAAGTCGAAATTTTCCGGATTGGATGTGAATGTGGCTGACGAGGCCTTGGCAATGCTGGACGCAGCCACCTCACTTTCTGACATTAGCCCCTTGAAATCGGTTGGCCTTCATCCACTGAAGGGTGACCGCAAAGGCCAGTGGGCGATGACGATCAACGGGCCTTGGCGGCTCTGTTTCAAATTCAAGGACGGCGACGCCTACGACGTCGAGATTGTGGACTATCATTGAAGGAGAACATCATGCGAGCAATACACCCGGGCCGCATTCTGCGGCGTGAATTGGAAGCAAGAAGCCTTTCTGCCAATGCGTTGGCATTGGCATTACGAACCCCCTCTGGCCGCATCACCGACATTCTGAATGAAAAACGCGCTGTATCGCCAGATACGGCTCTGCGCCTTGGCCGCTATTTCGGGCAGAACCCCAGGTTCTGGCTCAATCTGCAATCCAATCATGATCTCGCAACAACTGAAGCGCGGATCGGCGCAAAACTGGATACTGAAGTCATCCCCGCGAAGGCAAGCTGAACCGCCCTGAGTTACGAGCTACGAGAGGTTGAGTTAAATCCATTGGCACTTTATTCAATTTACTAGCTAGTGTCATGTGGAGCGCGAGCTCTCAATGATCATCAAACGGACAACTCCCAGGCTACGCAACATTCTTCTATTGACGTCAGTGTTATCCTTAGCTGGTTGCAATTATGAGCTTGTTTCCAAGCCCAGTAGAGTGGCCTATTTTGATACTTTGAAAGCCTCCAAGGATGAGTACAAAATTGGATTGAAGTCATTCTCGGAAACCCATGGTTTGCAATTTCGCTCAATGGTCGAAATTGGTCCGGGGCAAGTCAGCCAAGTACTTGAAAACGCGAAGGTAAGCATTGAGATTACCAACCCGTTTGAAAATGAGCCGGGTATCGTGGCTGCCTATTTGAGAGCCAAAGGGGATTCGGGAAGTGGATCTGAGGCAGAAACTGAGCTCTGGCTTCAGTTTAGAAACGCATTGTTGAGTATTCATGGGATTGATGGCTGGGAAGAACGAAAGTAGACCTGAATTGATTGCGCTGCCATGGCAATTCCGCAATCATTGAAGCACCAAGAAACTTTCCTGATCAAATGCTGATACGTATAACTCGACTGTTGAGGCTAAGATTTCAGAATGCATTTCGGCTTCAAGAAAAGTCGATGTATTCGCCAGATGTTCGTGCAGATTAGTCTTGCAAAAGGCGGAAATCGTGAAGAAACTGGCAGGAGCATTTAGAGCGCCCATAACTTGATCAACTCCAAATTTTGGTCCTCCTGTCCAAAAATAGGATTGACCCTGAATTGGAAGATAATGCGCTCTTAGGTTTGCTGCTGCGAGCCCCTGCAGATGTGGCGCCACCCAAACGTCATGCGTAACAAAACTTCCGTTCCCAAGGCGTTTTGACAATGCGTTGAGACGTTCAACCAGCCATGCTGTGGCTTGGGCACCTGAAATGAGGCCACCTGCTTCGAATCTTAACGCTCTTTCCAAGGAAGTTCCACGCGGCACTAGCGCAAAGCAAGGATTGCCCGCACTAACTTTGCGTTCGAAGAGATGCGCGAAGCCTCCACAAGATTCGGCATTTTGACAGTAACTGCTTAGAGCCCCGACATTTTGCACTTGTAACAAATCTAACTCAGTCGCCATCGGACTTTTCTCATTCCACAATTATCAACCGTTTAGCCCCGCCTTATACCTTCGCCAGTTGCGCTGATAGCCTTCGGCAGATTTCAACAATCGCTCCTGCTCTTCTTCGCTCAACACGCGTGCCACCTTCCCCGGCGCGCCGATGACCAGCGAGCCATCGGGGATCACTTTGCCTTCGGGAATCAGCGCATGTGCGCCGATCAGGCAGCGCGCGCCGATGACGGCGTGGTTCAAGATCACCGCGCCCATGCCGATGAGACTTTGCTCGCCGATCTTGCAGCCATGCAAAATGGCCTTGTGGCCGATGGTGCAATTGGGGCCGATTTCCAGGGGTGCTCCCATGTCGGTGTGGCAGATGGTGCCATCCTGAATGTTGCTGCCTTCGCCGATGGAAATCCATTCATTGTCGCCGCGCAGAACCGCGCCAAACCAGATGCTGCCGCCCTTGGCCAAACGCACCTTGCCGATCACATCAGCAGAAGGGGCAACCCAAGAATCCGCATCAAGCTCAGGTGCGATTCCATCTAAAGTGTATTGCGGCATTGCGGGCCCTCATCATGTCACGCCAAAAATCTGCGTCATGATAAACACACCTTGCACAAAGCTCCAAGCCAGCCCAGCGAGCAGCATCAACAGCCCCAGCCAAGGCCTGTCGATCAGATACCAGAAGGAATTGACGATGAGCGTGGTGGGGGCCGAAGCCACCAGCACCAGAGCCCGGATGGGATTGAGCAGGTCATCCTCCTCCAGCCGCGCAATATTCGGCGCCTCATCTGCCGCCATGGCCCATAGGCTGCCGATGGCACCCGAGGAAATGATCCCCGCTGCAAAGGCAAACAGATATGCAACGTGCTGATAATCCACGTGCGCGCCACCACGGCTGTTCCAGTTTGGGAACAGCACTTCCCTGTTGGTGGGCGTTGCAAGGGAAAGGCCCGCGCGGAGGCCAATTGGCCTTAGCGTTAACGGCGCAGATTATTCGAGGTCGATGTCCAGGATCGCCATTGAGAAGTTGTAGGAAAGATCGCCATCTTCCTCATCGCGGAAAACCACGCCGACGAATTCCTCGCCCACATAGAGCTCGCAGCTATCCTTCTTCTGCGGGCGCGCCTTAGCCACAATGGTGGAATTGTTGAACACCTTGCGGAAATAGGCGGTGAGTTTGGCGAGTTCTTCGGGCTTCAAGGCGGTTCTCCTGATGGTGAACGCGGCTTAGCCCAACGCAGTGGCAAAAGCAAAGGGCGGGCCTCACATCGGAGACCCGCCCTTCCCGGCAATCCACTTGGATCTTGGGGGCATTGAGATCACGCATGGATTGCCGGTTCCTGTCCGGCCGTCCCGGTCAGTCCGCGATATCGGCGTTCAAGATTTCGCCGCTATCAGAAACTTCCACCACGAAGGGTGTGCCATGGCGCGTGGCGAAGAAAGTGTAATCGCCGTTGCCGCAAGATTGGGTGTGCACGTGGCGGTAGCCATGGTGGCGCACGATGCGCTTGGCCTCACCGCAGGACACATAGTCGCCACCGTAATCCGGGCCATAGCCCCCGCCATCAAGGTTCACATTGATGCCAAAGCTCGGGCCATTCGGCTGAGGCGCCGGCGCAGGGCCGATCGGCAACGGCTTGATCGGAATGATCGGAACCGGCTTGTACTTGATCGGATTCACGATCACCGGCGTGTTGGGAATGTTGGGGATCTTCTGGAAGCACAGGCCGGGATTGCCCTGGCACATCGGATTGGCTTGTGCACTCGTGGCAGCACCGATGGATGCAATTGAGGTAGCGCCAGCAACCAGCGCCGCACTGATGAAAAGTTTCGTGAACATCTTGTTTCTCCAGTCTTGGCCAGCGCAATCGCCGGTCTTGATAGAGGCAAAATGCAGCGCCCGGCTTGAACGGGCGCTGAAACGAAAATTCACATTGGGTTCATCGGTGAGCCAGCGTCAGCCGCTCACCTGCTCATCCGGCTCAACATTGTGATCCATGGCGCGCGAAGGCTCCTCGCAGCCCGCCTTGCCCACGATCTTGGCTGGAACACCAGCCACTGTCGTATTCGCCGGCACGTCATGCAGCACCACCGAGCAAGCCGCCACGCGGCTGCAGCGGCCGATTTCGATATTGCCAAGGATCTTGGCCCCCGCCCCGATCAGCACGCCTTGGCGAATCTTCGGGTGGCGATCGCCGGTTTCCTTGCCCGTGCCGCCGAGTGTTACACCTTGCAGGATCGAGACATTGTCTTCGACCACGGAAGTCTCGCCGATCACAATGTCATGGCCGTGATCAATCATGATGCCCTTGCCGATGCGCGCTGCAGGGTTGATGTCCACGCTGGAAATCATCGATGAGCGGCTCTGCAGATAGAGCGCGAAATCCTTGCGGCCCATGAGCAACAGGCGGTGCGCCATGCGGTGCGTCTGCAGCGCCTGGAAGCCCTTGAAGTATAGAAACGGCTCGGCATAGCGCGTGCAGGCTGGGTCGCGGTCATAGGTGGCCAGCAGATCGGCGCGCGCCGCAAAACCGATCTCCGGCTCCGCCGCAATGGCATCGCCAAAGGCGGTGACAATGGCATCAGCCCCAAGATCAGCGCTGCCAAGACGCTGCGACAGGCGGTGGATCAGCGCCTCTTCGAAAGAGGCATGCGCGAGAATCGAGGAGTAGACGAACCCGCCCAGGCCCGGCTCCTTATGGGCCACGTCTTCAGCTTCCTGCCGCAGCCGGTTCCATACGGGATCAAGTTTTTCGACAATCTTGGCATTTCCGCTTTCACGCAGCATGGGAAGGTCTCCTCAATCGATAGTATAGCGCAAGACTCGGGATTTGGGGAGGGGCTGACTGCAGCGCAAGGTTAAGCAGTCATATCCGCTGATAAATGGTGATAATATTTAAATTCATAAAATAGCAAATAACTCTTGACACCGTACGGTCAGCCTGCCATATCTCGCCATACTCCACCATTGGGTCAAAGGTCACTCCCCGCAAGCCTCATCACCCGAGCATATACCCTGACTGCATCGCAGATTGAGTGATGATATTTCATTGTCATCACGAGATGGTCACGTGATCGGATAGTCACCGCCATTCAAAAATTGGCAAACACCGGCTTTAACAAGCCTCAAAACAAGCAGAGATTATTAGCGATGACCCTCGCTGAATTTTCACAAATTGTTGTTTCGCTCGGAACAATCGCCTCGATTGTCTACGCTGCCATCCAAATTCGCGGCAATTCAAAAGCCTTGCGTGCTTCGTCGATCCAACATTTCGTCAATTCCTTCACTTCCCACTGGGACGAGCTGCCGGCCAATCCAGAATTGACCAGTTTGATGTTGCGGGGCTCCGACGATTTTCAATCACTAAACCGCCTGGAACAAATGCGCTTTAAATTCGCGCTGACTTCACTGATGCGGCGATGGGAAAATGTTTGGAACCACCTCAATGATGGCACGCGAAAAGACGACGATTTGCCGAGTTCGAAATTCCAAGAGGCAATTGTTTCGGCGCCCGGTTTTCGCGCCGCCTGGGAACAGATAAGAATTCAATCTGGTGCTGGCTTTGCAAGACACGTGGATAATTTGATCAACCTTCACAACGCGGCAGAAAACAGCGTTGCTTCAAAAAAAGATCAACCACCCGCATTACCTTGGGGGAGCGCGAGCCAAGCCCGCTCGAAAACATCAAAATCAAGAGGAAAGACGAGTTCAAAAGGGCGGTCGGTCCCGTAGCTGCCGGGCTTCCATCATCGCGGTCCGCTGCGCACCAACTCCACCATTTTGAGAATCGAGCCGATGGCCGCCTCGGGCTGTTCGAACATGATGCGATGTCCGCTTCGGTCTGCAAACATCTGTTGGCTACTGCTGGACAGCCGAACGAACAGGTCTTGGGAGGCCGCCCATTCGGGCGTTTGATCCTTGCCTCGCGACAAGACTATGAGTGGGAGCGCGCCCAGATCGTCAATGGCTTTCGCTTGCGCTCCTCCCTCAGACATGCCTCGGCCTTCATCCAGAAATGTTTGCACGAAACGTGGCGTCACTTGAGGTGGCGCGCCAAAGGCCGATTGATTAGTGGGCTGAGAGCGCATCAAGCTCAAAGGATCAACGAATAGGCGCACAACGCCGATCTGCGCCAAAATCACGGGTAGAGACACTTGGCCGGGGCTCGGTGCCTTCACAACAGGGGTATTGCTTGCGGGCGGCAGAGCCTGCGGATCGACCAACACTAGTCCTGCCATATCTTCGGGAAAGTCATGCGCAAATACCAGCGCAGTAAAACCGCCCATCGAATGCGCCACGACAACAAACGGCCCTTTTTCATCGGCTGCTTTAAGCAAGGAATGAAGCTCAGTCGCGAACTGCCGCGCGGTGCGTGGATGCGGGCTGACATCGCTCCAACCCATGCCTGCGCGATCATAAGTACAGACTCGCGTGACACCGGCAACCCCGGCCTGCACCCCTGCCCAGTCGGCAGATGAATCTCCCCAGCCAGCTTCAATAACTACTGCAGGGCTTCCCGAACCTACACAGTTGAGATGGAGGCGATAACCACCAATATCAATCAATCTACCGGGGGCTTGAAATTGGAGGCCATCGTGGCGCTCGGCGCTCAATTCATAAAGTCTTCCGCCAACCGCCAGGCCGATTGCAACAATGACCGAACGCATCAAGACCTTGAAAACGCGATCCTTCCAGCGCCCCGACGGATGTGAATTCTTTGCTCGCGCATCATGCGTCAAGATGAACCAATACTTCCAAATTGCCCATTTCACTTTCAAGAAAAGGGCGCATGCCACCACGCTAGAGTTTACATTTCTCCCAAGAATTTAACTACCGCTTCCTTATACCCACTATCGCCCACCGCATTCATGTGATTGCGCTTTGGGAGCACAACGCCCTGCGCGCCGGGGATGATTTTCGTGAGGCCTTCAACCGGGCCTGCAATGTCATCGAGCTCACCCGCCACCACCAGCACCGGGCAGCGGATGGCGGCGAGGGCCTCTGCCTTGATCTTCACGCGCGATGATCTGATGCAGGCGGCCAACGCGGCGCGGTCTGACTTGGTGCTGTCGGCGAAAATGCGGAACGCACGCGCGCCACGGTCTGTCACATGCGTGAGGTCAAAGGCCTCCAGCGCCTCGGCGATTTCTTCCGAGCCGCCGACGCCGCTGATCATGCGTTCAGCAAGGCCCGCAAAGATCGCGCAACGCACCCGCGACGGATTCTTCATCGTCAAGAAGGCCGTGATGCGCGCACCCATGGAATAACCCATCACCGCCGCCTTCTCGATGTTGAGATGGTCGAGCAATAGTTTGGCATCATCGGCCATCATGGGGGCGAGATATTGGTTTGAGTCATAGAGTTTGCCGCTTTCGCCATGGCCGCGATTGTCAAAGGCGATGACGCGGTGCCCAGCGCCAACAAGCGCCTTCACCCACCCCGTTTCCACCCAGTTCACATTGCGGTTGGAGGCAAAGCCGTGGATGAGCAGCACGGGTGGCCCCTCGCCCCATTGCTGATAGGCAATCTCAACACCGGCAGAATTGAACTTTTCAGTCATGGGTGCTGTATGCTATCCGCATCTCACAAACACAAGACTTTGAGGAAAAACATGGCCGCTGGCGCAACTCCACATTTCCAGAATTCCATGGGCCTTGCCAGCATCGAGGTGGGGGCGAAGGAATTCATGTGCATCGGCGCCTTGCCGCCTTATGACCACCCGCACGTGTTCATCGACATGGGCGCTGCAGGCGAGACCATCTGCCCCTATTGCTCCACGCTCTACAAATTCAATAAGGGCCTCAGCGCCGGCGATGCCAAGCCTGCCGAAGCCGTCTGGCACGATGCCGCCTAATTGATGGAGTTGCGTGAAGCCCGCCGCATCGCTCTGGCGGCCCAGGGCTTCCGCCAGCAATCGCGCGAAAAGTCTGCAGGCTGGGCCAAGCTGGCTTCCACGCTTGATGAAATGCATCTGCTGCAGATCGATAGCGTGAATGTGCTCACACGGTCGCACTATCTCCCATTGTTTTCTCGAACAGGTTCCTATGACCGTGTCGCGCTGGACAAGCGCACGCTGGCCAAATCCAACCGCCATGTTTTTGAATGCTGGGCGCATGAGGCGAGCCTTGTGCCCCTGCCGCTGCACCCGTTGATGCGCTGGCGCCACAGCCGCGCGCGCAGCGGCGATGGCAAGTATGTGGGCTTTGACCGCTTTGCGCGCGACGAGAAGGCCTTCCTGAAGAAGACGCTGGAATTCATCGCGAAGAATGGCCCGGTGCGAGCCGCCGAAGTCCCCGGCGCGGGGCAATCGGTTGGCGGCTGGTGGGGCTGGAGCAAGGGCAAGATTGCTATTGAATGCCTGTTCGATCGGGGTTTGGTCACAGCCTCGCACCGCGACAATTTCGAACGGCTCTATGACCTGCCCGAACGCGTGATCCCGTCCGAGATCTTGGCCTTGCCCACGCCGGATGAGGACGAGGCCTTCCAGACCCTCATGCTGATGGCGGCGGAGGCTTTGGGCATCGGCACTGAGATTGACCTTCGGGATTATTTTCGTTTGCCTGTGGCTGAGGCGCGCCGCGCTCTGCTGGCACTGGTGGCGGAGAACAAGCTGCTCGAGGTGAAAGTGCACGGCTGGCCCAAGCCTGCCTATGTTCTGCCCGGCGTGAAGTCGCCACGCAAAGCAGGCGGCACGGCCCTGCTCTCGCCCTTTGACCCCTTGGTGTGGAACCGCGACCGCGCCGATCGGCTCTTCAACTTCCACTACAGGATCGAGATTTATACACCTGAATCGAAACGCAAATTTGGCTACTACGTGCTGCCCTTCCTGATGGGCGAGGAGATTGCAGGCCGCGTCTGCCTGAAAGCCGACCGCGAAGCGGGGGTTCTGCGCGCCAATGCCATCCACGCCGAGGAAATGGCTGACCACGCCGAAGTGGCCCCCGCTTTGGCGCTGGAACTCAATCGGATGGCCGGCTGGCTGGGCCTAGACGGAGTTGAAGCTGGCAAAAAGGGCAGTCTGGCCAAGGCGCTGGGCAAGCACGTCTAGCTTGCTGCGACAGATGCTCCCGCCATGGGATGGATCTGCCCGGTCTCAAACCAGATGCTTAAGCTGCAACCCTTTCCTTGGAGGTCAGCCGGGATTGCAGAATGACTACGGCGAGCAGGAACAACCCTCTGATGACGGATTGCCAATAGGCTGAAAGCGAGATCCAGCCCAAGCCATTTTCAAAATTCAACACGTTGAAAATCAGCCCCAGCAGCATCACGCCAGCCAACGTAGCGCCGACTGAGCCTACACCGCCCGTCAGCAGTGTTCCTCCAACCACCACGGAGGCGATGGCAAACAGTTCCCAGCCCACGCCTTCAATGGGTTGGCCAGCGCCAAACTGCGAGGCAAGGATCACGCCGGCCAAGCCGGAGAGACCGCCGCTCAAGGCGTAAACCAGAAATTTGACGCGGTCCACGGGCAGGCCCATTAACCTGCTGGCATCTTCATTCCCGCCGATGGCAAGCACCGTCCGCCCCGTGCCGGTGAAATTCAATACCACCGAACCAATCACATAGGCGAGCACAGCGATCAGCGCAGGAATGGGGATATAGGCAAGGTCGCCCTGCCCCAGGTTGACGAACGTGCCTTCATAGGAAACTGAGACAGACTGATCCTGTGCAAGCAGCAAGGCCGAGCCGTTGGCGGCCAGCATGGTCGCCAGCGTGGCAATGAATGGCAGGATGCGGAGTTTGACAATCACCAGCCCGTTCAGCAGTCCAATGCAGAGCCCTGCGGCCACACCGCCCAAAGTGCCAATCAACATTCCCTGCGTGCTGAGCAAGGCAGCGACAACGCTTCCCAAAGCGGCCGTTGAGCCCACCGATAGATCAATGCCACCTGTCATGATCACGAAGCACATGCCCAAGGCAACGAGCGCAAACATCGAATTGTAACGCAGCACAGTTGAAATATTGAACAGGCCGAGGAAATTGTCATACCGCAGCCACCCGAAGATGAGCAGCAAGACCAGTGCGATAACAACACCCTGGCTCGACAGCAGCGAGAGCAAGTTGGTCTTTTTCATGGCCTATGCCCTTCCCTGCCGTTGCAGCCAAACAGCCACAACAATCAACAGCGCCTTGACCAGCTTGGCAACGTCATCGGGCACGCCATTGGCCAGCAGCGTGTAGCGAACAAGCTGTATGATTAGTGCGCCCAACAGCGTGCCGGTGACGGTGGCCCGTCCGCCACTGAGCAATGTGCCGCCGACCGCAACTGCCGCAATGGCATCCAACTCCATGCCCAGGCCAACAAGGTTGGCATCGCTTGATGAGTTGATGGCGATGGTGACCAGCCCGGCGATGCCCGAGCACAAGCCGCTGATGCAATAGACCCAGCGCTTGACACGGGCCACGGGAATGCCCGCTAGCCTCGCCGCACTTTCGTTGCCACCAATGGCGAGAATCTGCCGCCCGAACAAGCTGCCGCGTAGCACCCAAGCCGCCGCAGCAACCAAAATCACCATGATGATGACCTGCACCGGAACGCCAAACCAGCGGCCCAAACCAATCCATTGGAATTCTGGAACCTTGAACGGTTGAAGATTTCCATTGGTTGAAACCTGGGCGATGCCGCGGCCCGCAATAAACAACACAAGTGTTGCAATGATGGGCTGGATGCGGAACCGCGTGATCAGCCAGCCATTGAACCAGCCAAAGGCACCGGCAGCCAAGATCCCTGTGATCATGCCGACAGCCACCGCGAGGTGGATTTCGCCAATCTTGACGGCTGTTCCCAAAAAGATCAGCGGCGCAAGGGCGCCGGAAATCGCCATCAATGATCCAACTGAAAGGTCAATGCCGCCAGTGGCGATGACCAGCGTCATGCCAACACCCACAATAACGATGGTGGCAACTTGCGTGAGGTTGACGTTCAGGGTTTGGATTGAAATGAAGTGATTGGTGAAAACGATATTGAATAAAATCAGCGCCAGCAATGCGACAAGTGTTGCATTGCGTGTCAGGAAGGTGCCGATCTTGAAGCCCTCATCCTTGTTGGTTCTTTGCAAGGCGGTTTCACTCATGCCACAAGCCCCTTCGTGTCAGAACCGCCATGGGCCATGGCGCCCATCACGGCTTCTTCCGAGATTTCCTTGCCTGCAAATTCAGCCACATTATGCCCTTCGCGCAGAACAAACACGCGGTCGGAACCCTCGATCACCTCTTCCAGCTCGGATGAAATCATCAGCACGGCCAATCCCTGGTCAGCCAATTCCTTGACGATGGTTTGAATTTCGGCCTTTGCGCCAACGTCAATGCCGCGCGTGGGCTCATCGAGGATCAGCAGCTTAGGATTCATGGCCAGCCATCTGGCAAGCAACACCTTCTGCTGGTTGCCGCCTGAAAGCTCACGGATGCGCTGGCCGGGCCCGCTGCATTTGATGCCAAGCCGCGCAATGAATTTTTCAACCAGAGCACGCTGCTGCTCAACGTCGACAACACCCATCTTGGTCAGTTGCGGCATCAGGGCGAGCGTCATGTTCTCTGCCACAGACATATCGGGAATGATGCCTTCCACCTTGCGGTCTTCTGATGAAAAACCCACCCCCCGGTCAATCGCTTCAATGGGCTCCGCCGGACTAAAGGCCTTGTTATCGAGACTGAGCGAACCTTTTTGAAGTTTGTCCGCGCCGAAAATCAGGCGCACTGTTTCCGTCCGCCCTGCCCCGAGCAGGCCAGCAAGCCCAACGATCTCGCCACGCCTGACGCTCAGGGATACATCTTGAACCTTGTGCCCAGCACCAAGGCTGGAAACCTGCAGAACTGTCTCGCCAATGGTGCCTTTGCGGCCACCGAAGGCGGTTGCATGTTTTGAAACTTGCGAGATGTCGCGCCCCAGCATGCTGGCGACAAGCTCAATCTTGCTGATCGATTTCATATCTGCGGTTTTGACCGTGCGGCCGTCTCGCATGATCGTAACGCGATCACAAACCGCATAGAGCTCATCCAGTTTGTGGCTGACGAAAATGACGGAAATACCGGAGCTCTTGAGTTGGCGGATCACTTCAAAGAGTACCTCAACTTCCCGCTCGTCGAGCGAAGATGTGGGTTCATCCATGATCACCAGCTTGGCCTGAAATCCGATGGCTCGGGCAATGGCCACCATCTGCTGTGTGGCCGTGTTGAATTCCATCAAGGGCTTGCGCACGTCAATATCAATGTTGAAGCGTGACAAGAGGTGCCTTGCCTCGGCATGCATGGCGCCCCAGTCAAGAAGGCCAAAACGGCGCATCTCCCGACCCAGGCAGATATTTTCTGTGATTGACCTATAAGGAACCAGGTTGATTTCCTGATAGATCGTGCTGATCCCCTTGGCCTGCGCATCCTGCGGTGATCGCGCAGCGAAAGGCGCACCATCAAAACTCACTTCACCAGCATCTTTCGACACATAGCCAGTCAGAATTTTGATCATTGTTGATTTGCCGGCCCCGTTTTGGCCAATCAGGGCGTGGACTTCGCCATGCCTGACCTCAAGCATGGCAGATGATAGCGCCGGAATGCCGGCAAAAGCCTTTTGTATGTTTTGCATCGAAAGCAAAACCTGGCTGTCGGAACTTGTCGTTGAACCCATCTGTAAAATCACCCTCGCCGTGGCGCCGACGATCACAATAACGCCCTCACGCGTCAAGTGCAGGCAGTCAATGTATGCACAGCATGAACGTGATGGGACCCGATTCCAATAGTCCTGAACCGGGTCCCTTGGGAGTTGGTGCGTGTCTTAGCAGGTCATATCAATAGGAGTCTGCCATGCTCGCGGCCGCGTTCGACTTGTCGTAGAAGCGGTCGGTATTGGTCATGACGGGAGGAAGGGTTTCACCCTTGGCATACTTCATGGCGGCAGCATATGCGGCCGGGCCAAACTTCGGATTGCATTCGACTGAGAATGCCATCTTGCCGTCAATGATCATCTGCAAGGCATCCTTTTCACCGTCAATCGAAACCACGGTGATGTCCTTGCCCGGAACCTTGCCAGCAGCTTCAATGGCGGCAATGGCGCCAATGGCCATTTCGTCATTGTGAGCATAGATGATGTTGGCTTCTGGATGCGCCTGCAGCAGGGCTTCTGCCACCTGGCGGCCCTTGTCACGGGCAAAGTCACCCGACTGCGAAGCAACAATCTTCATGCCAGGGTTTGCGGCGATGACGGCGTCAAAACCCTTCTTGCGGTCATTGGCGGGCGAAGAACCCGTCGAGCCTTCGAGTTCAATGATCGTGCCCTTGCCACCGGTGAGTTTCACCAGGTTTTCACCAGCGGTTTGGCCTTCCTTGAGGAAGTCTGAGCCGATGAAGGTGACATAATCAACGCCGCCCTTGGCAAGCGCTGCATCCACATTGCGGTCGATCAGGAACAGCGGAATGCCAGCCTTCTTGGCTGCCATGACGGCAGGAATCAGTGGCTTTTCTTCACGTGGCGAGAGGAAAATGGCATCCACGCCTTGGGCGATCATGCTGTTAACGTCAGCCACCTGCTTGGCGGCAGAGCCGGCGGCATCGGTGTAAACCAGCTGCCAGCCAAGCTTTTCGGCTTCGGCTTTCATGCTGGCGGTTTGGGCCAGACGCCATGGATTGTTTGATTCGGTTTGGGCGAAACCAACCTTATAGGTCTTCTTGTCGGCAAGCTTGGGCAGGCCATCTGCCAAAGCGACGGTAGCAAATCCACTGGCAAGGGCCAGCGTCGAAAACAAAGCAGTTCGACGTGAAATCATGATCATAGCAATCTCCCTAAAATCGTTGTTTCACACGCTCATTCCTCGGGTGTGATTTGTATGATGTAATAACCAAAAATTTCTGCCGTCAACATTTATTTGTATGACAAATTAAATGCACTGCAAAAAATGCAGCGAATTGGGCGCCAAACGCCGCTGCCTGAAAGCGCGGCACTTGACTCAATTGCGTGCCTGCTGACCTAATGTACAAGCGGCGCGCTGAGAGCATAGCCAGTGAAAGCCTGCTGTTCAAAGAATAGGCAATTTTGGGAGTTGCAACATGATCAATCAATATCAGACAGCATTGTCTGAGCTGGGCACAGTCTTCGAACGCCTCAATGATCAAGACGTGGATGCAGCCTGCGCAATGATCGCCAAGGCGCGCAAGACCGTGGTGTTTGGTGGTGGCCGCGAGCGCCTTCAGATCATGGGCTTTGCCATGAGGCTGTACCACATGGGCCTCTCCGTCGCGGTCGAAGGCGACATGACAACCCCGCCAGTGGGAAAAGGTGATTTATTTATCGTCACTTGCGGCCCGGGTGAAATATCAACCGCCCTCGCCTTGATGGGCGTTGCCAAGGCAGCCGGGGCGCAGATTTTGTTCATCACCGCACAGCCAAAGAGCCGCGGTGCGGCCCTTGCTGATTTTGTTTTGGTCCTGCCCGCTCAAACCATGGCCGACGATCAGGGCGAAAAGAAAACCTCTGTGCTGCCCATGGGTTCGTTGTTTGAAGGCGCGCTCTTCGTGCTCTTCGAAGTGATGGTGTTGAAGCTCATCAGCGCATTGAAAGTGAAGCCCGAAGCCATGCGCGCCAATCACACAAATCTGGAATAGTGCAATCGCGATAATAGTTTTGTGCAATGCCGCAAGATCGGCAGAACGATGCAAATGAAAGCGCCTGGAACGAACACCGCCGAGGGGTTCATTCCAGGCTTGGCTAGGTGGATTGCTCCACGCCCTTTTGGCGGGGAGCAGGCCTAAGCGGCGGAAACTGAGGCCGCTTCTTGAATGCTGCCACTGCTCAGCCAGGCCGCACACTCTGCACCGAGCTCCTTGATCGCCCGCAGCTCATAAGCACGCGATTCAGCTGGCGTGAGCGCGTCTTTCCAGCGGCCATTGGTGCCCTTGTTGATGAAGGTTTGAGCCCCACCCTCCCACAACGCGCCGCCCATTGGCGCAACCGTTTCCGCATTGGTCTTCATGTATTGAAAAGTGCAATGCTCAACGATGTTCTGGAAGGTCTTTCCATCGGGTTGAATGCCAAGGAAATCCGCTATCTCGCGGATTGATCCCGGCAGATCGCGCTTCATGTCGTTGAAATGCATGAACTTCACATTCGGCAAATCGCGCACCGCCCACCATGAGCGAACGTTTTCCCAATAGGACCAGAAGGGGAAGCCATCACGTTCAAACCACTGGCGGAAGAATTCAACAGCGGTTGGCGGCGGCGGCTCAATGGCTGGGCCCACGCGGCCCGGTGTATTGTTGAGTGCACCATACCAATGCTCATTTGCATTGGAATAGTGGTTGAACAGGCTCCACACCATGTCCCTGCCGTCGCGGCCGACATAGACATATTTGGCCTTGGGCGAGAACACCAGCGCATCAACCGGCAAGTGGGTTTTGACGCAGCGGCGATGGGTCTGCTGCTCAAGCGCCGCAAAGGCCTCTGGCGGCACAATCCGCAAATCCACCCAAGGTGACAGCTTGGATACTGGCAGCCCCTCCTTGCCGTCAAAAATCAACTGCGTGATGATCTGCTGCATCCAGGTGGTGCCGGACTTGGCATAGCTGGCAATCACCACATCATCATCGCGGAATTTGAACCGGTCCCATGCGGTTGAATCCATGTGGTGATTGTGCATGTCGCGGGTTTTCTGCACCACGCGGGACTGTGTTGAATTGCTCATTGCTTGCTCCTGTGTTTGGGAATGAAAAGTGGTGGGCCCAAATGGCTTCCCGCCACGATTGGTCCGTCTAGGCCGCTACGGCCATGACAACAGTTGGCGCTGCCGTAACGCCTCCCTTTTCCATCGCGGCCTTCAAGCCAGGGTCGCCAAGGAAGGCCTGGGCTGCATCAAGGCTGGGGAAGCGGTGGACAATCACTACTGTTTTCGGGTCCTTCGGATCATGGAAAACTTCGGCCCCGGTAACACCGGCCTTCTGACGAATGGGCTCGGCGCTGTCATAAATCACGCGCCAGGCGGCGTAGTCTTTGACGGGGTGGCTGATGACGGCCAGCACCGGGCCCATGTCGGCGGCCTGTGCCTTGCCGACGAGGCCCGCGGTTGCCACAGTGGCAGCGACACCAGCAGCCGCCTTCATGAAATTGCGCTTGGACATGGTCGTTTCTCCTCATGTTGCGGCAAGTTTTCACGTTCGCTCAGGAGGCAGTCTCCTGATCGTTTGTCTTGCCTTGTTTCTCGGTTTGCTAAGGGTCGGCGCCGCGCTTGGGCTTTGCCTTCCGATGAACTCAATCTTTCACGTTTCGCATTTTGCGTCGATGCCCGCCGCCGCAATCATCTTGTGCAAAAATTAAGGCAGGTTCTTGCACGGCCACCTTGCAAAAATGCAGGCGCACTCTTAGCGTTGCGGCGGGGGCAGAACGGGAAGAAGCTTGCCTGATCTCGAATGGAGCGACTTGAAAGTCATCCTGGCACTTTCGCGCGGCGGCTCAGTCGCCGGTGCCGCCCGCATTTTGGGCGTGGATAGTTCAACCGTCAGCCGCAGGCTCGCTGCCGCCGAAGAGGCGCTGGGCGCTGTTTTGGTTTTGCGTGGCGGGCGCGAGTTTCGATTCACTGCAGAAGGCACATTGGCGCTGCGCACCGCCGAAGCGATGGAAACCGCAGTCCACGCCACCGCAACGGCCATCAAATCAGCCAAACAGGCGATCGAAGGAAATGTGAAAATCACAGCCGTGGGCTCATTCTTCCACATCCTCGCTCCAATCTGTGCCGTCGTGGAGAAGAAATACCCCAACCTGATTGTTGAACTTGACGATACCGACAACACGCTCAATCTGGCTTCCGGCGAGGCAGATATTGCCATCCGCTTTGCCCTGCCCAAAGAGCCCGACCTTGTTGCCCGCAAGGTTTTCGATCTGGGGTGGAATGTCTATGCTTCAAAGGACTATGCCGCTCAATACGGCCTGCCAGAGAGCCCTGAGGGCCTGCGCGATCACCGCCTCATTCTCTATGCTGAAAACCGCCTGCACCTCCCGCAGTTTGCATGGATGGAGCAATTCAAATCCAGCCACGATCGCTTCGCCCGGGTGACCAATCCGAGCGTGGCCTTCCGGTCTGCGCTTGCGGGCAACGGCCTTGCCTGCCTCGCCGCCTATGTGGAGGCAGAAAGAGTGGGCCTTGTGCGGGTGTTTCCAAAGCCCGTCTATACTCAGCCGGCCTATGTGGTTTATCACGAGTCAGTCCGCGATTCCGCGCGCATCCATGCCGTGGCCGAAGAATTGATGGCTTATCTTTCGAGCAAGAAACGACTCTTGACCGGCGAGTGCGAATAGCGCGCGTCCAATCTAAGCCCGACAAGCACACAGCTAATGGGCAAAGATTGGTGCGGGCGGCCGGACTCGAACCGGCACGGGATTACTCCCAACGGATTTTAAGTCCGTTGCGTATCATATTAAATAATTGATTTTATTATATTATTTGTAAATAAATGTGAAAATGTGTAAGTTTATGTGTAAGTCTTTTGGCGCGTTTTCCGGTAAGCATAGAAAAGCGGAAGAAGCGCAATGCCAGAGGCTTTTCTCAGTTTGCCCCGAAGGAGAGATGCAAATTTTTTCAATTCTGTGCGAGAGCTCGTCGCAAAGAGCCAAATCGAATGCGATACTGCAATGGGGTAATGCTGGTCTTGCGGCGGAAGAGTCGACCAAAGAAACTGGTGTCTTCGTAGCCGACTTCATTGGCGATCGCTTCAACTGGAATATCTGTTGTCTCTAGCAATTGCTTTGCTTCTTCGAGTCGAAGCGCATGGATATAGTCGAGCGGCGACATACCGATTGCCTTCGCAAAGCGGCGCATCAAGGAGCGTTCGGGGAGGCCAGAGAAGGCTACCAATTTGGTAACACTCACTTGCACCTTGTAGTTCTGTGCAAGCCATTCCTGACAGGTATTGATCACGGCGTCGCTCGATTGCCGGAAGCTCATCAGCGATGCAAATGGCTGCTGACCAAGATCATGCCATTGCAGCATGTAGACTTTGGCAACCTCTATCGCTTCTTCCAGACCGACGAAACGTGCGATGAGATAGAGTGCCAAATCTTGCCAGCTCGATCCGCCACCAGCCATGACGATGCGTTGCGCCACACCACTCAGAACCAGCGATTGATCCATGCGTACTCTAACACCAGGGTAGTTGTTTGTAAGGGTAGAAACGTAGCCCCAATGTATTGTTGCGTCGCAGTTGACCAGAAGCCCTGCTTCGCCGAGCAGCACCGCGCCCGAACATGCGCTGGCCATCATCGCCCCGTCTTGATGACAATTTTTTAGCCAATTAGCTTCCTGGTTATATTGGCCCGATACGCTATCTCCGGGGTTCACGAAAAAATCTGGGATGCAAACGACATCTGGTCGTGGGCAATCTGAAAAATCATAATCAGGCTTTACCCAAATGCCATTGTCGGCCTTGAAACCCATGGTATCACGCGCAACAATGTAAGGGTGCATGCGTTGATCACCGGCTTTGCCCTCGACAATGAACGACCAGTCGCGACCAGGAGAGGAAAACAGGTCGAACATGCCAAAGAGCGCTGAAGCTGTTACTTCTGGCACAGCGAGAATGGCGACATTGACCCGTTTGTTTTGTTGATCCATGGCAGAAATGACCGCTTTTTGGCTGGGCTCACTTTAGTTGAACATCGAAACCGCCGCTAGGGTGTTGATGTCCAGAAGGAGAAGTCGATATGGTACACGAGGCACTACGGAAGAAAATACGTGGAGAATTGCTCGAACCGGGAAACCCTGCTTACGAAGCAACGCGGGTTATCTGGAATGGCATGATTGATCGGCGTCCGGCACTTATCGCACGGTGTCGCAATGCCGCCGATGTTGTGGCCTCGGTGAACTACGCCCGCGACCATAATCTCAGCATCTCCGTCCGCAGCGGTGGACATAATGTGGCGGGTTACGCAGTTTGCGAAGGCGGACTGATGATTGACCTTTCGCTTATGAACGGTGTGCGTGTTGACCCCACTCTCGACCGGGCCTGTGTTGAGGGCGGCGCGTTGTGGGCAGATGTGGACGCTGCAACCACAGCATTCGGGCGTGCGACACCGGGCGGTCTGATCTCGGCTACGGGTGTTGCAGGCCTTACTCTTTCTGGTGGGATTGGCTGGCTTCGAGGTACGCGAGGTTTGAGCTGCGACAATCTTTTGGCTGCCGATGTCGTCACCGCCAGTGGGCAACTGATCCGCGCCAGTGAAACAGAAAATCCAGATCTCTTATGGGCGCTGAAAGGCGGCGGTGGCAACTTTGGTATTGTGGTCAGCTTTGAATTTAAGCTCCATCCCATTGCTTCCGAGACGATGTTTTGCGCCCCCTTGTATCCTGAGGAGCGTGCCAATGAGATTTTGCCAATGTGGCGCGATTACATGGCATCGGCACCTGATGAGGTCACTGGCCTCGCCGAGTTTTCCACGATCCCACACGATGAAGCCTATCCTCAAAACACTTGGGGCCGACGGGTAATTGCACTTGCTACGGTCTACGATGGCCCTGCTGTTGAAGGCGAAAGGGTTACACAGCCACTGCGTGAGTTTGGCGAACCCTTGCTGGATTTTAGTGGCCGCATGCCATATCGCGAACTCCAAACCCTTTATGATGGCTTGTTCCCCAAGGGTCGGGATCGTTGCTATTGGAAGTCAACATACCTCAAGAACTTGGATGCCAGCACCATCGCAGAGGTGACAAATCAATTGTCGACGAGGCCATCAGAAATGACATACGCCTCGATCTGGAAATTTGGTGGAGCCGTTCAGCGCATCGCAGCTGATGCAACTGCATTTGGAGACCGCTCGATGACCTTCATGTTCAGTTTGGATGCTATCTGGTCCGATGCAGCAGAAGATAACGCAAATATCAATTGGGTTCGTAATTCTTGGCAATCTATGCAGCGCTTTTCGACAGGTCGAATGTATCTCAATTTCCCCGGCCTCGGCGAAGGCGAGAATCTGGTGCGCGATGCTTTTGGATTAAAGGCCTATCAAAGGCTCCAAGTGGTGAAGCGAAAATACGACCCCACTAACTTCTTCAAGATGAACCAAAACATTCTTCCAAAATAACCGCTCTTGGCCGGTTTGAGACCTCATGTGGAGACCGCAATTTGTCTGCTGACACGCTGATTGCGGACGAGCCCTGCCCCGTAGAGGTACAAAATTGGATTGTCTTGAATAAATGGTTTAACTTCATTGTCGGTCAGAAGTGCCATCCATCCCCGCCAGTGGCATTGGGATGCAGCACAATGCAGCAGCAACTGCCTTGCCATGGGCAACAGAGGTAGACCACTCCTGACCTTCATCTGTTAGGGCCGTACTCGCAAACAGTTGGTGCGGGCGGCCGGACTCGAACCGGCACGGGATTGCTCCCAACGGATTTTAAGTCCGTTGCGGCTACCATTACGCCACGCCCGCACTGCGCTGGGTTTAGGCAAGCCGCACTGGCTTGACAAGCACCGCCCAATCGCGTGAGTGTCCGGCCTGAGGGCAACCCGCAAGGCCACTAGATCACCCATGGATAATTTCATCGCCCCCGTCGATCTCATTGAGCACTTTTCCTATGTGCTGATCGCCTTTTCCTATTTCCTGACGCGGATCTTCTGGCTGCGCGTGGCCGCCGTGGCGGGCCTGGCGCTTGAAATCATCTATTTCATGGTCACCAGGCAAGGCTTCACCACGGGCTTGCCCTGGGATGTGATTTTCATTCTCATCAATGTCTATGAACTGATCTTGCTGTTGCGGGAGCGTGCGCAGTCTCGCTTGCCCACCGAAGATGCCTTCATGCTGCGCCGCGCTTTTGAGGGTCTGGACGATATACAGATCGCCAAGCTACTGCGCGCCGCCGATTGGCGGAATTTCGCGCTGGGCGATGTGATCACCCGCCAAGACGCACCCGTGGACGCGCTTTATTTCATCCTCTCCGGCCGCGCCAAAGTGGAAGTCGATGGGCAGGTGCTGGCCCATCTCGAAAACGGCGCCTTTATCGGCGAGATTGCCTATCTCACCGGCAACCTAGCCACGGCCAATGTGACCATTGAAGAGCCTTCGCGTCTCCTCGCCTTCTCACGCATGCGCATGGCCAAGGTGACGGCGGGAGACAAGCAGATCAGCGGCATTCTCTATCAAGTGCTGGGGCGAGACCTGGCGCAGAAGATGCGTCAGGCCAACACCCGCCGGGTGATGGAGCGCGAGCCTGTGATGCCCTGAACTAGGTTGCTGCGATAGTGATGGCGGCAAGCCCGGTATAAGTCAGTTGATGCAACATCTGGTCAAACGACATGGCCCACCAGAACGGACCTTGTGCGGGCGTCCACCCCATCTGGCGCACAACATTCTCTTTGCTGAAATCAACATGGTAGTGGATGATCGCATCAGCCAGCGCCAGCCACAGTGCAAACGGCGAGAGGCCGAGGTATACCAGCATCACCAGCAACGTGCCCAAGCCATGGATGCCTGCATGCAGCAACCCGCGCGGCGCGCCATAGCGGCGCTTGTCATCCACCATCGCTTTAGTTTGCAACGGCCCATCACAAATGAAGTGCTTTAATTGCAACGCCGCAATCAATAGCAACACATTCGAAACCATGGGTGCCAACGCCGTCATGCATATTCCTCTCACTTCCGCAGTTGCAATTTCTGGTTTGCGGCTCTAACAATAAGTCGCGGGGGCGCGACAAGCTAGGATTTTCACCGATGCTCCGTGGCCTTCTGTTTTCATCAATTATTTTCGCATTTGGCGCCACTTCTGCGGCGCATGCTGATTCCATTGCAAAGGTTGTTGCCGCAAGCGGCGGCGCCACGGCTTCCGGCCACACCATTGCCGCAGGCAGCGACATCGCCGAGCATGACAAGATCAGCGTTGGTGCAGGCGGCAACGTGCAACTTGTTTTCACTGACGGCACAAAGCTCGTCGTCGGCCCCAATTCCACTTTGGTGATTGAGAAATATCTCATGCAAGGCGGCGGCACCGCCAAGGATGTTTCGGTTGATGCATTACGCGGCACCTTCCGCTTCATCACTGGCCGCAGCGCCAAACAGGCCTATGACATCAAGACCGCTAACTCAACCATCGGCATCCGCGGCACTGGTTTTGATTTCTGGGTCGACAATCGCACTGGACTTGTGGTGTTGAATGGCAAGGTGAAGCTTTGTTCCAATGGAAAGCAATGCGTTGACATCGAGGCCGGCTGCCATGCAGGTATTGCTCAGCCGGGCGATGCGCGGAAGCTGGAAGGATACGTTCTCTCAAGCTCAATCAAAAATCATCTCCCCTATCTCATGGATCAATCACCTTTGCGGAGTGATTTTCAACTGCCTATCAGTGCCTGTGAGCGCGTCCTGAACTTGACCGATAATCCGGGCCACCCAGCGCCTCCGACGAGCGGACGCAAGCCGCTGCCCTAGGCTAATTCGCTATTGCTGGAATGCGTTTTTTAGTGCTCATTTCACCTTCGCGACAGGCATCTGAAAAACGGTGAATACAAGATCAAAAATATTAGGGATCCTGCTGGGGCTTCTGGCAAGCCTTGCGCTTCTTGCATTGCGCAATGCAGACCCACCAGTTGTAGCCAATCTCCGCGCCGCGGGTTTTGACACCCTTCAGGTTGCCATGCCGCGGAAGTCTCCGCCGCAGCCGGTCACTGTCATCGACATTGACGAAGCATCCTTGCATGAAGTCGGCCAATGGCCCTGGCCGCGTGACCGTTTGGCACTGTTGGTAACACGTCTAAAGGATCTCGGCGCCTCAGCGGTGGTGTTCGACATCATCTTCCCGGAGCCGGACCGTTTGTCGCCAGCCATGCTTGCCAGCAACCCGGTATTGCATGACATTTTGGCCCAAAGTGCAATTGGCTTGCCTGACTATGACCTGGCCTTCGCCAACGCAATTAAGGAAGTTCCAACAGTGGCTGCAGCAGCTGCCACCTCGGGAGCTTCCAGCACAGCCTTCCCACAAAAGGCCAGCTTTGCCGAAACAGGTCTGCCCGCAAGGGATGCGCCAGCCCGCGCCTCAGGCCTGATCAGCAATCTTCCCGCCATCAATGACGCGGCCCAGGGCCTTGGTTTGATCAACATTGACCTTGCCGGCAACGGGGGCGTGGCGCGCACCCTTCCGCTTCTGTGGAGTGATGGCCAGCGCTATTACCCCGGACTGGTGCTGGAGGCACTGCGGCTGGCCCAGGGCGAAAACACCATTGTGGTCAATGCCTCTCCAACAACGGCAGATGCGATCACATCCATCCGCGTCGGTCAGGTTGAAATTCCGACTTCGGAACAAGGTTCACTGCCCATCTATTACAGACATGACGCTCCGGATCTTTACGTGTCCGCCGCGCGGCTCTTGAGAGACGGCAGTCTGGATGCGTTGCGCCCGAAGATAGAAGGGCACATCGTGCTCATCGGCACATCGGCCACGGGCCTGCTTGACACCCGCACTTCAAGCCTTGGCGAAGCCATCCCCGGCGTTTCAGTCCACGCTCAGGCGCTGGAGCAAATCCTATCGGGCCAATTCCTCCATCGCCCGGAAGGTGCCGCCGGAGCAGAATTTCTTTTCGTCGCTTTTGCAGGCTTGCTGTTTTCAACCTTAGCCAATCGCCTGAAGCCCTGGCCACTCCTCGCAACCTTGCTGACAGCCTTGCTGTCCCTGGCTGCCATCACCATGTTTTGTTTCGTCCAATTCGGGCTATTGATCGATTTCACGTTTCCCCTGATGGCCTGCGTCACCATCTTCCTTGTTACTCTGGCCTTCAAACTACTGGTGACCGACAGGCAAGGCCGCATGCTGCGCAACGCTTTTGCGCATTATGTGGCGGGCCCGGTTCTGGCGGATATCGAGCGCAACCCCCAAGCTCTCAAGCTTGGCGGCGAGCAGCGTGAGATCACAGTGATGTTTGCGGACATCCGCAATTTCACCCCCATGAGCGAAAAACTGAAACCGGATGAACTGGTTTCACGCATCAATACCATTCTCACGGCTTGCACCGAGGCGGTGATTTCAGAGAACGGCACGCTCGACAAATATATCGGTGATGCTGTGATGGCTTTCTGGAACGCCCCCTTGCCGGTTGAAGAGCATCAATATCGCGCCGCTTGCGCTGCGCTGAAAATCCAGGATGAACTTGAACGGCTGAACAAAGATGAAAACTTCTCGTCGCCATTGAAGCAGGCCGGCTTATGGCCAATTTCCATCCGCATCGGGCTGGCATCTGGCCCAGCAACGGTGGGCAACATGGGCTCGGCCAACCGTTTTGACTATTCAGCGCTGGGCGAGACAGTGAACATTGCGGCCCGCGCCGAGCAAGCCTGCAAAGAGATTGAAGCCGACATCATTCTGGCTGGTCCCTTGTTCGGTAGAACGCAAGACCTGGCATGTCTGGATGCCGGGAGGATCACTATGCGCGGCAAGGGCGGGCGGATTTCCGCTCATGCCATTTTTGGAATGCAAAAGGATGAAGCCTTCAAGCTGGCAGACATGGGCCTCTATGCGTTCCAATCCGGCACTCGAATGCATGTTCCGAAGCTGCCGGAGGCTTACCAGCGTTTCATTGCTCACCTGCCGGCCCGCAAAGCGGATTATGCAGAAACCTAAGCGTCAGCCTTATGGCCGATCGGCGCCTTGAACTGCAATTCCATGTCCCACGGTAAATAAATCCAGGTGTCCTGGCTCACTTCGGTGACAAAGGTGTCCACCAGCGGGCGTCCCTGCGGTTTGGCATAGACCGTGGCAAAATGAGCATTGGGCAGCATTTCACGCACCACCTTGGCCGTGCTTCCGGTGTCCACCAAGTCGTCGACGATTAACACTCCCTTGCCTTTGTCATCGCCAATGATATCGGCTGCAATCTTCTTAAGAACTGTAATTTGCCCTTGTTTATCATAATCATAGGATGAAACGCCCACTGTTTCCACAACCCTGATGCCAAGCTCGCGCGCCACCACGGCAGCCGGAACCAGTCCACCACGAGTGACCGCCACAACGGCGCGAAACGGGCCGGAGGATGAAAGACGCCAAGCCAAGGCACGCGCATCACGGTGAAATTGGTCCCAGGAAACGGGAAAGCTCTTCTGCCACTTGTCATCCATGAATCATCTCCGTTCTTGCGACTTCCCTGCCGATTTCGGTGATTAAGTGCAATGGTTGAGCAAAGATCAACACTTGCTTCATATTTACCCACCATGATCGGCCCTCTGGGAAACTCCTTTGCGGGCGAGAGAATGATTGAAGCACTGGTGGCGGCTTTTGAGCTGGCGAATGTCGATGTCATGGTTGTGAACATGCCGGAGGCGACCGTGAAGGAAGTCTCCACTGCCCTGCTCACCAAGTGGAATTGTCAGAAGAGCGATCTCATCGGCAAACCGCTGATGAAATTCGGTTCTTCCATGCTTTCCGCCCGCCACCTGCCGCCCGACCCGCGCCAACCCGATCAGAGCATCATTGAAGTAAACTATGCTCCACCGCTGGGTTCACATGTGAAATCGGTCTTCCGCACGCAGGTCTACGGCAAACCTGATGGCACGTCTGAAATGCTGCTGATCGGCCAGCAAGGCACGGCCGAACAGGTTGAAACCGCTTTTGCCAATGAGCGCCGCCTGAATCTGGCATTGCGTTCTGGTGGCTACGCCCTCTGGGACCACGACTATGAAACTGGCGCCACTTACAATTCACCCGAAATGTATGAGATCTTCGGTGAAACCATTGGTGAGAAGGCGCTTGATTTCAAGTCCTTCAATTCGCTCATCCATCCCGAAGACGTGGGCAAGACCATTGACGAAAAGGTTCGCACCGCGCCTTTCGGCACCGACATATTCCAGACGCGCTACCGCGTTAAAACCCGCTCAGGCAAATATGCCTGGATCGAAAGCCTGGCGGGCCTGGTGCGTGATCCGGCCACGGGCCGCCCCAAGAAATGCGTAGGCCTGTGCCGCAACATCGACCACGAGATGCTGACGCTGGACCGGCTGAAGAATTCCGAGCTGATGTTGAAGCGCACACAAGCCGTGTCCCACATTGGCTCCTTCAAGCTGCGTCTTGAAAGTGGTGTGTCACGCTTGACGGCGGAACTTGCAGCCCTCATTGGCCTGGCCGATGCCATGGTTCACCCCAACCTCGACACCTTCATCAAGATGATCGAGCCCGGCGACCGCGAAAAATTCGTCGAGGGCCTGGAACTGGCCAAGATCGGCAAGCAGGTGAAGAACCTCGAGATTGCCGTGAAAACCAAGGCCGGCGACATGGAATGGTTTGCCGTCACCATGGAACCCGAGCGCGACGCCGCGGGCGTTCTTGAAAGCATTTTCGGCGCCTGTCAGCAGGTGACCGAGCGCAAGGCGCTGGAGCACAAGTTCCACCAGGCACAGAAGATGGAAGCCGTAGGCCAGCTCACTGGCGGCATCGCGCATGACTTCAACAACCTGCTCATGGTTGTGATGGGCAATTTGCAGCTTGTCGAACAACTGGTGAAAGGCGACGAACGCGCCGTAAAGCGCATCCGCGCCGCCATTGAGGCAGCCGACAAGGGTTCAGACCTCACGCGCCGCATGCTGGCCTTCTCGCGCCAGCAGACCCTGCAAAACAAGGAACTCTATGTGAATGATCTGCTGCTGGCGATGCAAGATATGCTGACCCAGGCGGCGACGCAGGCCGTCGATCTGAAAGTGATCCCTGGCACTGATGTCTGGCCGGTGAAAGCCGACAAGACCATGCTGGAAACCGCCATCCTGAACCTCACCATCAATGCCCGGGATGCCATGGCGCCCAAGGGCGGCAAACTGATTATGGAGAGCCAGAACCGCGTGCTCGACCGCGAATATGCCGACGAACATGAAGACGTGGAACCCGGTGAATACGTACAGATCACGGTGACAGACACGGGCTCCGGCATTTCGCCCGAGAATATGGAAAAGGTGTTCCAGCCCTTCTTTACCACCAAGGGGCCTGAAGCAGGCTCTGGCCTTGGCCTCTCGATGATTTACGGTTTCGTCAAACAATCTGGCGGCCACGTGAAAATCTATTCCGAAGTCGGCGTTGGCACTTCTGTGAAACTCTATCTGCCGCGCCTGAAACAACGCGAAAATTTTGTGGCCCCGCAAAAGCCCGCCGAAATGCGCGAGCAAGTGGTGCGCGAATTCGGCGCACCAACGGATGTACTTATCGGATCAGGCGATCACCGCCGCATGAAAGTGCTGGTGGTGGAAGACAATAACTCCGTGCGTGAAGTGGCGGCCGCGATGATCGAGGAGATGGGTTTTGAGGCCATCACCGCCACCAATGGCCATGAGGGCCTTGAGATGATACAGAACAACAAGGACATTGACCTTGTGCTGTCAGACGTAATCATGGCGGGCGGCATGAATGGACCAGAGCTTGCGGCCAGGGCCATCAAGTTCCGTCCTGATCTCAAGATCCTGTTCATGTCAGGCTATGCGCCAGGATCAGTGCGCCAGATGCAGGACTTGCCGGACACCATTGATCTTGTGAACAAACCTTTCACCCGCAATGATTTGACAGAAAAAGTGAAGAAGGCGCTGGCCATCGAGCAAGCCGCCTGATCCACCGCGAAATGACTGGTTTTCGCGCACATTGACCGCGCGAATATTGTTGCCCATATAGAGATCATGTCGCGCACTGAAACCCAACCCCACATCCGCCTGCATGGGCCAGAAGGCTTTGCCGCCATGCGCAAGGCTGGCCGTCTCGTGGCTCAGGCCCTTGATGAGGTGACGCCTTTGGTGCGCGAAGGCACCACCACGCAGGAGATCGATGATTTCTTCATGGCCTTTGCTGACAAGCACAAGGCCCTGCCGGCCACGCTGAACTATCGCGGTTATCGCAAGGCCAGCTGCATCTCGCTGAACCACGTGGTCTGCCACGGCATTCCGGGCGACAAGCCACTGCGCTCCGGCGATATTGTGAACATCGATCTTACGCTCATTGTGGATGGCTGGCACGGCGACACCAGCCGTATGTATGGCGTGGGCGATGTGCCAGTGGCAGCCAAGCGTCTCATCGACGTGACCTATGAAAGCATGATGCGCGGCATCAATGCCGTGAAGCCTGGCGGGCATCTGGGCGACATCGGCCATGCCATCCAAACCTATGCCGAGGGCGAGCGTTGTTCCGTGGTGCGCGATTTCTGTGGCCATGGCCTCGGCCAAGTGTTCCATGATCACCCCAACATCTTGCACTATGGCAGGCGCGGCGATGGCGCGATGATGAAGCCCGGCATGATTTTCACGATCGAACCCATGATCAATCTGGGCAAGCCGCATGTAAAAATCCTCAGCGATGGCTGGACGGCGGTGACACGCGACAAATCCCTCTCCGCGCAATTTGAACACACCGTGGGCGTGACCGAAACGGGGGTCGAGATTTTCACGAAGTCTCCCGGGGGATTGGACCGCCCACCCTATCAGGTGTGACGCGTGAGTAACGCAGGCAAGCCAAAACCAACGGCCGCCACCGCTGTCCCTGCCAGCGGCTTGGACGAATTTCAGCCCGTTGTAGAATCACCTTCAAACAAGAGCGGGATGGAGGATTTCTCCGGCGCGCTCACTTATCTCGGCCACCGCGAACGGCTGCGTGACCGTTTCCGCACCGGCGGCTCAGCCGCCCTGCCCGATTATGAGCTGCTCGAAATGGTTCTGTTCCGCGCCATCAAGCGCGGTGACACCAAACCACTCGCCAAGGCCCTGCTAGCGCGCTTTGGCTCCTTTGCTGAGGTGATCAGCGCCACGCCTGAACGCCTCCAGGAAGTCAAAGGCGTGGGCCCCGCGATAGTCACCGAATTGAAGCTCATTCAGGCCGCAGCCCAACGCCTTACGCGCGCCAGCGTG
This sequence comes from Aestuariivirga sp., assembly GCA_031424315.1. Taxonomy (GTDB): domain Bacteria; phylum Pseudomonadota; class Alphaproteobacteria; order Rhizobiales; family Aestuariivirgaceae; genus Aestuariivirga. Next base: position 103,149 of record JANPHF010000042.1, read on the forward strand.
GTGAACAAGCCTGTGCTTTCTTCCTGGAATGCCATCATCGATTATTGCCGCGCCGCCATGGCATATGAAGAGCAGGAAAGTTTCCGCCTGCTGTTTGTGGACAAGAAGAACCAGCTCATCGCGGATGAGGAACAACAGCGCGGCACGGTGGATCACACACCGGTTTACACCCGCGAGGTGATGAAGCGGGCATTGGAACTTTCAGCTTCCGCCATCATCATGGTGCATAACCACCCTTCGGGCGATCCAACGCCGTCACTGGCCGACATCGACATGACCAAGAAAATCATTGCAGCTGGCGAAAAACTTGGCATCTTGATCCATGACCACATCATTATTGCCCGTAAGGGCCATGTGAGCCTGCGGAATTTGCAGGTGATCTGAAACCGCTTTTGGGTTTGAGAAATGCTTAAATCTCCGCTGGCAAGTTAGCCGCATGAAGAGAACCTGGCCCTTCGTTCTCGCTTTCACTCTCGCGGCATTTGCCGCCGCCCTTGTGGAATGGATCAACGGCCGCATCTTCATCTGCAAATGCGGCTATGTGAAACTCTGGCACGGCGTGGTGAACAGCCCCGAGAATTCGCAACACATCGCGGATTGGTATTCGCTATCTCACATCATCCATGGTTTCCTGTTTTATGCAGGCTGCTGGCTGCTGTTCCGCCGCTGGCCGCTGATCTGGCGTTTTGCCCTTGCGATCGCGGTAGAGGCAGGCTGGGAAATGCTCGAAAATTCGTCCTTCATCATTGAGCGTTACCGCGCCGCCACGATTTCACTCGATTACTTCGGCGATTCGATCGTGAACTCGGTGAGTGACATTGCCTTCATGGCCCTGGGCTTCTGGATCGCGGGCCGCACCCCGTTGAAATGGGTGGTAGTTGCCGCCGTCGCCATGGAGCTTCTGGCGCTGGCCGTGATCCGTGATAATCTCGCACTCAATGTGCTGATGCTGTTGCACCCCATTGAGGCTATCAAGCAATGGCAGGCAGGGGCCTAGCTTTGCCTCACATCGGTTGATCCAAGGCCGGGGCAAGTGCGTATAGGTAGCGAAAGGCCTCATGGAGGGTTCAATGCGTTGGATCTCGCTCTTGGTTCTCGTCGCAATCTGGCTGGCAGGCACGGCGCCTTTACGGGCCGATGACCTTCCCGAGCAGACGTTTCAATCTATTATCACTCATCAGCTAAATGCGATGGCCAAGGACGACAACGCCGCCGCCTATTCCGATGCCGCACCCAATGTGCAGGCCATCTTTCCCTCGCCGGATATTTTCATGAGCATGGTGCGAAGCGGCTACCCGCCGGTCTACCGCAACAAAAGCTACAACTTCACAGGCACCGGCACCGACGCCAATGGCCGCATTTTTGAAAAAGTGGCCATCGAAGGCGCCGATGGCGTGGCTTACAAGGCGTACTATTTCATGGAAAAACAGCCCGACGGCAGCTGGAAGATTTCCGGCTGCGTGGTTCTGAAGGATCAAGACTCGGTCTAGCCCGCACAATCAGACGACGGTCGGGCGGAGCCGCAGCTCCGCCCAGCCTTGAATCTAAGGCTGTCTCTCACAAGTGATTTTTATAAATGACTTGCAGATCGGCCCCAGGCAGATTTGCTCTGTGCCGATGAAGCGCGTTGTGCCCGGCGGCAACGGCGGAGACGGGATATAGTTCGCAGCATCGTCAAAGCCCTTGGCATCGCAGAAACTGTCGGCCGCGTCCTGGCCACAACCACCACCCGGGTTCTCACAGTAGCCAAGCCGCTTGCCATGATATTTGGGCTTCAGGTAGTTCTTGTAGATCGTGTCCGGGCCTCCCGCACCGCCACCAGGTGGCGGGCCGGGTGGTGGCATGGGCGGGGGCGGCGCTGGCAAGTCTGGCCGCGTGCAGGTGATCTGCGCAAAGCCATCGCAATGTGGCGCACCCGTTGCGGCGCTGCAAACCTGCCCCGTGCCTTGCACGATGGTGGCCACAGGCGGAACCAGGGTGTTAAGACTTGGCGCCTGATCAAAATCAGTGGCATTCACATAACCAAGGCTCTGGCAAAATTTGTCCGCCGCTGGCTGGCCACAGGCCGCGCCCCATTGGAAACACCAATCCACGCGGTAAGGCCCCGCTTTGGGCTTGGGAAAGGTTTTGGTTTCGGCCTGTGCGGCCCCCGCCAGACTTGCAGCGCCCACCAAAATCATCGCAGCCGCCACAGCATAACCAATGTGTCGCATCGAGCAGTTCCTCCATCACCCCGTGAATCAAGCTTACCAGCGTCTCAAATTTTCCACCAGCCACAGGTCGCAAATCCAGTGCGCCAAGGCTCATTTGGCTGGCGGGGCAAAGGGTGATGACTTATTCTCACCTGATCGGAGGATCTCAATGCAGCCAAAAGTCATCATCACCTGCGCCGTCACTGGCTCAGGCGACACGGTCGGTAAGCACCCAGCCATTCCCGTTACCCCGGAACAAATCGCCAATGCGGCGCTGGAGGCCGCGTCAGCGGGTGCGACTGTGGTGCACTGCCATGTGCGCGAACCCAAAACGGGCAAGGGCACGCGCAACGTGGGTTACTACCGCGAAGTGATGGAACTGATCCGCAAGAAGAACACCGATGTGATCATCAATCTCACCGCCGGCATGGGTGGCGATCTATATATCGGTGATGGCGAGAAGCCGCTGGAATTTGGCGCTGGCACCGACGTGGTGGGGCCGCTTGAGCGCCTCATCCATGTGAGGGAGTTGCGCCCCGAAATCTGCACGTTGGATTGCGGCTCGCTAAACTTCGGCGATGGCCAAAGCATCGTGGTGCAAACCCCCACGCAACTGCGCGAACAAGCCAGGCTCATCGCATCTTACGGCGTGAAGCCAGAAATGGAAATCTTTGACAGCGGCAATTTGTGGTTCGCCAATCAGATGGTCAAGGAAGGCCTGATCGAGGGCAAGCCGCTCTACCAGCTTTGCTTGGGCATCCCGTGGGGTGCGCCATTCTCACCCGAGACCATGGCCTACCAAAAAGCCTTGCTGCCGGAAAATGCTGTCTGGGCCGCCTTCTCCATTGGCCGCCAGCAATTTCATGCCGTTGCGCAAGCCGTTCTCCTCGGCGGCCATGTGCGCGTCGGGCTGGAAGATAATATCTGGCTTGAAAAAGGAGTCTATGCTTCTAACGGTTCGCTCACCGAAAAGGCCGTGAAACTGATTGAAATGCTTGGCACTAAGGTTGCCACACCCGCTGAAGGCCGCGAAATTCTGGGATTGAAAAAGCCATGAGTATCAAGACTATTGGCATCGCTGGAACCGGTTTGATCGGCGCTGGCTGGGCGGCGCGCGCACTTCACCGCGGCATTGATGTCATCGCCTATGACGTTTCCCCCGCCGCAAAGGCCAAGCTGAAGGCGCAGATCAAAACCGCCATGCCCTCGCTCGATGCATTGCGCGGCAAACCAAAGAAGAAAGGCAAACTCAGCTTCACCACCGATCTGGCCAAGATGGCAGCCAAGGCTGAATTCATCCACGAGGCAGCACCCGAGCGTGAAGAACTGAAGATCAAGCTGTTCCGCGATCTGGATGCAGTGGCCGGGCCAGATGTGGTTCTCTCGTCTTCGTCGTCAGGCTTCCTGCCCTCGCGCCTGCAATCACAGTGCGCGCGCCACCCGGAACGCGTAGTGATTGGCCATCCCTTCAACCCGGTCTATCTCTTGCCGCTCGTCGAACTTGTGCCCGGTGACAAGACCAATGCCGCAGCATTGGATCGTGCTCACGCCTATTTCGAGCAGGTAGGCATGCAGGTCCTGCGCCTCAAAAAAGAAATCGACGGCTACATTTGCGACCGCTTGCAAGAGGCCCTTTGGCGCGAAGCGCTGCACATTCTGGATAAAGATGTCGGCACGACCGGCGATATTGATGACTCGATTGTCTATTCTGCTGGCATGCGCTGGGCCTTCATGGGTTCATTCATGACTTACCATGTGGGCGGCGGCCCCGGCGGCATGCGCGATTTCATCAAGCAGTTTGACCCCACATTGGAACTGCCTTGGACGGATCTCAAATTTCCCAAGTGGAATGATGCGCTGGAAAAACGCCTGATCGAAGGCACGGATAAGCAGGCCGCAGGCCGCAGCGTCGCCAAGATCGAAGCAAAGCGCAACGCCATCCTTGTGGACATGATGAAACTGTTCAAGAAGCACAAGATCGGCGCGGGGCTGGTGTTGGAGCGCGAAGAGAAGGCAAAGAAGCGCCCCGCAAAGAAGGCCGCGAACAAGAAAAAAGGCTGATCCGGGAGGATCCCATGTCCCAACGTGTCATGATAACCGCCGCTGCATCCGGCATTGGCCAGGCCATTGCCGAGGCCTTTCATGCCAAGGGCGCGCGCGTTCACATCTGTGATGCCAGCGAGGAGGCGTTGAAGGTCTTCCGCGCGACACATCCCGACATTGCCGCCACGCGGGTCAATGTGCGTCTGGAGTCCGAAGTCGACACTTGGTTTGATGAAGCGCTGGACGATCTGGGCGGGCTTGACGTGCTGGTCAATAACGCGGGCATCAAGGGTCCCACAGCCCCGGTGGATGATATTGAACTCGCTGATTGGCGCGAATGCATTGAGGTCTGCCTCGACGCACAGTTCCTCTGTGCCCGCCGCGCCGCACCTGTGATGAAGGCGCAGAAATCCGGCCTCATCATCAACATGTCGTCCAACGCCGGACAATTCGGATTTGGCAACCGTACGCCCTATGCCGCGGCGAAATGGGGTGTCATTGGCCTAACCAAATCACTCGCTATCGAACTGGGCCCCTACAACGTGCGTTGCAACGCCATTTGCCCTGGCGCCGTCAAAGGCCCGCGCATTGACCGCGTGATCGCTGGCGAAGCCGAACTGCGCGGTGTAGGCACGCAAGTTGTGGCGGCAGAACTGGTGAGCCAGCAATCTCTCGCCCGCTTCACCGAAGCCGCAGAAGTGGCCAATCTCGCCGTGTTCCTTGCTAGCCCCGAAGCCTTCATGATCAATGGCCAGGATATTGCCATTGATGGCCATATCGAAACTTTTCATATCAAGTAGGCGCCCATGGATTTCAATCTCGCCGACGAACAGAAGCTCATCATCAAAACCACGCGCGATTTCGTGGAAGCCGA
>JANPHF010000043.1:0-3225 GCA_031424315.1 Aestuariivirga sp.
TTTGCCGGGTCGGGCATGCAACGGGAATTAGCCAGCCCTTCGGTAAAGCTGACGGATGAAAAAACAGGTGCTACTGCTCCCATGAAACGGGCGGAAGTGGTGAAAACAAAACTGGAAGCAGCCGAAACCAGTTATGGAAAAGTGAAGGCGCTGAGCAGTAATGAAGAGACGAAAGAGATGTTAAGTGCATCACTTGCACTATATGAATTTGTTATTCCGGTTTATAAAAGTGAATATACTCAATTGGCGGCCTTGTATGATGAAGGTGCTCCTGCCGATAAAATTGCCGCACTGGAAAAAACAATTCAGGATAAGTATTCCGCAAGGTTTCAAGAACTATACAAAGCTCTTGGCACTACTGGCAAAGCTTACGCCGCCAAGCACAATATTCAAGTCAGGGAAGTGAATCCCGCACCCCCGAAAATTTAATTTCCGTTGTAGTCACGCACCTGGAGGATTTATGTCGGAAGAATCAGTCAAGCTCTTTATCTCTTATTCCCACCGGGATGAAACCCTCAGACAACAGTTGGATAAACATCTGGCTCCGTTGAAAGGGCAAAAGGTTATCGAAGCCTGGCATGACCGCCAGCTTCGAGCCGGGGACGAATGGGCGGATCAAATTGATGACAACTTAAACAAGGCGGACATTATCTTGTTGTTGATTAGTCCCGATTTTGTCGCCTCGGATTATTGCTCCAACATTGAACTGTCACAGGCTATGCAGCGACATGAGAACGGCGACGCTATCGTCGTCCCCGTAATCCTGGAACCTTGTGATTGGTCCTGGCTGCCGTTTGCTAAACTCCAGGCGTTTCCTAAAGATGGAAAGGCGATTGCCATTTGGACCAATCAAAACGAAGCCTTTGTGGATGTGGCGAAGGGGATTCGGACGACGGCCCAGACGTTGCTGGAGCAGCGGCAGCAAAAAGCTGCCCAAAAGAAAGCTCTCAAAGAACGGTTTCTGAAAAAGGTGGAAGAAGCGCTCTCGGATAGCGTTATCTCCGACATTGAACGTGACACTTTGGATGAGCTGCGGGAAGAATTAGGGTTGACCGCTGAAGAAGCCGGGGAAATAGAACTCCAGGCCTATGAGCCTTATCGAAAGTATGAAAAAGACCGGGAGAATTATCGGAAAACACTCACGAAGTTGATCGAAAAAGGGTGCTACCCGTTCAGTGATGAAATCAGGAAAGAATTAGAGTTGCGGCAGCGAGATTTGGGTCTGAAAGAGGTAGATGTCAAACGCATTGAGCAACCAATTTTAGCCGAGGCAGAAGCCAAGTATCAGGAACGGCTACAAGCAGGGGCGTCAGGACAAGAGCGACAACCGAACAAAGCGGCAGCAACGCTAAGACCACCGGAGCGAGAGGAGCAGCCAGAAGCGTTGAGCCGAACGTTACAGGCTTCAGACGAAGGGAAAATGGAAGCCGCTTTGGTTGATTTTCCCCAAGCCAGCGAACTCGCCCCCGATAAAACCGACGCTTATTCTAGCCGCGATAATGCCTACAGCGAGAGCGGTAACAATAACCGTACCAGCACCGACGCAGATACTGCACGCCAAAATTCAATGCCGCTGGAGTTCAAGCTTTTTGCTGAATTGAATGGCCACTCAGGATGGTTCGCCGCCGTAAGAACCGTGGCGATAAGCCCCGATGGGCAAACTATTGCGAGCGGTAGTGAGGATTACACCATTAAGCTGTGGGACCGGAAAACGGGACGGGAACTTCGCACTCTCGCAGGACATGCAGAGGCTATTTATTCAGTGGCCTTTAGTCCCGCTGGTGAGGTGCTCGCGAGCGGTAGCGCCGACGACACCGTGAAGCTATGGGACTGGCAAACGGGGCGGGAAATCTGTACTTTTTCTGGCCATTCAGGTGATGTTATGGCCCTGGCCTTCAGTCCTGATGGCGAGATACTGGCAAGTGGCAGCGCCGACAAAATCGTGAAGTTGTGGAACTGGAAAACGAAACAGGAAATTAATTTTTTTGAGCATTCAGATGATGTTCGCTCAGTGGCTTTCAGTTCTGATGGGGGCATCCTGGCTGTTTTGTGTAACTGGGAAGTTAAGCTCTGGAATTTCGGCACGGGTGAAATTCCAATGCTCAAACCCGCTGATGGCAGCGGGGCGAAGTATGCAATGGCGCTCAGTCCTGATGGACGCACGATGGCCCTTGGTTCGCAGGATGGGAATGTGGAGCTTTGGGATGTGACAACCGGGGGATTGCGTCAAACATTTTCTGCGCACAAAGGATCAATCCTTGACGGGGCCATTGAATCGGTTGCCTTTAGCCCTGACGGGCAGGTGTTAGCGAGTGCCGGTGCGAATAACAAAGATAAATCTATTAAGCTCTGGAGGCTGGCCACGGGAGAGCTACTGCAAACGCTTACGGGGCATGAAAAAGGAGTAAGCGCCGTTGTTTTTAGCCCTGATGGTCAAGCCTTGATTAGTGGCAGCTATGACAAAACTGTCCGCATTTGGTGCTATAGCTTGCAAGAAAAATAAAACCACGGAGAACACGGAGAACACGGAGAAAAGTCAGCACTGGATGTCGTGGGCACCCCTGCTTTTGCTGTCTCTCACAACTTCGCTTGCTCCGTGTCCTCTGTGTTCTCTGTGGCTCATCCGAAAATTCTTTTTCTTAAAAACTATAGTACCCGCAAAACCGTTGGTCTGGTATTACTCGATAGGGCAATTGAAAATAATATATGAAAAAAAAGATGTTGAGGCCAAAAGGTGCCTGTTTGTTATGGATTTTTGTGAGCGCCGTCGTGCTTTTTGCACAGGAGCATACCCAGCAAAACGAAAAGAATCCGCTGGCTGGAAACCCGACCGCGATTGCGAGCGGCAAACGTTTGTACGAACAGGCGTGCCAATCGTGCCACGGCGGCGAAGCGCGTGGCGACCGTGCGCCTGCGCTGGTCGGTGGCACCTTCAAACACGGTGGTCTGGATGGTGAAATTTTCCTGAACATTCGCAACGGCGTTCCCAGCACGCAAATGCCGCCGTTCCGCCGCTTGTCTACCGAACAGATTTGGCAAGTTGTGTCCTACTTGCGCAGCTTGAGCGGTGCGCCTGTTGCCAATACCAATGAACGCACGACGGGCAATCTGCTCGCGGGTGAACAAATCTTTTTTGGCAAAGCGAATTGCGCGGCGTGTCACGAGGTCAACGCGCGCGGCAACAGCATTGGGCCGGATTTATCAAACGCGGCACGATTTGCGGCG
>JANPHF010000044.1:0-14286 GCA_031424315.1 Aestuariivirga sp.
AATCTTGAACACGCCCTTTTCCATCTTTATTTGCGTCGTTTATGGCTTCATTCCTTTGATGGTGACGCCAATCTTTGTAAGTCTGGAAAAGCTCGACAAGCTCCTGCTGGAAGCGTCCGCCGATTTGGGTGCGCGTCCCTTGGCCACCTTCCTGCAGGTGACATTGCCGCTGTCTCTGCCCGGCGTGGCCACAGGGTCGATGCTCGTTTTCATTTTGCTGATGGGAGATTACATCCTGCCGCAGTTTCTGGGCGGCGGCAAAGTCTACTTCATCGGCAATGCGCTGGTTGACCTGTTTCTGCAATCGCGCAACTGGCCGTTCGGCGCTGCGGTTTCCGTCGCCCTGGTCTTTATCATGTTTGTGACCATGTATCTTTACATGCGCTTTGTTCTGGGGCGCGGCGATCAGCGCCGGGCAGTGATGGTGTAAAAAGTGCGCATTTACGCCGTCCTGATTTACATCTTCCTGTATTTCCCGATCATGCTGATTGTCGGCTTTTCCTTCAACGCGGGGCGCTATGCCATGTCTTGGCAGGGCTTTTCGCTGGCCTGGTATGGCAAGGCGTTTTCTAATCCTCTGATCCTTCAGGCCTTGGGCACGAGTCTCTTGATCGCTTTCTCCACGGCCATCCTCTCCGCCGTCATCGGCACCATGACCGCATTGGGGTTGGAGCGCGTGCGTGGCCGCACCCGCCAAATCTATGACGCGCTGCTCTATATCGCCATCATGGTGCCGGGAATTGTGATTGGCATCTCAACATTGATTGCGTTTGTCACGTTGTTCGGAATGGTGAACCCTATTCTCGAATCCGCCTGGCAGATCAAAATTGAAATGGGCGTGTGGACAGTGATTGCCGCGCATGTGCTGTTCAATCTTGCGGTCGTGTGTTTTCTCGTGCGTGCCCGGCTGACGGGAATGGACCGCAGCCTGGTAGAAGCTTCGGAAGACCTCTATGCCAGCCCCTGGGGCACATTCAGGCAGGTTGTGCTGCCACTGCTTATGCCATCAATCCTCGCGGGGCTTCTGCTGTCCTTCACGTTTTCCTTCGAAGATTTCATCATCACGTTTTTTGTGGCCGGGCCCAATGTGACGCTGCCCATCTACGTGTTCTCATCCATCAGACGCGGTGTTACCCCTGAAATCAATGCAGTGGGAACGGTGGTTCTGATGACGTCACTCATCCTGCTCTTTGCAGCCCAATTCATTCTTCAGCGCAGTGCCAAACACACCGCGCGAAGTCCGTTGGAAAATGCTGGGCCAATCTGAGAGCCAGCAGTCCCAATCTCAGGGCAGGTTCTCGGTAGCGCGAAAGGAACGAGTCAGGCGAGCGTCGCCAAGTGTTCTGTTAGCAGTTTGAAAAAGGCGCCGTGGTCGATGCCGCGCACCACATGGGCATTGTGCGGGCGGTTGGTCACGCGCCACCAATCTACCACCGTCTGGCCCATGGTGAGCTCGCTCTCGCATTCCACCGCCACATTGCAATCCTTGCCGGTGAACATTTCAGGGTGCAGCAGCCAGGCGATCACGCAAGGGTCATGCAGCGGGCCGCCATCGGTGCCATATTTCTCCACATCGAAGCGCTCGAAGAAATCAAGCAACTGGGCCACAGCAGGGCCGGTGTTGTTCTTCATCACGCGGAATTTCTCAATGCGCACGCGGGTGGTGAGGGCCTGATGGGTCACATCCAGCGGGATGAGGGTGATCGGCGCGCCACAATCAAATACCAGTCTTGCCGCCTGTGGGTCGACATAGATATTGAATTCAGCCACTGGCGTGATGTTGCCGCCTTCCGACCAGCCGCCGCCCATGGCGATGATGCGTTTGATGCGCGATGCGATGCGTGGCTCCTTGATGAGGGCGATGCCAATATTGGTGAGCGGGCCAAGGCAGCAAAGAGTCACGGTGCCTGCGGGGCGGCTCATCAGCGTGTCGATGATGAAGTCTGGCGCATACTGCTTTTGCAATGGCATTTTGGGCTCAGGCAGAACTGGGCCATCAAGCCCTGTCTTGCCATGCACATGCTCAGCCGTGACCAGTGGGCGCAGCATGGGGCGGATGGCACCTGCGAAAACCTTTGTCACTGGCTTGCCTGCCAATTCACAAATTTTCCGTGCATTCACTTCAGTGAGTGAGAGAGGCACGTTGCCGGCAACAGCGCAAATACCGATCAACTCAATTTCAGGCGAGGCCAGGGCCAGCAAAATGGCCAGCGCGTCATCCTGGCCTGGATCGGTGTCGATGATGATGTGGTGTTGATGCATGTTTGCTTCCGGCTTTTGCTGACGTTTTCTTGCGCAGATGATGCGTCAAGGCAAGGGAAATGCAATGCTCCAGTTCTGGCCGGGCGAGGGGCTCAGCAACGTCAAGAATCATGGCGCGCACGCCTTCGTAGGAGAAAGTCTTTGGATAAAGCTGGCGGAAATGGTCAACAAGCCCGCTTTGGCAATGGAAATAGATCGCTAGTTTGTTGGGATCGTCCCGTCTGCCGTCGATCCGAATGGTGCTGCCACTGCCGGTTTCGATTGTGAGAAAACTGAATTGCTGCCAGCGCAGAGCCTGCAGAAGCGTGCCAACGCCTTCAGTGCTTTCCGCCTGCTGGAGAATGAGCTTCCGCAGTTCAACCAGCCTAGCGCGAACCGCAGGCGTGTAGGGCGCGACTGCCTCTGCGAATATACGGTCTGTCTCGCGCTTACCTGTCATGGTGCTTCCGGAAAATAGCGAGCCCGCATCTGGCTCACATATTTCATCAACACTGGGCGGGAGCGGATGTAATCACCAATCTCGCTTTTGAAGAAGGGGCATTCGGCCGCCCAGATGAAAGCAAAGGCGGTTGCGTCAGCCCCGCAAGGCTTGTCGCCCAGCAGGAAACGGTTCTTGCTGAGGAGGGCCTCTACAGCCTCTAGATCGCCCGTGGCCATGAACAGGCGTTCTTCAGCAGTGTGGCGGCCTAGACCCTGCAGATGTTGGGTCTTTGCCACTTTCTTGCGGATCATCCGGGCAATCAATGGGCGGATGGGGGCGGGGGCACCAGCGAAGAATTGATATGGCCCCTTCCAGAAGTTGTCGTCGCGCAGCCAGCGGATGTTTATGGAGAGAAAGTAGAAGTGCTCTTCCATCATGCGTGATACGGCAAAACCCGTGGCGAGCTTTTCACCCGTGTAGCCACTGAGAAAATCCACCCCATGATGAACAACAAGGTGCTGCTGGATCAGGTGAGAATCGGCAATGATTTCGTTGCCATCCTTCAAATAGGGCGCTTTGCCTTTTGGGGCTTCCTTGAAATTCATCTTCTGCGCTTCAAAGGCCAAGCCAGACATTTTGAGCAGAGTGAGCGCCTTGATGCAGAACGGGCTGCCATCGGGCAGGCCGAAGTGGGGGCCATAAACATAAAGTTCCAACATCAGGGTTTCCTCGCTCTTGCTGTCATATGCTGACACGGGGCATAGTCCAACACTGCTGACAGCATGATGTCAGCAGGTTTGGGGTAATTGAAAGCATGAGACGCGCCGACCGCCTGCTTCGCATCATCCAGCTTCTGCGCCGCCACCGTAGGCCAGTGACGGGAAGCCGCATGGCTGAAGAGCTGGAAGTTTCGTTGCGGACGCTCTACCGCGACATTGCCGACCTGATCACTGATGGCGTACCCATCCGGGGGGAGGCGGGCGTGGGCTATGTGCTGGGAGCGGGTTATGATCTGCCGCCGCTGATGTTCAAGTCTGATGAGTTGGAAGCGATCATGCTGGGCCTTTCCTGGGTGCAGCGGCGAGGTGACAAGGCGCTTTCCATCGCGGCAGATGACGTTGTGGCCAAAATAGGTGCCGTGTTGCCTGAAGCGCTGCGGCCGTTCTTTTTTGATGCGCCACTGCTCACGCCGCCAAAATTTGGCTTGTCGGAAGACAAGGTGGATGTGGCGGCGATGCGTGAAGCCATTCGTGGGCAGAAGAAGGTTGAGATTGACTATGTGGATGAGCAGGGCAGCCACACGCAACGTGTGATCTGGCCTATTGCCATTTCCTATTTCGACGCCCAGCGGCTGGTGGTGGCCTGGTGCGAGTTGCGGCAGGGCTTTCGCCACTTCCGCAGCGACCGGATAGCGGAGATGATGCCGCTTGAAGAACGCTATCGCGAGCCGCGCCTGAAGCTGCTGGCGCGCTGGAAGGACGAGCGGGCGCGGGAGATTGCCAGTTCGCAGGTCTGACAAGATTCTCTGTTTGTACTCCTGCAATAGGCTTTAAAGGCTATTAGAAGCCCGTATGGCGCGATCCTGAGTGAGGGCGGTAGGGGTACAGCGGAGAAATGGAGAATCCGCTGCAGGTGCCCTCCAAGGCCCGGCAAATGGATTTCAATCCTAGGTTTTAATTCTTGTTATCTCGCGGTGCAAGGGTACGGGTAAATTCGGCCAACAGTGCGGGATAGAGCTTGTGCTCCTCCACCAGAACACGGGCGGCCAGCGTTTCCGGCGTATCTCCGTCCAAAATGGGCACGCGCGCCTGCCCCAGAACAGGGCCGCCATCGAGCTCTAGCGCCACAAGATGCACGCTGCAACCAGCCTCCTTGTCGCCCGCTTCTATCGCGCGCTGATGCGTATGAAGGCCCTTGTAGAGCGGCAACAGAGATGGGTGGATGTTCAACATGCGCCCTTCCCAGGGCGCGATGAGAACCGGAGTCATGATGCGCATGAAGCCCGCGCAGGCGATGATGTCGAGCTGCTGGCTTTGCAGATAATCATTCAAGGCTGCATCAAAAGCTTCACGTGTGGAGAAACCCTTGTGGCTGATCACTTGAGTGGCGATGCCTTGATTCTTGGCCCAGGCAATGCCACCGGCATCGGCCTTGTTGGAAACCACACAGGCAATTTCAAAGGGCGCATCCGGTTGGCGCGAGGCCTCGACCAGCGCCTTCATGTTGGAGCCCGTGCCGGAAATGAGAACGCCAACGCGTTTTTTCATTCGGGCAGATGACCCGAATAAGCCACTTGCGCTTCCTTGCCTTTGCGGGCGCGGATGGCGCCGAGGGTAACGACTTTTTCGCCCGCGCGCTTGAAGCCCTGGGCCATGGCCTTGGCATCCTTGGCCTTCACCACCACGATCATGCCAATGCCGCAGTTGAAGGTGCGAAGCATTTCAGCTTCGGCCACGCCGCCGGTTCTTTGCAGCCATTGAAACATGGGAAGGAAAGGCACAGCGGAAAGGTCAATCGCGGCCACAGTGTTCTTAGGCAACACGCGCGGAATGTTCTCGGTGAAGCCGCCGCCGGTGATGTGGGCGAAGGCCTTGATGGAGGAATGCTTCTTCAACATCTTCAGAATCGATTTCACGTAAATGCGCGTAGGCGTGAGCAGGGCCTCAGCCACCGTTTTTCCTTTTGCAAAGGGGGCGGCATCGGTGAGCTTCAAGCCACTCACGTCAACAATCTTGCGGATCAGCGAATAGCCATTGGAATGGGGGCCTGTTGATGCAAGACCCAAAATCACATCGCCCACTTTCACATCCTTGGCCGGGAGAATTTTTTTGCGCTCAACCGCGCCCACAGCAAAGCCTGCCAAGTCATAATCGCCGCCGTGATACATGCCGGGCATTTCGGCGGTTTCGCCACCGATGAGCGCGCAGCCTGCTTGCTTGCAGCCATCGGCGATGCCCGCGATCACTTCGCGCGCGGCGTTCACATCCAGTTTGCCAGTGGCGTAGTAGTCGAGGAAGAACAGGGGTTCAGCACCTTGCACAACAAGGTCGTTGACGCTCATGGCCACAAGGTCGATGCCCACACCACGATGGATGCCACTGTCAATAGCAAGCTTCAACTTGGTGCCCACGCCATCATTGGCGGCGACGAGAACCGGGTCCTTGAAACCGCAAGCCTTGAGATCAAACAGCCCACCGAAGCCGCCCAAAGCTGCATCAGCACCTTTGCGGCGGGTGGATTTGGCAAGCGGTTTGATCAAGTCCACCAGATCGTTGCCTGCGGTGATGTCCACACCCGCATCTGCATAGGAAAGCGCATTGGATTTGGGGGCCGGAACAGTCATGCCAAAGGTTTGCCTCAAAGGGGTGAAATGTGGCAAAGGCCATACCAGATTCTGAACCGGAATAAAGCCCGAAGTACCTTGATCAAGTTTTCCACCATTCTCGCCCTCTGCCTGCTGATTTCCGCGGGCTTCGCCCGTGCGTCCGGCCCGATTGAAACCAACCCTTATGCCGTGCAAGGCGTGGAAGTGGATGAGACCGACACTTCCGCGAAAATCGCCAAGGACAAAGCCATCATTGATGCGCAGATGAAAGCCATTGCTTTGCTTGGGGAAAACCTCGGCTCACCCGAAGCCGCAAAGGAATTGGGGAAACTTGATCAGAAGCAAGTGATGCCATTGCTCAAGTCCCTTTCCATTGAGAAAGAGACAATCAGCCCCGGCCACTATCAGGCCGCCTTCACCGTGAGGTTTCTGCCTGAAAAGGTAATACCATTGCTGACTGCCCTTGGCGTGAGGCTGCCGGAAGAGCAGGGGCCAGCCATGCTGGTGATCCCGGTTTGGCAGGATGACAAGGGCCAGTTGATTTTGTGGGACGACAATCCGTGGCGGAAGGCCTGGCTGGATTTGCATTCGTCGCAAGCCCAGATCCCCATCATCATTCCACTTGGTGACGATGATGACGCTACCACACTTTCGCCCAAGGATGTGGCGGAGAACAATGTGGTGAAGTTGGAAGCGCTGCGCCGACGCTATGATGTGAAGACGCTGCTTGTTGCCTTTGCACAAGCAGCGCCGGATGGCGGCATTCATGCCAAGGTGGTGGGCTCATCACCACTCGGCAAAATCACCATCGACAAAATCTATACGGCCGACACGCGTGTGCTGAATGATAGCTCGACGCTTGCCGCGCAACGATTCCAGACGTTGATGACCGACAAGTTCCGCTCCGACCAGGCGAAACTGGCAGCCAAGGTGGCCGGCCCGCTATCATTGGCCGTTGCCATACCATTCCAGGGCCCTTCGCAGTGGAACGGCCTTCGCGCACGTATTCTTTCAACGCCGGGTGTGGTGGGGCTGGACGTGACCTCGCTCGACATTCAGGGCGCATCCGCCAAGTTGCTTTATACGGGTGCGGTGGAAGACCTGACCAATTCCCTCCAGGCCACCGGCCTCAGGCTTGACCATCAGGGTGCAAGCTGGGTGATCGGAACCTTCTGAGGCATGAACATCCCCAATCTCATCACCATCGCCCGCATCCTTCTGGTGCCGGTGACGGTGTGGCTGCTGATTTCGGGCGAATATCCGCTGGCCTTTGGTGTGTTCATTCTGGCTGGCCTCACGGACGCGATTGATGGCTGGCTGGCGCGCACCACCAATTCGCAAACGGAGCTTGGCGCCTATCTCGACCCACTGGCCGACAAGGCGCTGTTGGTTTCAACCTATGCCGCGCTGGGTGCGTTGCACCTGATTGCGCCCTGGCTGGTGATCACAGTCATCAGCCGCGATGTGCTGATCATCGGGGCGCTGCTGCTTTCGCGCTTCATGGAGAAGCCTTATCCGGTGAGGCCCCTGCGCGTGAGCAAGGCCAACACGCTCATGCAAATTGTCTATGTGGCGCTGGTTCTGGCCAATCTCAGTTTCACCATCCCGCCCGAACCTGTGTTGCAGGGGGTTGCAATTCTGGTAGCGATCTTCACATTGGCTTCGGGCGCGGCCTATCTCAAGGTTTGGATCGCCCATATGAGCGGAATGGCGGAAGCAGAATAATGCAAAGGCAGATTATTTTCTGGTTGGTGGCGCTGGCACTGACGCTGCTGTTTTTCTGGTATCTGCAGGACATCCTTCTGCCCTTCATCGCCGGCTTTGTGCTAGCTTATTTTCTCGATCCTCTGGCTGACAAGCTGGAGGCACGGGGAATTCCGCGCACAGCGGCCACGGCGATCATCACCCTTTCCGCCCTGTTCCTGCTGGCTTTGGGTGTGGTGTTTGTGGTGCCTGTTCTCGGCCAGCAGATCGGCCGCTTGATCACCGATTTCCCGACGCTGACCAAACAGGTTGTGGATTTCGTCAATCTCAACGCACCGGATTGGCTGCGGGCCATGCTGCCGGAAAACGGTGGAGATTTGCAGACCACACTCTCCAACTATGGCGACAAACTGCTGGGCTGGGTGGTGTCGCTGGGCTCGACATTGTTGTCGGGCGGAAAATCCCTCATCAACCTGTTCTCGCTCCTGATTATCACGCCCATCGTGGCTTTCTACATCCTCAATGACTGGGATCGCATCGTGGCGATTGTCGACGGCTACCTGCCGCGCAACGAGCAGGAAAACATTCGTGCCATTGCGCGCAATGTGGACAAGGCGCTTGCTGGCTATATACGCGGGCAGGGCACGCTGTGCCTTATTCTTGCGGTGTTTTATGGCCTGAGTTTCATGTTCGCAGGCCTCAAGTCTGGCCTGGCCATTGGCCTCATGACTGGGCTTCTCACTTTCATTCCCTTCTTCGGCGCATTGACAGGCGGGGCAACGGCGCTTGGGGTTGGCGCGCTGCAATTCGGCCTGTTTGACGCGCATCTGCTGGGCGTGGTGGCCGTTCTGGCGCTGGGCCAGTTTCTGGAGGGCTATGTGCTTTCGCCCAAGCTGGTAGGGCATTCGATCGGGCTTCACCCGGTGTGGATGATGCTGGCCATTCTGGCCTTTGCCTATGTGTTTGGCATCATGGGCCTGTTACTCGCCGTGCCACTGGCGGCCACTACGGGCGTCTTGGTGCGCCATGGGCTGGCGCGCTATCTCTCATCTGAAATTTATCTTGGCCCGACCAAGAAGGCGAAATGAGCATCAGGCCTGAACAGCTGGTCTTAGACCTGCCGCTGCGTGCCGCCACCGGAAGGGATGATTTTCTGGTTTCGGAAGCCAATGCGGCGGCTGTGCGGCTAATTGATGAGTGGCCAAACTGGGTTTCGCATGTTGCCATTCTGGTGGGGCCGCAGGGTTCGGGAAAGAGCCACCTTGCACAAGTGTGGCAGGCGCGTTCCGGGGCCAAGGTGTTGAATGCGGGGGAATTACGCCGCGAAGATGTGGCGGATTCCTTCTCATCGAAGGCGCTGGCCCTCGAAGACTTGAGGCCCCAAGCCTTTGATGAAACCGCCCTTTTCCATGCCGCCAATGTGGCGCGACAGGAAGGCGGGCATTTGCTCATCACATCCAGCACCGAGCCTTCGCAATGGCAGGTGCAACTGCGTGATCTGGCCTCGCGGCTGCAGAGTTTTCCAGTGGTGCGGATCGGGGCACCTGATGATGCGCTGCTGCGTGGCGTGCTGGTCAAGCTGTTTGCTGATCGGCAGATTGCCGTGGACGAAGCGCTGATTTCCTATGTGGTTTTGCGCATGCCGCGCTCGCTTGATGGCGCGCGCAAGCTGGTGGCGGAGATTGACCGGCTGGCGCTGGCCGAAAAAGCCGAGATCACACGCCACTTCGTCGGCCGGGTGATGAACAAGATGAGCAATCCAGAACTCTTTAACGACGCCTGAGATTGCGTTCATCAAACTGTCAAATTGGGCTATAATGAGGGTTGCATGAATGACATGAGCTCCACCGCCGATTTGGTTGCCAGCCCGCAGCGTTTTTTCAACCGCGAGCTATCCTGGCTTGAATTCAACATGCGGGTGCTGGAAGAGGCGCGAAACCCGGCCCACCCGCTGCTGGAGCGGCTGCGCTTTCTTTCGATCTCGGGCAACAATCTCGATGAATTTTTCATGGTCCGTGTTGCGGGTCTTGTGGGCCAGTTGCGCGAACAGGTGGCGGAGATCAGCCAGGATGGGCTGACACCGGCAGAGCAGCTCGATCTCATCCGCACACGCGCGCAAGAATTGATGGCCGAGCAAGACAGGCGCTGGCTTCAGCTTAAGGACGAACTGAAGGTCAACGGCATATCGATCGTCGATGCCGCAAATCTCAACAAGCTGGAACGTGATTGGCTGGACCTGCGCTTCCTCGAACAGATCCTGCCTATCGTCACACCGATTGCCATTGATCCGGCCCATCCCTTTCCTTTCATCCTGAACCGCGGGTTTGTGATGGCGGTGGATTTGAAGCGCCGGGCGGATGGCAACCGTATGCGAGCACTTTTGCCCATTCCCTCGCTGTTGCAGCGTTTCATCCGCATGCCTGGGGAGCAGACGCGCTTCATCATGCTGGAACATATGCTGGAGCTTTTTCTGCCGCGCTTGTTCCCCGGCTATTCGGTTTTGGCCACGGGCCTGTTCCGCATTATCCGTGACAGCGACATTGAAATCGAAGAAGAAGCCGAAGACCTGGTGCGTCTATTTGAGAGCGCACTGAAGCGCCGACGCCGCGGGCAGGTGATCCGCATGGAGGTAGACACTAACTGCCCGGCAGAATTGCGCTCTTTCATTGCTGATGAACTTGGCGTTTCGGATGATGTGACCATCGTCACTGAAGGTCTTGTTGGCTTTGCCGATACACAGCAGCTTATTTTGGATGAGCGGCCGGATTTGAAATTCACCCCCTATGTGCCGCGCTATCCTGAACGGGTGCGCGACCATGGCGGCGATATTTTTTCGGCCATTCGGCAGAAGGACTTTGTAGTTCACCACCCTTACGAATCTTTCGATGTGGTGGTGCAGTTCATCCGCCAGGCGGCGGCAGACCCAGATGTGGTGGCGATCAAGCAGACGCTTTACCGCACCTCGCGCAACTCACCCGTTGTGGCCGCACTCGCCAAGGCGGCTGAGGCGGGCAAATCCGTCATCGCGCTGGTGGAACTGAAGGCGCGCTTTGATGAAGAGGCCAATATACAATGGGCGCGCGACTTGGAGCGGGCGGGCGTTCAAGTTGTCTTTGGGTTCCTCGAACTCAAAACTCATGCCAAGGTGTCCATGGTGGTGCGGCGCGAGGGTGGTTCGATGCGAACCTATGTGCATTTCGGCACTGGCAACTATCACCCGATCACGGCCAAGATTTACACTGACCTTTCATTCTTCACTTGCGATCCGGCCTTGGCGCGAGATGCCGCGCGCGTATTCAACTTCATCAGCGGCTATGCCCAGCCGGAGGATTTGGAGAAGATTGCGCTGTCTCCCATCAACCTCAAGGATCGGCTGCTGCAGCATATTGAGGAAGAGATCGAACATGCCAAGGCTGGGCGGCCCGCGCATATTTGGGGCAAGGTGAACTCTCTGGTGGATGCCGGCGTGATTGACGCACTTTACCGCGCTTCCAATGCTGGCGTTCAGATCAAGCTGGTGGTGCGGGGCATTTCCTGCTTGCGGCCCGGCATCAAGGGGCTTTCGGAAAACATTCGCGTCAAAAGCATTGTGGGCCGGTTTCTGGAGCATTCACGCATTGTGTGTTTTGGCGCCGGGCACGGGCTGCCGCATGCCAAGGCCAAGGTTTATATCGGCTCGGCCGACTGGATGCCGCGCAATTTGCACCGCCGTGTTGAGACCCTGATTCCCATTGATAACCCCACCGTGCATGAGCAAATCCTTGACCAGATCATGGTGGCCAACATGCGCGACACCGAGCAGAGCTGGGAATTGCAATCAGATGGCGCTTTCACCCGCGTGAAGATTGATGAAAAGCATCCCCGTTTCAACGCGCATCAATTTTTCATGGAAAACCCATCCCTGTCTGGACGGGGCAGTGCGTTGACTGGCAAGATGGAAGCCAAGCAGAAAAACAGGGCAAAGCGCGTCAAGTGAGTTGGCATACAGGCTTTAGAACAGAACCACCGAAATACCGCCCTGTGGCGGTTGTGGACATAGGCTCCAATTCGGTGCGCCTTGTTGTTTATGACGGGTTGCGCCGCTCGCCTTCACCCATCTTCAACGAAAAAGTGCTGTGCGGTTTGGGCAAGGGTGTGGCCATCACTGGCCGCTTGAATGAAGCCGCGGTTTCCAGGGCGTTGGCCTCGCTCCGCCGCTTTCGCGCGCTGGCCCGGCAGATCGGCGTGAAGGAAGTTTATGCACTCGCCACGGCAGCGGCGCGTGAAGCCGAAAATGGCGAAGCCTTCATTGATGAATGCGAGAAAGCTCTGGGGGCTGGCATCCGCGTCTTGACCGGCAAGGAAGAAGCGCGCTTTGCAGCACTTGGCGTTCTCTCAGGCACGCCAGAGGCCGATGGTCTGGCAGGCGATCTTGGCGGCGGTTCGCTGGAACTGATCGACATCAAGGACGGGCGTCTCAATGATGGCGTGACGCTGCCGATTGGGCCATTGCGCTTGATCGATCTTTCGGGCGGCGACATGGACCGCGCGCAAGGCATTGTGGATGACTATCTGGCCAAGACGACCATTCTGCAAAAGCTGAAGGGCCGCACCTTCTATGCCGTGGGCGGCGCTTGGCGAAATCTTGCTCGGGTGCACATGGCGCAGGCGGATTATCCGCTGCACGTTTTGCATCACTATCAAATGACGCGTGCGCAAGCGATGAGCATTTCGGAACTGATGGCGGGGCTGACAGCAACGTCGCTCAAAGATGTGAAGGACATGTCCAAGGCGCGCATTGATACGCTCCCCTATGGTGCGATGATCCTCGACCGCCTGATGCATTTTGGCCAGGCGCGCGATGTGGTGATTTCCGTCTACGGTGTGCGCGAGGGGCTGCTCTATTCCAAGCTGCCGCGCAAGAAGATGGAATATGACGCGCTGCTCTCGTCTTGTTGGGATTTTGCGCGGCGCTATGCCCGTTCTCCGGCGCATGAATTGGAACTGTGTGACTGGACAGACCAGTTGTTCGGCAAGAAAGCCTTGGCCGAAACAGAGACTGAAAAGCGCCTGCGCTATGCTGCCTGCCTGCTGGCCGACATCGGCTGGCGCGCCCATCCCGACTACCGCGCTGAACGTTCACTGGGGATGATTGCGCAGGCGGCCTTTGTGGGCATTGACCACCCGGGCCGCGTGTTTTTGGCACTCACGGTGTTCTACCGTTATGACGGCGAGGCGATGCGTGATGACATGACGCGGCTGCTGGATGACCGGCAGATTGAGCGCGCACATTTGCTCAGCTCGTTATTCCGGCTTGCCTATATTCTTTCCGCTGCCATGCCCGGCATGTTGCCCAAGATCGGATTGAAGCTGAGCGGCGACAAGCAGTTGGTTTTGACGCTGCCTGAAAAGCTGAAAGACCTGATGGGCGAGCGCGTGGAAAAGCGCTTGAGCGAACTGGCCTTCGAGATGGGCCTGAAGCCGAAAGTAATGATCAAGTAGCTAGCGCTTCAAGATCACAGCGCGGCCATTTTCCATTCCAATCACGGCGCGGCCGTGTTTCAGATCCAGCGCCACATTGCCAAAGACTTCGCGTTGCCAGCCTTTCATGGCGGGAACGTCGGCGTTGTCATCCGCCGCCAGCGCCTCGATTTCGGAGGCTGAGGCGATCAGCTTGGGGGCGAGGCCGTGGCTTTCGCAAGTGATCTTCAGCGCCAGCTTGAGAATCTCAGCCGCCGCCAGGGCGGAAGACGACATTTCTTCGTATTTTGGCTTGCCGGGAATCGAGTCGGGTTCCCGCGCGAGGCCCTCTTGAACAGCCTTCAAAATGGCCACACCCATGGATGAGTTGCCGGCCCCTCTTGAAACAAGGCGCAGCTCATTCACATCCTGCGGCGTTTGCGGAATTTGAATCGCGATCTCGGCAATGGCATCATCTTTCAGGATGCGGCCACGCGGCACGTTGCGGCTCTGGGCTTCGCGTTCGCGCCAGGCGGCGACCGACATCAAAACCGCCTGTTGCTTCTTGTTCTGGATGCGTGCCTTAACGCGGCGCCAGCTTTGCTCGGGGTCGACCTTGTAAGTTGCTGGATCGGTCAGCGAGGCAAGCTCGGCCTCCAGCCATTGTTCGCGGCCATTCTCGATGATCTGCTGTTTCAGCTTTTCATAAACGCCGCGCAGATGCGTCACGTCTGAAATGGCATAGGCTTGCTGCTTGTGGGTGAGCGGGCGGCGCGACCAGTCGGTGAATTGTGAAGACTTGTCAATGCCGGCGCCCACCAGTTTCCGAACGATGGCCTCATAACCAACTTGATCGCCAAAGCCGCAGACCATGGCAGCAATCTGCGTGTCCAACACCGGATGGGGCAGGGCGCCTGCCAGCAAGTACATGATTTCAAAATCCTGCTTGGCGGCGTGGAAGACTTTCAAAACGCTGCCTTGCGCCATCAGCGCGAAGAAGGGGGCAAGATCAAGCCCGGGTGCAAGCGGGTCTATCAGTGCGGCCAGTTCCTCACCCGCCACCTGGATCAGGCAGAGCTTGGGGTAATAAGTGGTTTCGCGCAGGAACTCGGTGTCCACCGTGATGTAAGTTTCC
>JANPHF010000045.1:0-68238 GCA_031424315.1 Aestuariivirga sp.
CCCCTGATTTTGAGGCCGACACCACCGAAGGCCGTATCCGTTTTCACGATTACATCGATGGCTCCTGGGCCATGATCGTGTCTCACCCGAAGGATTTTACCCCCGTCTGCACCACTGAGCTAGGCGCTATGGCGCTGAAAAAACCCGAGTTTGACAAACGTGGCGTGAAAATGATTGGTATTTCAGTGGATAGCGTGGATGATCATCTGCGCTGGAAGAATGACATCAAGGACGTCACTGGTGCCAATGTCACTTATCCAATGATTGGCGATAGCGATCTTACCGTAGCAAAGCTCTATGGCATGATTCACCCCAATGCATCCGGCAATGCCAAGAGCCGTACGGCGGCCGACAATTCCACAGTTCGCAATGTGTTCATCATCGGGCCCGACAAGCGCATCAAGCTGATCCTGACTTATCCAATGAGCACCGGGCGCAACTTTGATGAAATCTTGCGCGTGATTGATTCGTTGCAGCTCACTGCCACCAAGTCTGTGGCCACTCCCGCGAACTGGAAGCAAGGTGAAGACGCAATCATTCTTGCCTCTGTTTCGGATGAGGCCGCCAAGGAAAAATTCCCTCAGGGGTGGAAGGCGCTCAAACCCTATCTTCGCCTGGTGAAGCTGGGCTGAGCCCTCGATAGTCTCTATTTTGGATTGAGCCCGGATGATCTCTGGGTTCAATTTTTTTGAGTTACCCACAGTCATATAGGTGTCACGGTTCTGTAACCGGGCTGTCTTGCCGGAGTGCGAGATGCAGCGCGTCAACCAATTTGAAAGGAACAGAATCATGAAGAACTTTATCGCTCTCACCATCGTTTCGCTGATTGCCGCCACGGCCGTTGCAGGTGTGGCTGAAGCCCGCAACAAGAAGTCAGATTTCATCTTGAATACGCCGGAAGGCATGAAATTCTATAGCAAGACTTGCCTCGACAACGGCATTTGCGGCAACTGGAATGTGAAGGGCTAAGCCCTACACCACACTGATTTGGAAGTGTGAGACAAGGCCTGCGCGTATCAACGCGTGGGCCTTTTCTATTGATACGAAATTGGAAGCCTCAAACACCCCGCGTTCGCGAAGATGTCATTGCCCCGTCATGCGGCGCAGGCAAATGGGCCGAACAATAGAGAGACGAGCAAGGGGCAAAGCGTCGTGGTACGTGCTATTTTCTCAATCGTTGCCGCTGTCGGCCTTCTCATTCTACTGGCTGCTGCAACCAGTACAGCGAGTCTCCAGCGCAAGGCTCGGGCCACGCATTACGGCCAAATGGTTTTACCTGATTGCCACACTGCCTCCTGGAGGGAAGCCTTTTCACTAGACTCCGCCAAGGCTGGTTACATTGATCAACGGATGGTCCAGCAAATTCAGTTCGCAAACAAGGTTTGTAAGAGCCAGTAGTCTCCGCTGCATACGTGCTCGCGTTCAGTCGGAACTGAGGTCAGTCCTGCGCTGGCCAATTCGCGCCGCAGCAGTGGGAAATAACTGCAATAATCAATCTTGTTGAGTTTGTTGTTGTTGGAAATGAAAAATGGAAATGTTTCTGGATGCAATGTGAACCCCAGGGTCTTGCGATAAGCGGCCGCCAGCTTCATTGAAGTGGGGTCAGCCGGAAGAGCAGCCATTCCCTCCTGTTGCAAAATGGCGCCAGCAATCGTTGTCGGCAACAGGGCATAGTGTGTATAGGCGAGCCCGTTAACTCCCTTGTCTGGACCATCGCAGTGATTGGAGGAGTTGCTGCGGCAGATTTCCAGCGGGAACGTGCCATCATCGGCAATTTGAGATGCGACCAGTGATTGCCAGCGCAAGGCTGCCTTGTTCAACGCGGGTTGATTGTCGGTGAATGCGGCAATGGCCACATCCTGCAAGTTGCCCCAATTGCCGCGATTGTTAGGCTCGGCGCTCAGCGTCAAGGGCGTGATCACAGATTCGAGCCAAGATTTGAAGGACGCTGCGCTCCATCCGTTCACGCCTTCTAGCCATGACGTAGCAACAATGAGCTGGGCGATGTTGAAATTGATATCACTGCGGCCTTGAGCACTGCTCGCCGATTTCATGGTGTTGGCCCAGGTGTCTGTGGTAGTTTGAGCCTGTTTGGCATAGGCAGTGTTGCCGCTCAGACGGAAGCATAGTGCTGCGCGATAGGCGCGGCGGATGTCTCCCGTCAGCCCCTTGGCATGGTCATCATCAGGGTTTGCGCCCTGTGCTGTGTAGCGGGGCGCAGGCGCGAAATCCGCCACCGCGTGGGTTGGCGCAGATAGTTCCTTGTCGCATTTCTTGAGCAGGCTGGAGACCACCTTGGCATTGGCACGCAGAGAAGCCAGTTGGGCGTCGTCCACCAGTAATGGCTTGGCCTGCGCCACGGAGACCAGTGCGAAGAAAACGAGGCTGGCGAACCTTACCACCATTGCGGGGCGGTGAACTTGCCTGCGGCTTGTTCAATGGCGAAGGCCGTTTTGAAGAGCGTTTCCTCATCGAAGGGTTTGCCAATGAGCTGCAGGCCAAGTGGCAAGCCACTTTGCGAAAGCCCTGCTGGCACGGCAATGCCCGGGAGGCCCGCCATGTTCACTGTGACGGTGAAGATGTCATTCAAATACATTTCCACTGGGTCAGTGATTTCGCCCGGCGCAAAAGCTGGAGACGGTGTCGCCGGAGTCAACACCACATCGCATTTGGCCCAAGCCTCGTCGAAGTCGCGCTTGATCAGTGTACGGACTTTCTGTGCCTTGACGTAATAGGCATCATAATAGCCGGCCGAAAGCACATAAGTTCCCACCATCACGCGGCGCTGTACTTCGCGGCCGAAACCTGCCGCTCGGGTCCGCTCATAGGTGTCGATCAGATCTTCCCCCGGCACGCGCAGGCCATACCGCACGCCATCGTAACGCGCGAGGTTGGACGACGCTTCAGCCGGTGCCACGATATAATAGGCGGGCAGCGCATATTTGGTGTGTGGCAAAGAGATTTCGACAATCTCGGCGCCCTGCTCTTTCAGCCACGCGGCACCCTTGTCCCACAAGGCGTTTATTTCAGTGGAGAGGCCTTCGGGACGGTATTCTTTGGGTATGCCCACGCGCAGGCCCTTTAGAGGCTTGCCGAGAGCGGCCTCATAGTCCGGCACAGGCAGATTGACTGAAGTGGTGTCTCTGTCATCAACACTTGCCATGGCCTTAAGCATGATAGCTGCATCGCGCACATCTCGCGCGATTGGCCCTGCCTGATCGAGCGATGAGGCGAAGGCGACAATGCCCCAGCGTGAGCAGCGGCCATAAGTTGGCTTGATGCCCACTGTGCCGGTGAAGGCGGCGGGCTGACGGATGGAACCGCCAGTATCTGTCGCGGTTGCAGCTGCGCATATATGGGCTGCGACAGCCGAGGCCGAGCCACCTGATGAGCCACCGGGCACAAGCGCTGCGTTGGAATTCTTGCGCCGCCACGGGTTGGTGACAGGCCCATAATAGCTGGTCTCATTGGACGAGCCCATGGCGAACTCGTCCATGTTCAACTTGCCAAGCATGACGGCGCCCGCGTTCCACAGGTTCTGCGTCACGGTGGATTCATAGCCGGGCCTGAAGTTGTCAAGAATGTGACTGCAAGCCTGGGTGTGAACGCCCTTGGTGGCAAAGAGGTCCTTGATGCCAAGCGGAATGCCTTCCAGTGCGTCGCCCTCGCCCTTGGCGAGTTTGGCGTCGGAAGCCTTGGCCATCTCTTGGGCCTGGTCCGGCGTGGTGACAATGTAGGCGTTCAAGCCCTGGGCTCTTTCAATGGCTGCAAGATAGGCGTTGGTGAGTTCCAGCGCCGAGAATTCCTTCTTGCGCAGCATCTCGCGGGCTTCGGCGATGGTGAGGGATGTGAGTGACATGATTATTCCACCACCTTGGGCACCATGAAGAAATCGTCTTCATGGGTCGTGTTGGCCACGATGGCCTTGGGATAGTGGCCGTCGGTTACTACGTCCTTGCGTTTTTTCATGGCCATTGCCTCAACCGATGTGAGGGGCTCAACGCCGTCTACATTCACTTCATTGAGTTGCTCAACGAAAGCGAGAATGGCGTTCAACTCGTCCTGCAGCTTGGGAACGTCATTTTCTTCGACCTTGATACGGGCGAGGCGCGCCACGCGGCGCACGGTTTTTGCGTCAACAGACATGAGTGAATCCTTATTGCGGCGCTGGATAGCAGGGGATTAGCCCACCCGCAACTTGGCTTTCTCGTTGCCTTGCGCGTCAAAATTACCCTCTGCCAACCAAGCCTCAAAGCCCTGTTTCACGCGCGGCCATTCCTTGTCGAGGAGCGTGTACCAAGCGGTG
This sequence comes from Aestuariivirga sp., assembly GCA_031424315.1. GTDB lineage: Bacteria > Pseudomonadota > Alphaproteobacteria > Rhizobiales > Aestuariivirgaceae > Aestuariivirga. The sequence goes on from JANPHF010000045.1 coordinate 4,307, forward strand.
TCGCGGTTCTTGCCCTTGATGATCATGTGCTGGTTGAAAATGCCCTCAAAGGCAAAGCCATAGCGCAGGGCCGCCCGGCGCGAAGGGGCGTTGAGCGCATCGCATTTCCACTCCAGTCGGCGCACGCCCAAATCATCAAAGGCATGGCGCATCATCAGATAGATGGCCTCAGTGCCTTCACGGGTTCTCTGCAGGGCCTTGGAGAGCCAAATGGAGCCAATTTCTATGACGCCGTTGGCTGGGTCAGCCCGCATGAACGAACCCATGCCGAGGGCTTCGCCCGTGTCGCGCTTCACGTAGGCATAGAACCAAGCGTCTTTCTGGGCCTGGCGGGCCTTGAGCCACTCATTGAAAGTGGCGCGGTCGGCGAAGGGGCCGAAGGCCATGTAGGTCCACAGCTTGCCGGCTTCGTCTTTGCCTTCAATTGAGGCCCAAAGCGATGGGCCGTGGCGCTCGGTGTTCAGCGGATCAAGGCGCAGCCAGCGGCCTGGAAGCGGGCGCAAGTCTGGCAGCGTGCCCGGAGGCTTGGGGTGTACGACGGGGCCCGTGGGCCAAGAAGTTTCCTGTGTCATCACCGCCCTATGGCATGTAAGAGGCGAAAAGTCATGAGCAACCGCCTTGAAATCGCCCGGGCCAGTTTGGCCGCCCTGCCCGCTGACAAGCGCATTCTGGGGCTCGATCTCGGCACCAAGACCATCGGCATGGCCACAGCGGATTTTACGCTTTCCATCGCCACCCCACGCAAAACCATCACGCGGACGAAGTTTCAAGCTGACGCCAAGGCTTTGCTTGAATTCGCGGCGGCCGAAGGCATTGGCCTGATGGTTCTGGGCCTGCCGCTCAACATGGATGGCACAGAGGGCCCGCGCGCCCAATCCACCCGTGCCTTTGCCCGCAATCTGGAAAAGCTGACCATCATTCCCATCATTTTCTGGGACGAGCGCCTTTCCACCGCCGCCGTAGAGCGCACCATGCTGGAAGCCGATATCAGCCGCGCCAAGCGCGCCGACAATGTGGATAAGCTGGCAGCGGCTTATATTCTGCAGGGGTTGCTGGACGCGCGCTGATGCGAGTTGTTGACGAGCGGCATTGCTGCCTTGCGCGGCTGCCCGCCATCCTCTACACCGCAGCTTTGATGGCCAACACAATCACCCGTCAACCGATCTTCAAGGCCCAGCATCTGCTGGGAGTTTCAGATCTTTCCGTTTCCGAAATCTCACGTCTGCTGGATTTGGCCGACACCTATGTCGAGTTGAACCGCCATGCCGACAAGCGCCATAGCATTCTTGCTGGGGCGACACAGGTGAACCTGTTTTTCGAAAACTCCACGCGCACACAAAGCTCGTTTGAGATTGCCGGAAAGCGGCTGGGCGCGGATGTGATGAACATGGCGGTTTCATCCTCATCGATCTCAAAAGGCGAGACGGTGCTGGACACGGCCATCACCATCAATGCCATGCAACCTGACTTTTTGATTGTACGACACCAATCCTCCGGCACGGCCGAACTGCTTTCGCAAAAAGTTTCCTGCGCAGTAATCAATGCAGGCGATGGCAGTCACGAGCATCCAACCCAGGCCTTGCTTGATGCACTTACCATTCGGCGTCATTTGCGGCAGCTGGAAGGCGTTGTGGTAGCGATCTGCGGTGACGTGTTTCACAGCCGTGTGGCGCGCTCGAACATTCATCTCCTGACCAAGATGGGAGCGGTGGTCCGCGTGGTGGCACCTTCCACGTTGCTTCCCGCTGGCATTGAACGCATGGGGGTTGAGGTTTTCACCAACATGAAAGAAGGCATCGCCGGCGCTGATGTGGTGATGATGCTGCGGTTGCAGCTTGAGCGCATGGCCGGCACTTATGTGCCTTCCCAGCGCGAGTATTATCACTTCCATGGTCTGACTGAGGAAAAACTCAAGCTGGCCAAGCCGCGTGCATTGGTAATGCACCCCGGACCGATGAATCGCGGTGTGGAAATTGATTCCTCAGTTGCAGATGGCGCGCAGAGTGTGATCCGCGAGCAAGTGGAAATGGGCGTGGCCATTCGGATGGCGGTGCTGGACGCGTTGTCGCGCAACCAGCGCAGGCAATTGGGGGGCGGCGCATGAAGAAAGCCTATGTGAATGCGCAATTGTCTACCGGGCACGGCGGGCTGCTTGTTGAGTTTGGGACTGTTGTCGCATGCGGCGCGGGCGTAACGGCCCAAAGCGTGGGTGAAGCGCAAATCGTGGACTGCAAGGGCAAGTTACTGCTGCCCGGTCTCATCGACATGCGCGTGTTCACTGGCGAGCCAGGGACGGAATACAGGGAGACCTTGGCTTCTGCTTCAGAGGCAGCGGCGGCAGGTGGTGTCACCACTATGATCGTGATGCCCAATACCCAGCCGGTGATAGACGATGCCGCTATGGTGGATTTTGTGCTGCGCCGGGCGCGCGATACAGCCAAGGTGCGGGTTTTGCCAATGGCTGCAATTACGCGTGGCGCGCAAGGCGAATTGATGGCTGAGATCGGTCTGGTGAAAGAGGCCGGCGCTGTGGCGATCACCGATGGCAACAGGGCGGTTGCCAATGCCGGTGTGATGCGGCGCGCCATGATGTATGCGCGCGATCACGGCATGTTGGTGGTGCAACATGTGGAAGACCCCGCGCTGGCGACGGGTGTGATGAATTCTGGTGAAGCCGCAACACGGCTAGGGCTTGCAGGAAGTTCCGGCTTTGCCGAAATGGTAATGCTGGAACGTGACTTGCGCCTGGTCGAAATGACGGGCACCCGCTATCACGCTGCGCAAATTTCCTGTGCTGAAAGCGTTGAAATCATGAGGCGCGTCAAAGCCAAGGGACTGCCGGTTTCCTGCGGTGTTTCGATCAACCATCTGGTGCTCAATGAAAATGATATCGGCCCCTATCGCACCTTCTTCAAGATGTCCCCGGCGCTCCGGCGCGAAGAGGATCGTAAGGCACTGGTGGAGGGTTTGAGAGACGGAACCATTGATGTGGTGGTCTCTTCGCATGACCCACAAAGTGAAGACACCAAGCGCCTGCCGTTTGGTGAGGCGGCCTTTGGGGCGGTTGGATTGGATACGCTGCTGTCATCTGCACTTTCTCTTTACAACAATGAAAACATTGAGTTAGGCAGGATCTGTGAAGTCCTGAGTGAGAATCCGGCCCGGCTTTTGGGCTTGCCACAGGGCAAGCTAGTCCATGGTGCACCGGCGGACTTCGTTCTTGCTGACCCTCATCTTGCCTGGAAGGTTACACCCACAACGCTCTGTTCGCGCTCCAAAAATTCGCCATTTGAACACCGCAACATGGAGGGCCGCGCCGTCGAAACGGTGGTTGCGGGCCATGTGGTTTACACTTACGCTGGCTGAACAATGCGGGGCAGCGCCATCGTCATCATCGTTGGATATCTATTGGGTTCCATCCCGTTTGGGCTGGTGCTTGCACGCGCAGCTGGGCTTGGCGACATTCGAAAGATTGGTTCTGGCAACATTGGCGCCACCAATGTCTTGCGCACTGGCAACAAGGCCATTGCTGGTCTCACCCTGCTCTGCGATATGCTGAAAGGGTTGTTTCCCGTTTTGCTTGGGAACTGGATGGGCGGGAACTTCGATCCAGTTTTCGGCGGCTTTGCCGCCATGGTGGGCCACATTTTTCCGGTATGGCTGGGGTTCAAAGGGGGCAAGGGTGTGGCCACTGCGGCAGGGGTGTTGTTTGGCTGGTCATGGCCCGTAGCGTTGATCGCGCTGGCGACATGGATCGCGGCATTCGCTATGCGGCGCATTTCATCTCTTTCTGCCCTGAGCGCTATTGTTGTTGGTGTGATTGCTGCCTGGTTTTTGGCTCCAACCTACTTCTGGGCAGTGGCGGTGGTGGGTGCTGCTGTGGCCCTGACCCATCATGCCAATATCCGGCGCCTTCTCGCAGGCACAGAGCCGAAGTCGAGTTTCTCTAAGCAAGCATGAAACTCCGGCTCCTTTCAGACGCCGAAAAATTGGCATGGCACAGGTTGGCGCAGAGCGAAAATGTGGGTCCGGCCACGTTTCAGCAATTGCTCAATCGGTTCGAGACAGCCGAGGCAGCATTGGCAGCGGTGCCGGAACTTTCTCAGCGAGGCGGATTACGACGGCCATTACGCCTCTATGATGAGGGACGCGCAACGGGTGACTTCGAGCGGGCCGCAGCTTCAGGAGCACGCTACATTGCGATGTGCGAGCCAGACTACCCCGCCCTGTTGCGTGAAGCGCAAGGCGCTCCGCCGCTGATTTGCATAAGTGGACGGCTGGAGATGCTGCAACGCCCCGCACTTGCCATCGTCGGCGCGCGCAACGCATCTGCTCCTGGCCTGCGCTTCACACGCATGATTGCCCGCGAGTTGGCTGAAGCCGGCTTCATCATTGTCTCAGGCTTGGCGCGCGGCACAGACACCGCTGCGCATGAAGCATCCTTCGCGTTAGGCACGATTGCTGTTGTTGCGGGCGGCGTAGATCATTTCTATCCGCCCGAAAATGAAAAACTGCAACGCGCCATTGCCGAGCAAGGCGTGCTGCTTTCAGAAATGCCGCCAGGCACCGTGCCAAAGGCAGAAAGCTTCCCACGCAGAAACCGTCTGATTGCGGGCCTGGCACGCGGAACCATTGTTGTGGAAGCGGCACTCCGCTCTGGGTCGCTTACCACGGCACGTTTTGCAGGTGAACAAGGGCGTGATGTGTTTGCAGTTCCCGGCTCGCCGCTTGACCCGCGCTGTGAAGGTAGCAATCAACTCATCAAGGACGGCGCACAGGTTCTGACTCGGGCGGCTGATGCCATCCAAATGTTCGGGGGTTCCATCCAAAGCCAGCCGAGTCTCGCATTCGAGCAAGCGGCCGTCGTGATCGACACTGCGCCGCCCGCCGCGCTGCGCGCGCGAGTTCTATCCCTCACCTCACCTTCGCCTTGCGATGTCGATGATCTGGTGCGTGAAAGCGGTGGAGCTGCCGAGGACGTTTTGGCGGTGGTGATGGAGCTTGAGCTGGCTGGGCAGATCCAGCGCGTTGCGGGTGGAAAAATTACGAGAAGTGCTTGACGAAATGCGACCTGGGATGGCAGTTTGGCCCTGCGACTAGGGGAACATCATGAAAAAATTTGGAATTTTGGTTGCCTGCCTGTTTGTTTCGGCGGGTTTTTCAACTGACGGCTTTGCTGCCAAAAAACATCGGCACAGGGCCATTCTGTCGGGTTCGGTTGAACCTCAAGGTGCTGAGCGTCAGCGCCAGTTTGTGCTTGTTACTAAAGAATGCCAGAAGAAGTGGGGCAGCATGTATACTGCCATTCATGCACAATGGATGCGTGCGGAAGGCAAGCACGGTTGGTTCTGCACCAATCAGTAGCTGTGGCTTTGTTCAGCCTATCACCTCGTCCTCAGGAACAATCCAAGGCTCTTTGAGCGCAAGATCCTTCCATTGCTTGAAGGCCGCAGTTGAAAACACTGCTTTCATATAGGCACGGGTTCGAGCAGAGACTGGGACGCAATATGTCTCCAGCCTGCTCAGCAGTGGCGTGAACATCGCATCCGTGATGCAGAATTGGCCGAAGAGAAAGGGTCCGCCTTTGCCGAAAGATTTTTGGGCCGTGAAAAAAGCTTGTTCCATGCGAGCAACTTCTTTCATCACCGCTTCTGAAACGGGATAGGGCTTTGGCCCCCAGCGCAGATTCATCGGGCAATCAGTGCGCAGATTGCGAAAGCCAGAATGCATTTCCGCAGCGAGTGACCTCGCCATCGCGCGGGCGGCCTTGTTCTTTGGCCACAGGTTCTTCCCGGGCCACGTCTCTGCCGCATATTCCATGATCGCCAAGGTGTCCCATATTTTCAGGCCGTTGTGTTCAAGGATTGGAACCAGACCGGCCTTGGAGATGCGGCGTACGGCCCTGCTGAAGGTAGGCTCACCAAAGCGGATGAGTTTTTCGTCAAACGCGATTCCCGCCATGGCGAGGGCCATGTGGGGCCGCAGCGACCAGGACGAATAATTGCGATTTCCAATGTATAGAATGGGCTTGGTCATGACGTTCTCCGTGAGAAGGAGTTTACATTCCCTTGGGCAGATGCCGCCACGACAAAAGACTGACAAAGCTCACAAATCCACCCAAGATAAGGAAGACAATCGATACATCGGCGTAGCGCAGCGCTACGGCATAAATCATCGAAGGAACCAAGTCAGAGAATTCGATGAAGGTGCGATAGACTGCAGTCATCCTCTGGCGCTCACGGAATTTCACGGCGCGCAAATATGGAATGCCCCCAACGCTATCTATACCGGATGCCGCCAATGCGCCTGCCAGCATGAAACCGGCTGCGATGATGGCGTGGGATGTTCCAAATGCGCCCGCACAGATTGATGCCAGAGAAATCAGCGCAAAGCAGCCGGCAATGACAAGTCGCACGCCCCTGCGTTTTGCAATGGGTCCGTAAACAAAGGCAGACAAGAGGAAGAGCTGGCTAATAGAAATGATCAGGCCCCCGGGCCCCTTCCCCAAACCTCCCTCAATCATCAGTAAAGGGCCATATGTGAAGAACGACGCCCAGAAACAAGAACGCGCGAAAGCAATCACCCAAGCGAGGCGCAGTCGGGGCTGCGCGGCGAAACGTGCCACATTGGCCAAAGGATTGAAGGGCGCCATGTTGCCCTGCGGCAACGTCAGCGGGTCATTCAGGCGCAGATACCAGAAGGTAGCAAGCAGAAAGGCTCCTGAGGCCATGGCGGCCAGTTGCGGAAAGAGTGGTCCATAGTGCTGATAGAGCCAGACACCGGAATATGGGCCCAGCACCCAGGCAGCTGTCGAAAGAGCAAGACGAAAGGGCTCACTTGTTGTGAGTTCACTCTTGCGGATATGATCGAGGATGTAGAGCTGGAGTGTTACATTGGTGATGGATGCACCGACATTGCGCATCATGGTGCCGGTGATCTGCCCCGGCAAAGTGAAGGTTGAAAGCGCTATGCTTCCGCAGATCATCAGCAGGCAACCCAGGCTATAGGCCCAGCGGCGGCGCATTCGGCCGAACAGCACTGGCAAGAAAAGCGTGACAGCCAGCACGGTGCCTGAAACAAGAATTCCGAGCAGGCTCACCTTTTGGCTCGCCCCCAAAATGTCATAGGCCTGAATTGAAAGAACGCCGGAATTGAAGGCGCGCGTCAAGGATTCAAGCAGAAAAAGGACACCGAACGTGCCTGCCCCGGCGCGTTTGCGGCTGGGCAGAATCACAGGTGAGGATGGCTCGCTCATATAGATGCAATGCACCAAGGCCGCGCGACCCGGCAAGGTCGCTCGATTTCAGTGTTGATGAAAAGTTCTATCAGCTGCGTTGAATTTTTCTTCAGCTTTGGGTTTCGCCGCCGCTGGGCTTGGGCTAATTGCACGCCATGACCCAACAGAACAACGCCAAACTCACCGTAGCCGGTTTTTCTATGCTCGCCAGCGCTGCTCTGGCGGTAGGCAAGCTCGCCATCGCGCTCCTCACGGGTTCGCTTGGGGTGCTGTCAGAAGCTTTGCACAGCTGCATTGATTTCCTGGCTACGGTGATGACGTGGTTCGCCGTGCGTTGGGGCGACCAACCTGCCGATGATGATCATCACTACGGCCATGCCAAGATTGAAAGCGTTGCTGCGCTCATGGAAGCCCTGTTCCTGCTGCTCACTGCGCTTTATGTGGGATACGAAGCAATCACGCGGCTGATACGGAATGAAGCTCCCGCGCAAGTGCCATGGTGGGCGCCTGCCCTGCTGCTGTTGGCAGTGGCGATCGACTTCAACAGGTCGCGTGCCCTTTCCAAAGTGGCCCATGCCGAAAGCAGCGATGCGTTGGCGGCCGACGCAGCGCATTTTGAATCTGATATGTATGCCTCGCTTGCCGTGCTTGCGGGCCTTGTGGGGCTTTGGCTGGGCCTGCGATGGGCAGATTCAGCGGCAGCTCTGGCCGTGGCCGGATTTATTCTCTGGATCGGCTTTAAGCTGGTGCAAAGCACGCTTGAGACACTTCTGGACCGCGCGCCAGAGGGACTTGCCAACAAGGTGCAGGAATTGGCTGAGCGTGAGCCGGGCGTTCTGGCAATCAACCAATTGCGACTGCGGCAGGCTGGATCAACAACTTATGTGGCCTTGTCCGCTGATGTGGCCCGCAGCTTGTCACCAGTGCAAATCTCCGCGCTGAAGGAACGGCTTGAGCGGGCCATTTACGCGGAGGTGCCGCGTGCTGATCTGAGCCTCGCCTTCAATCCGGTGGCCCTTGATTCTGAAACAGCCTTCGACAAAGCCAGTCTCATCGCGGCGGAACACGGCCTGTTTATCCATCACCTTATTGTCCAAGACGTGGATGGGCGCCTAGCGGTTAGCTTTGATGTGGAGATGTCGGGAGATACCAACCTTGATGCTGCGCATGAGGAGGCCACCGCACTGGAGACGGCCATTCGCGCAGGTTTGGGCGGGGATGTGGAAGTGGAAAGCCACATCGAACCAAAACCGTCACCGCTGATCCTGGGCCACGCGGCACCAGTGGCAACAGTCAAGCGCCTTGAAAGGGCGCTGCACAGTCTCAGCAAGAATGAGAAGGCCATGACGGATGTGCACAATCTCCGCGTCCGCCAGGTGGAAGGCGGGCTATATGTCCACTATCACTGCCGCTTCCGCCCCGATGAGCCTATCCGCCTGGTGCATGCCGTGGTCGATCGCATCGAAACTAGATTGATGGAGAAAGAACCAGCGGTCAGACGCGTGGTTGCCCACGCCGAACCGATTGGTCACCAAAAGCATAGGCTCTAGTTGCAGTGCTTTGGGCTCGGGTTGGCCGATTAACCGTTTGAAGCGCGGGTCAACTGGCGCAGACGTTCACTTTCCCCAGCAGGCACCTGAATTTCCGTGGCCATCGTGAAGGCTTCATAATAGGCCACCTCCAGCAGCCCCTGCAGCGTCGGCATGTCGCAAGACTTTGCCAAGTTACGCATTTCGAGTGAAAGATCCGCTATATATTGCGCGGTTTCGCGTTTGTTGGACGGACCGAGCGATGGCGGTGCCTGTCTGTGAGGTGTTCTGCCTTGAGGAGTCTTGATTTCCGTATTCATGCTAGTCCCTTTTCTGTGGCCACCTGTAACTCGCTGATTTGCAACATATCATTGTGCTACTTTTAGTAAATACATCTAAGGTTGCCGTCATAGGTCCCGTCGAGTACGTTTTAAGATTGTATCAGGTTTTGCTGTGTTAATGACTCATTCATCATTTCAGAGTCAGCAAACCCTTAAAAAGATTGCTCAAATAGTTCGTTCAACCGCCGCGGCAGAGGCTTCCGTTTACGGCAAACTTGCCATTCCAGGCCCCGACCACTAAGTGACACCCCTGAAACCGGAATATTTCATGACAGTCGTCGTCGTCGAGTCGCCTTCCAAGGCCACCACCATCAACAAGTATCTGGGTAAGGATTTCACCGTTCTGGCGTCCTTTGGCCATGTGCGCGATTTGCCGGCCAAAGATGGCTCGGTGAAGCCTGACGATGATTTCGCGATGGATTGGGAAGTGGATGGCAAATCAGCTAAACGGCTTTCTGACATCGCTGCCGCATTGAAGAATTCGGACCGTCTCGTCCTGGCGACAGACCCTGACCGCGAAGGCGAGGCCATTTCATGGCACGTTTTGGAAGTGCTTAAGAAGAAGGGCGCTCTGAAGGGCAAGACTGTTCAGCGCGTGGCTTTCAATGCGATCACCAAGGCCTCCATCCTTGAAGCCATGGCGCATCCGCGTGAAGTGGACGGCGCGCTTGTGGATGCCTATCTGGCCCGCCGGGCGCTGGACTACCTAGTGGGCTTTACACTCTCACCTGTGTTGTGGCGTAAGCTGCCGGGCTCACGCTCAGCGGGGCGCGTGCAGTCTGTGGCGCTACGGCTGATCTGTGATCGCGAGTTGGAGATCGAAGCTTTCCGCGCCCAGGAATACTGGACGATTGATGGCGCCTTCACCACGGCAAAAGGCGCAGAGTTTCAGGCGGGGTTGGCATCAGTTGACGGCAAGAGGCTGGACAAGTTGGCGATTGCCGATGCGGCTTCCGCCAATGCCATTGCGGCGGCGCTCAAGGACCAGCGCTTTCAAGTGGATAGTGTTGAGAGCAAGCCCGCCAAGCGCCATCCTTTCCCGCCGTTCCGTACCTCCACATTGCAGCAGGAAGCCTCGCGCAAACTTGGTTTTTCATCTGCCCGCACCATGCAGATTGCTCAGCGCCTTTATGAAGGCGTGAACATTGGCGGTGAAACAGTCGGTCTCATCACCTACATGCGTACAGATGGTGTGGATATGGCGGGTGAGGCCATTGCCGCCACACGAAACGCCATCCTCAAGAATTTCGGCGAGCCCTATGTGCCGTCGGTTCCGCGCAAATATACCTCAAAGGCCAAGAACGCCCAGGAAGCGCATGAAGCCATCCGCCCCACCGATCCGACGCGCCACCCCGATCAAGTGCGCAAGGCGCTGGAGCCAGAGCAGTTGGCGCTTTATGAATTGATCTGGAAACGCACCATCGCCAGCCAGATGGAAAGCGCGGAGATGGAACGCACCACCGCTGACATCGGCGCAACGGGCTCTGACGGCAAGCATTACTCCTTCCGCGCCACAGGCTCAGTTGTGAAGTTCGACGGTTTCCTGCGCGCCTACAATGAAGACCTGGACGACGAAGAGGATGAAGATGCCAAGCGCCTGCCCGCGATGGCGCGCGGCGATGTGACTGGCGTCAAGTCTATCGAGCCCGTGCAGCATTTCACCGAGCCACCTCCGCGCTATTCGGAAGCTTCCCTCATCAAGAAGCTGGAAGAGTTGGGCATTGGCAGGCCCTCTACATACGTCTCGATTCTCAAGACGCTTTCTGACCGCGGCTACATGCGGATTGAAAAGAAGCGCCTGATCCCCGACGACAAGGGCCGCGTGGTGACAGCGTTCCTCGAGAGCTTCTTCATGCGTTATGTGGAATATGATTTCACCGCGAACCTCGAAGAACAGCTTGACCAAATTTCAAATGGCGATGTGAACTACAAGCAGGTGTTGCGCGACTTCTGGCGCGACTTCACGGCGGCGCTGGCTGAGGTGAAAGACCTCCGCATCACACAAGTGATCGACGCGCTCAATGATTTGCTGGCGCCTCATATTTTCCCGGTGAAAGCTGATGGCAGCGATCCACGCGCCTGCCCTTCTTGTGCAGATGGAAAGCTTTCGCTGAAACTCGGCCGCTTCGGAAGCTTTGTGGGCTGCACCAACTATCCCGCCTGCAGCTACACGCGGCCTCTGACCGTGAATGCAGAAGGCGCTGCCGACGCTGTGCCTGCCGATGGCATTCTGTTGGGTAAGGACCCGGAGACGGGACAGAATGTGACGCGGCGCGTGGGGCGGTTTGGGCCTTATCTGCAGCTCGGCGAAGCCGTGGATGATGAGAAGCCGACACGCGCTTCCATTCCACGCGGCACAAATCCGGCTACAATTGAACTTGAGCATGCTTTGCGCTTGTTGTCTTTGCCGCGCGAAGTTGGTTTGCATCCCGAAACTCAAACGCCGATCGTTGCCAACTTCGGGCGCTTCGGACCATTCATTTTGCATGATGGCACCTACGCCAATTTGAAAGATCCGGACGAAGTCTTCACCATCGGCCTCAATCGCGCGGTAGACCTACTCGCGGAGAAACGCGCCAAAGGGCCTTCGAATCGCTCGCGCCCTGGTGCGCTCAAGAACTTGGGCCCGCATCCTGACGGCAATGGCAATGTGGAAATCTTCTCGGGCCGCTACGGCGCCTATGTGAAGCGTGGCAAGACCAATGCCACCATACCTGGTGACAAGAAGCCGGAAGAACTTACGTTGGAAGAGGCCGTTGCCCTGATCGCCGGCCGCGAGGAAAAAACTGGCAAGAAGCCAGCAGCCAAGAAGGCTGCGAAAAAGGCGGTGAAGAAAAAGTCCGTCAAGAAAGCGGCCAAGAAGGCCAAAAAGGAACCCGTTGCCGCAGAAGCCTAAGCGCACCACAAAACCAACCCGTGGTGGTACGCCCAGCGCGGATGAGGTTCTGCGCTTCATTGCGGAAAGCCCTGGTGTTGTCGGCAAGCGCGAAATTGCGCGCGCCTTTGGCATGAAAGGCGCTGACAAGATCGGCCTCAAGAAATTATTGAAAGACATGGAGCGTGATGGCCAGCTCAAATCCAAACGCAAGCGCTTCACATCTAAACATGGCTTGCCGCCTGTTGGGGTTGTTGAGGTGCAAGGGACCGATAAAGATGGCGAGTTGTTTGGGCGTTTCGTTGCGGAAGGTGACAGCGGGGAGCAGCCTCCCATTCTGGTGATCAGTGCCGAAGGCCGAGCGCCCAAGCGCGGCGACCGTGTGGTGGCTAGGTTGGAGGTGCTGGCCCATCACCATGCGTATCAGCATCAAGCCAAGGTCATGCGCATTCTGCCTGCTGGTGCTGGCAAGCAGCTTGCTGTTTTCCGCTTCATCAAAGGCAAAGGCGCAAGGCTCATCCCTGTCGATAAGAAAGCGCGCACGGAATATCAGGTTCTTGCAGGCGATGAAGGCGGCGCTGAGAATGGTGAGCTTGTCTCGTTCCAGATCACGCGTGAGCGCGGCTTTGGTTTGCCGGCCGCGCGGGTTGTAGAGCGGCTGGGCGACTTGGGCGATCCACGCAACATTTCACTCATCGCCATCAACCAGCACGGCATTCCAAATCGCTTCCCTGAAAGAGTGTTGGAAGAAAGCGAAAAGCTTAAGCCCTTTGCCCAAGCGGGCCGCAGAGACATCACCAACATTGCGCTCATCACCATCGATCCTGCTGATGCGCGCGATCATGACGATGCAGTATTTGCTGAACCGGATGATGACGGTGGCTTCAAGGTGATCGTGGCCATTGCCGATGTGGCGGCTTATGTGCGGCCTGGTTCAGCACTCGATAAAGAAGCGCGCTTCCGGGGTAATTCAGTCTACTTTCCTGATCTCGTCGTGCCCATGTTGCCGGAGCGGATCTCGAATGATCTCTGCTCACTGCGCGAAAAAGAGCTGCGCCCGGCACTGGCCTGTTTCATGCGCTTTGACCAGCATGGCCACAAGATCGCACACGAATTCGCTCGTGTGACGATGCGCTCTGCGGCCAAATTGTCCTACGAAGAAGCGCAGGCTGCCATTGATGGCCGTCAATCGCCGAAGACGGATGGATTGCTCGCGCCCGTATTGAAGCCGCTATGGGCCGCCTATCGCACACTGAAGAAGGCACAGGACAAGCGCGCGCCGCTGGCACTGGATTTACCTGAACGAAAAATCGTTCTCGATACTGAAGGGCGCGTGGCCAAGGTGGTGGTTCCCGCACGGCTCGATGCCCACAAGCTGATCGAGGAATTCATGATTCAGGCCAATGTGGCCGCGGCGGAAGAACTGGAAAAGCGCAAGAGCCCCCTGCTCTACCGCGTGCATGAAGGGCCAACGCAAGAGAAGCTGAAGTCGCTGTCCCAATTCCTGAAAACGCTGGGCCGCGATTTTGCTTTGGGCCAAGTGGTTAAGCCGTCGCATTTCAACGTGCTGCTGAAATCGGTGAAAGGCGAAGACTTTGAGCATCTGGTGCATGAGGTTGTTCTGCGCACGCAGGCCCAGGCCACTTATGCCTCCCAGAACGCTGGGCACTTTGGCCTTGCGCTGCGGCGCTACGCCCATTTCACCTCGCCCATTCGCCGCTATGCGGATTTGATTGTTCACCGCGCCCTGATCTCAGCGCTGGGCTTTGGCAATGACGGGCTTTCATCGGAAGATGAAGCGGGGCTTGATGAGACCGCTGAGATGATTTCCGTGGCCGAACGCCGCGCCATGTTGGCGGAGCGAGACACCATTGACCGGTTGATCGCATCTTATCTCGAGCCGCAGACCGGCGCCATTTTCAATGGCCGTGTTTCTGGCGTGGTGGGTGCGGGGCTTTTTGTTACCTTGGATGAAAGTGGCGCTGATGGTTTTGTGCCGGTGTCAACGCTGGGTTCGGATTACTTCGTGTTTGACGAAGTACGACATGCGCTCTCGGCCTCAAAGTCGGGTGAAACATTTCAGCTTGGGGACAGGGTGAAAGTGAAATTGATCGAGGTGGCCCCCGTCAAGGGCGGCTTGCGGTTTGAAATGGTGTCGGATGGCAGGCCTGGCAAGCCGCCGCCGGGAAGGAAACAATGGAAGAAGAACAAGCGGCGTTGAAGCGTCCGGTGTGGCGCTCCATCTGGCGCGGGTTTCGCATGCGTTGCCCGGCCTGTGGCAAGGGGCGGATCTTTTCAGGTTTCCTGAAAGTGGGAGATCGATGCCCGGCATGCGACGAAGACCTTTCGCATCAACGGGCAGATGATGCGCCGCCCTATTTCACCATTGTCATCGTTGGACACATTGTCATCCCGTTGATGTGGGCCGGCGAGAAATTTCTGGCGCCGCCCGTTGGTTTGCAGATTGCGTTCTGGCTGCCCTTGATTGCCGGGCTCACTCTGTGGCTGTTGCCGCGCGTGAAGGGTGCGATTGTGGGCTTGCAGTGGGGTGCTCGGATGCATGGGTTTGGTGGTCCTGCGCAACCTGCACAAGATCATCATTCCCATTGGAAACAAGGCAATATCCGGTAGTGGGTCAGTCGGAAAGCTGACCGGGTTGACTATTCTATATTTCCGGTGACCGGATGAATATATAGGCCGCATGGCTGATGTGTAGGGATACTAAAGCTTGGGCAAACCACAACAGTAGAGTGTCGGTACTTTTAAGATAAACGGGGAAAGATTCTGGTGAATAGCAATACGAAACCTGAAAGTGTTCGAAAAGCGTTGCTACTTTTGTATGCGACTCTTGGAGTGGGAGTAGTCAGGTCAGTCATTGACTTCCCAAGACTTGTTGAACGAAGTGCTGCTGCTGGCGGTTTAGGATTTTTGGTTTTTGTTGGTGTATTCACTCTCGCAATCTTATGGTTGAACATATTTTTGATTGGAAAGCGCTATAACTGGGCGCGCTATCTTTTTCTCGTGCTTTTTGTTTTGGGAGTTCCGTTCTCCATCAAGCCGCTTATAGAGTCACTCAGCACTGCGCCGATTTCAGGATTACTCGGACTTGTACAAGCGATTGCTCAAGCCGTTGGGTTGGTGCTCCTCTTCAAGACCTCTTCTGCAGTTTGGTTTAAAAAGCAAACCAGAGACGGTCAGATTTCAGACTGACCCACTACCCAATATCCCCCATCCTTGACTTTGGCGGCGGATTCGGCTCTATCGGCCCAAATTGGAGTTTCAAAATGGCCAAAGGCACAGTGATCAAGATCAAGTTGGCGTCGACTGAAGACACCGGCTATTTTTACGTGACGAAAAAGAATTCGCGCACCAAGACCGACAAGTTGTCATTCCGCAAGTATGACCCGGTTGCGCGCAAGCATGTTGAATTCAAGGAAACAAAGATCAAGTAAGATCTGTTTCAGTTAAGACGAACAAAGCGCCTTTCCGGGCGCTTTTTTTGTTTCAACATTCTGGAGAAGGTGCCGACCCGGGTTTTGCAGAACGAGGAGGCCACTCGGTTCATCCCCGGGCCGGCGTAGCCTCGAAATCAGGAGATGCGGCGGGCCTGACCTCAAGGCATCTGAAACTTTAGGGCTAATGCCTTGCCCTGAAAACTCCAACCAAAACGGGGGACGGTGCGCTGGTGCTGAAGCAGGGCACCGTCCCGTTGGAGAGTTGCCCGGCTTCTGGAGAGAAAAGTTCCGGGCACGTTTAATTTGATGAATAGAATATGATCGAGCGAACAAGATTGTGCCAGCTAAACCTATGGTAAACAATGGTGAATCGAAATTAAGGATGAAGCGTTAGGGTAAACATGAAGAGATAATGGCAACCTGCCTGACGCGTTTCTTGGCGAATAATTGCGTCAATCCCATGAACTCGGGGAAACCCAGTTTGCAAGTGGTTGAAAAAAGGCATGTTTTATGAAACAGCGGCGCCCGCTTCTCGCTCCGGCAAAGAGAGAGCTTCACTGCGGCACAGCTAAGCCGTGGGCATGAGGATGCCATTTTCGAGTGAATTGGAGATCTTAAATCTTTCGTCGCAGTCTACTCCTGCTCCACGCTGGAAGCAGTATCTGACATGCCGGCTGCCTCTTCTGGCATGTGCATCTCAAGCGGGATTTGCTCAGTGCCGTCCAAGGGTTCTTCTTCAGGCGTCAACTCATCGGTGAGCTTCGGCATTGGCACATCAAATCCAGGCGGTAAGCTGGAATCGAGAAGGCCGGCGGCCTTGAGCTCCTGCAAGCCAGGAAGGTCGGTCAGTTCATTCAGACCGAAATGCCCGAGGAACGCTTCAGTTGTTCCATAGGTCACCGGGCGGCCCGGCGTTTTGCGACGGCCACGCATTTTCACCCAGCCAATTTCGAGCAGGTTGTCGAGCGTGCCCTTCGAAATGGCCACGCCGCGCACATCTTCGATTTCAGCGCGCGTCACCGGTTGGTGATAGGCAATGATGGCAAGCGTTTCCAAGGCTGCCTTGCCAAGCCGCTTTTGCTCGGTCTTTTCCTTGCGAAGAATACTGCTCAAATCTGCTGCGGTTCGCAGTGCATACTTGCCTGCGACCTGCACAATGTTCACGCCACGGTTGGAATAGTTCCCGGCGAGATCGGCAATCAGCGCCTCCACATCTGCACCCTTGGGCAGGAATTCGGCAAAGGCATTGATGGCGAGGGGCTCAGAGGCGGCGAACAGCATGGCCTCAATGACACGTAGGCTTTCGCCTCGGTCTGCCATGGGATGGAGCGTAACAACGGAATCCTCACCCTGCTCCGCAATTTCTTCAACTGCGGCTTCTGGCGCGATGGTTTCTTCGGCGTGTTCCATCTCGTTCTCGTTCACGTCTTCAACGATGGCGGGCCTGGCGTTCATACTGCACTATCCTGACTATCTGAAATATCGTGACGGCGGCGAAGGTAGATTGGCCGGAAAGCCTCATCCTGCCGCAGTTCAATTTGTCCGTCGCGTACCAGTTCCAAACTCGCAGTGAAGCTCGAGGCGCGCACCGAGCGGCGCGTTTCCTTGGTAGCGAGATAGCGCTCCAGCCAATAATCGAAGGTGCCCCACTCATCCATGTTGCCGACCAGGCGCTCGAGCGTTTCGCGCGCTTCCTTGATCGACCAGGTCAGTTGGCGCTTCACCGTATAGCTCTGACGCACCACCTTCTTCTGGCGACGCTCGGCATAGGCTTTGAGCAGATCGATGAGATTGTCGGAATATTCGCGGGTGACTTCCACCAACAACGGCTGGGCTTCACCGCGGCCAAAGACGTGTTGGCCAAGCTGTGGCAGCTTCATCAGGCCTTCCGATGCTTCACGCATGGCGGCAAGGCGCTGCAGGCGGAAGGCCAAGCGCGCGGCCATGTCTTGTGGCGCGGCTTCGTCTGTGCTCGGCGGCAGCGGGATCAGGAGCCGTGACTTCAGATAGGCCAGCCAAGCGGCCATCACGAGATAGTCTGCGGCCACGTCAATCCGCATCACCTTGGCGCGGTCGATAAACGCAAGATACTGATCAGCAAGCGCCAGAATGGAAACCTGTGAGAGGTCAATCTTGTGGGCGCGGGCGAGTTCAAGCAACAGGTCAAGCGTGCCTTCAAAGCCGCCAACGTCAACAATGAGTTCTTCGGCTAGAACAGCTTCAGGCGCCCGCAAGGCACACTCGCCATCGGGCCAGGCCGATTGTATTTGCTCCGTTGGCTCTGCTTGCGCCACTGAAATTGCTCCAAAGTGAAACTAGATCGACCTGACTTTAGATGGTATCGTCTAAAGTCAGGCAAGTTGATCGAAAATCATAACTTAGGGCGATTTTGATGTTTCGATGAAACATCAAAACGCTCTCGAGCCTTTCTCGCAGAAAGGTCGCGCTGATTCGAGAGTTTAGGCGGCTTTATCCCCAGAATCAGCAGGCAAATTCAGCTCCATTGGCGCGGCCGAAATCAAGCCTGCATCACGGCTTCGAGATCGCTCAATGCCTGCTTCTCGTCAAATGGCTGGGGCTTGCGGCGCAGTTTTAACGCTGCTTTCGCACGCCGGGCGGTCTTGACGGTGAGCGGCAGCGCGCTTGCGGCCACTTCGCGCATTTCGTCAATCACGCCATTGCAATGGAGCAGCATATCGCAACCTGCATCATAGGCCATCTCGGCCTTTTGCGCCAAACTGCCTCGCAACGCCTTCATCGAAAGGTCATCAGTCATCAACAGTCCGTTGAAGCCGATCACCCTGCGAATCGCGTGGCGCACAACCTTGCGCGAGAGCGTTGCTGGCTGGTCAGGGTCTATCGACTGATAAACCACATGTGCCGTCATCGCCATTGGACAATCGGCAAAACCTGTAAAGGTGATGAAGTCATGCGTCTCAAGTTCCAGCCTGCTGGCAGTCACCACAGGCAAATCATGATGGCTGTCCACCATCGCGCGGCCATGGCCGGGAACATGTTTCATCACCGGCAATATGCCGCCTTCCATTAACCCAGCAACATGAGAGCGAGCGAGCGCCATGACACGATCTGGCCTGGCATCATAGGCACGGTTACCAATCACATCATGCGCGCCCGATTGCGGCACATCCAGAACGGGCAGGCAGCTTGAAGTGAAGCCTACGTCAAAGAGGTCCTGTGCCATGAGGCGACCTGCGTTTCGCGCCGTACGCAGAGCTAGCGCCGGATTGATCTGATAGAGGTTACCGAACTTGCGTGCTTCGGGATATTTTCGCCAAAGCGGCGGGGCCAAGCGCTGAACGCGGCCACCCTCTTGATCAACAAACACAGGCGCATCGCTGCGCCCAACGGCTGCGCGGAAGGACTTGATCAGGGACCGAATCTGGTCAGGGCTTACGCAATTGCGTTTGAAGAGGATTAGGCCCCATGGATTGGCTTGCGAAAACAACTGGATTTCGTCAGGTGTAAGTTCAGTCCCGGCACAACCTATAATTAAAGCGCGTATTTTCAATTTCTGTTAGCCCCCGCTAAGTTTCAGTAGGGGTCATCGTATCTCATTGACGGCCCACCTTGCAATCACGTTCGCCAGCCGAAATCAGCGCCGAACAAACGCCCGAAGCCGCATCATTGGATGCCATGGGCCCGAGGTCCAACTTGTAACGCGTTGATCCAGCAATAGTTCCTGTCTCAATAATTGGGGCATAGCGGGTAATTATGGCACCATGCTTGGCGCTAAGACGGGCGTACTCGGCTTGCGCTTCTGCCTTGGTGTTGAAAGACGAAAGCTGCACCACGTAGGCGCCGGTTGCGGCCGGCAAAACCGGCGCAGGAGCGACCACGGCCGGTTTTGCGGTTGCAACTTTTAATGGTGCACTTGGTTGGGCTGTCGCAACCGGCGCATCACCGTAGAGGCCACCGCCGCCTACCGCAGCAGGCTGTGTAGGTGGCGTTACTTGCAGCACTGGCGTGCTTGCTGCATCTGCTGTTGTCTGCGTACTCGGTGGCACCAGCACCACGGGTTTTGCACCCAAATTCTTGGGCAGAGCAGAATTGCCGAGCACCAACTTTTTCATGGCATCCGCCTTTGGCTTGGCAGTTGCGGCTTTGTCAGCTGTTGCAGGTTTGGCAGTTTCCGCCACAACCTCTTCCTTCGGCGCTGCAGGCTCAGTCCCCTTGGGTGTGCCCGGAACTGGGGGAGCGGCCGCAGCAGCCGATTCCTGAGCCAAAGGCGTTACTGCCTTGGCGGACCCAGCCGGTGCTGTAGGCACGGGCAACGCAGATTGGCTTTCTGTGACCTGGGTTGACCCTGCAGCAGACGAATTTGCCGCCGAAGCTGGTTCGGCGGCAGGGGTTATGTTGGCCATATCGGTCTTGCCATCCGGGCTCAGCGCTCCTTGCTGGCCAGTTCCGCCACCCGGTGGAGGTGGCAGTGGCAACGGCGTTCCGTCTCCCCCGCCCGTGGCGGGTTGGGCCGCACCATTCTGCTGCATGGGCTGCGATGCGCCCGTGCCCGCTGGTGGTGTCGGGGCTTCTTCGTTCGACTTCATCGGCGTGCCAGGAACTTCATGGTCACCTTCGATGCGGTCATAAATCTGCTTCTTGCCAGCCTGGTCAGCACTCGCTGCATTAGTGTCTGGCGTCACTTTTGTAGCCCCGGCAGGAGCCGCTACAACGGGAACACCACCGCCCGCCGCGGTCTTGCTGCCCTTCACAAAGTGTGAATAGCCGTAGATGACGCCGATCGCCACCAGGAGGCCAAGCAAGAGCATGCCAAGGATCATGCCAAGCCCGCGTGAACGCGGGAGCTCTTCATCATAGCCAAGCTCATCACGATAAGCCTGTTGGTATTCATTGGCTGTTGCGCGCCGGGGGGTGCGTGGGTGCGGCGCTTCAAACACATCGTCGCTATCCGGATCTGCGCCAAGCGCTGGTCCCATTGGCATACGCGGGGCGGAAAGTTGTGGGTTACGCGGACGATCCCCGGACAAAGGCGCACGTGATGGCGGGTTTGCCAACCGCGGATTTGGCACTTGCGGTGTGGTCGGAAATGCTGGGCGTGCGGCGGGACTGTAGCCTGATGGTGGCGCATAACCTGTTGCTGGATCTACCGGCCGGTATTGCGGTGTCTGCTGACCAAAGGCCTGATTCCCAAAAGGCGCCTGATACTGCGGCGGGAAAGGCGGCTGCGGCGCATAAGCCGATCCGCCTTGTTGGTAGCCCGGTGGAACGTAGCCAGGGTTTGACCCCAGTGGCGGGCGCGCTGGTTGGATCTGCGGCTGATAGCCCTGCGGCGTCTGAGGCACATAGCCCGGAGGCGGCATGGCGGGCTTGGTGCCAGGCAGCGGAGCTGCTGTTGCCGGACGCTGTGTGGCGGCAGCGGCTGAAGCCGAGGATTCAGCTTTCGCATCGTCAGCGAAGGAGAATTTCGGTTTTGCTCCGGGCGTAGCGCCCGTCTGGACCTGTGCCTCGGCGCGTTGCTTAGCAGCCTGCACACGTTGAACGGCCAAGCGCTCGGCTGCATCGCGCTGATCCTTCAACTTGGCAGCAAGGGCATCGGGTGCGACAGGCGCCACGCGTGGTGCTGCCGGTTTGGCCGCACTCACTGCGGCGGCAGGCGTTGCGGCTGGAGCAGCGGGCTTGGCAGCAGGACGCGGCGCCATGGGCGCCGCTTTGACGGGCACATGGGGCGCGGGCTTTGCCGTGCCGGGCCGAACGGCAGTGGTGGGGGCCGGTGTGGCAGGACGGGGTGCAACAGGTGGTGCTTTGAAGTCATCCGACAATTTCGGCATATCTGTCGGCGCACCGGGTTTACCGATGCCAAGCCTTTCACGCCAGTTGCGCTTATCCGTGCCGTTACCAGAATTCTGGTCCATTACCCCTACCCTACATTTCGTCAACGGGCGTTACGCCCAGAACCTTCAGGCCGTTGGCCAAACAATAGCGAATCGCCCTCAAGAAAGCGAGACGCGTTAAGGTTACAGTATCCTGACCTTGCAAAATAAATCTTAATTGCGGCAGTTCTTTGCCCTTGTTCCAAAGCGAATGGAATTCGCTGGCCAATTCATAAAGATAAAAGGAAATCCTGTGAGGCTCGTGAGCCAGTGCTGCGGCCTCAATGACGCGCGGGAATTCAACCACTTTGCGAATGAGCGCCATTTCGGCCTCATCGGTGAGCATGCTGAAATCAATCTCTCCAATGAGGTTTGCAGGCGCATTGCGCAGCACCGATGAAATCCGGGCATGGGCATATTGCACATAGAAAACTGGGTTATCCTTTGATTGCTCGGTGACTTTGGCGAAATCAAAATCCAGCGGCGCTTCGTTCTTGCGGTAAAGCATCATAAAGCGAACCACATCAGCGCCCACTTCATCCACTACCTCACGAAGTGTCACGAACTCTCCGGCCCGCTTGGACATTTTGACAGGTTCGCCACCCCGGAACAGTTTCACCAACTGGCAAAGCTTCACGTCCACCTGCACCGCGTCACCCGCAAAAGCGCGGGCCACAGCGGTGAGGCGTTTCACATAGCCACCATGATCAGCGCCCAGCACATAGATGAGCTGCTTGAAGCCACGGTCGATCTTGTCTTTGGCATAGGCCACATCAGATGCGAAATAGGTGAAGGAGCCATCGGACTTCTTCAGCGGCCTGTCGGTGTCATCGCCAAATTGCGAAGCCCGGAACAAAGTCTGTTCGCGGTCTTCCCAATCCGTTGGCACCTCGCCTTTCGGCGGTGGCAGTTTGCCGAGATAAACCAGATCAGACTTCTGCAGCGTCTCGAGCGCGCCTGATACAGCGCCGGAAGATTGCAACGACTTTTCTGAGAAGAACACTTCTTGCTTGATCGAGAGGGCCGCAAGGTCATCGCGTATCATGTCCATCATCATGCTGATGGACTTGTCGCGCACGAGAGTCAGCCAGTCATTCTTGTTGAGCAATGATATGCCGTATTCCCTCGCCAGCGCCTCACCCACCGGTTTCAAATAGTCGCCAGGATAAAGGCCAGCGGGGATTTCGCCAATGTCTTCGCCCAGTGCCTCGCGGTAACGCAGGAAGGCCGATTGCGCGAGCACGTCGACCTGCGCGCCCGCGTCGTTGATGTAGTATTCCTTGGTGACGTCATACCCCGCGAAGGAAAGCAGTGCCGCCAAAGCATCGCCAAACACCGCGCCCCGGCAATGGCCCACATGAAGCGGGCCAGTTGGGTTTGCGGAAACATATTCCACATTCACCTTGGTGTTGGTGCCGAGCTTTGATGAGCCGAATTGTTCTTTTTGCGCCAATGCCGAATCCAGCGCGCGTGGCCAGATCTGCGGTTTGAGTTTGAGGTTGATGAAGCCCGGGCCAGCAATCGTCACATCACTCACGTCAGCATGTGCCTTCAGTAACGGCAAAAGCAATTCCGCAAGTGCGCGCGGATTGGTGCCCGCGGGCTTGGCCAGCACCATGGCGGCATTGGTTGATACGTCACCATGCGCGGAATCACGTGGCGGCTCGGCCGTCAGCTTGGAAAGATCCAGGCCACCGGGCAGCTTTCCCTGCTCAACCAAAGCGGCGACAGCAACTTCAACAACTTTCTGAAAATCGGCAAATATGTTCATTATACGGACTAATCTTTTCCTTGTTGCCCTGCCCTAACGAAAAAGTGGGTCTAGGTCAAACAGCCTGCGATGCTGTTCCAGCGCGAAATTATCAGTCATGCCTGCAAGAAAATCGCACACCGCGCGGGCGTAGTGTTGCTTGTCGGCCTTGGGGTGAAGCTCACGCCATTCCGGCGGCAGCAATTCGGGATCATTCATATAGGCTCCGAACAGATCGCGGATCACGCGCTGCGCTCGTTCCATGATCTCAAGCACACGCGGATGGCGATACATATGTTGAGCCAGGAATTGTTGCAGGATGCGATTGTTCTCACGCATCTGGTCGCTGAAGCTGATCAGCGCGCGGCCCGCAAGGCGCACATCATCCGCACTATGCGGCCTGGTCTGTTTCAAATTACGCCCCGCCTGTTCCAGAACGTCCATCACCATGGCCGAAATGATCCGGCGCACGGTTTCATGAATCACACGGGGCGTTTCCAGTTTCGGATAGGCTTTCAGCACCGCGCCCAGCGCCTGACCCACCAAGGGCACGTCACCAAGATCAATCACGTCAAACAGCTTGGCGCGTAAGCCGTCATCAATGTCGTGGGCATTGTACGCAATGTCGTCCGACAGGGCCGCCACCTGGGCTTCCAGCGAAGCATATGTGGCAAGGCGCAAGTCATGTGCCTCGACATATTCGATGATGGCTGCTGGCAGGCCTGTCTCGCGGTAATGACCTATCGCATGCCCCTCGCTGTCGATCAGTGGACCATTGTGCTTGACCAAACCTTCCACGGTTTCCCAAGTGAGGTTCAAACCATCGAAATCAGCGTATTTTCGCTCTAGTTTGGTCACAACCCGCAGGGTTTGGGCATTGTGGTCAAAGCCGCCATAGGGCTTCATCAGCGTGTCCAACTCACGCTCACCGGCGTGACCAAAAGGTGTGTGGCCGAGATCATGCGCCAAGGACAATGCCTCGGCCAGGTCCTCATCCAGCTTCAAGCTGCGAGCCAGGCTGCGGGCCACCTGCGCCACTTCCAGCGAATGGGTGAGGCGTGTGCGGAAATGGTCACCTTCGTGGGCCACGAAGACTTGAGTCTTTTGCTTCAGCCGACGGAAGGCAGAAGCGTGAATAATGCGGTCCCTATCGCGCGCGAAGACCGAGCGATGCGTTTCAATGGGTTCTGAAATCACCCTGCCCTGCGATTGGGCTGCGTGCGAGGCATAGGGTGCCAAGCGATCAACCATGGTGCCGCCCATTGACTTTTGCAGCCAAATGCCCAGATTCAGTCACATGAGCGAAGCCCAGATAAACCTGACAGACCGCGCCGCCCAGCGCATCCTGCAAATTGCGGCCAAGGATCACAAGCCCGCGAGCCTGCGGATTGCGGTGAATGGCGGCGGCTGTTCCGGCTTTCAATATGATTTCTCCCTGAACGACGCCCGCGAGGCCGATGACATTGCGGTGGAACGTGATGGCGCGATCCTTTTGGTCGATTCCATCTCGCTCGTCCACATGGCGGGATCGACGGTTGATTTCGTCGATGACCTGATGGGCCAAAGCTTCCGCGTGGCCAATCCCCTGGCCAAATCATCTTGCGGCTGCGGCACCAGTTTCTCGCTGTAGTCCCATGCGGATTGTCACCTGGAACGTTAACTCGATCAAGGCGCATTTTGAGCAGGTGACCGGTTGGGTCAAGGACGAGAAGCCGGATGTGGTGTGTTTCCAGGAGTTGAAGTGCGAAGACCCGAATTTCCCCACGGCCGCTTTTGAAGAGATGGGCTACACCTGCGCTGTACACGGCCAGAAAACCTACAATGGTGTGGCCATTATTGCGCTAGGCAAACTGGAGAATGTTGAACGCGGCTTGCCGGGTGACGATGCTGACGATCAATCCCGCTTCATCTCGGCTACAGTTTTCGGCAAGTCGGCACCCGTGACCGTGGCGTCAATTTACCTTCCCAATGGCAACCCGGCGCCGGGGCCAAAATATGATTACAAGCTCTCGTGGATGAAGCGGCTGAAGGTAAGAGCGCAGCGGCTGCTCAAGAGCGAAGAGGCCTTTGTGCTCGCAGGTGACTATAACATCATCCCAGCTCTGGCCGACATGAAGCGGCCGGAAGCCTGGGTGCATGACGCATTGTGGCTGCCGCAGTCGCGTGCGGCGTTTCAAGAATTGACTTCGCTGGGCCTGACTGAGGCTTACCGTTCGCTGCATCCCAATCAAACCGGGGCCTATAGCTATTGGGACTATCAGGCCGGAGCATGGCCCAAGAACAATGGCATCCGAATCGATCACCATCTGCTCTCACCGCAAGCTGCGGACAGGCTGGTGTCGGCGCGCATTCACCGCGAGGCACGTGGGCATGAAAAACCGTCTGACCACGTTCCGGTTGAAATCAAGCTGGCGTGATCAATGAAAAAGCCCGCCGGTTTTGCCAGCGGGCTTTTTCGATAACGCAGTTACACACTCACAGGTGAGGAACTTGGTGCCCTCGCCCGTCAGCCATTACTTGGCGACAGGAGCCTTCACGCCGAAAGCGGCGAAAGTTGCTTCGTAGGGCTTGTAGGCGCTCTTGGCGGCAGAAGCCACGAGCTCACCCAGCTTAGTGAATTCGGCCACGGCAGCGTCAAAGGATTCCTTGGCGAAAGCCTGCTGAACTTCCACAGCCTTTTCAAAGGACTTGGCAGCAACAGCGGACTGGAACACGGCAGTGCCCTTTTCGAAGGACTTCTTCGAGTAATCAGCCACTTCCTGAGCCACAGCCTGATAGCCCTTGGTCAGAGCAGCGCTGGAGGCGGTGAAGGCTTCAATGCCTTCCTTGTTGAGGGCTTGCAGATCTTCGAAAGATTTCATGGTCTTAATCTCCTGATTGGGGGTTAGCAGCAATTCGATGAACCGGATATATGTGCACTGCAACATGAAGTCAAGAACTATTTTGCATTGCACCATAATGCCGCATTATCAGGCAGACAGGTAAAACTGCGGAAAAGGGCTGGACGACTCGGATTTACGCGATAGTAAGGCCTCGTTCACTAAACATTAGCTGTGACAACCGGGGGCGGGTGTCTGGTATAGAGGGTCAGTGGGGCCCTTTTGTGGGGTTTGAGAAATTGAGATCGGTAATGTCGTCCTTGTTCAAGATGGC
The DNA here is from genome assembly GCA_031424315.1 of Aestuariivirga sp. Taxonomy (GTDB): domain Bacteria; phylum Pseudomonadota; class Alphaproteobacteria; order Rhizobiales; family Aestuariivirgaceae; genus Aestuariivirga. The sequence continues at coordinate 30,496 of JANPHF010000045.1, forward strand.
GCTAGGGCTGGCTGCCCTCGTGATGGTCGCCGCTTCGCCTGCCCTTGCCCGACCGGAATTTGCCGCTGTCACGGTTGACGCGCGCAATGGGCAGATCCTGTTTGAGGATCACGCCGATGGCCTGCGCCACCCTGCGTCACTCACCAAGATGATGACGCTGTATGTACTCTTCCAGGATTTGAAAGCTGGGCGCATTTCCATGTCGTCCAACCTGCATGTTTCGGCGCGTGCCGCCAGCATGGCGCCCTCAAAACTGCATTTGAAGCCAGGCACCACCATCACGGTGGAAGAAGCCATCAAGGCTCTGGTCACCAAGTCCGCCAATGACGTGGCGGCAACGATTGCTGAAAACCTCGGCGGATCGGAAGCCAATTTTGCCGCCCGCATGACGCGCGTGGCGCATTCGATCGGCATGAATCATTCCACCTTTGTGAATGCCTCGGGCCTGCCAAATGACGCGCAATATACAACAGCGCGGGACATGGCCACGTTGGGTCTGCGCCTGATGCGCGACTACCCGCAATATTATCCCTATTTCCGCATTACCCAGTTTTACTTCCATGGCCATTTGATCCGCACGCACAACAAGCTGGTGCAGCACTATGCTGGCACCGACGGGATCAAGACGGGCTACATCGCCAATGCCGGCTTCAATCTTGTGACCTCTACCAAGCGCGGCGACAAGCGTTTGGTTGGCGTTGTTCTGGGTGCACGTTCGCCTGCCGCACGTGAGCGTTTCATGGTGGCGATGCTTGAGCACAATTTTTCAAAGGCCAAAGAAGGCAGCACGGTTGCTGCACTCGCCGGTTCTTCCGCTGGCGTGATTGACCCGATCAAGGCTCAAGCCAAAACCGAAGTTGCCAAGGCGGAGCCTGCCGCTCCTGCGGCTGGCGATGTTGCAGACACGGAATTGGCGCAAGCTGCCGCGGATGCCTCACAAGGTGAAGTGGACCAGAGCGCCAGCGAGGATGATGCCGCCGATGGTCCGCCAACGGCCTCAACAACTTCTCCCAAGGTGCTGCAGGCTACGCTTGATTCTGGTGCCGCCAAGCCCAAGAAGCTGCCGTTTGCTGTGGTCTCCACCTCTGATCAGCCGCCCACGCTTTCTGCCGCGATGGCCGAAAGCTGGAACATCCAGATTGGTGCTTTCCCCGACAAAGCGCAGGCCGATGCGAAGATCACTACCATGCGTGGTAAGGCTTCTGCCTTGCTCGGCAACAAGCCCGGCTTCACCATGGCTGTCGATAAGGACGGAGCGAAGGTTTATCGCGCACGTTTTGCCGGCTTTGATGCCAATGAGGCCAAGAAGGCTTGCAACAAGCTCAAGCGCATGGGCACGAGCTGCATGGCTATCGCCCCGCAAGGCTGAGCTTTACGAATTCAACAGCACGTCGCGGGCCTGATTGATTTTGCCCGCGAGATAATCGGTTCCACCCGCGTCAGGGTGGTTGGCGCGCTGCAGTCTTTTGTGGGCCGACTTGATTTCATCTGGCGTTGCGCCTGATTTCAACCCCAGAACATTCAAGGCCTCCGCCCTGTCCATGTTTGCCGAGGGAGCTGCGGGGGGCTGTCCAGGGCGCGGCGCATTCTGTCGCAAGCCCTCCGGCAGCAAATGGGCAAAACCCAAGAGCCCGGCACTCAGGGCGAGAGCCGGAACTCCAATCAGAAAATTGCCGTGCAGAATCATGAACACGGCCACCAAGCCAAGCCCTGCCCCTAACAGCTGGCGCTGAAACTTTTTGGATTCGCGCGGTGTCATGTTCCCCATGCGGCGCAGTGCCCAAAGGCCCACCAGCACAGCTAAGAGAATCAGGATACCGGGCATTATTGCGGCGTGGCGCTTTGGCCGTTGCCGGCATTGGCATCTGGTACGCAAGGCTCTTCAGGGAGCATTTCAAGCTTCGCCAAGGTTCCCTTCAGCGCATAGGCGCCGTAGTCGATCAACATGTCGGAAGCCACACCATTCTCATACATGGTGAAATCCGTCTGGTAGTCTGGCGTTTCGGCCTTGTCATCAGCCGCCGGGAAATAGCTGATAGAGAAATGCCAGGAATTGCCACTGAGCAAGGGAGCGGCCGCAGGATTAGCCTTGTCAGCCGCATTCGTTCCTGGAGCTATAGTCGGCCCAATGGTTGTGATTGCGCGGAAAACCTTTTCGGAGTCTGAGCCATCGAAGATGTAGGAGACGTCGCGCTTCTCACCTTTCTCGGCCAGATTGATCAGCTTCTTTTCGAAGGCAGAAGGAAACATCACCTCTGGCTTCAACTTGAATTCTACATTCTTCAGGCCGTGGATCTGGCCCTGGCCAATGCCATCTTCGGTGCGGGTGACATTCACATGCTCTTCCGGCCCGGCAATCGTGTTGATATATTGTGTCTGGCGCACCTCGAATGACTTGCCATTTCCAGCCTCGAAGGTTGCAGCCGCGAGATCAACGCGCTTTTGCCCATTTTCATCGGCATAGATGTTGGCGACACGGCTATCCACTTCATATCCCTTGCAGGCGTTGCCTGTGAGCTCATAGGCGATGCGGCCATCTGTAGGTGTGGCCTGGCCGTTCTGGCTCACGCGCGACGGTTCAAATACATAGAGAGCGCGGTTGGGCGCCAGAGCCTGGGCATTGGCAGTGGTGGCAAGGCCGAGCATGAAGATGGCTGTCACGCGGGCGTGCTTTGGATGATGCATTTCTTGTTCTGCTTTTTTGCTGAATCGAGGTTATCATAGAGGAGGAAAACATGGCAACGATGAGACTGAAACGATGAATAGCATTGAATCCCGCCTGCAAGAGCTTGGCATCACCTTACCGCAAGCGGCCAAGCCAGTGGCGAATTATGTGCCCTTTGTGGTGAGTGGCAACCAGGTGTTCATCGCCGGGCAACTGCCAATGAAAGATGGCAAGCCTTCCGTCACGGGGCCCGTCGGTGCGGCAGTCAGTTTGGAAGATGCGGCGGCCGCTGCGCGCCTTGCTGGCATCAACATTCTCGCGCAGTTGCGTGAGGCCTGCGGTGGCGATCTTTCACGCGTCCGGCGCATCGTGAAATTGACAGGATTTGTTTATTGCGGCCCCCAATTCACTGACATTCCCAAGGTGGTGAATGGCGCGTCGGACCTGGTGGTGGAAGTGTTCGGTGAGGCTGGCAAACACGCGCGGTCGGCCGTGGGAGTGGCATCATTGCCGCTTGGTGCTTCGGTTGAGGTGGAAGCCATCGCGGAGATTGCTTGATGCGATTTACAAGGCAGTTGCGTGCGCTTGATTGGTTGGTGGCGCGCCCGATAGCCCACCGCGGATTGCACAACGAGAAGAAGGGCCGGGTAGAGAACTGTGAAAGTTCTTTTGAGGCTGCCATTGAACATGGCTATGCAATTGAATGCGACTTGCAACTGACGGCTGATGGTGAAGCCGTGGTATTCCACGACGATGAGGTGGACAGAGTTCTCGACGGCAGGGGGAAGGTGAATGATTTCACCTTGAATGAAATCAAATCCATGCGCTTTAAGCAAGGCAAGGACCGCGTGCAAACCCTGGGTGAGTTGCTGGAACAAGTGGATGGTGCTAGCACGCTGGTGATTGAGATCAAGTCTCTGTGGGATGATGATTTCACGCTGACTGATCGCGCGCTGGATGTTCTGTCCTACTACGATGGTCCCTATGCGCTGATGTCCTTCGACCCCGATCTCATCGCGCGCGTTGCCGCTGCAGCGCCCGAAACCATTCGCGGCATCACGGCAGACCGGGTGATTGATCCTTATTACGATCCCCTGCCCGTTTCCAAACGTATCGCCATGCGGAGTTTTGCACATCTGCCGAAAACAAAGCCGCATTTCATCTCGTTCGATTTTCACCAACTGCCCTTTCAGCCGGTGACGGAATTCCAGGCTCTCGGCTATCCCATCATCACCTGGACGATCGAAAATGAAACAGACGCTCAACAAGCGCGGCGCTGGTGCGACCAGATCACCTTTGAAAACTTCAGGCCGGATTAACTAATGCGCTTTGAAGCAAAAAAGCTTGAGACGCTAAGGGACATAGATGCCCCCAGTTGGGACCGCGTGGCAAATCCCGATCCGGCAAAATTCAATCCCTTTGTGTCGCATGCTTTTTTGTCGGCGCTTGAGAATTCCGGCTCGGCTACTGCAAGAACGGGATGGGCCGCCAGGCACCTAGTTTTGGAGCGCGGCGGACGAGTGGTCGGCGTGGTGCCGCTCTATCTCAAGAGCAATTCCAATGGCGAATATGTATTTGATCATGGCTGGGCTGAGGCGTTCCAGCGCGCCGGTGGGCGCTATTATCCCAAGCTGCAAGTGTCGGTGCCATTCTCGCCTGTGGTCGCCGCGAAATTGTTGGCAGCAGATGCCAGCACAGCTGCCATCATGGCTGAGAACTTGGTCAGCCATTGCAAAGTCGAAAAGGCGTCCTCAGTTCATGTCACTTTCGCTTCACCCCGTGACGCTGAAATTCTCCGCAGCAGCAAAAGTTGGCTAGAGCGTCACGACATTCAGTTCCACTGGCACAATGCCGGCTATCGCAGCTTTGATGAATTTCTCGCGGCGCTCAATTCGGGCAAGCGCAAGAACATCCGCAAAGAGCGTGCGGCCGTGGGCGATGCGGGTGTCATATTTGAGCAGTTGAGCGGCGATGAGATCAAGCCGGCGCATTGGGATGCGTTCTGGAATTTCTACATGGATACGGGCGGCCGCAAGTGGGGGCGGCCTTATCTCACGCGTGCGTTTTTTGAGATGATCCACGATAGCCTACGCCAGCATATCCTGTTGGTCATTGCGTACCGTGGGCAAAAGCCCATCGCTGGTGCGCTCAATTTCATCGGGGGCGACACTTTGTATGGGCGCAATTGGGGCTGCGTTGAGAATGTGCCCTTCCTGCATTTCGAGACTTGCTATTATCAGGCCATCGACTTCGCCATTGCCCGCGGCCTCAAGGTGATTGAGGCCGGGGCGCAAGGTGATCATAAGCTGGCGCGAGGCTATGTTCCGGTAAAAACTGTAAGCTTCCACCACTTGGCCCACCCCGGCCTTGCACGTGCGGTTGCGGACTACCTGGAAGGCGAGCGCGCTGCCATCGAAGCGGGCCGCGAGGAGCTTGCAGCGCATGCGCCCTTCCGCCATTCTGAGGGCGAATGAGGCAAGACATGACTTACGATCCCAACAATATCTTCGCCAAGATCCTGCGCGGCGAAATTCCCTCCCACAAAATCTATGAGGATGAACAGACGCTGGCCTTCATGGATGTGATGCCACAGTGTGAGGGGCATTGCCTGGTGATCCCCAAGCAGGGCTCACGCGGTTTGATCGATGCTGATCCTGCGGTGCTGGCCAAGGTCATGCCCGTTGTTCAGAAAGTGGCAAGAGCCGCAGTCGCGGCTGTGGGTGCCGATGGATTTCAGATTCGCCAATATAATGAGCCAGCGGGTGGACAGACCGTTTTTCACCTGCATTTCCACATCCTGCCGATGAAGGACGGTGTGCCGCTTAAACCGCACACAGACAAGATGGCGGATCATGCGGTGCTGGCCGAACAGGCGAAGAAGATCAAAGCGCTTATTTAGCTGCGACTGCAGCTTTGAAATTTATCACCAGCCAAATGCCAAATATAATTGTTACTGAGGCCATCGCAAGTCGCAGGTTGGGTTGCTCTCCTAGCAGCAAGATGGCGGCAACGGCGGCGATCACGGGAACGCTGAGCTGCAGGGTTGCTGCATTGGCGGCTTTGAGTCTTGGAAGTACGCCATACCAGATGGCATAGCCTAGGCCTGAGGTAACTGCGCCAGATGCAATCGCCAACAACGCGCCAGAACTGTTGAAGCTCAAGCTGGATAACATGACTGCACTCAGTGCCGCCGTCATTGGGACAGTGCGCAGGAAATTGCCGGCTGTCACATTCAAGGGATCAGTAGCTCCGCCCCCGCGGAGCGAATAGATGCCCCAGGCCACACCTGCCAGAACCATCAGAACTGAGCTTTGCAGTGGTGGCGCGGAGAGTCCCGGCAGAACCAGCCAAATCAATCCTGCGCAGGCCATCGCCAATCCCAGAATTTGAAAGGACGAAAGCCTTTCACCGCGCACGTAGCCTGCGCTGATCATGGTGATTTGAACGGCCCCAAAAAGCAGCAGCGCACCCGTGCCAGCGGTGAGATTCACATAGGCCAGCGAAAAGGCGGCCGCATAGGCAAAGAGCGCCAGGCCCGAAGGCCAGTCGCCCTTTGTGGGTCGTTCCTTGCGCTGCAGGTACACCAGCGCCGACAACGTGACTGCGGCGGACAACAGCCTGATGCTCGTGAAGCTCGCTGGATCAAGCGTTGTGCTTCGCAGCGCCAGTCGGCAGAGCAAGGAATTGCCCGCAAAGGCCAGCAGGGCCAAGGCCGTCCGCACCACAAGCTGGTTTTGTGTCAAACCCTCGCGCTCCCATTTCTGGGCGTGAGGCTAGCGCAGATTGTCAAGCGAACCTAGCAGCTTGCCATCAGAGCAGGCCTGCAGTTCACTTCACCTTGGCGGCCTTCTTCGGCTTCTTCACCGCCGCCTTGGCGCGCGGCAGGGCTTTGCGTTCGGCGGGCTTGGGGAGAACTTTCTTCTCTTCTTCGCGCGACAGGTATGAGAAGACCAGTTTTCCGTCGGCCAGCAGGATGCGGACAGTTCCGCCACCTGCGAGTTTGCCGAACAGAACTTCCTCAGCCAGTGGCTTCTTGATCTCTTCTTGGATGACACGCGCCAACGGCCGCGCGCCCATCTGCTGATCATAGCCTTTTTCAGCCAGCCAATCGGCCGCCTCGGTGGAAAGCTCGATATTCACCTGCCGCTCAGCCAGTTGGGCCTCCAGCTGCAACACGAATTTCTCAACCACCTTGCGCACCACATCCTTGGGCAAATGACCAAAGGAAACAATGGCATCCAAGCGATTGCGGAATTCCGGTGTAAACAGCTTGGTGATGGCCTCCTGGTCGTCACCCGTGCGCACATTGGAACCAAAGCCGATCGCCGTGCGCGCCAGATCAGAGGCGCCCGCATTGGTCGTCATGATCAACACGACATTGCGGAAATCCACCTGCTTGCCGTTGTGGTCAGTCAGCTTGCCGTGGTCCATCACTTGAAGAAGGATGTTGAACAGATCCGGGTGGGCCTTTTCGATTTCGTCAAGCAACAGCACGCAATAGGGATGCTGATCCACGCCGTCAGTGAGCAAGCCGCCCTGATCAAAGCCCACATAGCCCGGAGGTGCGCCGATAAGGCGGCTCACGGTGTGGCGCTCCATGTATTCGCTCATATCGAAGCGCAGGAACTTCACACCCAGCACTTCGGCCAAGCGCTTGGCCACTTCAGTTTTGCCCACGCCGGTGGGACCGGAGAAGAGATAGCTGCCGATCGGCTTTTCAGGCTCGCGCAGGCCCGCACGCGCCAGTTTAATGGCGGCAGTGACTTGCTCAATGGCCTTATCTTGGCCGAAAACAAGGCGCTTCAACTCGGTGCTGAGATTTTTCAATACGGTCGCGTCATCGCGGGTCACCGTTTTTGGTGGGATGCGTGCCATGGTGGCCACGGTGGCCTCAATATCCTCAACGCCGATCAGCTTCTTGCGCTTCTCTTCCGGCACCAGCATCTGCGATGCACCGGTTTCGTCAATCACGTCTATGGCCTTATCGGGCAGCTTGCGGTCCGCCATGTAGCGCGAAGAAAGCTGAACCGCCTGTTCGACGGCTTCGTCGGTGAACTTCACCTTGTGATAGTCTTCGTAATAAGGCTTCAGACCCTTGAGGATGGCAATGGCATCCGGGATCGATGGCTCGTTCACATCGATCTTCTGGAAACGGCGCACCAAGGCGCGATCCTTCTCGAAGTGCTGACGGAATTCCTTGTAAGTCGTGGAGCCAATGCAACGCAAAGTGCCCGCCGCCAGCGCTGGCTTGAGCAGGTTCGAGGCATCCATAGAGCCGCCTGAAGTTGCCCCTGCGCCAATCACGGTATGTATTTCATCAATGAACAAAATAGAGCCTGGCTTGGATTCTATTTCCTTCATCACCGCCTTGAGGCGCTCTTCAAAATCGCCGCGGTAGCGCGTACCCGCCAGCAGAGTGCCCATATCGAGCTGATAGATGGTGCAATCCTTCAACACAGCGGGCACTTCGCCCTTGATGATCTTGCGGGCCAGGCCTTCAGCGATGGCGGTTTTGCCAACGCCAGGTTCACCCACAAAAAGCGGATTGTTCTTTGTGCGGCGGCAAAGAATTTGGATCGTGCGGTTCACTTCGGCATGGCGGCCAATCAGCGGATCAATCTTGCCCTCGCCCGCCTTCTTGTTAAGGTCGGTGCAATAAGCGTCGAGCGCGCTTTCCTTCTGCTTGCCCTTGCCACCGGCGGATGGACCACCTTCATCGCCCGCGCCCTCTTGTTCAGAGTCGCCCGCGCCGCGCACAGACCGGCTCTCAGACAGCCCTGCCTTCTTGGCGATGCCATGCGAGATGAAGTTCACCGCGTCATAGCGCGTCATGTCCTGTTCCTGCAGGAAATAGGCGGCATGGCTCTCACGCTCGGCGAAGATCGCCACCAATACATTGGCGCCTGTCACTTCCTCGCGGCCTGAAGATTGCACATGAATCACCGCGCGCTGGATGACCCGCTGGAACGAGGCCGTGGGCTTGGCTTCCGACACATTGTCGGTAACGAGGTTGGAAAGCTCGTTGTCGATATAGTCTTCAAGGCTTTCCTTCAGTTCCTCGACATCCACGCCGCAGGCCTTCATCACTTCAAGAGCGTCATCATCATCGGTCAGTGACAGCAGCAGATGTTCAAGCGTAGCCAGTTCCTGGCGGCGGGCAGCAGCCAAAGAGAGAGCACGGTGGAGGGCCTTTTCAAGGCTGCGGGAAAATGTGGGCACGGATACATACCTCGGTGATAATGGAGACTATATAGGTATTGTGAGGGCTTTGAGGAGTCCCCTCACCGCAGAATTAATATAACCGAAATCGAGTGTCGGTCAGGCAGGTTCCATCGTGCATTGCAGCGGGTGGTGGTTCTGCTTGGCATGGTCCATCACTTGCGTCACCTTGGTTTCGGCCACCTCGAAAGTGAACACCCCGCACACGCCCACGCCTTTCATGTGCACATGCATCATGATGTCATAGGCATCTTCGTAGCTCTTGTTAAAAACGCTTTCGAGGACGTGCACCACAAATTCCATGGGTGTGTAGTCGTCGTTCAGAAGCAGCACCTTATACATCTTTGGCTTCTGCGTGCGGGTTTTCACGCGGGTAATCACCTGCGTGCCGGAATCATCTCCATGTTTAGCGGGAGTCTTGGCCATGCCGCTATATAAGGCTGGCAACCAAAAGTTCCAATGGCGGGAATTCCGGCCGCTGATTTTCTTGGCAAATGGCGTGTCGGAAGTCCCAGTGAGGCTGGGCGCGGCTTCATGATTCGCGTCACTTCTTCAGCTACAAGATTCGCACGGAAGAATTGAATTCGGCTGTGTGGCACTTCGCATCTCGTGCAAACAGAGCCCGTCTGGGTCGCGTGAAGGCACGCAGCACCATCAAGCGTTGTACTCAGGCATGTTTACGATCATTCAAAGTCAGAAATATCTGGAAATTAACCGGTCTTTTACCATGCGAAAGCACACTGGTCGAACTGGGGGACTGGGGCAGATTAGTCACAACCGGGGAACGACATGCAAGACGTCGATATTCAGCATATTTGCCAGGCCGTGCGGCGAGGTGCACATGTTTCAATTGGGCGCAACCATTTTGGCCACACGCGGCTGAAGTTGCAGAGCGGGCCATTCGGCCTGTTTGTAAGGCGCTATGAAGTGAGCGATGATCAGATTTCCATGATCAAGGATCAACTCAATCGCGCCCTGCGCGGAACCAGCCTTGGCATGAAGCCAGAGACTGCAGGCTGAGTCACGCCCACACGTTCTGCTAAAAATCCAGCGCTTGTTGTCCGGTCAGATTAAATATCCAGACCTTGCTCAGACACAAACTGGGCCCGCGCTGAAATGAAATTGAAGCGCTCTTCCGGTTTGTTGCCCATCAGTTGTTCCACCGACTTGGCCGTGGCCACCTGTGCGGCATCATCCACCGACACGCGCAATAGGGTGCGCTTGGCCGGGTCCATCGTGGTTTCCTTGAGTTGCGCCGGCATCATTTCGCCAAGGCCCTTAAAGCGGCCAACATCCACCTTGCCGCGCCCGCCGATGTTGGCCAGTAGCGCATCACGCTCTGCCTCATCGCGCGCATAAACCGTTTTGCTGCCTTGAGTCAGCCGATAAAGCGGCGGAACAGCAAGATAGAGATGGCCCTGTTCAATGGCCTTTGGCATCTGACGATAGAAGAAAGTCATCAGCAACGCGGCGATATGCGCGCCATCGACATCGGCATCGGTCATGATCACGATCTTTTCGTAGCGCAGATCTTCCTCGCGATAGGAAGCGCCCATGCCGCAGCCCAAGGCCTGCACCAGATCTGAAATCTGCTGGTTGGCGGAAAGCTTGTCCTTGCCGGCGCTGGCCACGTTCAGTATCTTGCCACGCAGAGGCAAAACGGCTTGCGTTTCGCGGTTGCGCGCTTGCTTGGCGGAACCGCCGGCTGAGTCACCTTCAACGATGAAAAGTTCTGAGCCTTCCGCCTGCGTGGCGGAACAATCTGCGAGCTTGCCCGGCAGCCGAAGTTTGCGCACCGCCGTTTTGCGGCCCACTTCCTTTTCCTGCCTGCGACGCATGCGCTCCTCGGCACGCTCGATGATCCAGCCCAGCAGCTTGTCGGCCTGCGCCGGGTGGCCCGTCAACCAATGGTCGAAATGGTCGCGCACGGCGGTTTCCACAATGCGGGCAGCTTCAATGGTGGCCAGCTTGTCCTTCGTCTGGCCTTGAAATTCTGGCTCGCGGATGAAGACAGAGAGCATGGCGCCGGATTGCACCATCACATCGTCCGCAGTGATCACACCTGCCCGCTTGTTGCCTGCGAGATCGGCATAATCCTTCAGTGCACGGAGCAATGCATAACGAAAGCCGGTTTCGTGCGTGCCGCCATTGGGGGTTGGAATGGTGTTGCAGTAGGACGAAATGAAGCCATCCTCGCCGCCAAACCAGGCGATGGCCCATTCGACGGTGCCATGGCCCCCCTCCTTCTCCACCTTGCCCGAGAAAATGTCATCCACCACTCGGGTGTTGCCTTCCAGACGCTCTTCAAGAAAATCCTTGAGGCCGCCGGGGAAGTGGAACACCGCTTCCTCTGGAACGTCCTTGCCCTTGAGCAGGCTGGCATCACAGTGCCAGCGGATTTCAACGCCACCAAAGAGATAGGATTTGGAGCGCGACATACGGTACAGCAATGCGGGATTGAAGGCCGTATTTCCCTTGCCGAAAATCTGTTCGTCAGGCCTGAATTTCACCATGGTGCCACGGCGGCCTGAAACCTTGCCGAGCTCTTTCAGCTTGCCATCAGGCTTGCCACGCCGGAATTCCTGCCGGTAGAGCTGCCCACCGCGCGCCACTTCCACAATCACATGTTCAGAAAGCGCGTTCACCACCGAAACGCCCACGCCGTGCAAGCCGCCCGAGGTTTCATAAGCGCCAGAGTCAAATTTGCCGCCTGCATGCAGCACGGTCATGATGATCTCAAGCGCGGACTTGTCCTTGAATTTGGGATGCGGATCGACAGGCATGCCGCGGCCATTGTCAGTGATGGCGAGATAGCCATCCGCGGTGTAATCCACTTCAATGCGGGTGGCGTGGCCTGCCACGGCTTCGTCCATGGAATTGTCGATCACCTCGGCAAAGAGATGGTGCAGCGCCTTCTCGTCGGTGCCACCAATATACATGCCAGGGCGGCGGCGCACAGGCTCGAGGCCTTCCAGCACTTCAATGTCGGCGGCCGTATAGCTTTCCTCACCGCGCGACTTCGCGGGGGCTTTCGCAGGCTTCTTGCCTTCAGGCAGATTGCCAAACAAATTATCGTCGCTGGGTTTCTTGGCCATTTCAAATCACTCGAATCGGAGGCAGAATATGGCGATTGATGTCGGAAATATCCAGCGGAGCCGAAAATGCTGAAAATATCGATCTTGGGCGCAGCACTCGTGCTTGCCAGCCAGCCGACATATTCTGAACCGGTGAAACTCACAGGTGCGCAGATTACCAAGGCCTTGAGCGAGCATGTTTTCATCTCGGAACGAGATGGCCAACAGGCCGTGCAATTGTTCAAGAGCAATGGCGCAACCTTCTACAGTGCGGGCCCGGCGCAACAGCAGGGCACATGGCAAGTGAAAGGCGACAAATATTGTTCCGTCTGGCCACCTTCTGAAAATGTGGCCTGTTATGATGTCGTCGCCGATGGGCCAATGATCCGCTTTGTGTCAGACAGCGGCAAGACCAGTGATTGGAAGCTGCAACAATAGTGTGAAATCTGGTTACATAATCTTCTTGAAGGCTGGCCGCGTTCTGATAGTGAAAACCGCGCTTTGTTTTTGGGAGGGCGGAAATGTCACAATGGCCAGTACTTGCCACTTGGAAGGGCCCGATTGTTCTTGTTGGCTTTGGCTCAATTGGCCGGGGCACGCTGCCGCTCCTGCTGCGTCATATTGCTTGTGACCCGAAACAGATCACCGTTGTTGAACCGCTGCTGGATCACAAGGCCATGGCCGAGGGCTATGGCGTCAATTTTCATCAAGCGGCATTGACTAAGACAAACTACAAAACCGTAATGAAACCGCTGTTCGAAGGCAAACCGCAAGCGCTCATCGTCAACCTCACAGTTGATGTTGGCAGTGCGGACATGATGCTTCTCGCGCGCGAGTTGGGCGCACTCTACATCGACACTGTCGTCGAACCCTGGGCAGGTTTCTACTACAACACAAAAGTGGATAACGCCGCGCGCACCAATTATGCGCTGCGCGAACATGTGCAAGGCATCAAGCGCAAAATCGGCAAGGGGCCTACTGCCGTTTCCTGTTGTGGCGCCAACCCTGGCATGGTGTCTTGGTTTGTGAAACAGGCCATGCTTGATCTGGCGCGCGATATTGGCGTGAAGGGCAACAAGCCCACGACGCGCGAGGGATGGGCCAAGCTGGCCAAAAAGCTAAACGTCAAAGGCATCCACGTGGCCGAACGCGACACGCAGGTGTCGAAGAACCCAAAGCCGCGCGGCACCTTCGTCAACACGTGGTCGGTGGAAGGCTTTGTTTCGGAGGGAAAGCAACCGGCCGAATTGGGTTGGGGCAGTCACGAAAAGAAATTTCCAGCCAAGGGCCGCCGCCACAAGACTGGTTGCAAAGCGGCCATCTTCATTGAAACGCCGGGAGCTGACACGCGCGTTCGCACATGGGTGCCGGGCATTGGGCCGCAATTTGGCCTGTTAGTCACGCATAATGAAGCCATTTCCGTTTCGGACTATTTCACTGTGCGCGATGGCGCGAAGGTGACCTACCGCCCCACCTGCCACTATGCCTATCACCCGTCGAATGATGCGATGCTGTCAATCAACGAGATGTTCGGCAATGGTGGCAAGCACCCGAAAAATCAGCACATCATGACGCAGGATGAAATCCTCTCCGGCGAAGACAAGCTGGGCGTGCTGCTCTATGGCCACAAAAAAAATGCCTATTGGTATGGCTCGGAGCTTTCCATTGAGGAGGCGCGCAGCCTCGCGCCGCATCAATCGGCCACTGGCATGCAGGTAACATCGGCGGTTCTCGCCGGCCTCATCTGGGCCATTGAAAATCCGAATGAAGGCATTGTCGAAACCGAGGAAATGGATTTCGAGCGGTGCCTGGAAATCCAGCGGCCTTATCTCGGCAAGGTTTCAGGCTACTATACCGATTGGACTCCGCTGGAAGGATTTGATGGTTTGTTCGGCGCTCCTGCGGACAAACGCGATCCATGGCAGTTCAGCAATATTCTGGTGCCTTAATATCGACCAAACTCCAACTTTAATTCCGTCACCCCGGCGAAGGTCGGGGTCCCGCTTTTGCTGGGCTCGGTGCTTGTGAATTAAGCGGGATCCCGGCCTTCGCCGGGATGACGAAGGGAAGTCAAATACTACCCTTGCCGGTCCAGCGAGAAGCCAAAATCGCCGTCCACCCAAGTGTCCTTTTCGCTCACCATTGCGTGCACAGGCAGCGCCGCATTGGCCGTTTTCATGCCTGATGTGCGTTTCACCGCCGTGCCGATGGCCATGAACTCCACCAGCCCTGGCCCCACTTCCTGAATGTAAGTCTTCACGCCCACAACCTCTTCCGCGCCGAGACCATCGGCTTCGCGCTTGATGCGTTCGATGGCAATCTCGCGAGCATCATGGATCAGCGTAGTCAACTCACTGACTTCGCCACGGGCAAAAGACTTGAAGGCCGCCATGAAGCCGCCAACAAAGCCGAGGGAATAGATTGATGTGCTCATCAGCAGTTTCACGGGAGCGAAGCCAAGGTTCACCATCGCCCAGAGCTCTTCGCCGGTGAGATCGCTGGTCACCGGGTTCATTGCTGCATCGGCGGGTAGCGCATTGTTGCGAGCAGCCGTTCCCGTCATCACCATTTCGTGCAAGCCCGCCCAGGGCATGATGGAGGTGCGGATGCCAACGACCGAATTTCCGCCATCCGCCCGCGCCTGCGCCACCAGCCGTTCCAGTGCGTGATGGCGCGTGTGGTTGAACACATCGGAATATTCCTTGATCTCACCACGCCCCAAGGTTTTCAGCGCGCCGAGGAAGCCGCCACCCACGCCCATGGAATAGGCGATGTTGCCGAACGCGTGCGACACAGGTTGGAAGCCCGCGTCGATATGGCAATAAAGTTCCTGCGCGCTGCCTGCGCTGGTGAAAAAGCCGCCGCCCCAACTCTTGGCGTGAACGCAGGAGCCGACGAAAAGAAATTCAGTGGAGCCTTGGAAGTTCCTCAACTCGCCCGTCACACCAGCCACACCGGATGCGCTTTCCTTCTGCGCCTCTGCCACCATGCGGGCGAAAGCTTTAGCGCGGCCGTCGGCAATGGCTTCGGTCACTTGTGGCACCTCGCCGCCCACAATGTTGCGTACACCTGCGCCAAGGCTTCCAAGGAAGCCCATGGAATTGACGTTGTTGCCCACCACCAATTCGCCGGGCGACAAATCCTTCATCGCCAGACAATATATTTCATTGCCGGAGAGACCTGTGACTTTGGCCATGGGAAAGCTCCTTTTTTCCGCCCTGCATTGGGAATAGCCTAGCCCTCATGACAAAGATTCGCAGCCTTCTGATGACAGCCGCTTTTGCTGCCGCCCTTGCTACGCCAGCGTTGAGCGAGCCTAAATACGGCATGGCGATGCATGGTGATCCCGCCTTGCCGCCGGATTTCAAATCCCTGCCCTATGCCAATCCGGATGCGCCGCAGGGCGGCACATTGCGGCAGGCGCTGACAGGCACTTTCGACAGTCTCAACCCGATGATTGTGAAGGGCAATGCCGTTTCCGGGATGACGGGTACCTATGTGGTCGAGCCGTTGATGCGGCGCAATTATTCTGAACCGTTCTCGCTCTACGGGTTGATCGCCGAGAGCATTGACGTATCGGATGATCGGCAGACCTTCACTTTCAAGCTCCGGCCGCAAGCCAAGTTCTCCGATGGCACGCCGGTCACGGCGACGGATGTGCAGTTCTCACTGGAAACCTTGCGCGATCATGGCCGCCCGAATTTCAAGAACAACTATTCGAAGATTTCAAAAATCGAAATCGCCGACGACCACACGATCACTTTTCATCAGGAAAAGGGCGATCGTGAATTGCCAATGATCATTGGCCTCATGCCGATCCTTTCCAAGAAACAGTTTGAGGGCAAGGATTTTGAGGCCTCCTCGCTGGAGCCCATCATTGGTTCCGGCCCTTACAAGTTTGGTGATGTGAAACCCGGCGAGAGCGTGACGCTAGTCAAGAACCCGGATTACTGGGGCAAGGATTTACCGATCAACAAGGGCGTGTGGAACTTTGATGCGCTACGCTTTGACTACTACAAGGACGGCAATGCCGCTTTCGAGGCCTTCAAAAAAGGAGATGCCGACTTTCGTCTGGAGAGCGACCCCGTGAAGTGGGCTTCATCATACAAGTTCCCTGCTGTCGATGAAGGCAAGGTGAAGCTGGAGACTTACACGGCGAAAACTCCTGCCCCAACATCGGGCTTTGCCTTCAACACGCGCAAACCCTTGTTCAGCGATGTGCGCGTGCGCGAGGCGCTGGTGGATGCATTCGATTTCGAATGGGCCAATGCCAATCTGTTCAGCAATCTCAACAAGCGGGTCTATGGTTTTTATTCTGGCTCAGAGCTCTCATCGCAAGGCAAGGCAGCGGATGCGCCTGAGTTGGCGGTGCTGGGTGATGCGGCCAAAACCCTGCGGCCTGACTTTCTGGATGGTTCCTACAAGCTGCCTGTCTCCGATGGCTCGGGGCATGATCGCAAGCAATTGAAAAAGGCCATCGACCTGCTTGCACAAGCCGGATGGAAAGTTACCGACAACGGCCTCATCAATGACAAGGGCGAGGCCTTCACTTTCACCATAACCATCGCGGGGCCGGAGATGGAGAAGCTGGCGCTGCATTATCAGCGCAGCCTGGCGCTCATCGGCGTGAAGCTTGAAATCAAGAAGGTGGATGACACGGCCTTCAAGCAGATGCAGACCAGCTATGATTACGACATGATCCCCGTCACCTGGTACAACTCGCTCTCGCCCGGCAATGAGCAGACATTGTATTTCGGCTCCTATGGCAAGACCACAAATGGCACGCGCAACTATCCGGGCATTGCCGATCCTGCGGTGGATCATGCCATTGAAGCCATGCTGCAAGCCAAATCGCTGGAAGAATTCAACGCCGCGGTGCGCGCCGAAGACCGACTGCTCACGTCGGGCTTCTACATCGTGCCGCTGTTCACTTCCCCGCAATGGGTCGCGCGCTGGGTGAAGATCGGTTCGAACCCACCCGACAAACAGCCCAATACCGGCTTTGAAGGCACGAGCTTGTGGGCAGAAACCAAGTGAAGATCGATGTTGTTTCGGATGTGATCTGCCCCTGGTGTTTTCTAGGAAAACGCAGGCTGGACAAGGCGTTAAGCCTCGTGCCTGAAGTGAAAACGGAAGTGGCGTTCCGGCCATTCTTTCTCGATCCCACCATCCCTCCCACGGGCCTTTCGCGGCAGGCCTATATGAAATCCAAGTTTGGTGATCGTGATCTCCAGGCGATGCACAAACCCTTGATCGAGGCGGGCGCGCGCGATGGTGTGCCCTACCGCTTTGACAAGATCAGCCGCACACCCAACACACTGAATGCTCACCGCCTGATCCGTTGGGCCTTGCAGGCGGGCAAGCAGCCTCAGGTGGTGGATGCGCTGTTCTGTGCCTATTGGCGCGATGGCAAGGATGTCGGGGCGCTTGATGTGCTGTCTGAAATTGCAGATGAATGCGACATGGATGGACAGGAGATTTTCCGCACTCTGGCGTTGCCGACAGACGCGAAGGAAGTGATGGAGGAAGTCCAAAAGGCCTATGAGCTCGGCGTGCAGGGCGTTCCCACTTTCATCATCAACCAGCGTTACGGCATTTCCGGCGCGCAAGAGGCCGAAGTGTTGGCCGACGCAATCCGGCAAGTGGCGGCGAAGGCTGAAACTTAATCTCAATTCCGTCATGGCCTGCTTCAAGCAGGCCACCCACCGGCAGGCCCTCGATGGGTCGCCCGCTTAAAGCGGGCGATGACGCACCTTGGGCAAGGCTTGAAGCACTAGAATCGCGCCGCCGTCTTTTCGTCTGCGGCTAGTTTCACGAGGTTCTGCAACAGCAGCCTTGTGCCCTTCAACCTTTGAGCGGCCCCTGCCCATTCGCGCATCAGCACAAGCGACATATCCGGCCGGAGCTTGGCCAAGGTGCCCTGCCCGGAAATCCATTGAACCAAGGCTGCCGGGTTGGGGAATACACCCTTGCGGAAAGTTACAGTGGCACCCTTCGGGCCGGCATCCACCTTTTCCACATTGGCCTTGCGGCACAGCAGCTTGATGGAAACGATCTCAAGCAGGTGATCCACCTCGTCCGGGCGCTTGCCGAAGCGGTCATGCAATTCGGCGGCGAAGGCATCAAGATCTTGCTGCTCGGCAAAATCTGCGAGCCTGCGATAGAGGCCAAGGCGCAATTGCAAGTCGGTGACGTAACTTTCCGGAATAAGAACCGAGGTGCCAATATTGATGCTGGGCGACCATTGGCCGTCTTCCACATCATCCGCGCCGCCCGCGCGCATCGCAGCCACCTCATCTTCCAACATGGATTGATAAAGCTCAAAGCCAACTTCACGGATATTGCCGTGCTGTTCCTCGCCCAGAAGATTGCCAGCGCCGCGAATGTCGAGGTCGTGGCTGGCGAGATTGAAGCCTGCGCCCAGTGAATCGAGCGATTGCAGAACTTTCAGGCGGCGGTCCGCAGTGGCGGTCAATTGCTTGCCGGAAGGCGTGGTGAAAAGGGCATAAGCGCGCTGTTTGGAACGGCCCACGCGGCCACGCAGTTGATAAAGCTGGGCCAGGCCAAACATGTCGGCGCGGTGGATGATCAGCGTGTTAGCTGTTGAAATGTCGAGTCCGGATTCCACAATGGTAGTGGAAAGCAGAACATCAAAGGCGCGGTCGTAGAAACCGGTCATGATGTCTTCCAGTTCGGTGGGCGCCATGCGGCCATGGGCGGCGCGGAATTTTACTTCGGGCACCGCCTCGCGCAGGAATTCGGCAATCTCATCCAGATCAGAAATGCGCGGCACGACATAGAAACTCTGCCCGCCGCGGAAATGTTCGCGCAGCAAATGCTCGCGGACCACAACAGGATCAAAGGGCGCGATATAGGTGCGCACCGCAAGACGATCCAAAGGCGGCGTGGTGATCAAGGACATTTCGCGGATGCCGGAGAGCGCTAATTGCAACGTGCGCGGGATGGGCGTTGCCGAGAGCGTCAACACGTGCACGTTAGCGCGCATCTGCTTCAGGCGCTCCTTATGCTTCACGCCGAAATGTTGTTCCTCGTCGATAATCAATAGTCCAAGATCGCGAAACTTGATGGAATCCGCGAGCAGCGCGTGGGTGCCCACAACGATGTCAATGCTGCCGTCGGTGAGTCCGGCACGGGTGAGTTCCAATTCCTTGCGGCCCACAAGGCGCGAAGCTTGTGCCACGCGCAGCGGCAGGCCCTTGAAGCGCTCTGTGAAAGTCTTGAAATGCTGGCGCGCCAACAAAGTCGTCGGCACCACGATGGCTACCTGCTTGCCGGCATAGGCGGTCACGAATGCGGCGCGTAAAGCCACTTCGGTTTTGCCAAAACCGACATCGCCACAGATGAGCCGGTCCATCGGGCGGCCACGCGCCAAATCCTCCAACACGGCTTCGATGGAGGTGAGTTGGTCTTCAGTTTCCTCGTAGGGAAAGCGCGCGCAGAATTCATCATAGGCGCCTTCGGCAGGCGCAAACACTTCACCCGGCTTCAACTCGCGTGCCGCCGCCGTCTTGATCAAGTCTCCCGCAATCTCGCGGATGCGCTGCTTGAGTTTGGCCTTCTTGGCCTGCCAAGCCCCGCCGCCCAGCTTGTCGAGCTGCACGCCCTCTGTCTCACTGCCATAGCGTGACAGCAGTTCGAGATTTTCAACAGGCAGGAACAGCCGCGCGTTGTCCGCATAAATCAACAGCAGGCAATCATGGGGTGCGCCTTGCACCTCGATAGTTTTCAGGCCCTCGAAGCGGCCAATGCCGTGGTCGACATGCACCATCAGATCACCGGGGCTGACGGATGAAAGTTCGGTGAGGAAATCTGCCGCTTTCCTGGATTTGCGCGCGCGGCGCACCAGGCGGTCGCCCAGGATGTCCTGCTCGGACATGATCGCGAGGCCCGGTATTTCAAAGCCCTGCTCCAGCGGCAGGACAATCATGCCCGCGATGGTGGCTTCCAGTTTCTCGGCATCAGCCCAAGTCTTGAGGATGACGATTGGTGCCAATTCATGGTCACGCAGGATCGTCATCAACCGGTCGGCGGAGCCTTCGCTCCAACAGGCGATCAGCGTCTTCGTGCCCGCCTTGCGAAGCGCATCTGTATGTTGGCGCACGGCGTCATAGACCTGCCCCTGCCCGGCGCTGCGCTCAGCGGCAAAGCTGCGCCCTTGTTTGCCATGCGCCGAAATGGCAGTCGCCGATGGACTTTCAAACGGCGAGTGCTGGATGGAAGTTACGTCGGCGATGTGCTGGTTCCACTCCTGCGCCGTGAGATAGAGCCTTGCGGGTGGCAGCGGCTTGTAGGGTGCCGCCCCAAAACTCTGCTTCTGCAGCGCCTCGGCGCGGGCATCGAAATATTCAGCAATCTGCTCATGCCGCGCCGCCATGGCCTCGGGGGTTTCATGCGCCAGTGACCAGACTGCATCTGGCAGATAGTCAAACAGTGTGGTGAGGCCCGGTTGAAACAGCGGCAGCCAATGTTCCATGCCCTGATAGACACGGCCACTCGTGATGCTTTCATAGAGAGGATCGGAAATGTCGATGCCGCCGAAGGCTTCGGCATAAGCCGTGCGGAATTGTGCGATCGAGGCCTTGGTGAGCAGAACCTCATTCGCCGGGTTCAAGACCAGTTCCTTGAGCTGCTCCTGTGAGCGCTGCGTCTGGGCATCAAAGCTACGGATTGATTCCAGCGTATCGCCAAAGAAATCCAGGCGCACGGGCTTGTCTGATCCCGGCGCGAAGAGATCAATCAATCCCCCACGCACAGCAAAGTCGCCCTGCTCCACCACCGTGCCCACGCGCGAATAGCCATTGCCGCTGAGGAAATCCGGCAACGTATCGCCCGGCAGGCTCATGCCCGGTTTGATGCGGAGCGAACCCTTGGCCACCATGTCCCTTGGCACGACGCGCTGCAAAACCGCATTCACGGTCGTGAGCAAGAGGAATGGCTTGCCTGCGCCTGCAGTCAACCTGGCCAATGTGGCGAGGCGCTGGGCGAGAATGTCAGAGACAGGTGATACGCGGTCATAAGGCAGGCAATCCCAGGCGGGGAAGCGCAACACCTCAAGCGTGGGCGCAAAATATTCAATCTGTTCTGCCAGCGTGGCCAAGTGCTGGTCATCACGGCAGACATGCGCCAGCCCGCCAGTGCCCGCTTCAACCACAATCTCAGGCAGCTGCAGGGCATCCTGCCCCTCTATGATGGAAGAAAGATCGATGCGGCCCGGCTGGTGCAGGCGGGCTTTAAGGAAAGGATCGAGTGTCATGCGTCGATAGCGGGCCTGAAGGCGAGGATGGCGCGCAACATCGCGCAATCATGTTGCGGCGGAATGGGCTCAATACCCGTAGCCCAAGCCAACAGTTCCTGGTCCGGCAATTCCAACAAGCCGGCAAAAGTGGCTAGGGCGGCCTCATCCATCGTGCCCACCTGTGCCTCCGCATAGCCGCCCACGAGAATGTCCATCTCCTTGATGCCGCGATGTGTGGCGCGCCACAATAAGCGCTTGCGGGTGATGTCGGTGGCCTGGGTCATGCGCGGCTGTTTAGAACAGTTGGGCGCGGAACGAAAAGCCTTTTGCATCGGCCGCGCAATCACGGCAAAAAGCTGTCATGCGCCCCGAAATCCTCAACCCGCTGTTTGTCAGCGTCACGGCCCTCAAAGGCATTGGCGAAAAAACGGCCAAGCTGCTGGCGCATCTTTTCCATGGCGAACAGGATGGAACCGCAAGGCTGGTGGATGTGTTGTTCCATTTGCCCACGCATGTGGTGGACAGGCGCTTCCGCTGTACCATCGCGCAGCTTCCGGTGAAGGGCATCGCCACACTTGAAGTAATCATCGGCAAGCACAAGCCGCCGCCGCGCGGTTCGCGCCTGCCCTACCGCATTGAGGCGCATGATGACACTGGGGGGATGGTGCTGGTGTTCTTTGCCGCCCATGCGGAACATCTGCTTCGCAGCTACCCCGTTGGTGAAAAGCGGCTGATCTCAGGCGAGATCACCTGGTATGGCGCCGAGCCGCAAATGAGCCATCCGGATTATGCGCTCAATCTTGAAGATGCAGCCAAAATGCCTGCGGTGGAGCCGATCTATCCGCTCACTGCCGGCGTGCAGTCCAAGCTTCTGCACAAGGCCGCGCAAGGCGCGTTGGAACGGCTGCCGCACCTGGCCGAGTGGCAGGACGAAGCGTGGCTCCGCAAACAACAATGGCCCGCTTTTGGTGCTGCCCTTGCGACCCTGCATAATCCTGAAACTCCGGTAGCGCTGGCCTTGGACAATCCTGCACGGCTGCGTCTGGCGTATGATGAGTTGCTGGCCAACCAACTTGCTCTGCTTCTGGTGCGGGCCAATATGAAGCGCGCCTCCGGCCGTGTGTTCATTCCCAACGGAGAATTGGCACAGAAGATCATTGAGGCCCTGCCCTTCTCGCTCACCACCGGCCAATCCAACGCGCTGAAAGATGTCGCGGCTGACCTTGCCTCGGGCAACCGCATGATCCGCCTCATTCAGGGCGACGTGGGTGCTGGCAAAACGCTGGTGGCGCTGCTCGCGATGTGTGAAGCCATCGAGAATGGTGCACAGGCCACGCTGATGGCGCCCACCGAAATTCTGGCGCGGCAACATGCGGCTTCATTGGCGCGCATGGCACAACCAGCGGGCCTGCGGCTCGCGCTGCTTACGGGCCGTGAAAAGGGCAAAGCGCGAGATGAGGTTCTGGCGCGACTGGCTGCGGGCGAGATTGATATTCTCATTGGCACCCACGCGCTGTTTCAAGACGGCGTTGAATTCCACGACCTCGGCCTTGTGGTGATTGATGAGCAACATCGCTTTGGCGTTCATCAACGCCTCGCGTTGCAGGCCAAGGCTAATGTGCCTCCGCATCTCCTAGTGATGACGGCAACGCCAATCCCACGCACGCTAGCGCTGACGGTATATGGCGACATGGATGTTTCCAAACTGCCTGACAAGCCCGCCGGCCGCCAACCGATCGACACGCGGGTAATGCCACTGTCGCGCATTGATGACATTGTGGCTGGCTTATCGCGCAGCGAGGCCACAGGCCAGCGCGCCTATTGGGTGTGCCCCTTGGTGGAAGAAAGTGAACTCGTTGACATGGCCGCCGCTCAAAGCCGCTTTGAGGCGCTGCGAGAGGCTTTTCCAGATCGTGTAGGCCTCGTACATGGCCGCATGAAAGGGGCCGAGAAGGACGCCGTGATGGCTGCCTTCAAATCCGGCTCCATTTCCATTCTCGTGGCCACTACCGTGATTGAAGTGGGCGTGGATGTGCCGGAAGCCTCCATCATGGTTATTGAGAATGCCGAGCGCTTCGGCCTTTCGCAGCTTCATCAGTTGCGCGGCCGCGTTGGGCGCGGCACGGCGAAATCCTCCTGCATCCTGCTTTATCAAGATCCTCTGGGTGAAACCGCCAAGCAGCGGCTTTCCATCATGCGTGAAACGGATGACGGCTTTCGCATCGCCGAGGAGGATTTGAAACTGCGCGGCGCTGGCGAGTTGCTGGGCACGCAACAATCAGGCCTGCCGCTGTTCAAGATGGCCGATCTATCCCAACACGCGGACTTGCTGGCGGCGGCGCGCGATGATGCAGGTTTGGTTCTCGCACGGGACGCCAGTTTACAAAACCCGCGTGGGCAGGCGCTGCGCAACTTGCTTTACCTCTTCGAGCGTGACGAGGCGATCAGATTGCTGGCGGCGGGATAGATGGTACACTGAACAATCTACTCGATCGTCATCCCGGCGAAGGCCGGGATCCCGCTTGGATTTCAATTTCGGAGCCCAGACAAAGCGGGGCCCCGGCCTTCGCCGGGGTGACGGAATTAAGTGTTATTAAGCACGGCGCGATTTCACAGTTTTCTTCGCCTTGGCCTCCAGCGCCGCATTGGGCGCATCAGGGAAAATCAGACCCATCGAGATCACCAGCTTGAGGCCGTCCTCCACACTCATGTTCAGGATTTTCACCTCGTCCTTATCGGCAAAGAACACGTAACCCGAGGTTGGATTGGGCGTAGTGGAAACATAGACCGCATACATCTTGCGCCCGGCCTCCAAGCCTACATGGCCACCGTCCACTTCACGAGAGATAAAGGCGGGAGACCATATGCCCTTGCGCGGCCATTCAACGAGGCAGACATAGCGGAATGAAGAGCCCTGATCGGAGAACAGGGTTTCAAAAATCTGTTTCGAGCTCTTGTAGAGTGAGCGCACCACGGGGGTAGAATTCATCACCTTGTCCCACCACGAAATCAGGGTGCGGCCCACCAGGTTGGCGGCAAGGAAGCCAACGAGTGTAATCAGTGCCAATGCCGAGATCAGCCCAAAGCCCGGCAACTTCACGGGCAGATAGGTGTCAGGATTATAGGCTTCGGGGATCCAGGGTTTCACCACACTGTCGAACTTGTCGATCACCCACAGCGTGGCCCAGATGGTGATGGCGGCGGGTGCCAGGATCACCAATCCGGTGAAGAAGGATCGGCGCAGAAGATGCGAGCTGGAAGATCTTGGCGCGGGCTTTTGCGGATCAGTGGTCATGGCAGGAACTTAAGGGCAATCGACGCTTTGGCAAGGGCGCGCCATCGCACACGGTTCATTGCCCGTCGCCGCCAGGGTTTTGCTCATTCCACACGCGGGCATGGGCCTCAGCCTCGATGCGGGTTTCCTCCGTTGCGGAAAAGCGCAATTCTGTCAGGCGGGCGAAAATTTCAGGGTTGTCGTCTTTCTGGGCGCTGCCGGCTGCGATGATATACCAGCTCAAGGCGCGGGTGTCGTCCTGCGGCACGATTTCACCCTCGGAATAAAGGTTACCAAGATAGGCGGCGGCCTCGGGCGAGTGTTTGCGCGCGGCTGCACTCAACCACTTCAGGCCTTGCTGCGGGTTTTTGCGCATGCCGGCACCTTCCACGCTCATCACACCAAGGCCATACATGGCGCGCGGGTGGCCGTAATTGGTGGCCATGCGGAGGTAAATCCGTGCGGCAGCATCCGGATTGGCCCTCAGATTGGTGGCAGGTATGCCCAAGCGCAAATAGTCGGCCACGCGGATCTGGGCATCAACAGTAATGCGCAGGCGGTAAGGGTCGCGCTCTTCAGGATCGAAAGTGTCAGCCACACGGCGGAAATACGAATAGGCAGTGGCGGCATCCACTGGCACGCCCTTGCCCAGCCTGTACATGTGGCCCAGATACCAATCGGCCACCACATTGCCATCATCAGAGGCGCGCAGGAAGGCGCCGCGCGCACGCTCATAGTCGCCGCGGGCATAGGCGTCGCGGCCGATTTTCAAATCATTGGTCCAAAACGGGGTGATATCAAGATGCGGCAGGCGGATCTGCGGCGGGTCTTTGAAAATGCTGAAAAACTGGCCGATTACACCATCATCATCGGCCTTTGCGGGTAGGGAAAGCACCAGGCTGGCAAGAAGCAACAGCAGGCCCAAGCGGGCGAACACTGCCATCCTTTTCACTATGCCAAAACCCATTGCAACCCGTCGCTCGCCCCGGCGCAAACTCTATGACACGGGGCTAAATGAAACTCTAACCGCATTGCGCTACGGGGAAATTGCGGCGGATGATGGCAGAAGGCGCGGCAAGATCAGGAAATCAAAAGAAATCTTTGACCTGTTGCAACCGCGCAACAGACCCGCGTTAAACCTTTAATTGAAGGTTCAGGTTCCACATGGCAGGCTCGTTGCATGACTGACTCGCCCCTTTTTGCAGCGCCGCAAGGCGGAAGACCTGCCCCTTTCTCGGCCTCGGCTCAGCCCCGTCTGGAATCCTTGAAATTCAGCTATGTCACGCGGCCGGGCCTGCTGAAAATCACGCTGATCAATTTCATTTTCAACATTCTCACCCTGTCGCTTTACCGCTTTTGGGGCAAAACCAATGTGCGCAAGCACATCTGGAGTTCCATCCACATCAACGGTGAGCCGCTGGAATATACCGGCACAGGCATGGAGCTGTTCAAAGGCTTTCTGTTTGTGTTTGGCCTGTTCATCCTGCCCTATGTGGTGGTGAGCGCCACTCTTCGTGCACTCTATGGCGAGAATAGCCCGGCGGTGGCTGCGATCAGCAGCCTGTTTGCACTGTTTGTCTATGTCATGATTGGCTATGCCATTTACAAGGCGCGTAAATATCAGCTCACGCGCACGCTCTGGCGCGGCATCCGTGGCAATCTCGTGGGTTCGGCCATGACCTATTCGATCACCTATTTCGGTTCGATGTTGGCCAAGGGGTTTTCGCTCGGCTGGGCCACGCCTGTGATGAACACGGTCTTGCATGAACACATCACCAATGACATGCGCTTTGGTGATGCGGCCTTCAAGTTCAAGGGACGTGCCGGGCCGCTCTACGGCACCTTTGCAATTTGCTGGATCATGTCTGGCGTCATCATCATTGCCGGCATTTTCCTGTTTGTTTTTGCCGGTTGGGAAGTGAACCAGCTCTGGCCAGGGCTCGATCCTAAAAAGGATACATCGCTGGTCACTTGGCTGGTGATTGTGGGCGTGTTGGCTTTCGTTGCCTATATGCTGCTCATCCCGGCGCTGTGGTCGCTCTACACGGCGATGCAGATGCGGAAGTTCGGCGAATACACGCGCTTCGATGGCGCGCAGTTCAAGCTGGAGGCCACAGCGGGCAGCATCATCTGGCTTAGTGTTGCCAATTTACTGATTTACATTTTCACACTTGGCTTCGGTTGGCCCTTCGTGCAACAGCGGACGTTCCGCTACATCGTTGACCGGTTGAAACTGGAAGGCGCCATTGATGTGGAACGCATCCGGCAATCCACTGCCTCGATCCCAACGCGCGGCGAAGGCCTTGCCGATGCTTTTGATGTAGGAGCCTGGTGATGGCTGTCTCCGCAACCTACTACGATGGCCAAAGTGCACGCATGCAGGATGTACGAGTGAGTGCAGACAACCATGCGATTACCTTTTCGGGCCCTGACACATTGCCCAACACCTGGAGCATCGCAGGCCTGCATGCCATTGATCCACCCGCCCCCGGTCAACCTTACCGGCTAACGCATGACGAGCGCCCTGGCGCGCGACTGGTACTGCAGGATGAGGCTTTCATTGCCGCCCTGCTGGCGCGCAATCCGCAGCTCAAGGGTGGTTACAGCAAGCGCGACATCGGCCATCTGTTGGGTTGGACCTTCGGCGGCCTAGCCTTCTTTGCTGCCCTTGGTTATCTGGCACTCTATGTGGTCCCCGGCCCCATTGCCGCCGCCCTGCCCCAAAGCTGGCGCGAGCGCACAGGCAATGAGATGGAGCAGGCGATGTCCATGGGCATGGCACGCTGCACCAATAGTGACGGCGAAAAAGCCATTGGGCATCTCATTGCCAATTTGGCCGAAGGCACGCCTGACATCCCATCAATTTCAGTTCGGGTCTATGAAATTCCCATCGTCAATGCCTTTGCACTTAATGGCGGGCATATCATCGTCACCAAGAAGCTGGTTGAAACCGCCGACAAGCCTGAGGAATTGGCCGGCGTTCTGGCGCATGAAATCGGCCATGTGGCGCA
Source organism: Aestuariivirga sp. (assembly GCA_031424315.1). Lineage (GTDB taxonomy): Bacteria > Pseudomonadota > Alphaproteobacteria > Rhizobiales > Aestuariivirgaceae > Aestuariivirga. Next base: position 57,995 of record JANPHF010000045.1, read on the forward strand.
CAAGCACCCTGAGACACAGATGGTGCGCCTGGCTGGCATGGAAGTACTCGCCAGCCTGTTCAGCGGCACCAATGGTGGCAACATGACCAGCAACGTGGCTTTTCTCGCCGTAGTTCTGAAACAGAGCCGCGAAGCTGAGTCTGAAGCTGATGCCTATGGCCGCGAGATGCTCGCTAAGGCGCAGATAGATCCTGAGGGCATGAAGACCTTCTTTGAGAAGATGCTCAAGATTGAGAAGGAACAAGGCAGTGACAGCAAAGCCCTGCATGTTCTGGGAAGCATTCTCTCAACCCATCCCGGCACGGAAGAGCGCATCAAGGAAATCAAGCCCCTGCCCGCGGGTGTGACGCCAAAGCCCGCGCTGTCAGATGAAGATTGGAAGGCGCTGAAGAAGATTTGCGGGTGAGGGCTCTTTAAGCTTCCGCCGAAGTCTCTTCGCCCTCATCCTCGCTGATGTGTTCCACCGACACGACGTGTTCGTCATCCGCCGTGTTGATCACGATCACGCCCTGAGTTGAACGGCCAGCTAAGCGAATGTCATGCACCGGGCAGCGGATCACCTGGCCGCCATCGGTGACAAGCATGATCTCATCCTGCTCCACCACGGGGAAGGACGCCACCAGCGGGCCGTTTCGCTCATTCACCGCCATGGCAGTGATGCCTTTGCCGCCACGCCCGGTAATGCGATAGTCATAGCTCGACGTGCGTTTGCCATAGCCATTGGACGACACGGTGAGGATCACCTGCTCCGCTGCCTGCATTTCAGCAAATCGCTCAGGCGCCAGAGTGAAACTGTCAGAGGCCACCTCTTCGTCGCCGCCATTGCCATTGGCTTCCGCCTCGCCCGCCAGTGCGCGGGAGCGCTTGATGTAGGCATAACGTTCGTCAGCCGTAGCTTCGACATGCTTGAGAACGGAAAGCGAAATCACCTTGTCATCATCCGCCAACCTGATGCCGCGCACGCCGGTTGAGCCACGCGATTGGAATACGCGCACGTCAGTGGCGGCAAAACGGATGCATTGGCCTTGTGCGGTGGTGAGCAGAATGTCATCAGCATCCGAACAAGTTTCAACGCCCACCAGCGCATCGCCCTCCTCCAGCTTCATGGCGATCTTGCCATTGCGGTTGATGCTTTCGAAATCCGCCAGCTCATTGCGGCGCACATCGCCAGATTTGGTGGCGAAGATGATCTGCAAATTGGCCCAGCTCGCTTCATCTTCGGGCATGGGCATGATGGTGGTGATGCGCTCGCCCTGATCAAGAGCCAATAGGTTGATCAAAGCCTTGCCGCGCGCCTGCGGGTTGCCCACAGGCAAGCGCCAGGTCTTGAGCTTGTAGACCATGCCAGCCGACGAGAAGAACAAAATGGGCGTGTGGGTGTTGGCCACAAAGAGCTTGGTGATGAAATCCTCGTCACGTACCTGCGCGCCAGACTTACCCTTGCCGCCGCGGCGCTGGGCGCGGTAGGCCGAGAGCGGCACGCGCTTGGCATAGCCAGCATGAGACACCGTTACCACCACGTCTTCGCGCTGGATCAGGTCTTCATCGTCAACCTCGCCCTCGTTCTCCACAATTTCAGTGCGGCGTGGCGTGGCAAAATTGGTTTTCACCTCCGTCAACTCGTTGCGGATGATCGCCATCACGCGGGCACGGCTTGAAAGAATTTCGAGATAGTCCTTGATCTCCAGCGCCAGTTTTTCCAGCTCTTCTGAGATTTCGTCGAGGCCCAGTTGCGTAAGGCGTGCAAGGCGCAATTCAAGAATGGCGCGGGCCTGCTCGTCAGACAGCACATAGGTGCCATCCGGGCGCAGCGCATGGCGCGGGTCAGCAATCAGGGCAATCAGCGGCGCCAATTGCTTGGCGGGCCAGGCGCGTGCCATCAGGGCCACGCGTGCCTCGCCGGAATCCTTGGCGGCGCGGATCAACTTGATCACTTCATCGATGTTGGCCACGGCAATGGCCATGCCCACCAACACATGCGCCCTGTCGCGCGCCTTGCGGAGAAGGAACTTGGTGCGGCGCGTCACCACTTCTTCGCGGAAGGAGATGAAGGCCTTGAGCAAGTCAATCAGGGTGAGTTGTTCAGGCTTGCCCCGGTTCAGTGCAATGTTGTTGATGCTGAACGAGCTTTGCAGCGCCGAGAAACGCCACAGCTGGTTCAAGATCACTTCAGGCTCCGCGTCGCGGCGCAGTTCGATCACCACGCGCATGCCTTCGCGCGAACTTTCGTCGCGGATGTCGGAGATTCCTTCGATGGTTTTATCGCGCACCAAATCCGCGATTTTTTCCACCATCATGGCCTTGTTGACCTGATAGGGAATTTCGGTGACGACCAGTGCATTGCGATCCTTGCGGATCTCCTGCACTTCCACCCTCGAGCGCAGAGTGACAGAGCCACGCCCCGTGGCAAAGGCGCTCTTGATGCCGGCACGGCCCAGGATGATGCCACCCGTGGGGAAATCCGGCCCCGGGATCAACGGCAGCAATTCTTCCAGCGTGATGCCGGGCTTGTCCATCAGTGCCAAGGTTGCATCGATCACTTCGCCCAGATTGTGTGGGGCCATGTTGGTGGCCATGCCAACGGCGATGCCGCCTGCACCATTGACCAGCAGATTGGGATATTTTGCGGGCAGAACGGTGGGCTCCTGCCGCTCGCCATCATAGTTGGGCTGGAAGTCCACCGTGTCGCTGCCAATGTCATCGAGCAGCGGCATGGCGGCCTTGTCGAGCCTACTTTCGGTGTAACGCATGGCGGCGGGCGGGTCGCCGTCCACCGAGCCGAAATTGCCTTGCCCGTCGATCAGTGGCAGGCGCATGGAGAAATCCTGCGCCATGCGAACCAGCGCATCATAAATCGCCGAGTCACCATGCGGGTGATAGCGGCCCATGACATCGCCCACCGTGGTGGCGGACTTGGTATATTTCTTGTCGGGGGTGCGGCCCCCTTCATTCATCGCGTAAAGAATGCGGCGGTGAACCGGCTTCAAACCATCACGCACATCCGGCAGGGCGCGCGAAACGATGACGCTCATCGCATAGCTAAGATAACTCGCCCGCATCTCCTCTTCGATGGCGATGGGCGAAATCTCATGCGGATTGGCGGGCGGCAGGCCCTTATTGTTGTTATTGTCGTCAGCCACTTTGAGCTAAAAATCCTGTGTCCAGTCGCACCCGGAATGGGGTGGCCGCAATCCCAGAATCGCAGCCCCACAGGGCACGGGATTTATTAGCCCTTTCACGGCCTCACAGCAATGAAAAGCCCCCGAAAATCACAGGCATTTTGGGGCCACCATCCATTTGATTTACTGCCTCCGTGGCTGTTCCCCCTCCCCCTTGTGGGGAGGGCTGGGGTGGGGGTCGAGTGGAGCCATCCCATTGCGGTAACGGCTCGAAAATTCTTGGTTCAGAGCGACCCCCACCCTTAATCCCTCCCCACAAGGGGGAGGGAGACGCATCAGCTGCGTTGCGCCTCAGAACCGGATGGTAAAACCATCGCCGCGCAGCATGCTGCCGTCGCGCGTCAGGGTGGAGCAATAAGGCTTGTGGTTCAGCAAATGCTTGAACAGCACGCAGGCCTTGGTGCCCTGAAGCCACCAGCGGCCAGTGTCCTTTTCGCCCTTGTTTGTGGCAACAGAGATGCCGCCCTTGGCGCTCAGCACAACACTTGCCTTCACGCTGTCAGCCACGCTCACGTTATAGGTGCCTGGGGCCAGTTTCTTGATCTCTGCGGCGCTCATGGGCTCCGCCCAAGCGTGGCCTGCAAACACGAGGCTCAAGGCCGCCGTTGCAAGGAAGAGGTTCCGTCCCGTTGTCATGCTCGTTCTCCAGATAGGCCGCGCTGCACTCCACCGCGACACTGGGCAATTACATACAATTGCTCATGTCAATTTCAAGGCTGAGGCCACAAAACAAAACACCAGCGCCGATTTGATGATCCGCACTGGTGTTTCAAAGGTCTTGCTGTTGTGAACGTTAGATGGGCTTGATGGTAAGCCCGTCGCCGACGAGTGCGCCATTCTGGTTGGTCAGCGCCGCACATCTCATTTGCCCGCCCAGCCACTTGGACCATGCGATGCAGAGGCGGTCTCCGGCAATGTGCCACTGACCTGTATCTTTCTGGTTACCCGTATCTCCAGTGATGCGGCCATTGCTGTAGAGTTTCACATTGAGTGAAACGATGGCCATCACTGCTACTTGATAGGAACCCGGGGCGAGGCCCCGAAGCTGGTTTGCCGAAAGCTTGCCCTCGCCTGCTTGCGCCCCTTGCAGGGGCAAAAAGGCGGCCAGGGCGCAAGCCAAGATGAGTTTGCGCATGAGATTCGTCTTTCAATGATTATGTTGCACTGCAACAAGACGCAAAGAAAGGCCGAATTATGGCTTCCAAACCAGTTTGCCACCCTTGATGATCGTCATGGGGTTCTGCTTGTCATCATAGGTGGGATCAACCGCATAATCTTCCAAGACAAATTGGCCATCCTCAAACACCCAGGTTCCGCTGGATGAAGCGTCTGCCAACCCGCGCCACTTGGCAAATTCGGAGATGGAATTGGTCTTGGGGTCAAATTCGGCATTGGTAAGTTCGCTGGCGGCTGCGAATCCCTTGAAACTCATGGATTTGAGTTTGGCGTTTTCTTGATCGGCATAGGCATAATCGAATTGTGGGGCAGCGAAGCTCACGCGCTGCAAGCCGAGAGCGCCGGCGTCCAGATAGAAAACATTGCTCTCGTTGTAAGCCGCCATCATGCAACTGAAGGCGAAGAGTGTCGCCTTGTTGTCGGGCTCGCCAGCGGCGGCACCTTTGGATTTGTATTTGATGGCGTAGACCTCTGGCTCATTCAGCCCGGCCTGCGTGTCGGCCACCTTGTCGCACTCACCCTTGGCCTCGGCGATAAATTTTGCCTTGGCCGTTTCGGCGGTCGCGGCGGTGTTTTCGATGCCCCCGCCGTTGTCGGGCGCATCACCGCATTTGGGCAGGCTGTAACGTGCGAAATCATTCTCTTTGATTGGCTTCAGTTTGGCGCTCTGGATGTGAAGCGGCGTGAAGGGTGGCTCCTGAATGGCGCCATTCACCTGCCGCAGCACATAGCAGCCCGCGAAGTAACTGGCCTTGCCGCTGGCATCCTTGGCACGGATGGCAACTGGCACGTTGAAAAAGGTGGAACCTGCCGCGCCATCGCCGGAGATGTCGCCCGTCAGCACATCGACATGGGCGGTGTTTTCAAAGCCCTTGCTGTAGGTTTCAAAATCTTTGGCTGGCGGGTCACCATAATAGCTCCAGGCGCGTGCAAATTGGTGTTGGTTGATGGCGTTGTAGAGCGAACGGACCACGCTATCTGGTGAAGAGCGATCATCCAGATAGGTGTCATCGGCGCGGGCAGAAGCTGCTCCTGCCACCCAGGCAACAGCCAAGAATATCGCAATACACTTCATTTCACCAACTCCGAAAAACGTTCCGCTGCCCATCTTGTTCCGTCGCGCCGGCGAAGGCCGGGGTGACGGTATTGATAAATTTGGTCAGTAAATAGAGAATTCTCAAATCTTCGGAAACGTCCCCAGCCTTTGCCGCTCTTTCCTTTGCGCGGTGAAGGCCCACCAATTCAGCGCCTCGCCGCTTTGCGCCTGATGGATGGCGGCGGCGAAAGTGTCATGCACGCAAGGGTCTTGGCGCGCGCCCGTCAACACACTGAGGCGCGCGTAGAGTTCATCCACATCATGGTTTGCCAGTTGCTTCACCGAAGTGATGCCGAGCAGTTCGAAATCGTGCAGCATGGCTTTGCCGATGTTGCGCAGGTCGCTCAAGCTCGCGGGCTGTTCGGCATGCAAAGCCGCTCTCACTCGGGCTGGTGGCACACGGCCTCTATATTATTGCCATCGAGATCAAGCACGAACGCGCCGTAATAATTGGGATGATAATGCGCGCGAATGCCCGGTGCACCGTTGTCCGTGGCCCCTGCGGCGAGAGCTGCCTTGTAAAACGCATCAACGCTCGAGCGGTTCGCAGCGGCGAAGGCCACGTGCAGGGCGGTTTGTGCCTTGTGGCCATCGCCAATCCAGAAATCTGGTTTGCCGTTGTTGCCGAAGCCGGAATAGTTCACACCACCCGTCACTTCCTTGGGCACTTCCATCACCAGGGTGATGCCCAAGGGTGCCAAGGCTGCCTTGTAGAAGTCCAAGGCCTTGGCGAAATCCGAAACTGAAATGCCGATGTGATCCAGCATCAGAACGGAACCTCATCATCCAGATCACGCGCGAAGCTCTGCTTGGGGCTTGATGTGCGCGGGCGTTCCATCGGGCTGGATGCGCCAAAGTCATCACCGCCGCCATAGGATGCGCCGCCAGCATCGCCTGCTCCGGGCCTGCCGCCCAGCATGGTGAGTTCGCCGCGGAAATTCTGCAGCACCACTTCGGTGGAGAATTTCTCCACGCCGTCCTTGTCGGTGTATTTGCGGGTCTGAAGCTGGCCTTCCACATAAACGGTGGAGCCCTTCTTCAGATATTGCTCAGCCACCTTGGCGAGGTTTTCATTGAAGATCACCACGCGGTGCCATTCAGTCTTTTCCTTGCGCTCGCCTGAGCCCTTGTCGCGCCAGGTTTCGGAGGTGGCGATGGAAAGGTTCACAATGGGCTTGCCATCCTGGGTGTGGCGCACCACCGGGTCTGCCCCCAGGTTGCCCACCAAAATCACCTTGTTCACTGATCCAGCCATCGCATCTCTCCTGTCACGCGTCTTCCGTTGAACCTCTGCTCTTAGCGATTCCCAAGCGCCGTGGGGCGCTGATCGAGAAATCGTCCACAAGAGAATATGTTCGCTTTATGTTCTGCGTCAAGACAAAAAACAAGGCCCGGATTTCTCAGGGCCTTGCTAATCTTGGTTTGCCGCTGCGGGCGTTCCCTTCGAAGCCGAATTAGGCACGATGGAACAGCTTGGCCAGCTTGCTGATCCTGGATTTCGGACGGATATCAACCGTCTTGTTTTCCATCGGCAGGCTCACGTTACGCAGCAAGGCAACGGTGTAAACGTCTGAATATACGTTCAAAAGTGTCCAGTTCATGATGTTGCTCCTTGCTTTTCCCGAGGACCAGAAGGTGGTCAACTCGATGACCAACATATAGGCTTTGTGCACTGCGGAAGACAAACGCCTAAAGCTGACATGAGGTGTAAGGAAAAGTCACAGGCTTGTGTTATAAGCTCAGAATCATGGCACGCCGCCTTCCATCGCTGAACGGCCTCAAGGCATTTGAGGCAGCAGCCCGCGCGGAGAGTTTCTCCGATGCGGCGGCGGAACTGTCGGTCACCCATGCCGCCATCAGCCGCCATATCCGCGATCTCGAGGACTATCTGGGCACCGAGCTGTTTGTCCGCACCGGGCGCGGCGTTGAACTCACCGAACCCGGCCGGCGCTTTGGCGCAAAGCTTGCGCCCCTGTTTGACCAACTGGCCGATGCCTCGCGCGAAGCTGCGGCCGTGGGCCAGGCGCGTTCGCTCAAAGTCTCCGTCCAGCCTAATCTGGCGTCTCATTGGCTGGTTTCAAGGCTTGGCGCTTTCAATGATCTGCATCCTGATATCGAGCTGCTGATCGACCCGTCCAATGATCTCGTGGATTTCTACGCCGATGATATCGATCTCGGCCTGCGCTATGGTTATGGCAATTGGCAGGATGTGGATGCAGCGAAGCTCACTGAATGCGTGATCTTCCCGGTCTGCGCGCCAAGTTATCTGGCCAAGCACAAGGGCATCCAGCCGAAGGACTTGCTCAAGCTCAGCCTTTTGCATGAAGACAAAAAGCAGTGGTGGTCTGACTGGCTGAATTTCGCTGGCGTGGGCACAGGTGCGGTGCCCAAGGGCCCGATTTTCCAAAGCCAGCTGGCCATCGAGGCCGCGCAGAATGGCCAGGGCTTTGCGCTGGCCGATCAGATCCTGTTCACGCGCAGCATGTTGGAGGGCTGGCTGGTCAAGCCCTTCCCGCAGGAGATGAAGGACCACGGCGGCTATTACCTTGTGCGCAAGAAGGGGGCGCGTGAAAATGGCCCCATGCGCGCCTTCCGCGAGTGGATCGCCGCTGAAATGGCAGATACCAACAGGAAATATCAGGCTTACAAGCAGCAGGCCTTGAAGCCCGCCTGAAAAGCGGCCACGGTTTGGCGAAACCAATTTTGAGATTCGTCATGGCCAAGAAAAAATACGACTGCCTGAAATGCCCCGGCTATTGCTGCTCCTATCCCATCATCGAGGTGAAGGACCGCTACGCCAAGCAGATCGCCAAGCATTTTGGCCTCACGCTGCAAGAGGCCGAGAAGAAGTTCTTCAGGAAAGACAAGGACCATGGCCGCGTGATGCAGCGCCAGGATGATCAGCATTTCGGCAAAATCTGCACCTTCTTCGACACCAAGAAGCGCCGCTGCACAATTTACGAAGTGCGCCCCTTCACCTGCCGCGATTTCCCCGGCGATGACAACTGCGGCTATTGGGATTTCCTGGCCTTCGAACGCATCGCGCAGAAAGACAGGAAATGGATTTCAACGACGGATCATAAAGAGGATTGAGGGGCTAAATTAACGGCATTTTCTGAACCGTCCTGCTAGTACAGCCCAATTAATTTATTGCCATCTAGTACGTGGCCTTCTCAACCATAGATCATCCGGCACCGGCTTTGGTGGCCTCGGAGCAACTTGTTGTGGGGGCAATGTGTATTCTGTTGCGCCCCTCCCTTTTACAATCTTGATTAGATTTTTTCTAAACAATTGCACGTCGCCAAAATAGTTGGGATAAGCCAGCTTAAGCTTTTCTACCTTGTCAACCTCGACCATTACCGTATTTTCGAACTCAGATTCTTGAGCGCTACGCGCCTCTGCATCATTGTAAGATGCCGACCCAGCGCGCGCATTTTTAAACCCTTCCACCCTTACAGTCTTGGTCTTGGAATTGAAGGTCATAATCCAGCGTTCGGGTCTATCTTGCGGTTGGAGATATCGATCTGTGTAGTCTACAGCAATGCTCATATTATCGAGTATATCTGACGCATTTAGCTTTCGATCGAGCTCTTTAATTTGCGCAACTCTAGTTGTTCTGCTGGGCGCATTGTGGCGTAATGGACAGTTTTCGATGTACGCAAATTCCGAAGATACCAATTCAAAAAGCTTGCGCCAATCAGCATCACCTGATCCTGATTTAAAGTCTTCTCCGCGGAACAATCCAATTGCTTCAACCGCCGTTGCCCAAGCATGCTGAAGTCTCGTTCGTACTTGAACCTCAACGCGCTTTCCAAAATATGCTTCTTCGCCCACTGATCCACAGAAAGCCAAGATCATGTGATGACTTCGATAACCGTCTATCTTTGGCCTCTTAATGTAATCATCTTCGTAGACAAGTTTGTGCCCATGTTTTTCACGATAGCTGGACAAAAAGGATTTCACATCTTTCATCGCGGGGAGAATTACCCGGCATCCAGCCAAGTCCTGGAGCATCTCGATGCTGAAGTCTTTGCGCCTAACCAGTTTTTTTCTGATTGATTGCATTCTTTTTAGGCGAGCAGCTGTTAGGCCGCGCACTCCTGTGCTCCTCATGTGGCCGAGAATCTGATGTCTCACTCTCTTCATCGGAAGTTCATGAAGTTCTCGCCATTTGTTTGCCTTAGAAAATATTCTTCGTATTTCAATTTCGCTGGCTTCCGACCATAGCAAATTGCTTCTTAGCTGCTCACTCACATTTCTCATTTCAGAGAGCTCGCTTTCATTTAGCGAGTTAATTCTGCGTTCGTGATTCATTTTGTTAGGTTACTGTAAGCGGTCTAGGTGTTCCAGACCTAGCATATCTGCCAACGTGCCCCGGCCCTCGCCGAGATGACGGAATTTAGATGAAAGCGAACGCACGAGACTTGAAAATAATCCTTGACGCGGATTGAATGTTCTGTATATGTTCTGCACATCCCTCTCCATCGGGGTCCGGTTCATGACGGTGAACCTGGCGGAGAGCAGTCTCTCAACCTCTTGTGGTTGAGGGCTGGGCGGCAGTCCTCACGGATTGCAGTTTGGTGGCAGGTTCCGCGGGTGGTGAAACGTACACCCCTCCCGGATGTGCAAGCTGGAGGCCCTGGATACTATGGTCCGGGCACGTGGATCGTGGCGTTTACGGGGGATTTATTGGTTCGCCCATGCAACCTCAAAAGGGTGGTCCTTCGCTGCTCTCAACATCGTCTGGTCCCTTAAGGTGGGATGTCGGTGGGCAGTCAAAACAACGAGAACTC
>JANPHF010000046.1:0-49831 GCA_031424315.1 Aestuariivirga sp.
ATGAAAAAGCTGATCGCCTATTCGTCAGTGGCTCATATGGGCTTCGTCACCATGGGCATCTTCTCATTTACAAGACAGGGCATAGACGGCGCCATCTTCCAGATGGTGAGCCACGGTCTTGTCTCCGGCGCACTCTTCCTCTGTGTCGGCGTGGTCTATGACCGCATGCACACGCGCGAGATTTCGGCCTACGGTGGCCTTGTCAATCGCATGCCGCTCTATGCCTTTGTGTTCATGTTCTTCACCATGGCCAATGTCGGCTTGCCGGGCACATCGGGCTTCGTCGGCGAATTCATGACCCTGCTGGGCACCTTCCAGAACAACACCTGGGTGGCCTTCTTTGCCACACTGGGCGTGATCCTCTCGGCCATGTACGCGCTGTCGCTCTATCGAAACGTGGCTTTGGGCGCTTTGGTTAAAGATTCACTGAAGCACCTCCCGGATATGACGCCGCGTGAACTGGCAACACTCGCCCCCCTCGCGCTGCTGGCGGTGCTCTTCGGCGTTTATCCATCGCCAATCCTCAATCTCTTTGGGCTTCCGGTGGAAGCCATCCTGAAAACCCTGCATGTGGCCGCCAATGACGCGGGCACTGTTCTTTCAATCGCGATGCGGTGACGGCATGAACGTTCTTCAACAAATTGGCGCGGCGGCCGCCCTTCCGGAAATCGCATTGGCGCTACTGGCAATGATCATGCTGATGGAAAGCGTCTTCACCAACCGCCAGACCAGCGATGCCATCCGCTGGGGAGCCATCGCCGCCCTCGTGGCCGTGGCCCTGATGGTGGTGTGGAAGTCGGGCACTGGCTCGGTCACCGCCTTTGGTGGTGCTTTTGTCGCCGATCCCTTTGCACGCTTCATGAAGGTTTTGGCGTTGGGTGGCTCGGCTGTCACATTGCTGCTTTCCGGCAAATATATGATCCGCGCACGGATGGATTCCGAGGAATATCCCGTACTCGTTCTGCTGGCCACCGTCGGCATGATGCTGATGATTTCGGCCAATGACCTGATCTCACTCTACATGGGCTTGGAGCTTCAGTCGCTGGCGCTCTATGTGGTCGCAGCCATCAACCGCCACAATGCCAAATCCGCCGAAGCGGGCCTGAAATATTTCGTTCTTGGCGCATTGTCTTCCGGCATGTTGCTCTATGGCGCTTCATTGATTTACGGAACGACGGGGCACACCTCGTTCTCGGCCATTGCGGCGGCGCTCACCGCGGCCGCAGGTGCCAGCCTTGCCGTGATCATTGGCATCGTCTTCATCCTCGCTGGCCTCGCCTTCAAGGTTTCCGCTGTGCCCTTCCACATGTGGACGCCCGATGTCTATGAAGGAGCGCCCACACCGGTCACCGCCTTTTTCGCGTCAGCGCCCAAGATCGCGGCCATTGCGCTCTTCGCCCGCGTGATGACAGGCCCTTTCGCCAACATCACGCATGATTGGCAGCAGATCGTAGTGTTCATCTCGCTGGCCTCCATGGCGCTGGGTGCCTTCGCGGCCATCGGCCAAACCAACATCAAACGCCTGTTGGCCTACTCATCCATCGGCAATATGGGCTTTGCCTTAGTCGGCCTTGCGGCTGGCACGCAGGAAGGCGTGCAGGGCCTTGCGGTCTACATGATGATCTACCTCGCCACGACACTGGGCACATTTGCCTGCATCTTAGCGATGCGGCGCAAGGGCATCTATGTGGAACAGATTTCAGATCTTGCCGGGCTCAGCCGCAATGACAAGGGTTTGGCCTTCGTTCTCGCCATGCTGATGTTCTCGCTCGCCGGCATCCCGCCGTTGGCGGGCTTCTTCGGCAAGCTCTTCGTGTTCATGGCCGCTGTAAAGGCGGGCCTCTATCTGCTGGCCATCCTAGGCGTCATCGCCTCGGTGGTGGGCGCCTACTATTATCTCCGCATCATCAAGATCATGTATTTCGATGAACCGGCGGAGAAGTTCGATGGCGCAGATATGGAACTGGCCGTCGTGGCCTATGCCTCGTTAATCTTCGTGCTCGGCTTCATCATCTTCGCCCAGCCGCTCATTGGGGCGGCCTCAGCAGCTGCAAAGAGCCTGTTCTAGGCTTTGCGAACCCTTCGCTACCCAACGATCGATTCCACCAACCTCGAAGCTGCCCGACTTGTGGGCGGAGGTGAGCGCGGTCCACTTTGGATCGTGGCAGGCGAACAACTCGCCGGCAAGGGCAGGTTGGGGCGGGGCTGGGTGTCCAAGCCTGGCAATCTCTATTCAACGCTCCTGTGGCCCACGATGGCTGAACCTGCGGCCCTAAGTCAGATCAGCTTTGTTGCCGCCGTGGCTGTGCACGAAACCGCAAGCAAATTCGCAAGCCCATCCGCTATCTCATTGAAATGGCCTAATGATTGCCTATTAGGAGGCGCCAAATTCTGCGGCATTCTCGCCGAGGTAATTGCGCCCGGGCTCGTGGCCATCGGCATCGGCGTGAACATTGACCATGTGCCCGAAGGTTTGCCTTACCGTGCCGCCAAATTGGAGGGCGCAAGAGCTGAATCAGTTTTCCAGCAACTCACCCTAAGCCTTTCACATTGGCTGGAAATTTGGGATGAGGGCAGGGGCTTTGCGGCCATCCGCAAGGCCTGGGAGGCACGCTGCCGCCACGTCGGCCAATTTGTTTCCGTCGATGGCCAGCCAGGCACCTTCGCAGGCCTCGCCTCTGACGGTGCGCTTGTGCTGAAAACCGCTAACGGTGAAGTGAGGCATGTCTATGCAGGTGATGTCCGCGTAGAGTATGAGCCGCAAGCATGAACGCCAAACACGCCAAGAAAAAAGCCGATCTCAGCGAAGACCTCGTCCTCCTGCCGCTGGGTGGCACGGGCGAAATCGGCATGAATTGCTATTGCTATGGCGTGGGCCCGTCGCTCACCCGTGATTGGCTGATGGTCGATCTCGGCGTGAAATTTGGCGATGAGAATGACCCTGGCATTGATGTCATCATGCCGGATGTGGGCTTCATCACCAAGAACAAGAAGCGCTTCCACGGCCTCGTCGTCACCCACGCGCATGAGGATCATATCGGCGCCATCTGCCATCTTTGGCCCCAGCTTGAGTGCGAAGTGCATTGCACGCCTTTCGCCGCAGAGCTCCTGAAGCTCAAGCTCATTGAGCACGGCCTGGACGAAGATGTGCCACTGGTCATTCACAAGCCTGGTTCCAAATTCGCGCTTGGTCCTTTCAAGCTCGAACTCGTGCCCGTCACCCATTCCATTCCTGAATCCTGCGCGCTGTTCATTGACTCCGGCAAGGGCACCGCGCTGCATTCCGGTGATTGGAAGATCGATCTCCACCCTCAACTCGGCCACGGCATGGGCGAAAAGCGTCTGCGTGAATTGGGCGACAAGGGTGTGGATGCGTTGGTGTGCGATTCCACCAACGTGCTGCGTGAAGGCCTGTCACCGTCCGAAAGGGACGTGGCTGCAACGCTGGAAGACATCATCAAACACGCCACGGGCCGCGTGGCGGTGACGACTTTCGCATCGCATGTAGAGCGCATTTCTTGCGCTGTGCGTGCGGCCCGCGCCGCCGGGCGCGAAGTGGTGATCGCTGGCCGCGCCATGCGCAACACCATTGAGGCCGCGCGCAAAGTGGGTCTCTTGAAGGATGCTGGCGCTTTCCTCGATATTGAGGAATTCGGTTATCTGCCGAATGATAGGATCGTGTTGCTTTGCACGGGCAGCCAGGGCGAGGCCCGCGCTGCCATTGCGCGCATCGCCGAAGACACGCACCCGCAAATCGCTTTGGAAAAAGGTGATCTCGTCATCTTCTCCGCTCGCACCATTCCCGGAAACGAGAAGGATGTGGGCGCAGTGATCAATAATCTCGCCAAGCTCGATATTGATGTGATCACGCCGGACGAGGCTCTGGTGCATTCCTCCGGCCATCCGCGCCAGGGCGAGTTGAAGCAGATGTATGATTGGGTGAAACCCAAAATCCTCGTGCCTATGCACGGCGAACCGCGCCACTTGCGCGCCCACGCAAATTTCGCCAAGGCGCAAGGCATCGGCGAAACGCTGATCCTCGAAGATTTCAAAATCGCGCGCCTGAAGCCCGGTCAGGCCGAAATCATTGATGAAGCCCCGGGTGGCCGCCTGCATTTGGACGGCAAGATCATCGTGCCCGCAGAAGATGGCCCGGCGCGCCAGCGCCGCAAATTGTCTTTCTCCGGCGCGGTATTCGTCAGTGTACTGATGAATGGCAAGTTGGATTTGCAGGATTTGACTCTGATCGCCGATGGATTGCCAAACGGCCTTGACGAAGAATTGGAAGCCGTGGCTGAGGAAGCTTTCACCGCTATGCCTCGCGCCCGCCGCAAGGATCCTGCCACGGTTGAAGAAACCATTCGAACCGCCATCCGCCGTGCTTGCGACAACGTCTGGGGCAAGAAGCCGGTGTGCAAGGTTGTGGTGATGCAGGCCTGAAACGCCTCGTTCACGGCTTCGGCGCCAATTAGGCCTTTGTGACCCAAAATCCACGGTACCTGGCCAATCGCGCGACCCCCCGTATATTTAAGGTCAGGAACAGTGTAGCTGTGCTGTCTAGGGGGCAAGCTCTGGGAGTTTTCCATGATCCGCAATATCATCGCTGCCTCCGTGAGCATTTGGGCTTTGGGTGCTTTTGCCAGCCAAGCCCAAGCCGCCGATGTCTCGGATCCTGCCGCCTGTACTGTGGCAGCTCTCGTTCAGGGCGGTGGCATGTTGGGCAGCAGTGCCGTCAAGTTGTCCGGCGGGCCCTCACCATACAGCATCCCTTTCACCTCAGGTTTCGGTGAGGCCGCAGGAGCGTATTTTTGTGGCGATTGGGGCGTACAGATTGATGGTGCGGCTTACGGCTCTTGGGGCAATGACCCGCGCGTGTCAGTCCCCCTCACCTCTGGCCAGGGCCATGTTGGAGCGGATTTGATTTGGCGTGATCCATCTCAGGCCGCCGCGGGCCTGTCGGCCAGTCGCATATTCCAATCATATTCTGCGCCTTATCCTGGAGGACAGTTTAATCCAGTATCAGATTCTTCAGGCATGTGGCGGTTAGGGGCTTTCGGAGAAGTCTATGCCAACGACATGTTGACCCTCGGCGGCGGTGCCTATTACCTGAACGGGCAAACGATTTGGGGTGGAGTGTATAATCAACACGGTTTCGAGGGGGATTTGTTTGCCAAACTTTATGCCAGCGACAATCTGGCGCTGACACTGCGCGGGGACTTGATGCGCATGGATATCGCTCGCGCGACAGCGGGGCGCTTTGGTGGTTTCGCTGTGACAGCGGATGCAGAATATCTCGTGCCCGATATGGCACTTTCAGTGTTCGTCGGTGGTCGATATGCAAGCCGTGCCTATGACGAGGATGGTGGGTTCAATTTCGCTGTCACTGACTTGCAAGGCTTCGTTGGCGTGAAATTTGTGCTGGGCGGCCCGGCGCCTTCGTCACTGCGTGAACGCGATCGACATGGCACCGTTGACAATACAAGCGTGTTCCAAGAAAAGTTGATCGGCTTGGAAAGCGAAGTGCCCTTCGATTGATGAGAGTGACGAATACGGCTCGCTTGTTCTCATGCCTTGCGCCCGCAACAATGCCGAGCGCCAGAAGCCGGTGTGCAAGGTTGAGGTGATGCAGGCCTAGCACCGCGCCGCCTTTCACGTTAGGCTCACTGCAATCTGGGGCCAAACCGGAGGCCAGCATGGCAGAGTCAGACAAGGTCTTTTCCAGCAACATCGCTTCGATTTATGATGACTTCATGGGCCCGGTATTCTTTGCGCCTTTCGCGCAGGATCTGGCCCGCCGCGCCGCAGCGATGGCCCCGGAGTCAATTCTGGAAACCGCCGCAGGCTCGGGCATTTCCACCGAAGCACTGGCGAGGGCCCTGCCGCAAGCCACGATCACGGCCACAGACCTGAATCAGGCGATGATTGACGTGGCTCGGGTCAAACCTGCCCTTGCGCGCGTGAAATGGCAGGCGGGCGATGCCACCAAACTGCCTTTCCCCAATGGCACCTTTGATCTTGTGGCCAGCCAGTTTGGCGTGATGTTCTTTCCAGACAAGCAAGCGGCCTATGCGGAGGCGCGCCGCGTGTTGTCGCCTGGCGGGCGGTTCCTGTTTAACGTCTGGGACTCGCTGGACGTGAACCCCGTGCCCGCCAAGATGCTGGACTCGCTGGCACAGCAATTCCCCACCGATCCGCCAATGTTCATGCGCCGCTTGCCGCATGGCTATTTCAACGTGCCAGAAATCGTGAAGACACTGCAGGCCGCGGGCTTCACGAAGGTGGTGGCAGAACCCGTGAAGTTGCCTTGCCTGGCCCCCTCTGCCCGCCACCTCGCCATAGCCCTCTGCCAGGGCACACCCATGCGTGCGGAAATCGAAGCGCGGGCTCTCCAAGGCCTGGAAGCGGCGACGACGGAAGTGGAAAAGGCGTTGGCCCAGAAATTTGGTGGCGGCAAAGTTGAATCCACCATGCAAGCCATTGTTTTCACAGCCAGCTCTTAGCCCCGCCAGTCAAAATTTGGAAACTGCATCCGGGATTCAAGCTGTGGTACAGCGGCTTTCATGGCCAAACGTGATTCTGCCCCGCCGCCACCGCCGAAGGAAATTGAAGGCATCCCCCTGAAGGATGCGCTGGAAGAGCGCTATCTGGCCTATGCGCTGTCCACCATCATGCACCGTGCGCTGCCGGATGTGCGCGATGGCCTGAAGCCGGTTCACCGCCGCCTATTGCATGTGATGCGCAATCTGCGGCTGGACCCGAATGGTTCATTCCGCAAGTCCGCCAAGATCGTCGGTGACGTGATGGGTGACTTCCACCCCCATGGTGACCAGGCGATCTATGAGGCCATGGTGCGCATGGCGCAGGATTTTGCCTCGCGCTACCCGCTGGTGGATGGGCAGGGCAATTTCGGCAACATCGATGGCGATGGGGCCGCCGCCTATCGATACACCGAAGCCCGCATGACGGAAGTGGCGCGACTGCTGTTGCAAGATTTGGATGAGGCGACGGTTGATTTCCGCCCCAACTATGATGGCTCGAAGGAAGAGCCTTCGGTTTTGCCCGGTGCTTTCCCCAACCTTTTGGCCAATGGCGCCACAGGCATTGCCGTGGGTATGGCCACATCAATCCCGCCCCACAATCTGGCCGAGATTTGTGATGCAGCCTTGCATTTGATCAAAACGCCTGGGGCAGGGGTGGAGAAGCTGGCCCAATTTGTTGTGGGCCCGGATTTCCCCACGGGCGGCATCATCATCGACAGCCGCGAAAGCATTCTCGAAGCCTATAAGACAGGCCGTGGCGGCTTTCGCGTGCGTGCGCGTTGGGAAAAGGAAGAACTGCCACGCGGTGGTTGGCAGATCGTCGTCACCGAAATTCCTTACCTCGTGCAGAAGAGCAGGTTGATCGAGCGCATCGCCGAACTGCTAACCGAGCGCAAACTTACGTTGCTCAATGATGTGCGCGATGAAAGCGCTGAGGATATCCGTGTCGTGCTGGAGCCAAAGTCCCGCAACGTCGAGCCGGAATTGTTGATGGAGCAGCTGTTCCGCAACACCGAGCTTGAGAGCCGCTTCCCGCTCAACATGAACGTGTTGTCGCAAGGCCGTGTGCCACGCGTCATGTCGCTGAAGGACGTGCTGCGCGAATGGCTGGATCATCGCCGCGAGGTTCTTCAACGCAAAACTCAGCATCGACTTGCAGAAATCGCCCACCGCCTGGAAATCCTCGGCGGCTATCTCATCGCCTATCTCAATATTGATGAGGTCATCAAAATCATCCGCGAGGAGGATGAACCCAAGCCCGCGCTGATGAAGCGTTTCAAGCTCTCAGATGTGCAAGCCGAAGCGATCCTCAATCTGCGCCTGCGTGCCTTGCGCAAGCTCGAGGAAATGCAGATCAAGACCGAGCATGATGATTTGGTGAAGGAACAGAAAGGCCTCAAAGGCCTTCTGGATTCGGAAGAGAAGCAATGGGCCTCCATCTCCGAAGCCATCAAGGAACTGAAGGAAACCTTTTCCAAGAAAACCCCGCTGGGTCGCCGCCGCACTGACTTTGCCGAGGCGCCAGAAATCGAAGCCGATTTCGATGCGGCTATGATCGAGAAAGAACCCATAACCGTGATCTGCTCTGACAAGGGATGGATCCGCGCCATGAAGGGCCATCTCGAAGACACATCGGGCCTCGTCTACAAGGATGGCGACAGCGCCAAGTTCATCGTGTCCGCGCAGACGACTGATAAGATCATGTTGTTCTCCTCCTCAGGCAAGTTCTTCACGCTGGAGGCCTCCAAGCTGCCTGGCGGGCGTGGCAACGGAGAGCCCGTGCGCCTGATGGCCGACATTGATGCAGCGGACGCCATTGTGGCGCTTTTTGCTTTCGAACCGGGCTCAAAGCTGCTGCTGGCATCAACCGAGGGCGATGGCTTCATCGTAGCCGCCGATGAATGCGTGGCCACAACGCGCAAGGGCAAACAGGTGCTCAATGTGAAAGTGCCGGTCGAGGCCTTGGTGTGCAGCGCGATTCCGGCCGGGGCAGATCACGTCGCCACCATTGGCGACAACCGCAAGATGCTCATTTTCAAGATGGCCGAATTGCCGGAAATGGCGCGCGGCAAGGGCGTGCGTTTACAGAAATTCAAGGATGGCGGCCTGGCGGATGCCCGTGCCTTCAAACTGGCCGAGGGCCTGTCTTGGGTCGATGGCTCTGGGCGCAACTGGAATGTGACCGACCTCGCCGAATGGCTGGGCGAGCGCGCCCAGGCCGGCCGATTGCCACCGCGCGGCTTTCCCAAAAGCAACCGCTTTTCGGATTGATAGTTAAAGCTCGATTCACGATTCAGTGATATCCAAGAATATTGCCATGGCTGGGGGGTCGGTATAGGAAGTTGCAATCACTCGGTGTTTGCTGCTCTGGCGCGTAGATTATTTATTGGTCGGACGGCTAAATGAAGGCAACAAGATTTTGGGTCGCAAATGGGATCATGCGCCGCGTGGATGAAGGCGCCGCCCCTCTGACTGCCCAAGAAGAACGCAAATCCCTCGAAGCCGGAGAAGTGCGCCTGACCACAGGCGAAATTGGCACCGAGGTGAAGTGGCATGTGCAAACCCCCTGTGTAGCTTCTCTGTTTGTCATCATCGACTGGCTGCGCGGTGCCCATGGTCCTTATGTCTTGCGGTTCTTTGCCTCCGGCTGGTTTGAGGAATTTTATACCACGGCCAGCGAGGCCGCCGTGCGCATCGACGCCATTATTTCGCGTGGTGACAGGCACTTTCCCGTCCGCACCTTTGTGCAAAAGGTGGAAACCCGAGAAAAGAGCCTGTCGTCGCTCATTCAACATTGCCTGACCACCACCCACTTGCCCGAGGACTATCTGGTGGACTGTACATTTGAGCACAACACCGAACGCTTTGTGGTGGACCGTGTTGGCCCGCGCTCCCTCATGGGGCGGCTTTATGGGCAATCCGACAATTCATTTGCCCATCAATCTACAGGCTCATTCAGCGAAGCTGTGAGCGAAGGTTACCGCGAGGTGCTCACCACGGGCCGCCCGCGCACCGACCACGTGCTGGCCGCCTTGCGCCTGTCCAATAACCAGGTTCACTGGGTGCCGTATCACCGGCTCATCTTGCCACAAATCAAGGATGGCAGGACCTATGGCGTAAAAGTTGTGGCAGACGCCGCCAAAATCAATTTCAAGGTTATTTGACGCTGTAGATGGAGTGCGGATAGCTGCCGCGCACAGGTGTCGCCTCATAGACGGCTGGATCTTCGGCCATCCCGGCATAGGGCCCGGAAGTCAGGTCCTCTTCCACTGCCTGTTCGAGGAACTGGCGTTCCGCCACCGCGAGATACTCAACCGGATCAATGCCATCGGAGGCAACAGCCCAGCGCAGGAAGCCGCGCTCAACGGTTGAGAAGTTGAAGCGGCCCATCATGCCACGTGTTGCCAGGCGCTGTTTGGTGAGCGCCCAGATTGCGTCTGGCGCCCATTTCATCAGGGCAATGTAAGAGCCCAGCTTGGTGAAAATATCGACGGCCGCTGCCGCCTTCAGGTGTGGGTCAACCCATAACTCGCCGTGATAGACCAGCTTGCCTTTGAGGCGCTCGGCAACACTGCCAGGCGGCGGCTTGGAATGAGCTGGAACCATCAATTCGCCGCGCCGCATGTAAACGCCAATCATGTAGTTGGCGCACCATTCCGCCAGGCTGAGGTCAATATAATCGCACCGAAAAGCCTGCAAGCCAACGCAGGCGCCTTCGGTGTTTTCCAATGCCATCCAGAACGCCCGTTCTGCTGAGAAATCACATACTTCCGGGTCGTGCATCGGGCCAAGCGGCAGGTTGCGGGCACGCAGTTTGGTCGCCGCAAAATCGTACATGTCGCTGCTCGCCTTCACGGTCAAGCCCTGTTCCCGCAAGGCAGACTCCAAGCGCACTGCCATGTGGGCAATGCCCAATGGGTTTCTCAATCCGCGGCCCGATGGCATCGTTCCCCCGTGTAAAATTCGCCGACCTTGGGGGAATCTTAGTAGGAAATGGTTAAAATCGAAACAAATTTTAGCTTCGGGAAATCAGTTTCCAACCAGAAGTTGAGAGGCGTTCCTGGGGAAGAAACCGGGCCTTGTAAGCCATTTTGCGCGAACCCGGCACCATATAGCCCAAATAGAGATAGGGCAGCTTGAGCCGCTGGCAGCGCAAAATACCATCCAAAATCATATGGGTACCTAGGCTGCGCCGCTCGAGGCCGGGCTCATAGAAAGAGTAGATGAGCGACAACCCATCCACCAAAAGGTCGATCAAAACGCATCCTATAAGCTCACCGCCGCGCTCGTGGTGCCGCTCAAAGCGGTATTCCACGAGCCGCGTGTCGACCACGGATTCATCAATCATCGCTGCAAAATCCAGAACCGACATATCCGCCATTCCGCCATCATAGTGGCGCGTGTCGACATAGGCGCGAAACAACTCGTAGTGTTCGGTCGTGGCCCGGGGCTGCGTTACGGTTGCAACAACGTCAGAATTCTCGCGCAGCACCCTGCGGAAACCCTTGGTCCAGTGAAAACTATCCACCGGCACCCGGGTGGAAGTGCAGGCACTGCAGCCATCGCAGGCCGGTCGATAGGCAATGTTCTGGCTGCGGCGGAAACCGCTTTGTGAAAGCTGGCTGTTAAGCGCCCGTGCGTCATTTCCCATCAAATGGGTGAACACTTTGCGCTCCATCTGCCCGGGCAGATAGGGGCATGGGCTGGCATTGGTGATGAAGAATTGCGGGAAATTCCGCTTCTCGATGCTCATGCAAAAATTATCTTCCTTTGCTTTGCGTCGCGCAAGCCCCATTGGCATCAGCATAGGCTTCGCCTAATCCACAGCCAAACAGGAGATGAAGATGACAAACTGCGCGTGGATTGGCTTGGGCGTGATGGGCTTTCCGATGGCGGGGCACCTGGCGAAGAAAAGCGGTGCCTCACTCACGGTCTACAACCGCAGCCCCGACAAGGCCGCCAAGTGGCAAGCCTTGCACGGCGGCAACACAGCGCCCACCCCGCGCGCCGTAGCCCAAGGCGCCGATTTCGTTTTCGCCTGTGTGGGCAATGATGATGACTTGCGCGCCGTCACGATCGGAGAGCAGGGCGCTTTCCACAGCATGAAAAAAGGTGCGGTGTTTGTCGATCACACCACGGCTTCCGCCGATGTAGCCCGCGAATTGGCTGCAGAAGCAGCCAAGCGTGGGCTTGGCTTCATTGATGCGCCCGTTTCCGGCGGGCAGGCCGGCGCGGAAAATGGTGTGCTCACCGTGATGTGCGGCGGCGATGAGGCAACCTATGCAAAAGCCGAGCCGCTGATCATGAATTTCGCGCGCATGTCGAAATTGCTCGGACCATCAGGTGCCGGCCAACTCGCCAAGATGTGCAACCAGATCGCCATCGCAGGCCTCGTGCAGGGCCTCGCCGAATGCGTGCAATTCGGCATGAAGGCGGGGCTCAACATGGAAGATGTGATCGCGGTGATCTCCAAGGGCGCCGCCGGAAGCTGGCAAATGGAAAACCGCCACAAGACGATGATTGCAGGAAAATTCGATTTCGGCTTCGCGGCGGATTGGATGCGCAAAGATTTGGGCATTTGCCTGGATGAGGCCCGCAAGAACGGCGCCGTTCTCCCAGTCACCGCACTCGTCGATCAGTTCTACGCCGAAGTGCAAAAGATGGGCGGAGGCAGGTGGGATACGTCGAGCTTGATTGCACGTTTGATGCGGTGAGCCAGCCTTAGCCTTCTCCCCGTGCGGGAGAAGGTGGATCGCGCGCAGCGCGAGACGGATGAGGGGAGAGGGGCGAGCTACGGAAGGGTTGCAGCTGTGGCTTAACCGGAATGACGGAACGTTCAATTCGGGCAAGTAAAATTAATTGGCACCATGGTGTTGAAATTTAATACATCAACGCGCGACAGGTGAAATTTACCAAAGACAATATATCCGCGTTTTCCCCAGGCAGTTTCTACGATAGGAAATATATTGGTTTTTCTATCTTCACAGCTGACGACAGGAACCTGTTGGCCTGTTGCGATCTCATCAACGATCAAATCTCCCTCTGCAATATTATAGATTTTCAATGGCTCTTCTGCGACGAGATATCTTCTATTCGCAGTCATTGCTGCTGCAAACAATGATGCAGAAACTAGGATAAAGAAGGAAAATTGAACTATTTTGTTACGCATCCAACTTCTTCGCCATTTCCATCGCGAAATAAGTCAACACCCCATCAGCGCCTGCACGTTTGAAGGCCAGAAGGCTTTCGGGGATCACTTTGTCGCCGTCCAGCCAGCCCCGTTCAATTGCGGCCATCAGCATCGCGTATTCGCCACTCACTTGATAAGCAAAGGTGGGCACGCCGAATTCGCGGCTCACGCGCGACACGATATCGAGGTACGGCATGCCAGGTTTCACCATCACCATGTCTGCGCCCTCGGCAATGTCCAGCGCCACTTCGCGCAAGGCCTCGTCGGTGTTGGCCGGATCCATCTGATAGGTGCGCTTGTCGCCCTTCAACATTCCGCCAGAGCCCACCGCCTCGCGGAAGGGTCCGTAGAAGCCTGAAGCATATTTGGCGGAATAGGCCATGATCGAAACGTCCTGAAACTTTGCGACATCCAACCCTGCACGGATCGCACCGATGCGGCCATCCATCATATCGGAAGGCGCGATTACATCGCAGCCCGCTTCGGCTTGCAACACAGCTTGCTTCACAAGTGCGGCAACGCTTTCGTCATTCACAATCTTGCCATCGCGCATCAGGCCGTCTTGGCCATGCGAAGTGTAAGGATCGAGCGCCACGTCACACATGATGCCGATCTCCGGCACCTCTTTCTTGATCGCCCGCACGGCACGACACACGATGTTCTCTGGATTGAAAGCCTGCGTGGCCGCTTCATCGCGCAGCTTTGGATCAGTGTTTGGAAAAAGCGCCAGCAAGGGAATGCCCAGCTTGGCAGCCTCGCGCGCTTGCTTCGCGGCATGGTCCACCGAGTAACGCAAAACGCCCGGCATGGAAGAAATGGCTTCGGTCTTGTCCTTCCCGTCAATCACGAAAATCGGCCAAATCAGATCGGACACAGTGAGAGTGTTTTCGCGCACCAGATCGCGAGCCCAAGGGGCCTTGCGGTTGCGGCGCAGGCGGGTGGCAGGGTAGGCGGCGGAAACGTGTTTCATGGGGCAGGGCATAAACCCGCAACGCGTTTTTGGCAAACCGCGCAGCCTTTCCGGCGCAAAAACATGCAAAGTTTAACAAATCTTAGAGCTTTCGCAGGAATCTCCGCACGGGGATTCGAGGAATGTTCATGCGCATTTTGTCACGCAAGGCTTTGGCGGCCGCTGCTGTTTTCATTTTCTCATGGCCGGCTTTTGCTGGTGCTGATGTGCAGCCAGCCCAACAGGCCGCTCAAATGATGGCCCGCGCCCAGGCGCTTGACCTCAAGTGCAACTTCCTCAGCCTCCATGAGCGCGACAAGCTTTCCAAATTTACCGCCCGCGCCGAATTGTCCTTGGCAAATCGCGAATCTGCCGAAGCCACCAAGGCCGCCATGAAGCAGGGCCGCGAAGCAGCGCAGGTGGCCATCTGCAGCCCGGACGAAAAGGAAAACGTTCAGAAAATTCTCGCCGCCGCCCTCCAGGCTGCAGGCGAGGAAAAGCAGGCAGCCAAATTGGCTGTAAAGCCAGCACCTGCGGCCGCCGATACCCAATCCGCCAAAGATATTGTCGCCAAGGCTTGGCCGACACTTGATGATGATAGCAAGCAAGCTGACGTTTCGGCTGCGGCTGAAGAGCCCCCGCAAGTGCCACAAGCGGCCGCAACTGTGCCCATGGCGCCCGTCCCATCGCCCACCGCGCCAACTGTGTCGGCGGAAGTTTCTGCAGTTGCAGACTCCGCTCCGGCTGTCGCACCTTCCGGGGCGCCTGGAGCGAAGTTGAATACTGGAAAGACCTTGGCGGCTTCAAAGCCCGCAGCGCCGAACAATCCGGCCAGCGGCCTAGCCACTTTTGAGAAGGTGACCGAGGCTTATTACCGTGCGCGCCGCTGTGGTGGCAATCAAGGGTCTGCCTATCAGGCCGTGGTGGCAGAGCATGGCCGCGTGATGCACAACCATTCCGCATCTGAAGTCTCGGCCGCGCTTCACCGTGCCGAAGCCCGCGCTGGAACCAGCTCCTGTTCTTAACCACCCCTTAACCATGAGGGGCAACTTGCGGTTAAGCGCACTTCAAAAGACGACATAAACTCTATTCAAACTCAGTCCAAATTCTCGAAAATATAAGGACAAATTTACCGAGACTCTTCAGCCCCCCTTAAACCGCTTTGCGTATTTTGCACCCATCAGACGACGAAAGCCCAACAAAGAGGCCAAGCGCTGAAACAGGACAAAAAGAGGTTTCATAATGAGCACGCAACTTGTTGTGGGGGAGAAGCGCGGCGCTGTTGATGCCAAGCGCGAGGAAATCAAGAGCCGTTATCTTGAAAGCCTCACCCTGATTGAACGCCTTCATCGCCGCTTGCTGGATGTCATCAAGGATGACTTCGAGCGCACTGGCGAAAAGGAAGTGAACCCGGTTCAGGCCCTGCTGTTGTTTAACATCGCAGATTCTGAATTGACCGCTGGCGAGTTGAAAACCCGCGGCCACTATCAGGGCTCCAACGTTTCCTACAATCTCAAGAAGCTGGTGGAAGCCGGCTATGTGAACCATGAGCGTTCCAGTGCCGACAAGCGCTCGGTCCGCATCAGCCTCACCGACAAGGGCGAAAGCATCCGCAGCCGTGTGGATGCGCTTTACAACCGCCAGCTTTCAGCCATCGAACAGGTCGTGGGCCTTTCCACCGACGAATTCGACAAGCTGAACAAGGCGCTGGGCCGTCTGGAACGCTACTGGACCGACCAGATCCTCTATCGCCTGTAAGAATTTCAGGCCTCAAACAGAATTCAGGAGAGCGGCATAAACCCCGCCTCTGGGCGGATGCCCGGGGTCGGGGTTTTTTCTTGCCTAAATCAGTGGCCTTGCTTATTTGCCGCCTCCAAGACCCTTATCCCGCGGAGAGGTGGCAGAGTGGTCTATCGCGACGGTCTTGAAAACCGTAGGGGGTGCAAGCCCTCCGGGGGTTCGAATCCCTCCCTCTCCGCCATTTCTTAATTTCTTATCTATAGATTCAGTATGTTACGGATAATACTATCCAATATACTACATCTCATGCCACATTTTGCTTAGATATCTTGCTGCAGTGGTCCGTTTTTCACAAAATCAAACCGCCTACATCCGAGCTAGACTAAACCAAGAACAGAACTAACACATAACGGGATTCATTCCTGGGTGCCGGTGAACACGCTTTGAAAAGGACGGAACTTCAGCTTGCTCAGTTTACCTGGGGGCTGAGCCTACAGTTCCAACAGGAGTTTCGCAATTTTTGCCTTGTGCAAAAGGCTGCTAACCGCGGATTCCTTTTCCATTACCAGAGGCTTCCTGTCCGCTTTCAGTATCTTTGCTGCAAATGCGGCAGCTTGCGCAACATCAACAATCCCTCGCTTCTTGACATCAAGATGCAGACGGCCATTGCCAAAGCCAGAAAAGCGAGGTCGTAGGCGGTCCCTTGGGGTTGTGTGCGGCCGAGTAGCTGCGAGCCGGATTTCAAACCAAGCGGCCAACTCCGAATCGTCCGAGATTGACCGTCGGATTTCCGCTATTGCGCCGGGCCATTCGTCCAGCGTGTCAATTGGCAGATACCTCAACAACTCGTCGATAAGAGCTCGTCGGTCTAGCTCCAAAGTCTCATCATTAGGAAAGAGATCGGCCTTTGCAGCAAGAAAGGACGAGGGCAGCACTACGCGCCAAGTAGGAAGGTCAGGAATGGTCCGATGCACCTGGCTATCAGCGTGTTCAGCGCGGTAACGGATAGCCACCTCTGACTTGCGACGTTGCGCGTTGAAAGAAACATTGCTGCTTGCGCCAGAGAAACCCATCACTGACATCGGAGTATCGAGTGAGAGCCATTCATTTAGTTGGTAAGCCACGGCAAAGCTGGAGTAGGTATCGCAATGATGACTTCCAAAAACGCGACCGGTTTTATTGAGAATTTCACCAAGAACGCTTCGAGCCACAGCGCCATGATAAACATTAGGCAAGATAGTGCCAGGCGCTCGGCCGTGTAGAGCTCTTGTTATAGCCTGGCGCGATGAAATATCTCTCATGCCCCTTTTGATTGGTATCGCAAGATAATTGGCGTATTCAGGCACGCTAATGTCTGGCCAGGCATAGGTCGCACTCTCCCAACGAACGGCTTTTTGCTTTGTTTCACGAAGCAACATATCGATTTCAGTCAGGGCGAAGGGCATAAGGGCATCGTCATCGCCAATATAGATCACATATTCTCCATTTGACACTGAGAGCGCCAAATTCCAATTTTCCGCCATTGACAAGGATTTCAGTGAGCGGTGATACAAAATCGATTTAGAGGAAAATTCCTCAACGACTCCTTGGGTATCGGAAGAACTGTTGTTGTCGCAAACTACTACTTCGTAATCATCAAAGTCTTGCACAAGACAGGATTGAATAGCAGCTTTCAACGTCTTAGCCCTATCACGTGTCGGTATCACAACACTAAAGCGGACGCTACCAGTCATCACGTCTCCTAGGGAAAATTTAGACATCAAGGAATGTGCGTAGATAGCCGATTAGAACTGGCCTGTCCGATACTTTGTACCAAACGCAGTGAGAGACTACTGCATGTTTGAGACCTCGTCGAGAGGGGCGCGCGATCTGCTCCGCTAATAGGGGCTTTCTTGCCTTCTTCTTGCTCCTTTCCAGTTCAATGCGCTCACATCGTCTGGCTTAGAAATAGCAGGTTAGGTCAATGGCAAAGGGCCATACTTAAAAAATTGTTTCCGTGTCGCCCGGCAGGCGTCCTTCACAACCTGCTCGCACGTTCCATGGGCTTCTGACTTCTGTCTCATTTCTGCTCCCCGTATTGCTGCGATGACCCAGAAATTCGCCGTTCTTCAAGTCACGCATTCTGCCCTATTGGTGCCGATGTCGGACCCGACAAGTCGAGCGTGAACGAATAGGGGATTCTTCCATGTCGCTAGGCTACTCGCTTCAGGTAGCCATCGGGGGCAACGGTTATCTGCAGTTTGGCAGGGATGCTTGTGTTATTTTCAAATTCCGGATGGGTTTTGAGGAAAGCATGCACTGCAGTTTTGGGATTGTCGCCGGGTCCCCAAGGCCGGTCTGGAAACATTGACTTGGGCAAATCTTCAACAACCGTGTCAAACACAACACAATAGCTTCCAACGCTGGTGAGATGTGCGTAGGCGCTGAGTTCAGCCAACACATGGTCATGGGTGTGGTTGCTATCGAGACAGACGAGGACCCGCTTGTAGCCCATGGCAAGATTATGCACCTGCTTGACGACGTCGTCGGCGATGCTTGATCCCTGAATCATGCTGATATAGGGCGCGAGAGGATGAGCCTCGATGGCGGCGCGGTTATGAGCCCGTATATCGATGTCCACCGCCAGAACCTTGCGCCGCGATTTCGTTGCATCCAATGCTTTTCCGGCGGCCATTGCGTCAGTGAGGTCAAGCAGTGCAAGCATTGATGCGCTAAAAACTAGTGAGCCGCCGTGAGCAATGCCTGTCTCAATAATGAGATCTGGCTTAATATCCCAAATCAACTCCTGCATGGCCACAATATCTTGCGGATACTGGATGATCGGCCGACCGAGCCAGGAAAAGTTGTAGGAATATTTGGTCACTACCGATTCCAACAGATAGTTTCGCGCCGCCTCTGAGAATACATCTTTGGTCATTTAGGAATCCAGCTTTCACTTTGGTTTGACCTTTCCTAGCCAATGTTGGCATACATCGCCAGTATAAAACTACCCGGCACAAATAGAGTCTGGCCTATCGAATTGGTTGAGTGCGACGCGCTACATGACTTTGCAAATCTCTTGGGCAACGCAAAAATAAGTCTGCTATCATTAGTTTGGCACCTATGACTTAATTCTGTTTGAGTTTCTCGGTATGATTGATCCTGTTGCTCAGTTCGAAGAAATCCATGGCCGAGTTCTCCTCTGGGGAGGCAAAAGCCAGGCCAGGATTGCGGCTGAGATGTTGAAGGAAATTGGCTTGGGCGAACCCGCTGTGATTTTTGACCATGCCCTGCCACAGCCCGATTTCCCGACCAGCGCAGAATTTGTCAATGAAGCGTCAGTCCTCAAACTAAAGCTGCGAGGTTTGAGCCATTTCGTTGTTTGCATCGGGGGCACGCATGGTTTTGCCCGCTGGAAAACTGCTGAGGCTCTGCAAAGTCTTGGAGTCAAGCCGCTCACACTCATACACGAGTGCGCCTTCGTTGAGCCCACCGCTATGCTTGGTGGTGGGGGGCAGATCATGCCGGGCGCTGTTGTCCATAAATTCGCTCAAATCGGCGAGCAATGCATTGTCAACACCAACGCTACAGTGGATCACGAGTGCAAGATCGGCCACGGTGTTCACGTCATGGGCAGCGCCGCAGTTGCAGGCAGAGTTATTGTGGGGAATTTTGCCAGTATAGGAACCAACGCGACAATCCTCCCAAATATTAACATAGGAGAAGGCGCCATTGTGGGGGCCGGTGCGGTCGTGACGAAAGACGTAAGGCCCTACACCGTAGTCTTAGGCATTCCCGCGCGCTATCAGCGCGAATGCAAGCCACAATATTCAGATTCGGTGCTAAAAAGCATTTTGGCCTTTTAACCCCTCGCCATCCGCTTCACCACATCGACCACGCGCCCAAGCTCCGGCTCCGTCATGTCATGGAAGCTTGGCAGGTTGATGGCCCGCCTGGGGATGTCCCAGGCTATGGTGTTGGCCTCAACCGGCGCGAAAGATGGCAGCGAACTTAAGGGCCAGAAGAACACGCGGGCGTCGATATTCTCAGCTTGGAAGGCAGCCATCAGGGTCTCGCGGGTTACCCCCATCTCAGGCGCGAAAACGACGGTCGGCATCCAGGCGCCATTCGCCGTGCCAGGCGGCTCCGGGTTCAGCGCCAAGCCCTGCAGCTTGCTCAGGGCATCGTTGTAATAGCCCATGATCTCGCGCTTCCGGGCCACCAGATCACCGATCCGCTCCAACTGGGCGCAACCTATGGCTGCCTGCACATTGGACATTTTGTATTTGAAGCCCACCATATCGGGCCAGAACTGTTTCTTCTGCCCCCGTGCCCGGCCATGGTTGGAGAGGGTCAAAACCTTTTCATAGAGTGCTGCATCGCTGGTGACGAACATGCCGCCTTCACCAGTGGTCAAGGTCTTAGTGCCGTGGAAGGAGAATACGCCAAACTGCCCTAGCGACCCTGCGCGTCGGCCCCTCCACTCAGAGCCCAAAGCTTCTGCCGCGTCTTCAATAATGGGGATATTGTGCTTTGCGCCAATAGCCAGCAATTCATCCATGTCACAGAGATTGCCATAGAGATGTGTGGCAATGATAGCCTTGCTGCGCGGCGTAAGCGCGGCCTCAACCTTCGCGGGATCAATACACCAAGAGTCAGCGCGGATGTCAACGAAGACAGGCCTGGCACCAAGATGCATGATGGGGGCTGCCGTTGCGATCCAGTTGGTATCCGCAAGGATCACCTCATCGTCTGCGCCTATGCCAAGGGCTGCAAGACCCATGTGAATCGCACCGGTGCAGCTTGATGTGGCGATGGCATGGCTGCTGCCAATATGGGCGGCAAAATCTTTCTCAAACTTGTTCAGCCAGTCATAGCAATGTTCGCCCCAGCCATTGGCCACGGCATCTGCGGCATAGGTCTTCTCTAACGCCGTGATTGACGGCTTGGTATAGGCGATGCGAGGTTTCATTTTATCTTGAGCTCCGGCACTGCCACAGCAAATTTCACCCGTTTACGCATGATGCGTTCCACAGACGTCCGCACTTCGCCGGCAATATTCCAGGGCAGCACCAACACCACATTAACGTTATGCTTCTTCATCGTGTTAGGGGCAAAAATGGGGATGTGGCTGCCGGGCAAATATTTGCCCTGTTTTGAGGGCGCAGCGTCGAAAACGCAGGGCAGCAGGTCCGGCCTTACGCCAGCATAGTTGAGCAGCGTGTTGCCTTTGGCGGCGGCGCCATAGGCCACCACTTTTTGCCCCCTCGCTTTGGCCCTGATGAGAAAGGCCAATAGGTCGTCCTTGATCTTGTCGGCCCGTTTCTGGAATGAGCGATAGGTGGCGGCGCGTTCCAGCCCAGCCTTCTTTTCCGCCGCCAGCACCCGCTTCACCGCTTTGCTTTCCTTGTGGGCGGCCGAAGCGAGGCAACCATAAACGCGCAGGCTGCCACCATGGGTGCCAAGCTCTTCAACATCAAACAATCTGAGTCCCGCCTTGGCGAAGATGCGCGATACTGCGCCGAGCGAGAGATAAGAATAATGCTCATGATAGATCGTATCAAACTGACCAAACCTGATGAGATTGAGGAGATGCGGAAACTCCAGTGTAACGACACCATGCGGCTTTAGCGCGGTTGCAAGGCCTAATGTGAAATCATTGATGTTTGGTACGTGAGCAAAGACATTGTTGCCAACGATCAAATCGGCCTCGCGGCCTTCGCGCGCCAGACGCTGCGCCAGCGCTTCGCCGAAAAATTCGCGCATTACCGGCACACCCAGTTTTTCTGCGACCGCCGCTGTGCTGGTGGTCGGTTCAATGCCAAGGCAAGGCACGCCAGCGGCTACAAAATTCTTGAGCAGATAGCCATCGTTAGAGGCCACTTCGATCACGAAACTCTCACGACCCAGGCCGAGGCGCCGGATGATTTTTTCGCAATAGTCCTTGGCATGGGCGAGCCAGCTAGAGGAGGTGCTGGAGAAGTAGGCGTAAGTGGCGCTAAATAATTCACCCGCCTGGGCATAATCTTCCGTCTGAACCAACCAGCACTGTTCACAGACTTTAACGCGCAGCGGAAAATGCATCTCAGGTCTGGCAAGATCCGCCGCTTCAAGATAGGCATTGGAGGGTGGCGCGAAGCCGAGATCAATCAGGTCAAGCTTCAAGCCGCTGTTGCAATGGCGGCAGTTCACAAGGCCTCTCCTGCAAAGCCCACATCGAGCAGCGCATGTTTCTGGTCACGCTCTGACAATTTCTCAATCGGCAACGGCCAGTTGATGTTCAATTCCGGATCCTGCACATTTAACCCCCGCTCTGCTCCAGGCACATGCAACGCATCATGCAAGTAGACGAGGTGGACTGCATCCGTCAAACATTGATAGCCATGAGCGAAGCCAGCGGGGATCAGCAGGCCATCGCCGGCCCCGGCCTCAAGCTGCACGGCGATGGGTTTCAAAAAGCCGAGCGAGCCGCGCCGCACATCAACCACTACATCATGCATGGTGCCAGCCATGCAGAACAGAATTTTGGTCTCAGCATGGGGGGCCGCCTGATAATGCAGCCCGCGCACAATGCCCTTCACCCCGTTTTCCACCCAGTTCATTTGGGCCACGGGCTTATGCCAGCCGGCCTCCGCCAGTTCTTCGGCGCAGAACAGCCGAGACAGCAAGCCTCGGTCATCCCCCATAGTTGTGCGCCGCAGGCGTTTCACGCCGCCGTCCAGATCGGTCACTTCGAAGCGCTTCATTCCCGCCCGCTTTCGTAGGCATCAATGTCACGCGTGCACAGGGCAGACGCCGGCTCGCCCGCACCCATGCCCTTATACCAAGCTATGGTGCGGGCCAGCGCAGCCTCCAGCGGCCAAAGCGGAACAAAGCCTAACTCCGTCTTGGCCTTGGCATTGCTGAGCCGGAGGGTTTTGGCCTCTTTCGGGCCAGTATCGCTTTCGGCAAATTTCACTTTGGCACCGGTGCCCCATTTCATTTGCGCCAATGTCACGGCCTCGCGCACAGTCACCGCACTTTCGGAATGCGGCCCAAAATTATAGGTGCTGGCAAGCGATGGTTCTGTCCATAAATGCTGCGCCAAAACAAGATAGCCGGCCAACGGGTCCAGCACATGCTGCCATGGTCGGATAGCGCCAGGCATTCTGATGTCAACTGTCTCATTTGTGGCCCAGGCCTTCACGCAATCCGGAAGCAAGCGTTCTGGTGACCAATCTCCGCCGCCGATCACATTGCCAGCGCGAGCCGAGGCCACCGCCACGCCGCGCGCCTTCAAAAAACTCTCGCGGTAAGACTCGACGACAATTTCTGCAGCCGCCTTGCTGGCGCTGTAGGGGTCATGCCCGCCCAGCGGATCATCTTCCACAAAGGGCTCCTGCAATTCCAAATTGCGGTAGACTTTGTCGGTGGTGACGATCACCCCCGCTTTTGCCGAAGGCAGATCCCGCAAAGCTTCGAGCACATGAGCCGTGCCCATGATATTGGCTTCGAATGTGGCAAGTGGAGCCGCATAACTCTGACGCACCAAAGCCTGTGCTGCAAGATGAAACACAATCTCAGCGCCGCTACCTTGAACCTTCTGCTTCAGCGGATCGTAATTCCGGATATCTACGAAATTGCCTTGCATTCCATTTTCCAGCGCGATCTCGGTAAACAAATTGGGCGTTGTTTCAGGTGGAATTGCGATGCCAGTAACTTCAGCGCCTAGGCGTTTGAGCCAGAAACACAGCCACGCGCCCTTAAAGCCAGTATGGCCAGTCACCAGAACTTTCTTGCCACGCCAGAAGGCAGGATTTGGCCTCATTCCCAAACCTTCCATGGTGCAGCGCCTGAGGCCCACAGCTGTTCAAGGTGGTTTTTCTCGCGCAACGTGTCCATCGGCTGCCAGAAACCATCATGCGGAAAAGCCGCCAGCTGGCCGTCATGCGCCAACTTTTCAAGCGGCGCTCCTTCCCAGGAGCTTTCATCACCCGCAATCAGATCAATCACTTTTGGTGAAAGCACAAAAAAACCGCCATTGATGTAGCCACCCTGGCCCTGCGGTTTTTCCAAAAACCCCTTCACTTCACTTCCATCCAAATAAAGTGCTCCATAGCGCCCGGGCGGTGTTACGGCGGTGACGGTAGCAAGTTTCCCATGTGCGTTGTGGAACTTGAGCAACGCACTGATATCCACGTCAGCAAGGCCATCGCCATATGTGAAGAAAAAAACCTCTTCATCTTGGAGGTAATTGGCCACACGTTTCAGCCGGCCGCCAGTCAGCGTGGATTCGCCCGTATCTACCAAAGTCACCCGCCAAGGCTCAGAATTACGCTGATGAACCTCCATCTTGTTGGTCTTCATGTCGAAGGTGACATCTGATGAATGCAGGAAATAGTTGGCAAAATATTCTTTGATAACATAGCCCTTATAGCCGCAGCACACGATGAAATCGGTCACGCCGTGAGTGAGATATATTTTCATGATATGCCAGATCAGCGGTTTGCCACCGATTTCAATCATGGGTTTAGGCTTGAGATGGGTTTCTTCGGAAATACGCGTTCCGAATCCGCCCGCCAAAATTACAGCTTTCATCTTATTTCCAGTTTCTGCGACCCGGTTATTGACTTTACACTGACCAGACGCGGCTTGCTACCCAGCAGAAATCCAAACAGGCAGGAGCCAATTGTTTTATCAAATCCAATAATTTGAAGAGACCTTTCCGAATGTCGCTGTCGCAACAAGCGATAAAGCATAAAGTATTTGTGCTTATTGTAGTCATCCAAGTTCCCCAAGCCTTTTGAGTAGCCTCCTGCACTCGACAGCAGGGGTTTCATTCTCTGATGGGTCGGCTGAAATGCTTATGATGACTTGCTTCCTGCGATGGTCATCAAGATCACCATAACTGGAAAATGTGGTCATCACTTGCTCATGCCGAGGTTCTGTGACCAGGCTTTAAATTCTTCGGATGTTTTGCAAAATTGCTGGCCAAGGCGGACTAGAGTTTTGCGGAAGCTGTGGGGATTGAAGGGGGCAATCCGGACTTCAGGAAGGCTTCCTTGACAATCTTGCGGATCGGGCCAGCGTTGGTCCAAGACCTGCGATCGAGGCCGCCGTTGACGAACTGCAGGAGTGGTCCGTTTATTATCTTGCTAGCTAGGAAGAGGGGGTCATCGGGACCGAAGAGTTTATCCTTTGCCAAATAGGCGATCCAACTGATCAAAATGTCCAGGGCTGTGTCACCGACAGGGAAAAAACCAGGTGGTGAATGTCTTGGCAAATTTGGTTTTGACGAGCCTCGCGTCCTGGAAAACGCTTCTGTCGTCCAGATTGACAAGCCCAATCCACATACTGGCCACTGCACCATGGCGCATCCCACATTTCATACCACATTTATTGTGGGATGTAATCGGACGTTCTGGTACTTCAACGATTGAAGTTTCCGTTCAAATACTTGTCAGCACTGATAAAAACGGACTTAGTCGGCTTTTGTCAAACTAATGAATGGCGGACTCCCTCTCCGCCAAAATTCCCGAACTAGGAAAATAACGCTTGACAGCGTACGATGATAGGCCTAGATGTGGCTAGTCTTTACAATTGGGTTCTGAGCCAGACATGAAAATCCTCATCGACATTGACGAGTTGCTAGAGCAGGGCGTGGTTTCGGCCGAACAGGCCGCGAAGCTGCGCGAACATGCGGTGAAAGACACAGGCTCCACCGCCATCAACATTCTGCTGGCCTTAGGAGCCATTGCCGTGGCGGCAGGGCTGGTGGCGTTGACGCTTTCGCCGGGGCTTTCGGCGCTGCTCGGTGCTGGTTTCATCGCCGGTGGCTATGTGGCGCGCAACTCAATGCGCGAGATGTGGGGCAAGCTCGGTTCTATCTGGATGATCGTTGGCGCGCTCACGCTTTCGGCTTCGCTCGGCTACATCACCAACAACCCTGCCGCAGGCTCGGTGATGGCTGCGGTGATCCTGGGCGGAACCTCCTGGGTGGCGGGCAGCCGCTTGTTGGCGGCACTCGTGCCGTTTGCGTTAGAATCGGCGATCGGCGGCTCTACGGGTTATTGGACGGCCTGTTATGAAATCGTGGTGCGCGAGCCAACGCTTACGATCGTACTTTTTGCGGCATTGGCCTTGGTGGGCTGGCTGGTGGTGCAACGCCTGCAGGGCCTGCAGGAAGCGCTGGCGCTGGCTTTCACGCGCATGAGCATCATTCTGGTGAACTTCGGATTTTGGATTGGCTCGCTTTGGGGAGACTCACCTGGCCACATCTGGCGTGACCCGGAATCCAGCGACTATGAGAGCTGGCTGCACCCACAAGTTCCTGCGCTCACCTTTGTGGTGGGCTGGGCATTGGCGCTTTTGGCGGCGGGCGCATGGGGGGCCAAGAATGGGCGGCGCTTCATGGTCAACACGGCGGCCACCTTTGGTGCCATCCACCTATATACCCAATGGTTTGAACGCCTTGGCGCAGACCCGCTGTCTGTTATGCTGGCGGGAGTTGCCACCATTGGCATTGGATTGGGGCTGTGGCGCTATAACCGCAGCGTGTTGGAAGCTTCAAAACCCGCCTGAAGTAGCTGTTGCCAAAATGCGGCACTGCACATTTTTGTCCAAATTGCGCTGTTAATCGGGCGGGAATTGTGATTCTAGGGGTGTGTTCGAGGGGTGGGGGACTTTGCGCGGCCAGCCCTGAGCATCATGCAAAAAACTGGCGTGTTCCATGCTTTGACCTCAAGTCAAGAGCTTGGTAGGGAAGGCGTCTTCAGGTTGATTGAGGCGGTTGATGAATATGGATTGGGATTTCTTGAAGGCGTTTCGCAACAAGGGCTTGGGCTTTGCGCTGTTGCTTTCCGCCGTTGTGTTGCTGTTTGCGGCACCTGTGAAGGCTGAAGACAGGTCATTCGCGACCAGCAGCGACGACGTGCCAAGTGGCGCGCCCTTCACATTTGCCAAAGGCAAGAAGATTGAAGCGCCCATCAATCCGCAAGGCGTTGCCACCACAACCACTGAAGTTGTCGATGGCCAGAACCAGATGCCGATGCTGCAATCCAATGGAGACCAGCTTCTGCAAGCCGCGGTAGCCAAATTTGAGGGCATCATTTCGCAAGGTGGTTTCCCCGCCGTTCCGGGCGGCACTTACAAAAAAGGCGAAAAGGGCCCCAAAGTCGCCGTGCTCAACACCCGTCTTTATCTTGAAGGCTACCTGCGCGTTGAAGGCACGCAAGGCCAGTTCGCTGACATCTATACAACGGCAACACAAGACGCAGTGGCTCGCTTTCAGCGGAACCATGGCTTGGCGGTTTCAGGCAAAGTGGATGCGGCAACTTTGGCAGAGTTGAACGTCCCTGCCGACAAACGCCTGGCCACCATCAATGCCAATATCCCCCGCTTGGCCACTTATGAGCAGGGTTTGGGTGATCGCTATCTTGTTGTGAACATTCCCGCCCAGCAGTTGGAAGCCGTGAACGGCGGCCGCGTCTACGAGCGCCACAACACCATTGTGGGCCGCCCGGCGCGCCCATCGCCCGTGGTGATGACGCCGCTGGCCACTGTGAAATTCAATCCTTATTGGAATGCGCCAGTCTCGATCGTCGAGAAAGACATCATTCCCAAGCTCGACAGCAATTTTACCTATCTCAAAGAGCACGACATCAAGATTCTGCGCGGTGGGCAGAATGGCGAAATCGTTGATCCGCACACCATCGACTTCAAGACAGTGAAGCTGGAAGATCTTCTTTTCCGTCAAGAGCCGGGCCCGGAAAATGCCATGGCCACTGCCAAGATTGAATTCAACAGCCCCTTCGGCATCTATCTGCATGACACGCCGGAAAAGCAGATGTTCAACTACAACAACCGCTTTTTCTCTTCGGGCTGCATCCGCGTGCAGAACATGCCGCAATTGGTGAACTGGGTGTTGAATGGCCAGGATGGTTACAACCCCGACGGCATTGCCAACATGGCCAAGACGCTGGAACGTCTGGATGTGCCGCTGAAGACACCGCCGCAACTGCGCGTGGCTTATCTCACGGCTTGGCCCGCTGCCAATGGTACGGTGGCCTTCCGCAATGACACTTATCAGATGGATGGTTCGGGCTTCGTCCTGGGCCAGCCTATGCCTGTTGGCGAGATGAGCCCGGATGGCAAGCGCTTCGTGCTGAAGCCACTGCCGCGCGCCGAGTCAGTCGACGCGGCTGAAGCCGAGGGCTCAGGCTTTTTTGGTGGCAAGACCAATGGCAAGAATACTTCCCCAGCACTTTTCGGTTCTTCCAAGCCGCAAACCAGCCTGAATTTCAACACGTCTGGCGGCAAGGTTTTGGTGGGCGCTGGTGGCAAGCCCGTTGCTTCGGCTGGCAAGACCAAGGGCCTGTTCGATTGGGATGCTTACAACAAGCAGCAGGCCAAGGCTGGCAAGGCTGTAGCCACGTCGGACGCCAAGGCCAAGGCGCCCAAGAAGAAACTGGCGAAAAAGAAGCTCGACTGCAACTCCAAGGCCGATAGCGGTAAGCCGGAATGCAACCCGCCGGGAGCCACGCCGGCGGCTACGGCTGATTCAAGCAAGACGCCCTGAGCGGAATGACTTTGCAAGGCAAAGTCATTGTCGCCCCCAGGTTATCGTTGCCGATCAACTTGTCTGACTTTTGATGTTTCTGTCAAAAGTCAGGTTGATCTAAACCGTCGCAAGCGGCACTTTACGAAGCAATTGAAGCCTGTATAGACAGGCTTCAATTCATTTGAGGGTGACTCATGGCCAAGGCAGCAAAGAAAGCAGAAAAATCCAAGGTGAAAGCCAAGAAGGCGGGCAAATCGCCCAAGAAGGCCAAGCCACTGTTCCCCGGCTTCTTCAAGGATAAGTTGGCCAAGGCCGACCCCAAGATCGCCAAGGCCATCGCTTCTGAACTGCTGCGCCAGCAGAATGAGATCGAGCTGATTGCCTCTGAAAACATCGTCTCGCGCGCTGTGCTGGAAGCACAGGGCTCGGTGATGACCAACAAATACGCCGAGGGCTATCCGGGCCGCCGCTACTATGGCGGCTGCCAATATGTAGACCAGTCGGAACAACTGGCCATTGACCGCGCCAAGGAATTGTTCGGCGCTACTTATGCCAACGTCCAGCCCCATTCCGGCGCCACGGCAAACCAGGGCGTGTTCTTTGCGCTTCTGCAGCCGGGCGATACGTTCATGGGCCTCGACCTTGCTTGCGGTGGCCACCTCACCCATGGCTCACCTGTCAACCAATCTGGCAAGTGGTTCAAGGTGGCGTCCTATCTCGTGCGCCAAGATACATTGCAGATCGATTATGACAGCGTGGCCATGCGTGCCCAAGAGACCAAGCCCAAGCTCATCATCGCTGGCGGCTCGGCCTATCCACGTTCGATTGACTTCAAGAAGTTCCGCGAAATTGCCGACTCCGTTGGCGCTTACCTGATGGTGGACATGGCTCACTTTGCCGGCCTTGTGGCGGGGGGCGTCCACGCCAACCCGCTGGACTATGCCCATGTGGCGACAACCACCACGCACAAGACGTTGCGCGGCCCCCGTGGCGGCATGATCCTGACGCGCGATGAAGATCTCGGCAAAAAAATCAACTCGGCGATTTTCCCCGGCATCATCGGCGGCCCGCTGGAACATGTGATCGCTGCCAAGGCTGTGGCCTTCGGCGAGGCGCTGAAGCCCGCTTTCAAGAAGTATGCGGCTGCCGTAAAGCGCAATGCTGCTGTGCTGGCCGATACGATGATCGCAGGTGGCTGTGACATCACCACCGGCGGCACCGACACGCATCTGATGTTGGTTGACCTGCGCAAGAAGGGCCTGACCGGCAAGGCCGCTGAAGCAGCCTTGGGCCGCGCCTATATCACTTGCAACAAGAACGGCATCCCGTTCGACACTGAAAAGCCGATGATCACATCAGGCATCCGTCTGGGCTCTCCGGCCGGCACCACGCGCGGCTTCGGCGAAACGGAATTCCGCGATGTGGGCAACATGATCACTGAAGTGCTCGACGGCCTCGCCAAGAATGGCGAAGCGGGCAATGCCAAGGTGGAGCAGGGCGTGAAGAAGAAGGTTCTCGCCCTCACCAAGAAGTTCCCGATCTATTCCTAAGGGAGTTGCGAGATGCGCTGTCCTTTCTGCGGCAATGCCGATACGCAAGTGAAGGACAGCCGCGCCTCGGAAGATGGCACGGCCATTCGCCGGCGCCGCGCCTGCCCGGATTGCGGCGGGCGCTTCACCACCTTCGAGCGCGTGCAATTGCGCGAGCTTTCAGTTTTGAAGCGCAATGGGCGGCGCATTCCCTTTGACCGCGACAAGCTCGCCCGCTCGGTGCAAGTGGCGCTGCGCAAGCGCCCGGTGGAGCAAGAGCGCGTTGAGCGTATGATCAGCGGCATTGTGCGCCAGCTTGAGTCACTCGGTGAAAACGAAATCAAATCCGAACAAATCGGCCAATTGGTGATGGAAGGCCTGAAGAGCATCGATGACGTGGCCTATGTGCGCTTCGCGAGCGTCTACCGCAATTTCCGCGAGGCCAAGGATTTCGAAAACATCATTGGTGAGCTGAACGCCGACGAGGACAAGTAGGCCAAGCACTACGACCCAAAAGAAAAGGCCCCGTTTCCGGGGCCTTTGTTGTTTGGATTTCAGCGCAGGCTTATTGGCCCTTGGCCTTCAGCTGGGCATTGCACATTGACCAATACTGCGGCCAGCGGTGCTTGCCATCAAGTGCCACGATATTGGCCGGCAACTTGTTGGACGCCTTGAGCGTGCGGTATTGATCGCCGCAGGCACGGATGCGCTGGTGGGCCTTCATCTGGCCTTCGGTGAAGGGCTTGCCGTTCTTGTCAGCGGTGGCCAGCGGCGTGGTGTCAGCAGCGTCAGCCGGTTCAGGCGGAGCAACCGTGGCCTTCGGAGCCTTGGCGGCGACAGCCGGTGTGGCAGCCGGAGCAGCGGCAACCACGCACTTGGCAGCCACAAAATCCTTCCAGGTCATGCCGGCAGGAACCGTGCCAGCGGCTTGCATGGCCTTCCAAGAGGCCGAGCAATCCTTCATGAAATTGCCGGTGGTCGCGGTTGTGGCGGGAGCTGCTGCTACCACGCACTTTGCTGCAACGAAATCCTTCCACTTCATTCCGGCCGGAACTGTATTGGAAGCCTGCATGGCCTTCCACGAAGCCGAGCAATCCTTCATGAAGCTACCCGAGGGGGTTGTTGCAGGAGCGGCAGCAACTGCCGGAGCAGTGGTCTTGGCAGCCTTGGTAGCAGCGGCAGGAGCCGCCGGGGCAGCGGGTGCCGCAGTCGCATCGGTGCCGCACTGGGCCTTGCGGAAATCATTCCATTTCATTCCGGCATCGGTTCCGGCGGCCTTGGCTGCCTTGTACTTAGCGCTGCATTCGGCCATCGAAAGAGCCGATGCCTGGCCCGGCATGATGGCGCTGGCCGAGATCGCAAGAAGCGCAGCGAAACCCAAATTCCGCAAAATCTTCGACATTTTCTAATCCTTATATGTAGCCGCCCCACATGATGCGGACTAAGGTTGATAAATCGAGCGGGATTCGCCCCCTCAGGCCGCAGTTTAATCCTTCACAATGATGTTTAAAAGGCGGCACGGGTATTAACGATTTGTCATGGTGGTGACGTGGTGTCAATTGCGGAAGACCTGAACGGAATAGTCGCACAGGAAGCGGCGCTGCAGTTTGATAGTTTCACTGAGGCTGATGCCTGGGCTTTGGGAACTCAAATGCGGACGGCAGCCGCGGCCAAGAACCTGCCGCTGGTGATCGACATTCGCATCGGCCAGCGTCAGTTGTTTTTTGCGGCCCTTGCCGGGACGTCATCCGACAATTCAGATTGGGTGCGACGCAAATCAAACAGCGTGTTGCGCTTCCACAAAAGCACCTACCGGATGAACCGCGAGTTCGAAGGCTCGACCCATGTCTTTGGGCCTGCCCGCGGTGTTGATGTAATGGACTATGCCAAGGATGGTGGTGGCTTTCCGATCACGATCAAGGGAACTGGCGTTGTGGGCGCAATCACAGTTTCCGGCATTCCACAGCGCGATGACCACGGCTTTGTGGTGGAGCAGCTTTGTGCCTATCTCAAGAAGGATCACGCCAAGCTGGCGCTAGGCCCTGAAACGAAATGACCTCAGCCGATATCGTTTATTGGAGTTTGGCGCTTGCGGCTTCGTTCTTTGTGGGGGCTTCCAAAGGCGGGCTGCCATTGGTTGGCCTGTTGTCGGTGCCGCTGCTTTCGTTGGTCATGCCCGCAGGATTGGCGGCGGGCCTGATCCTGCCAATATATATTCTGTCAGACCTATACGGTTTGTGGATTTACCGCCGCGAATATGACACCCGCAACATTGCCATTCTGGTTCCCGCGGGTGCCATCGGCATTTGCATCGGCTGGGCCACTGCCCATGTGACCAACGAAGACATGGTGAAATTCTTTGTGGCCATCATTGGTCTGGCCTATTGCTTGGATGCCGTAACCAAGACCTGGCGCGTTGTGCCCAGCAAATCAGCCGATGTGCCGCGCGGCCTCTTCTGGGGAACCATCGCCGGCTTCACCAGTTTTGTGAGCCACGCGGGCGGACCACCTTACAACATATTCGTGCTGCCGCAAAAGCTGCCCAAGATGGTCTATGCCGGATCGACCACCATCATCTTTGCAATCATCAACCTCTTGAAGCTGCCACCCTATTGGATGCTGGGTCAGGTCAACCTCACAAGCCTCGAGCAATGCATTTATCTCGCTCCCATCTCTCTGTTTGGAGCCTGGGCCGGTTACCAATTGACCCGTGTGCTGCCGGAAAAGATTTTCTACCGCGCCATCGAAGTGGCACTCTTTGTGGTGGCCCTGCTGCTGCTGAAGGAATCCGTGCCGAACCTGTGGGCCACGTTCCACAGCTGAGGCCACAGCAACAAGTGGGACAATGTTTTGCTTGAGGGCGGGGCAAGCTGATGGCAGCTTGGCGGCCCATGAAGCTGAAATTTTACACACTCGACGTTTTCACTCACCGCAAATTCTCAGGCAATCCGTTGGCCGTGGTTCTTGGTGCTGAGGCGCTTTCAACCGAGCAGATGCAGACCATCACGCGGGAATTCAATCTCTCGGAAACCACTTTCGTGATGAAGCCCGACAACCCTGCCAACACCGCCAAGGTTCGCATCTTCTTTCCCGGTGGCGAGATGCCCTTCGCGGGCCATCCAACGCTGGGCACGGCGACGCTGCTGGCGGAGTTGAACAACAAGCCGCACTGCAATTTGCAAACCGAAATCCGGCTGGAGCTGAAGGCGGGCCTCACGCCGGTGAAGATCACCCGCATTGCGGATCGGTTGAGCGGAGTTTTCACCGCACCAGTCGTTCCCTTTCCGATTGATATTCCGCTTCCGGATGCCAAAACGGCAGCGCAAGCCCTAGGCCTCTCGCCAGATGATATTGGTTTCGATGATCACGGCATCACCGCACTGGAAGGCGGACCGCGCTTCTTCTACGTGCCGGTAAGGAGCCGTGAAGCGCTGGCCAGATCACGCATCACCGAGCCCTATTGGTCAAGCCTTCTGGCCTTCCTCAATGGCAACGCAGCTGGCTTCAAGTTGGTCGATGCGGTCTATCTCTACACGCGCGGTGGCGAAGGCAAGGACACGAGTTTCCGCGCCCGCATGTATGCGCCCACGGGCGGCATTATTGAGGATCCGGCCACAGGCTCGGCAACCGCCCTTCTGGCAGCGCAGCTTCTGCGCGCCGAGAAGCTGAAAGATGGCACACACCACTGGCAGTTGGAGCAGGGCTATGAAATGGGCCGCCCCTCAGACTTGCGCTTGGAAGCGGATGTGGTGAATGCTAGGCTTGCAGCCGTTCGCGTTGGGGGTGGCGCGGTTCGCATGACCGAAGGGGAAATTGAGCTATGAGCCTGCACCAGATTCTATTGTTCGTGCACTTGTTTTCGGTGGCCATTGTGCTGGGCATGGGCTTCACCAACATCATCGGCTTCCGCGTGGCTAAGGGCCTGGCGCCCGAAATGGCGCAAGGCATCGCCAAGCTGCGCGAAGCCACACTGCGTTATGCGGACATTTTCGTCACCCTGCTGGTTCTGGCCGGGCTTAGCCTGCTGTGGAACCGCGGGGGCACAGAAGGCCTGAGCTCCTGGTTCCACATCAAGATGGCGGCTGTTGTTGTTTGGCTGGGGGGCTTCATTTACATGCGGATCAGCATCGCACGCTTCCTGAAAACGCGTGACATGACGATCCTTCCTCGCATCAAGACGATTGCCCATGTGGCCATCACCGGCGCAGCGGTTGCCCTGTTCTGCGCGGTGATGACTTTTGCTGGGTGATCTATGCCGCTTGTGGCGTGAGGCTGGTTTCCGCCCGCCCGCGCCACATGATATAGGCTGAGGCCGCCATGATCATGGCCAGGCCCAGCCAGATAAAGCCGGATGGCCAATAGCCGAACAGCACGCCATAGATCAGCACATTGCTGATGAGCTTGAGATCATCAAACGGCTGAACAAAATTGGCTTCCGCCGCCGCGTAAGAACGCGACATGAAATACTGAGCGATGCAAACGAGCACGCCACCCGCACCCAGCCACATGAATACATGGGCTGAGGGCAGCTCAAATCCAGCACCCAAAGAGAGCAGGGCGTTGATCGGCGTGAGCAGCAGCAACAGCCAAACGGTCAGCGACTCTGGGCTTTCATCACGCGTGAGAAATTTGGTGAAGAGCGAGGCGCCGCCCCAGAGAATGGCAGCAACGACCGGCAACAGCCAATAGATGGTGAATTGCTCAGACCACGGATTGGTGACAATCAGCGCGCCCGCAAAACCAACAATAGCCGCAAGCCAGCGGCTGGCGGGAACGGTTTCACCCAGAAACAGCGCCGCGCCAATCAGCACAAACATGGGCGCG
Source organism: Aestuariivirga sp. (assembly GCA_031424315.1). Taxonomy (GTDB): domain Bacteria; phylum Pseudomonadota; class Alphaproteobacteria; order Rhizobiales; family Aestuariivirgaceae; genus Aestuariivirga. The sequence continues at coordinate 34,289 of JANPHF010000046.1, forward strand.
GTCATGGTCAGCGCCACCACCTGCCAGACGGGAACACCCTTGGCGATGGCAGTGGTGAAGGCCAACAGGCCGAGTGCCGACACCGCCACTCGAGCGACATGAGCGATGGGGTGGCTGGTCTTCAGGCCCTGCTTGGTTTGCGACAGCAGGAAGGGAACGGAAATCACCAAGGCAATGGCATATTGCCAGAAGGTGTCGGATTGTGGCTTCAGGCCAAGTTGGGCCGTGATCACAAAGGTGATGGCGTTGATCACCGCAAAGGTGACGCCAGAGGCCACCATGAAGGCAGCACCTTGCAGGCGCTTTTGCGGAAGTGGGGATAGCTGATTCATGTCGATCGTCCTTTCTTCAAAACATGAATCAGGACGAAGCCGTTTTGCGAAGCAAAATCGGCAAGCCGATGGTCGGCCGTTTTGCGAAGCAAAATCGGCAAGCCACCAAGCTCTTTTTCTCTTTCATCCGGACTATACCGTCGGCCCAGGAGTCTCACCTGATCTGCTGACCTCGCGCGAAACGAAAGTTTCGCGGGAGCGCTCGCGGGCTATACCGCCGGTGGGGAATTCCACCCCGCCCTGAGATTGCCGGATTATTCCGGCCATGCGGATTTAGTATGCTAGCCCCGCCCTTGCAAGCCCTGCTTGGCGCGGCTAAGCCCTGCGCCCATGACAACGCCCCGCAAACCTCCAACCGCCAAATCCGCCGCCCGCCTGGGCGCGGTTCAGGCGCTTTACCAAATGGATATCGGCGGGGCGGATCTTGGCGAAACCTTGGCACAATTTTCCAGCCGTGCCTCGGGCGAGGATTTTGACGATGGCCAATGCGGCGAGGCTGATTACAAGCACTTGCGCGATGTGGTCGAAGGCGTGGTTCGCGAGCAGGCCCTGATTGACCCAACACTTGACAAGCAGCTCGACAAGGATTGGCCCATCCACCGCGTGAACGCGCTGCTGCGCGCCGCGCTGCGGGCAGGGGCCTTTGAAATCATGTTCAAGGAAAACGTGCCCGGGCGTGTTGTCATCAATGAATATGTGAATGTGGTTTCGGCCTTCTTTGATGGCGAGGAGGCAGCCCTCGCTAACGCCGTGTTGAACGCACTGGCCCGTGCGCGCCGCCCGGAAGAGTTTGCCGCGTGAGCTTTCTCGCGGGCCGTGGCACGGTTCTACAGCTGGCCTTTGCCCAACTTTTCTATTCGAGCGTCATCATCATGGTTTTCGCTTCGGCAGGCATTGTGGGCCTGACCATTGCGCCTGATAGAAGCTTGGCGACCTTGCCGCCGTCGGCCTTCTATGTGGGCTCGATCATCTCCACTATCCCCGCCTCATTCCTCATGCAGCGCTTTGGCCGTAAGCCCGTGTTCTTGATCGGTGCCGCTGTCGCGGCGCTGGGCTCGGCGCTGGCTGTCTGGTCCATCATCCACGCGAATTTCTGGATGTTTTGCATCGCAATTCTGCTGCACGGCGTGTTTCAGGCGACCAGCAATTTCTACAGCTTCGCCGCTTCTGAAGCGGCCAAAGTGGAAGACAGATCCATTGCCATTTCGTGGGTGCTGACGGGCGGCGTGGTGGCGGCCATCTTGGGCACCAAGGCGGCAGGCTATACTGCCGACTATTGGCAGCCGTACACATATGCGGCTTCCTATGTTCTGTCAGCAGGTTTTGCGCTGGTCAATATGCTGATCATCGCCGTTACCTCACTGCCTATGCCAAAGAAAGAAGAAATTGCTGGCCCGCAACGCCCATGGAGCGAATTGCTGCGCCAGCCCAACCTGGTGGTGGCCATGTTGGCAGGCGCTGTGTCTTACGGGCTGATGAGCTTCATGATGACAGCAGGCCCCGTGGCCATGACCATCTGCGGCTTTGACCACAACGCCTCAAGCGATGTGCTGCGCTGGCATGTGCTGGGCATGTTTGTGCCCAGTTTCTTCACAGGCTATCTCATCAAGCGCTTCGGCGTGAGCTTGATCACCGCCACAGGCATGGTGATCCTTGTGGCCGCCGCAGTGGCCGGGCTGATGGGCATTTCATTCTTCAATTTTGCTTCCGCACTCATTCTCCTGGGCCTTGGCTGGAACTTCGGTTTCATCGGCGGCACCACGACGTTGACCAAATGTTACCGCCCTTCGGAGCGCGCCAAGGTGCAAGGCGTCAACAACTTCGCGGTTTCCGGGCTTCAGACCATCGCGTCATTTTCATCCGGTGGCATCTTGGCCTTGTGGGGCTGGAATGCCGTTCCGATTGTGCTGATCCCCGTCTCACTGCTCATGCTGTTGCTGATCGGATGGGTGCGAGGCGGCATGTGGAGCTACAGCGAAACGGCAAACTGATCAGTGGTGATGATGGTGGTGGCGGCGGCGCATGTGGTGATGCCATCCGCGATAATATCCATATCCGCCGTCCCAATAGCCCAGGCTGGGGGAGACAAAGGTGAAGCCGCTTGTTGGGCCCTCACAAATGGCCGTGAGCACATTCTTGTGCTGGCCCGTGGGGCACACGTCTTCGTCGCTGAACCGGCGGGCCTCTGCAGGGGTGCTGATCGCAAGTGCGAGAGCGCCCGCAGTGGCGATCATCAAGATGCCGCGTTGAAGTGTCATTGCAAATCTCCTGTCTAATGCGCGTGATAACGGTGTTTGACGCAAGCCTACAAATTCACGCGTTCTTCGTGGCTGAGTTGTGACAGCCACGTTTCATGGCAGGCTTGCGAAAATGCGTGAACGGAAATGCCGAGGCTTTGCGAGCGCTTCAGTGCTTCCGGTTCTTTACGCAATGATTGGTGCCATAATCCAAGTGGCTGTGCATGGCGCAGCGGTGGTGGCCGCCACGGTGACCGCGGGCTTCAGCTATTGGGCTCAATAGCACCGAGAATAGAAACGCAGCGGCGAGGCCAATGGTCATGGATTTGCAGATCATGCGGAGTTCCTTATATCGGACAGGCCCTCTGGTCAGGGTTTCACGCCTCATCCGCCTGGTCAACTTAGCAAGGGTTAACAATAGAATATCCCCTCATTTTTCTGCGGGACGCAGCGCAAATCCATCAACTTTTTGCCATCATTCCAATTGCAATCATGGCCAAAATTTGGCAACTGTGCCGCATCCTTCAGCACCACGCTCGTGAAGCGTGATTCCCTGATTGGGGTGCGGGTTTAATCTCGCAACCGTCGCGGCCATCGTCCCCTGGTGCTGGGCAAACACAACATCATTGAGGGAACATCATGAATTCTACCCTTTGGCTGATTGCGCTGGCAGGCTTCCTGTCCATCGTATACGGCTTCATCACCTATCGGGGCCTCATGGCCCAGGACGCGGGTTCGGCCCGCATGCAGGAAATCTCCGCCGCCGTGCGCGAAGGCGCACAAGCCTATTTGAAGCGGCAATATACCACTATCGCCATTGTTGGCGTTGTGATCTTCATTCTCGCTTTGGTGCTGCTCGGCAAATATTCGGCCATTGGCTTTGCCATCGGCGCCATTCTTTCAGGTGCTGCCGGCTTCATCGGCATGAATGTGTCCGTGCGGGCCAACGTGCGTGTGGCGCAAGCGGCCACCAAGTCTTTGGCTGGCGGTTTGGACCTGGCCTTCAAGGCCGGCGCCATCACCGGCCTTCTGGTTGCGGGCCTCGGCCTTCTTGGCGTGACTCTCTATTTCGGCTTCCTCACGGCATCGCTGCATCTGGAACCAACTTCGCGCGAAGTGATCGACGCACTCGTTGCTCTTTCCTTCGGTGCTTCGCTGATTTCGATCTTCGCGCGTCTCGGCGGCGGCATCTTTACCAAGGGTGCTGACGTGGGCGGTGATATGGTGGGCAAGGTTGAAGCTGGCATCCCTGAGGATGATCCGCGCAACCCGGCCACGATCGCCGACAACGTGGGCGACAACGTCGGCGATTGCGCTGGTATGGCGGCCGATCTTTTTGAAACCTATGTGGTGACCACAGTGGCCACCATGGTTCTGGCCGCGATCGTGCTGCCTGATGCCATGAAATTGGCTGGCATGGTTTTGCCGCTGGCCATTGGCGGAGCTTGCGTGATCACCTCGATCATCGGCACATTCTTCGTCAAGCTTGGCGCCAACAACAACATCATGGGCGCGCTCTACAAGGGCGTGATTGCTACGGGCGCGCTCTCGCTCGTCGTTCTTTATCCCGTGATGTCCTACATCTTCGGCGACATGCATGCCGATCTCGGCGGCTTCACCCCGGTGAACCTGTTTGAGTGCGGCATTGCGGGCCTGGTGATCACCGGCCTCATTGTCTGGGTGACGGAGTATTACACCGCCACCGGCAAGCGCCCAGTGAACTCCATTGCCGAAGCCTCCATCACGGGCCACGGCACCAACGTGATTCAGGGTCTGGCCGTGTCGATGGAAGCCACCGCTATTCCCGCTTTGATCATCATCGCTGGCATCCTGGTCACCTATAACCTCGCTGGTCTCTTCGGCATCGCGGTGGCTGTCACCACCATGCTTGCTCTCGCCGGTATGATCGTTGCGCTGGACGCCTTTGGCCCCGTCACCGACAATGCCGGCGGCATTGCCGAAATGGCGGGCCTGCCTAAGGAAGTGCGTCACAACACCGACGCGCTGGATGCTGTGGGCAACACAACCAAGGCCGTGACCAAGGGCTATGCCATTGGCTCGGCTGGCCTGGGCGCTCTGGTGCTCTTTGCCGCTTACACACAAGACTTGAAGTATTTCGCTGCCCACGCTGTGGATGGCTCGTTCTTCAAGGACGTGAATGTGACGTTTGACCTCTCGTCGCCTTACGTTGTTGTGGGCCTGCTGTTCGGCGGCCTGCTGCCCTATCTCTTTGGTGGCATGTCGATGACGGCTGTGGGCCGCGCGGCGCAGTCTGTGGTTGTCGAAGTGCGCCGCCAGTTCAAGGAAAACCCCGGCATCATGAAGGGCACATCCAAGCCTGACTATGCCCGCGCAGTTGACCTGCTTACCAAGGCGGCGATCAAAGAAATGATCCTGCCTTCAATGCTGCCGGTGTTTTCGCCGATCGTCGTGTTCGTCGTGATCAATTGGATTGCCGGTAAGGCCAATGCCTTCTCAGCCGTGGGCGCCATGCTCATGGGCGTGATCGTCACGGGCCTGTTCGTGGCCATCTCCATGACTGCCGGCGGCGGCGCCTGGGACAACGCCAAGAAGAGCTTTGAAGATGGCTTTGTGGATAGCAAGGGCGTGAAACACATGAAGGGCTCAGACGCACACAAGGCATCCGTCACTGGCGACACTGTCGGCGACCCCTACAAAGACACCGCCGGCCCAGCCGTGAACCCGATGATCAAGATCACCAACATCATCGCGCTGTTGCTGCTGGCTGTATTGGCAGGGCATTGATCTCCTGATCCGTCATCCCGGCTTTCGCCGGAATGACAAGCAATTGAGAAAGCCGGGGTGGCAACGCCTCGGCTTTTTTATCGCCCCGCCATCTTCGCGAAATCGGCCGGATAGCGTTCGCCATATGTGGCAATGCGCTCCACTGCCGTGCGAAGGTCAGCAAGTTCTTTCGATGACAATGAAACCGCAGCGCCTCCCGCATTCTCCTCCAGCCGCGCCACGTTGCGCGTGCCCGGGATGGGCGCGATCCACGGCTTTTGATGCAGCAACCAACCAATGGCGATCTGCGCAGGTGTGACACCCTTCGCCTTGGCAAAACCCACAACCATATCGGCCAACGCCTGATTGGCGGCGCGCATCTCAGCCGCAAATCGGGGCGAACGATTGCGGAAATCGCCTTCGGCGAATTTGGTATTAGGTGTCACTGTACCCGTAAGGAAGCCCTTGCCGAGTGGTGCAAAGGGCACAAGGCCAATGCCGAGTTGCTCTAGCAGCGGCAAAATTTCCTTTTCGAGATCACGGAACCACAACGAGTATTCGCTCTGCAGCGCTGTGACGGGCTGAACCGCATGGGCGCGGCGGATAGTGTCGGCGCTGGCTTCCGAAAGGCCGAAATGTTTCACCTTACCCGCCTTGATGAGATCACGCACGGCACCTGCCGTGTCTTCAATCGGTGTGTTTGGATCGACGCGGTGTTGATAGAGCAGGTCTATGGCGTCCACGCGCAGGCGCTTCAATGAGCCTTCCACCACTTCGCGAATGTGATCAGGTTTGCTGTTGAGGCCCATCCACGCGCCGCCTTGCACCGGGTCGGGCTCGAAACCGAATTTGGTGGCAATCACCACCTTGCCCTTGAACGGCTCCAGTGCTTCGCCCACCAGAATTTCATTGTGATGTGCGCCATATACTTCCGCCGTGTCGAAGAAGGTGTAACCCAGTTCCACCGCCTTGCGGATCACCCTGATCATCTCGGCGCGGTCGGAGGGTGGGCCAAAGCCCGATGACATGCCCATGCAGCCAAGGCCGATGGCAGAGACTTCGAGATTTGATTTTCCAAGTTTGCGTTTGCGCATGATTAAACCTCCTCAGGTTCCAGTGCGGTAATTTGTGAATTTGAGAAATGAGTGAGCAAGGCATTGCCAGCGCCGGAGACGGCAACCAGCGCGATCCCGATAAAAGTCAATGCATCGGGCACATGATTGAAGATCAACCAACCGAGCAGAACCGCCCAGGCGAGGTGCATGTAGTTGACGGGTGTGAGCAGCGACAGTGGCGCTTCGCGGTAGGCCGCGGTGAACAAGAAATGGCCAAGCATGCCGAGGCAGCCAATCGCGATGAACAGCGAGATGTCCAGCGTCGATTGCGGCCAAGCGCCGAAGTTCCAAGGCAGTTGCACGAAGAAGAAAATAGTTCCAGCCAAGGCCGTGTAGAACAGCAGGGCCGGGGTCGTCTCTGTCTTGGCCAAGAGGCGCGATAGTGTGTGGTAGACCACTGTGAAACAAGCGCAGAGCAGAGCCCAGAAAATCCCCATCGGCGCAAGGCCGCTGCCGGGACGAACGATGCAGATGAGGCCAAGAAAGGCCACTGCGGTTGCTGCCCAGCCAAACCAGCGCACGCGCTCCCCCAGCAACGGCCCGGACAGCAGGAGCACGCCAAAAGGTGCTAGATAGATCAGCGCCGTCGTCTCGGCCACAGGCATGGACTTGAGCGCCAGCGAAGCTGTGAGTGTGCCGAACGCCAGTGACAAGCCGCGCAGCCAAACCAATGCCGTGCGTTCTACCTTGAACAGTGCCTTGCCTTCTCTGGGCCCAAACACGCCCGCGACCAGTGCAAGGTTGACCACGTAACGAGCGCTTTGAACCATAGGGATGGGATAGTTTTTAAACAGGAATTTGCCCGTGGAATCCATGCATGCAAAAACCAGCACCGCAGCCAGCACCAGCAAGACCCCACGCAAGGGGCGCGTTGTTTGGAATTGTTTGGACAGTTCCGTATTTTGCATGGTCTCACTCTAGTCCCTCGCAAAATATTTGAATATGACGCATAATCAGATTGAACCTATGAACATGGATCATAAATGAAAACCCCCGATCATGCCGCCTTGCTGGCTTTTATTGCCGTGGCCCGCGAACGCAGCTTCACGGGGGCTGCTGCCAAACTCAATGTTTCGCAATCCGCCCTCAGCCACACCATCCGGGCGCTGGAGGAAAAAATGGGCTTGCGTTTGTTGGCGCGCACCACACGCAGCGTGGCAACCACTGAGGCGGGCGAGCGCCTGTTCAATGCCATCGCGCCCAAATTTGAGCAGATCGAAGCCGATGTTCTTTCACTCGGCGCGTTGCGTGAAAAAGCCTCTGGCACGATCCGCATCAGTTGTGCGGAGCATGCGGCAAAGTCCGTTGTTTGGCCCAAGCTTGTTTCATTCCTGAAGCAGAACCCGGCAATCACGGTTGAGCTGGTTATTGACAACAACCTGGTTGATATTGTCAGCGAGCGTTTTGACGCCGGTATTCGCTACGGCGATATTGTGGCCAGAGACATGATCGCAATTCGGGTTGGCCCTGATTTGCGCAGTGCGGTGGTGGGCGCCCCTGGCTACTTCAAAGACCACCCGATTCCAAAACACCCCAACGATCTAACCAGCCATGCCTGCATCAACACGCGCCTGCCCACCCGAGGCGCCATCTATGCTTGGGAATTTGAAAGGCGTGGCAAGGAAGTGAAGGTGAGGGTGGACGGCCCGGTGGTTTTAAATCGTTACGAAATGCGGATTTTGGCAGCTTTGGAAAGTTTGGGGCTTGCTTATGTTCCTGAAGACACGGTGACGGAGTTGCTCTCCAAAGGCAAATTGGTGCGTGTGCTGGAAGAATGGTGCGCACCCTATGCGGGCTATCAACTTTACTATCCAAGCCGCAGACACCCTACACCTGCATTTGCAGCAATGTTGAGCGCATTCCGCAAGAAGGGAAATTAGAGGCTCAGTCGCGGCGCTGGAATGTTGTGCCGCCGGGACCAGCGCCCACACCCTTGAACAATTCTGCCAGCAGTGAGAATTCAGAACCCACCACAGGCGTCTTGCGGGTATTGATGTCGATGATGCGGCCATCTTCAAGGCCATATTGTGCAACACTTTGCACTTGGTCCTGTCGGTCAAAGCGCACGGCGATGATTTGTCTGTCGGTCTCCACAGGCTTCAGGAAAGAGCGGCCTCGTGTGGTCGAGGATATGTAATAATAGCTGTCACCTTGGAAATTGATCGAGGCGGTGGTGGAAGGCGAACCAAGAATGCTTTCCACTTCGGGTTTGGTCATGCCTTGGTGCAGCGACGAGAACACGCCAGGCTTGGGGATATAGCCGCGATGGTCGATTTCCGGCTGGCAGGCAGCCAGCAGGCTTGCTAAACCCACTGCCACAATGAAACCTGCCGCCCGTCTGTTCACTCGCGTCTTCACGATCATGTCTTTTCCAAACTGTCCCGCGCCCTTTTGCCCGCACGTGAGATTCGGGGCAAGCAGATGATTTTGGCACGTCTCTTCCGTCCAAAACCCAATCCGGCCCAGCCTCTCTATGAAGCGATTGTGGCAGCGGCGCGGCAGCCATGGGCCTACCGTGAAGCTGGCGTTCCTGACACGATTGATGGGCGGTTTGATTTTCTGGTGTTGCATGTGTGCCTCGTTCTGGAACGGCTTGGCCAGCAGGTGCCGGAATTCAAGCAAGCGCTGATCGACCAGTTCTGCACCGACATGGATGACAACTTGCGTGAGCTTGGTGCTTCGGATGTAGGTGTTGGCAAGAAGGTGCGCCGCATGGCGGAGGCTCTTGCGGGGCGCTACGGCGCTTACGAAAAGGCGCAGGATGCATTTGCACTGCAAACCGCCCTGCAACGTAATGTCTATGCCGGAAAGCCGAGTGACGGGCTGGCACTGCTCGTTTCTTACGCTGGTGTTGCACGCGCACTTCTCGCCCAACAGGACGTCGATGGCCTGCAGGCAGGAAAGGTGCGCTTTGCATGACCCGCAAACCGCAGCCGCAAGTCGAATTTTCACGCCCCTTGCCTGTTGACCGCATTCCGCGCAAGGGCAGCCACGAACACATCAAGGCCGAGCCTGCTGAATGCGCAGCCTTGGCAAAACGCTTCAATCTCCCAGTGCTTTACACACTGAGTGCACGTTTGCTGGCTGCACCCTGGCGCGGTGGTGGCTTGAAAGTGACGGGCACGGTGGATGCAGATCTTGAACAGGCTTCAGTCATCTCGCTCGAACTATTTCGCCAGCATTTGAACTTCGCGCTGGAACGCTTTTTCCTGCCGCCGAAGGAAGCTATTGACGCAGCAGTTGACGATGCTGACCCGATCGAGAATGGGATTGTGGATTTGGGAGAATTGGTTGCCGAAGCCCTGGGGCTTGAACTCGACCCTTATCCCCGCAAACCGGGCGAAAACTTCAGCACAACCGCAGATGATGCGCCGAAAAATTAGGGTTGTTTCGCCGGCCTTTGCCTCTATCTTGGGCAAAATCGCATTCTAACCCGGAATCAAAGCCACCTTATGACCCAGAAATTGATTGTAGCACTCGATGCCATGGGTGGCGACAAGGGGCCGGAAGTTGTGATCCCCGGTGCGGCGCTGGCGTTGGTGCGACATCCGGATATTTCCTTCATCCTGTTTGGCGACAAGCCCCAGATTGATAAGCTGCTTGCCAGCCACGCTGCGCTGAGGGCCAAATCTGAAGTGCGCCACGCCGAAGTGACCGTTCAGATGGATGAAAAGCCCAGCCAGGCCCTGCGCCGCGGCCGTGGCAAGAGCGGTATGTGGCTTTCAATCGAATCTGTGCGGGCAGGTGAGGCCGCGGCAGTTGTTTCCGCCGGCAACACGGGCGCGTTGATGGCGATGTCGCGCTTTATCTTGCGCACGCTGCCCGGCATTGAACGCCCGGCCATTGCGGCTATTTGGCCGACGATGACGGGGGAGAGCGTGGTTCTCGATGTGGGCGCCACGGTTGGCGCAGACGCCCACCAACTGGTGGAGTTCGCCATCATGGGTGAGGCCATGGCCTCGTGCCTTTTTGGCAAAGCTCACCCAACGGTGGGCCTGCTCAACATCGGAACAGAAGAAGTGAAGGGCAACGATTCAGTGAAGGAAGCGGGCCGCATGCTCCGCGAATTGAAGTTGCCGCTGCAATATGAGGGCAATGTTGAAGGTGATGATATTGGCATGGGCAAGGTGGACGTTGTGGTGACAGAGGGCTTCACCGGCAATGTCGCGCTGAAGACAGCAGAGGGCACCGCCAAGCAAATCACCAGCTTCATGCGTGATGCCTTGCGCGCCAGCTGGGTTTCGAAGCTGGGTGCATTCCTTGCGGGTGGCGCCTTCGCCGCATTGCGGGATCGTCTCGACCCACGCAAGCACAATGGTGGTGTATTCCTTGGCCTCAATGGCGTGGTGGTGAAAAGCCATGGTGGCACCGATGCGTTGGGTTATGCCACGGCCATTGAAGTGGCCATCGACATGGTAAAGAATGGCCTGACGCAACGCATCGCATCAGATGTGGCCGAAGTTCACAACATGCTGCAATCGCCACTGCATCAAGAGGAACAATCGGCATGATCCGTTCTGTTATTGCCGGCGTGGGCGCGGCTTTGCCCAAACGCATCATGACCAACGACGACATCTCAAAAGTGGTCGACACATCAGATGAATGGATCACCGAGCGCACCGGCATCAAGGCGCGGCATATCGCAGGCGAGGGCGAGACCACACGCAGCCTTGGGGTGGCAGCAGCGAAGGCCGCACTGGCCGATGCAGGCTTGTCGGCTGATGCGGTTGACCTGATTATCGTGGCCACCTCCACGCCCGACAACACATTCCCTGCCACGGCAACCCAGATTCAGGCCGATCTCGGCATCACCAAGGGTGCCGCCTTTGACATGCAGGCCGTATGTTCCGGCTTCATCTATGCGCTGACCACAGCAGACGCGATGATGCGCGCAGGCCAGGCCACTTGCACGTTGGTGATTGGCGCTGAGACTTTCTCCCGCATCCTGGATTGGACCGACCGCGGCACTTGCGTTTTGTTCGGCGATGGAGCGGGCGCTTTCGTTCTCAAGTCTGAAGAAGGCGAACGCGGCATCCTGGCTTCCAAGCTGCGCGCCGATGGCCGCCACGTTTCGAAACTCTATGTGGATGGTGGCCCATCAACCACCAAAACCGTGGGCTTCCTTCGCATGGAGGGCCGCGAAGTGTTCAAGCATGCGGTGGCCAACATGGCTGAAGTCGTGCACCAAGTTGTTGGTCAGGCCGGCGTGAAAGTGGCTGATATTGATTGGTTCGTGCCACACCAGGCTAATAAGCGCATTCTGGATTCAACTGCCACTAAGCTGGGCGTTGCCGCAGAGAAATTCATCGTCACAGTCGACAAGCATGGCAACACTTCGGCGGCTTCGATCCCATTGGCCTTCGAGGAAGGGGTGCGGTCCGGCCGCATCAAGCGTGGGCAATTGGTGCTGATGGAGGCCATGGGCGGCGGCTTCACATGGGGTGGGATTGTGGCGCGCTACTGAAAGCGGGCCGCACCACCGTTAAGAAACACGGCTAAGCCTTTGAGATTGGCCAAATCTTCTTGCCGACAGCGCGGGAATCTCCTAGTCTCTGGCCAACTTGCGGAGAGGGCCGATGAGCAGCAAAACACTGACACGCGCTGATTTGACTGAAGTTCTCCACCGGGAGGTTGGCCTTTCGAGAACAGAATCAGCGGATATGGTCAATTCCGTGCTGGATTTGATTTCGGAGGCCTTGGTGGATGGCCATTCGGTGAAACTTTCGTCTTTCGGCACTTTCATGGTGCGGTCAAAGCGCCAGCGCATGGGCCGCAATCCGAAAACCGGGGAGGAAGTGCCAATCACGCCACGGCGTGTTCTGGTGTTCCGTCCCAGCCAGATTATGAAGAACATCGTAAATGGCGAGGAGCCGGGCGACGTAGATGAATGAGTGAGAGAGTTCCCCACGGCCGGGGGCAATTGTTTGGGGGCGGCTGACGGACGTGCACAAGATTGAGTTTGACTGCTTCGATCGGGAGCTGAAGCAATGACATTAGAAAAATCACCAGACGCGTTCCGCACCATCAGCGAAGCGGCGGAAGAGTTGACTGTTCCGCAGCATGTGCTGCGCTTTTGGGAGACACGCTTCTCACAAATCAAGCCAATGAAACGCGCCGGCGGGCGCCGCTATTATCGCCCTGCCGACCTTGAGCTGCTCAAGGGCATTCACACTCTGCTATACAAGCAGGGCTATACCATCCGTGGCGTGCAGCTGATCCTCAAGGAAGAGGGTGTGAATTACGTCACCGGCGTGGGCCGTGGCGAGGTGATGCCGCGCAAGGCTGATTTGGCCCGGGATGGCGCTCCGGCACCAGGCAAGGCGCCGGTTGCACCGCGCCCCGGCAAGGCCCCGCTGGCGCGAATCGGCGAAGCCCCAAAGGTGATCCACAAGCTTTCGTCCAACCAAACCGAGGCCCTGCGCGCCGCGCTCAAGGATTTGGGCGATGCCCGCAAGCTACTGGATCCGGCTGGCTAGAACGCAAAGCGCCAAACCATGACCTTGGGTAAGATCATGCGCTTGCTTGTGGGCAGTGTAGGCCTGCGCTTTGCAGGGGCTGGGATTGGGCTTGTGACCCAGGTTGTCCTGACCCGCAGTTTCACGCAGGCCGATGTGGGCGTGATCCTGCTCACCATGTCCATGGCCGCGGCCCTCAGCGTAGGCGTGGCCTTGGGTTACCCCTTGCTCGCGCTCACGCAATTGCCTCGCTTCTTTGAGCTCGGGGTGAAGCACCCAGTGGCGGCTTTTCATGGCATATACTTGCGTGATCTCGCAGTGGCAACGGCCGTCATTGCAGCGCTTGTTGGGCTCGCTCTGGCCGTTGCTGATTTGTCGCAAGGCACTAAATGGGCATTGTTGTTTGGCGCCCTGTCCGCAATTCCATCGGCCATGTTGCGCTATAACTCTTCGGTGGCCAACGGCAGGCGTCGCTTCAATCTGGCTTTCGTGCCAGATTTCATTTTTCGCCCAGGCCTGTTCTTCATTTATCTCGCGGCCGCCTTCTTGTTGGCGCAGCAACTGTCCCTGGTTCATGTGCTGGCTGTATTCGTGATCAGCAATGCCATTGTTGCAATCGGGCAGGCGATGCTTTTGGGCAAGGACGGCATTGCGTGGCGCGATTGGTTCGCCACGCGGCCCAGCTTCACGGCGGCATTGCGCCAGCGCGCTGTGGCACTCGCCATCGTTGGCGCGGTGACGGTGATGTTCGCCGATCTGGTGACGCTTACTGGCGGCTGGTTTTTGAGACACGATGACTTGGCCATTCTCGGTCTCGCCATCCGGCTCGCGGCCATCGCGGGCTTTGTGATTCAGGCCACGCAGCAATTCATCTTGCCCGATCTCACGTCAGCCTTCACGGCGCGCGAAGATGCCAGAGCCGACGACCTGTTGCTGAAGCTGAACTTGGTGACGTTAATCACCATGGCCGCTGGCTTGACGGTTGCCATCGGCTTCGGAGGCTTGATCCTGGGAATCTTCGGAGCCCCCTATCGCGCCGGACATTGGCTGCTCGTATTGTTTCTGGTGGGGCAAACCATCAAGGCCCTGAGCGGCATGAACCAGAATCTCATGTCGATTGGCGGCCATCAATTGCGTTCTGCGGGGGCCTGCATTCTGGGGCTGGTCATCTTCTTGGTGTCCTGGGCGCTGCTCGCGCCGCATTTCGGCCTGCTGGCCGCTGGTTTCGCGGTTGTCCTGGCAGAACTGAGTTGGGCAATGCTCTTGGCCGCCCAGGCGGGCCAACTGATGGGCCGCCGCGCAGACTTGGTTTGGCTGCTCACCCACAAGGCCGCCCCCAAAACATAGGGGTGGACATTTGTCCCAACAATGCTATCCCACGCGCCAGTCGGAGCGTAGCGCAGCCCGGTAGCGCACTATTCTGGGGGGATAGGGGTCGTTGGTTCGAATCCAATCGCTCCGACCATCTTCCCCCTCATTCAATCTGAAATATATTTTTTCCCTTGGGCGGCAGGATCACGCCCAGTAATGATGGGTCCAGCCCCGCGTGCCGACGCAGCAGGGCGATTGACAGAACATTCCATATAATGACGCCTCCGGCCGAGGCGAGCGCGGCACCCATGCTGCCGTAACGCGGCACCAAGATGAACTGTGCCACCAGTACCAGTGCATAGCAACTCAACATTACCTTCAGATATGGCATCTCATAGTTCGTCATCTGCATGAGGTAGGAGTTGGGGCCGGAGACCGCGTCAACCACTGTGCCGAGGCCCACAATCAACAGAATGGGATAGGCCGACACAAAGGCTGGATCAAAGAGTTGCAGCAAGGAGCTACCGATTACCACCAGCACGCCATAACCGAGAATGGTTGTGGCAGCGATGGCCAGAGCCAGCTTTTGACACAGGCGCTGAAGTTCCGCACGTTTTCCAGCATGGTAAAGTGCTGCCATGGTGGGCGCTGTCACCAATCCGCCAGCGATGAGCACCAAGCTCAACATCATGGCAGTTTTCTGCGCGGCGAAATAAGCTCCGGCTTCTGGCTTGGACAGCAGTGAGCCGATGATGACAACATCAAACTGCTGGATCATCGCGTAAATGATTCCCGAAAGCCAAATCGGCAAAAGGCTCGGCCGCAAGGCTGCGAAATCGCGCAGCGCCGCAATGCCTTTGCCCAATCCCGAAACATGATGCGCGATATGGGCGCCCTGCCAAAGGTTCAGCGCCAAAAGCACCAGAGCCGAAATGAAGAGTGAATCCGTTCCGGAGAGGCCGAGGCCAAATCGCAATGCCGCAAATCCAAGTGCAGGCGTGGCTACACGCCAGATGACGTCACGCGGCAACATTGAAACAATCGTGCTGCCCTGGGCGCGCAACAGGTTGGTGGAATAATCGCCAAAGCTGATCATCAGGCCCAGCAGGCCAATGGTGAGTGCAAGGAAGAGTTCAGGCGGCAAACCAAGTGACAGGCGCACAACGCTCACCAGCGCCAGCGCAACGATCAAGGCCAACCCGCCCCAGAATGCAAGCACAAAGCCCAGTTCAACAGCGCCCTTGGCGCGTGCCTTGTCGTTTGCCACGAGGTATTTCGGCCAATAGCGCATGATGGCCGTGGACATGCCGAAGTTGCCGATGGCTGAAATGATGATGGCGGCGTTCAT
>JANPHF010000047.1:0-21238 GCA_031424315.1 Aestuariivirga sp.
CTTTTCCAGACTGACAAAGATGGGCGGCACCATCAAAGGCAGGAAGCCATAAACGCCGCCAATCAAGATGGCATAGGGCGTGTTCAAGATTTGCACATCCCCAATTCCAACCCACGCCAGCCAGGACGGAATGCCCCTGGAACCCATGATCATCATCCACGCATAGTAACGCAGGAGTTGGCTGGTCCAGAATGGCGCCATCACCATGACGAGCAGTGTATTGCGCCAGCGGGGAGACGTTCTCACCGCCAGAAAATAGGCCATGGGATAGGCCAGCAGGACGGTCAACAAGGTGGCCAGTGGTGCCAGCAGAAGCGTGTTGGTGAAGGCTTTGCCGCGCGCCGGCAAATTGAGATAATTGTCAAAAGTGAAGGCAGCTTGATAGCCGCCCTCAGGTGCACGCAACCCAAAGGAATAGATCACCATCACGGCCATGGGCAGCACCAACAGGAAAAACAAGAACACTCCCGCAGGGGCCAGCAGTGCTGCTGTCAGGCTACGGGAATGTCTTGCGTCAGTCATGCTCAGGCGGCCTTGAAACGGGCCATGATTTCAGCACGGATCGGGCTGGTCAAAGTCTCTGCAGCGCCAAATTCGAGTTTGGAAAGATATTCTGCTGCTGGATAGAGGATCGGATTCTCCAGCATCTCCTTGGGCACCAGTTTGTTGACGCGCGTATCAGATGACGGCGCACCATTGGAGATCACTTCCTTGGCGTTCACTTCCGGCGAGAGAAGATAATCCATCAGCGCATAGCCCGCAGCACGGTTTGGAGCGCCCTTGGGAATGGCATAGTGATCAGCCCAGATTTCACCGCCATCCTTGCCGAGGCGATATTCCATTTCCGGAATGTCGCGGTGTAGCTGGGCACCATCATTGGTCCAGCACATGGACATCAATGCATCGCCATTGCGCATTGAAGGCTGATAGTCCGAATTGATGCCGAACAGGTGTGGCTTGGTGGCCAAGAGCAGTTTTTCCGCTTCAGCATTTTCTTTTGGATCAATGGAATTGAAGGAATGACCCAAGGCCTTCAAAGCACCGCCGATGGTGGTGAGTTGATAGTCATGCACCAGCACCTTCCCCGAGAGCGGGCCATTGGCAGCATCAAAGAAACCCTTCCAGGTTTCCGGCGTCTTTGCCTTGCGCGTGTCGACCACATAGCCCGTGGTGCCCCAATCCTTGACGATTGCGTAGGTTACGCCATCAATCGTGCCCGGCCCGGTGAAGCGCGGATCCTGCGCAGCCTTGTCATAGTTTGGCACGAGCTTAAGATCGAGCGGTTCGATCAGATCAAGCTTCTTATAGGTTGAGATGGTATAGTTGGTGGGCACGAATAAATCCCAACCCGTTGAACCCGCCTGAAGCTTGGCCAACATTTCTTCATTGGAACCAAAGATCGTGACATTGACTTTTACACCCGTGTTCTTGGTGAAGTTGTCGATGTTTTCCTGGGCAAAATAGTTGGGCCAGGTGGTGAAGTTGACAGTGCCCGACAATCCTTCAGCGAATGCCTTGCGCGGACGAAGGCCAGGCACAGCCCCGCCAATCACAGCGGTGGCCAGGCCCAAGCCGGTGACGCCAAGGAAATGGCGCCTAGTCACCGAGCCCTTTTGATAGCGGCGCAGTTCTTCGAGGAATTTTTCCGGTTTGATGTGATCGTTGCTCATTTCCACTCTCCCTTGTTAAGTATCTGCCAAAACCTGTGCGGCCTGTTTTCGCCATCCGACGACAGCTTTGTCGCCAATCTCAAAAACACCCGACGTGCTTTCTGATTTTCGCGGTGACAGCACGGTGAACTCGCCAATGCTTTCATGCATCACCCGGTATTCGGTATGTTCGCCCATGAAAATGCGATTAAGAACACTGACGTCAAATTGTTGCGTGACACCAGATGGAAGGACTTGGCGCGACGACGCCATTTCAATCATTTCCGGCCGCACGCTGATGAGGGAACCAGCAACGGAAGTTGGAAAGAAATTTGTCTTCCCGACAAAACCTGCGACATAGGCATTGGCCGGGGTGTCATACAATTCGCGAGGTGAACCCGTCTGAACAATGCGGCCTTCTCGCATCACACAAACGCGATCGGACATTGACAGGGCTTCCTCCTGATCGTGGGTGACGAGCAAGAACGTAATGCCGACATTGCGCTGAAGGTTCTGCAGCTCAATCTGCATTTCGCGGCGCAGTTTCCTGTCGAGTGCGGCCAGTGGCTCATCCAGCAACAAAACTGCCGGCCGATTGATGAGCGCGCGCGCCAGGGCGACACGTTGTTGCTGGCCACCCGACAACTCATAAGAGCGGCGCTTTTCATAACCTTCAAGGCGCACCATCGCCAAGGCTTCGGCCACGGACTTGCGCAATTCTGCAGCGCTGGGCCGAGGGCTGCGTTGACGCAGGCCGTATGAAACATTGTCAGCAACCGAGAGATGCGGAAAGAGCGCATAGTGCTGAAACACCATATTGACCGGGCGTTTGAATGCAGGCACGCCGTTCACGCTCTTGCCCTGGATGAAAACCTCACCCGCACTCGGCTGTTCGAAACCTGCCATCATGCGCAAGCTGGTGGTTTTACCGCAACCCGATGGCCCAAGGATCGACAGAAATTCGCCAGCCATCACACTGAGATTGTTCTCAGCCACAGCAACTACGCCATCAAAATTCTTGCTGACATTGCGGAAAGCGATGACAGGTTCTTGGCTCAATGCAGACACCTCTCAGATATCCTAGCGGGTATCAGATTTCAGATATTTGCTTGAACATCGCACAATTGCAAGGCCGCTGCTGGACTGCACCTGCTCCGCGCAGATCGGACAACTTTAGCTGGAAAATTCCAGCTAGGATTGCGAGGCTGGAATGGGAGGATGAAACCTATATCCCCTGCTTCGTCTGCAAATAATAGTTGGCCTTCTTGCCATAGATGAGTCCGCGCAAGAAAACTCGCAAACGCTCAGAGCGGCGCAGCGGCGCAAGCGTGGCTTTTGCCACATCATGCAACATCACCTTGGCGGCATCCCACATGGGCCGTACGCCGGGCGCCGCTTGCGGCAGGCCATAGTGACGAAGTGTCCCATTCATCAGGCGCAACTTGTTGAGGCGCAGCACCTCGGGCGTCTTCCACGTCATCGCCATGGAGATGGAATAGCTCTCGCCCGTGCTTACCCAATGCGGAATGGTGTAAGGCATGTGCACAGCATCGCCCGGCTTCAGCTTGTGCAGCGTCGCGCGTTTTTCAAACGCCACATCATAAATCCGGTTACGGTGTCCGGCCGGCGAAAATTCCATTGCTTCTTCTGAGACTAGAGAACGGTCTTCATTGTCAAAGGTGCGGACGAACTTGTCGCCCTTGATTTGAATGAGGATGTTTTCTTCCATGTCGATGTGAAACGGTGTCGTGGCCCTGGCGGATGAAACAAAAATGAAGCCTTCAAGATCACTGTAGTCTGAGGCCTTTCGTCCGGCGGCTTCGTTCGCTTCGCGCACGAATCGTTCCAGCAGGGCTTTGTAGGCAGGGTCCTGCTCCACGCGTTTGATCACCATCCAGGCATTGTCGCTTTCGATGGAGCGGATCACGGCCTCGGGCGATTTGTCGATGCGCGGAATATCCTCGGCCTTTACGCCGACGGCAATCTTGCCGGAGTTGTATTCAATGAAGTCACGTGGCAGCGAATTGGCCAATTCAATCAGGCGCGGTAGCGTGAAGAGTGGATGGCCTGCAAGGGAATGCTTGAGCTCAAAGGGCTTCTTCAAGAAATGTGCGCGCGCAACGGCGGCATCAACCTGAACAACGCTCATGATCTCTTCCTCTTCGTAATTGCATAGAGTGCGGCCTTGGCGCGCGCGCGAAGGGCGGCATGGGCCGCCAATGCGGCCTTCACCAAGTTGAATTGCAGGGCCGAAACATGCGCTGGGGCCACCAGCACATCCACCATCTCGATACGGTCACGCCAGATGCGTTCAATCATCGGATGGCCGGGGATGGCGCAAGAGTCCATCAGCTTCACACCGCCCTCGGCAAACAGCGCTTGCGTGGCTTCAATGATGAGCATTACGCCCGGCGAATATCGGGCAAGAACTTCGTCATAAGCGATCTTCACGATCCAGCCCTGCTCGCCCTCAACTATGCCAAACAGCGAGGCGATGGGTTGGCCGTTGAAGGTCAGCTGCCAGAAGCGCAAGCTGCCCGCTTGGAGCAGGTTTTCACAAACCTGCCGGAAAGTGGCCGCCTTGGCTGCATCGGCCTGCAGCGCCGTGCCGCGCGCGCCCTTCCAACCCTTTGCTTCAAGTTCAAGCAGCCCATCAGCGAAGCGCTGCAAATCCTTGGATTGATTCAAGATTTCAAATTTGAGCGCTCCCTGCTCTGCCAGCCGGTTGCGCTGGCGCTTCAATTCTTTGCGCCGCTTGTGATCAAAATTTTCGGCCATCCACGAATCGAACGTGCCTTCCAGCTTCAAGGCCGCGCGGTGCCAGCGCCCCATGACTTGAAAATGCGGCGCAAAGGCTTGAAGCTGATTGTGAAAAAGACTTCTGACAGGCAGCGATTTCAGCAGAACTGGCCGCTTGCGCCCATTTAGGAAGGCCAGAACCGCCTCACGAGCCTGTGTCGCATCCACCTGCGGCAGGCCGCTGGCTGTAAGATCCGAAGGCAGAGTGACATCAAATCCATGCGACGAAGCAAGCGGCACCGCCATCAGCAGCTGCCCATCCTGGCGCACGAGATCCAGCGCAGCCTCCGGGGCTTGTGCCAAAACGGGAAGCGCAAAATCCGCACCCTGAAAACCGCAGGGTTCTTGCGCGTGGCCTGCCAAGGCGCGCCATTCAGCACCGAACGCAGCGGCATTTGCCCCCGCCACCCGTTCAATCTTCAGTTTTTGCCAAACGCCTGCCAACATGCCCCTTGCCCAGCAATCCACAGGCCAATTGCCACGGCTATGGTAAATCCACGCTGCAGGTGGGCACAAAAACAAACACCGGCCTTAAGCCGGTGTTGCGATATTCGATAAAATTGCAGCGAAGTGGATTAGGCTTCAGCCTTCACTTCGAAAACCTGGCGGCCGCGGTAAGTGCCTGCCTTCAGGTCAACATGGTGCGGGCGGCGCAATTCGCCAGACTTCTTGTCTTCGATCCAAGTGACAGTCTGCATCTTCTGGCCGGAACGGCGCATGCCAATGCGGCTCTTGGTCATTTTCTTGCGTGGAACGGCCATATCTAAACCTCTGAAATCAAGTCATAAAATAAAAAGGGCTGTGAAAAGCCCTCAATTCAAGGGCGGCTTATAGCCGAGGATTCTGATGGAGACAAGCCAGATACGCGTCAATTCCGAACATGCGGATCTGGATGCGTTGGGCCACGAATCGTACCTTGGCGGATGGCTTACCCGCCTGCCGCTTGATCGGGTTGGGCAAAACCGCCGCGAGCAGTGCCGCCTCGCGCCGGGTGAGTTTCGACGCTGGCTTGCCGAAATGATGTTGCGCCGCCGCCTCTGCGCCATAAACGCCGGGCGCCCATTCCACGATGTTGAGATAGATCTCCAGCATGCGCCGCTTGGTGAGCACGGCGTCCATGTAGTAGGCCAGCGGCATTTCCAGCCCCTTGCGGATGAAGCTGTGCCCATCCCACAAGAACATGTTCTTGGCCACCTGCATGGAAATGGTGGAGGCCCCGCGTGTCGGCCCTTCCTCACCATCAAAGGCATCGGCAAATTCCACCCAGTCCACCCCCCGATGGGTGCAAAAACGCTGGTCTTCCGAGGCAATCACGGCGCGCGGCAGATCCGGAGACATGCTGTTCATGCTCACCCAATCCTTGGTGATGCCATTGCCCTTGAACAGGCGTAGGATCATCAGATTGGAAACAGGCACGGGCAGAACACCGTAAACCAGCGTCATCACCAGCGGCCAAGCCACCACAATTGCGACAAGCCGCTTCAGCCACACGCGCCAGCGCGGGCCGGAGAACCAAAAACTTTTGAGTTTGTCGCGGATTGCCATTAGGTGGAGTTCTGTTCCCGCTTCTTTTCGCTTGCCCAATTGCGGGCGGCAAGGGGTGGGCGTGAGAAATGGATAACTAGCCCTTGCAGCCAGCCTTGCCCTTTGAAGTTGCCCTTGCAGGCGCCGCCGCCAAGACGGAAGCCAAACTGGAAGCCCTGTTGCCTGCCCTGCCCGGCAACCGGCTGCGGGAAGCCATGCGTTATGCCACGCTGGGCCAGGGCAAGCGCTTGCGCCCGTTCTTCGTGCAGGAAAGCGCCAAGCTGCATCAAGTTGACCAAGCCCGCGCTCTCACCGTGGCCGCGGCATTGGAGATGATCCATTGCTATTCACTGGTGCACGACGACCTTCCGGCAATGGACAACGATGACTTGCGCCGCGGCCAGCCCACCACGCATCGCAAATTTGATGAAGCCACCGCGATCCTCGCGGGCGACGCGCTGCTAACGCTCGCCTTTGAAGTGGTGGCACCCGAAGGCGCCGAACTTGTTGCGGCCCTTGCGCGCGCTTCAGGCCCGCAAGGGATGGTGGGCGGGCAGATGCTCGACATCGCCGCCGAGACCACCGGATTTTCGTCATTGACTGAAATCTCGGCCATGCAGCGCATGAAGACAGGCGCGCTGTTTGAATTCGCCTGCACGGCTGGCCCCCTGCTCGCCGGTGCCAATAAGGCAGCGCTTTATGCCTATGCCGAGGCCATCGGCCTCGCCTTTCAAATCGCCGACGACATTCTGGATGTGGAAAGCACCGCCGAAGCCTTGGGCAAGGCCACACAGAAAGATAGCGGCAGAGGCAAAGTCACGTTCATTGATTTTCTAGGCCTCGACCGCGCCAAGGAGGAAGCAGCCCGATTGGTGGAGCAGGCAAAAGCAGCCCTCGCCCCTTACGGCGCGGCGGCAGACACCTTGCGCGCCGCCGCCGATTTCATGATCGCCCGCCGGAAATAACGCGCTTGGCTTCTTCGTAATCCCTCACCTCATAAACCCAGCCGCGCCGGATTACGTATTTCCATGTGAGCTTTTGCGAAGTGGCCAAGTCTTCCGGCGTGATGCCCATCATTTCATCAGGGCTTGGATTGGTCAGCCCGTTCTTCAGCACAACACGTGCCGTTTCAATGCCCGCAATATGAGCGGCCTGAAACAGACCATATTGAATGAAGCCTGAACAGATGAATTGCCGTGGCATCCAGCGGCGATAGACATTTGGCCTGCGCTGCATGCGCTGCACGGCCTGTTGCAAACCAAACAATGCTGAAAGTGCCAGCCGTGACAGGCGTGGAAAATCATAGGGCTTGTTCACTTCATTGAGCAGCACGCCGTTGGCCCGCTTGAAGAAATCAAGATTGAAGCCCTCGCCCTCCAACCGCAGGATGCCCACCTCTTCGATCGGGTTGCGGCCACTCACATAGGTTTCAAGATTGGCAATGCCCACGCCCTTGAAGAGGCTCTCAATCACAAAGGTGCTGTCGAAATGATCCCGCCTTTGCGGCAGCAGAAACACCAGTGCGGCATGGCTGAAGAAACTGCCGCTGGCCAGCCGGATCATGCGCGAGACAAACAGCGGGCTGCGCGAAAGCAGAATGTCACCCCGGTTCAGCCAACGAGCAGCGTTATCGAAAAACGCTTTCACAGGCATTGGAAATGTCAGATCAACCCCAGCGCTTTGCGACATAGCCTTCGACAATCTGCTGAAACTGCGCGGCAATGTTTTCGCCGCGCAAGGTTTTCACTTTCTGGCCATCAATGTAAACGGGCGCGGAAGGCAACTCGCCCGTGCCGGGTAGTGAGATGCCGATGTCTGCATGTTTGCTTTCGCCCGGCCCGTTGACGATGCAGCCCATCACCGCCAGCGATAGGTTTTCAAAACCCGGATATTGCACCCGCCATTCCGGCATGCGGCCGCGCACATAAGTTTGGATGTCTTGCGCCAGTTCCTGGAAAACTGTGGAAGTGGTGCGCCCGCAGCCAGGGCAAGCAATCACCATCGGTGCAAAGGCGCGCAGGCCCATGGTTTGCAAAATCTCCTGCGCCACGATCACTTCGCGCGTGCGGTCACCACCAGGCTCGGGTGTGAGTGAAATGCGAATGGTGTCACCAATCCCCTGCTGCAACAAAACAGCCAGCGCCGCAGTGGAAGACACAATGCCTTTTGATCCCATGCCCGCCTCGGTCAGGCCCAGATGCAGCGCATAGTCTGAGCGAAGGGCCAACATGCGGTAAACCGCAATCAGGTCCTGGACCTCGGAACACTTGGCGGAAATGATGATGCGGTTTCGCGCCAGACCCAACTCTTCGGCATAGGCCGCAGATTGAAGCCCCGAGCGCACGATGGCCTCATGCATCACTTCGCGTGCATCCATCGGATTGGCAGACTTGTGGTTCTCGTCCATCAGCGCGGCCAGCATGGCTTGGTCCAGCGAGCCCCAGTTCACGCCAATGCGAACCGCCTTATCATGCTTCATCGCCACTTCGATCATGGTGGCGAAGTTGCGGTCCTTCTTTTCCTTGAAGCCCACATTGCCGGGGTTGATGCGGTATTTCGCCAGCGCCTTGGCGCAATCGGGATATTGCGTCAGCAGCAAATGGCCGTTGTAGTGAAAGTCGCCCACCAGCGGCGCATTCACTTTCATCTTGGCCAGAAGCTCCGCGATGCGCGGAACAGCGGCCGCGCTTTCTTCGCGGTCAACCGTAATGCGAACCAGTTCTGACCCCGCCCGCGCCAACTCGGCCACCTGCTGCGCCGTGGCCTCGGCATCGGCCGTGTCGGTATTGGTCATGGACTGCACAACAACAGGCGCGCCCCCGCCCACTTGCACGTGGCCCACTTTCACGCCCACGGTTGTGTGGCGGCTTTCAATCGCGGAATAAGTCATGGGCCGCCTTCTATCGCCACAGCGCCCGCCATTCAATGCGCCATCGAAAGAACGATGCAGGCCGTATCCACAATGTCGGACACTGTTGCCCCGCGCGACAAATCAGAAACCGGCTTGGCAAAGCCCTGCAACACCGGCCCCATGGCCTTGGCCCCGCCCAGATATTGCGTGAGCTTGTAGGCGATGTTGCCCGCATCAAGATCAGGAAACACCAGCACATTGGCCCTGCCCGCCACGCTTGAAGCGCCATGCACCTTGCGCGCCGCGACGGCAGGTGAAAGCGCTGCATCCCCCTGCAATTCGCCATCAATGGCCAGCCCGGGTGCCTGCGCCCGCGCCAGCTCCACTGCCCTGATCACCTTATCGGCATCCGGGTGCTTGCCGCTGCCCTTGGTGGAGAAGGACAGCATCGCCACCCGCGGTTCATCCTCCAGCAGCCTGCGCGCACTCACGGCAGAGGCCAGCGCAATGGCGGCCAGTTCCTCAGCATTGGGCTGAACATTCACCCCGCAATCAGCAAAGATCAGCAACTTGTCCGGCCATTCCATCAGGAAAAAGCTTGATGGCAGCGCAATGCCCTCGGCCAGCCCAATCGTCATCAACGCGGCTTCAATCACCCGCGCCGTTGGGTTGGCAGCCCCTGCCACCATCGCATCGGCCTTGCCCTCCGCCACCAAGGCGCCAGCGGCATAGAGCGGCTTGGAGAGCAGTCGCACCGCCATGCCCTCGGTGAGCGTATGGCGCTTGGCCATTACAGCCGAAAGCGCGGCTCGCGAAGGTTGGGGTGCTTCCGGCCCGAACAGCGTCACCTCCGCCAGCCCCTCAGCCTGTAAAATGGCCCCCGCCTCGCGAATGCGCGCATCCTCAGCTTCTGGCATGACGAGCCGCATCTTCTGGCCCTTGATCCTTTGTTTGGCTTGTCCGATCACGTCTTGCATGAAGAGGTATCTGCCACATGGCTGAAGAAGAGAAAATCGAAATTCACCGGGGCCTCAAAGGCATCTACTTTGAACGCTCCGGTGCCAGCTTCATCGATGGCAAGGCGGGCGAGTTGCGCTACCGTGGCTATTCCATCCACGACCTTGCCGAACATTCCACCTTTGAGGAGACCGCCTATTTGCTGCTGCATGACGATTTGCCAACGGTGGCACAATTGCGCGCATTCACCGCAGCGCTGGTGGCCGCACGTGAACTGCCGCCGCAGATCATTGAACTGATCAAACTCATCAAACACGCCCACCCCATGGATGTGATGCGCACCGCCACTTCAGCGCTGGCAGCCTTCGATCCGCAAACACAGGACAATTCCATCGACGCCACCCGTGCCAAGGGCATTCGCCTTGCCGCACAAATTCCGATGGTCACCGCAGCGCATGAAGCCATCCGCAACAACCGCAAAATTCCAAAGCCGGAAGCATCGCTCTCGCACGCCGCCAACTTCCTGTGGATGATGACAGGCCGCAAGCCCTCCCGTGACGCTGCGCAATTGATGGACCGTGACTTGATCCTCCATGCCGAGCATGGTTCCAACGCCTCATCTTTCACAGCCCGCGTGGTGACAGGCACCGAGGCCAATCTCCACGCATCCATCACGGCAGCCATCGCGGCCCTTTCCGGGCCGGCCCATGGTGGCGCAGCGGAAGATGTGATGCGCATGGCGCAGGACATCGGCGCGCCTGAAAACGCGGCCATCTATGTCAAGGCCAAGCGTGCCGCGGGCGAAGCTGTCACCGGCTTTGGCCACCGTGTCTATCGCACAGAAGACCCCCGGGCGCGCCATATGCGCGACGGCGTTGAGAAATTGTCGCGCGAAATGGGAGAGCCGAAATGGTTCGACATTCTGCAAGCGGTGGTGGACGCCATGAAGCCCTATGCGCGCTTCGGTGTGAACGTGAATGTCGATTTCTATTCCGGCGTCATTTATTACTTGAACGGCATCGCGCCTGATCTCTTCGTTCCGATTTTTGCAGTAGGCCGCGTGCCGGGTTGGACAGCCCAAGTGATCGAGCAATTTGCCAGCAACATCTTGATCCGCCCGCTCACGGTTTACGATGGCCCCGCGCCACGCGATTATCAGCCAATTGTCAGCCGGTAATTGCCTCCACATCACCCCGCTTTCGCCCCCTGATCGCCACAATCCCTAAAGAAAGTTGAACTCTGTTGCGCCACTGCCACAACGGCGGGCGCTTGGGACAATGGGACGGCGCGTATAGGAAGAGGGGCTGGCATGAGGAAACTTCTGCTTGGTCTTGGTCTCGTTTGTGGCTGTGCAAGCACAGCCCTGGCGGGCCCGACCGAAACTGCATTTACGATTCTCGTGGGCGAGCCTTCCTGGCTTTCCGACAGCGCCAATCTGGCGCGCAAGCTCGATCATGAAAGTGCATTGCGCGTGCTGCCGATGGTGGGCACAGGCAGCGTACAGGCCCTGCAAGACCTGGGGCAATTCAAGGAAGTCGATTCCGCCATCATCACCTCTGACAGCCTGGCCTATGTTCAGGCTCAAAGCCTGCTTGCACCCCAGGATGGGAAATTCACCTACATCACTGCCTTAAAAACCCTGCCGGTGATGCTCGTGACTAAGCGCAACATCACCAATCTCACGCAATTGGCCGGAAAACGGATTGCCACCGGCCCCGCAGACAGCGCCCCTTTTGCCACAGGCGAATTGTTGCTTGGAGCAATGGAGGTGCCGTTCCTGCGCGTGCCGCAAGCCCAGGAGAGAGCCATTGATGCCTTGGCCTCTGGCAAGGCTGACGCAGCACTGGTGCTTGGCACACCGCTGAACTTGGATCGGCTTGCAGCCAACAACTTTCACGTCCTCCCGCTGGTTCTGCCGCAGCAGCTTGAGCAGATCTACCAGCCCGCAAAACTTGCCGCGAAGGACGCGCCGGGCCTGCTCAGTGGTCAAGACAAGCTCGACACTGTCGCCACCGTTTTGATCCTGGCCGTGAATGAATCGAAATTGAATGCCGATCAGCGACACGATCTGAAGCTGTTTGAGACCCAGTTCTTCCATCAGGCCACGGGCCTTGATGCTGCCACGCTGAGCGCAGAAGTGCCCGGCTGGCAACGTGAAGCCCAGGCCGCAAGCCTGCTCAAATCATCACCCCCCAACGCAACCATCACGCCTACAGGAGCCCAACCATGAGCTATTCGCCCGCGCGCATTGATGAACCCGTAAAGTCTGAAGTTGAACTGCCAATCTCTGCCGACAAGCGGCAGGAGACGGCCACGCCCGTTCCATCATGGTTTGCCGAAGGCTTAGGCCATGAAGACGGCACCTCAGCGGCAGAGCGTTACCGCGCGCGCCTCGCCCGCCATGCAGAGATGCAGCGCAGGGAAAATGATGAGATGGAGGAATACCGCCGCAAGCTCGACGAAAAATTCGCCATAGCCAAGCGCATGTATGACGCGCCCGGCAATGACAATCCGCAGTCCGAATTGCGCGCCGAGCCGCGCCTGAGAGATGCGGCCGCTGCAATGCCCGCCGCCGCCCACATTCCCATGGGCAGTTCAGCGGCAGAGCCAATGCTGCGGGCACGGCGGCCAACGATGCCACTGGCCGAAATCGAGAAGCGCAAGAAGCGCTATCCAAAAGATACCAAGGACCTTAAGGCCCGGCGCCCGCAAAAGCGCGCCTCGTCCCATCTCGGCTTTTATGCTGCAGCTGCCGCGATTGCTGTCGTGGTGGGTGCTGGTGCGGGCTATGGGCTGGCCAACCGCGTGAACCTTGTGGCTTTCACCCAAGATGGCGTTGCGCGCGCACAAGCATGGGCCGCATCCCTCACTGCAAAGCAGCCAGCCGGCAACGCGCCGGTGGCACTGGCCTCCTCTGGCAGCTCCAATTTCGCCAAGCCGATCACCAGCGCGCGCCTCGCGGTAAATGATGTGCGTGGTCAACTGAACAGCATGATTCCTTTATTGCTCACGGCGACCCCTGCCAGCGCCGACCAGCCTGTTGATCTGGAAATCACCGGCCTACCGCAATCAGCCTATCTCACTGCTGGCCGCCAGAAGGAAGATGGCCGCTGGGTGGTGAAAGCCCCAGAAATTGCTGATCTCAAACTGGTGATCCCACAATCGGAAACACCGAAGATTGATCTGCAGGTGGCTGCGGTGGAACAAACTTCAGGCACGCTTGCCGCCCCCGCACAGAGAATGAGCGTGGAACTCTCGGACGTGAAAATTACGCCCGCTGCGGCCCCGCCGGAAGGCCAGCCTGATCCATTGGCGATCAAGCCAGCGGCCGTGGCAGATGCCACGCAAGCAGCGCCCATTCCGGCACCCGTCGGCCCCGCAGCAGACTTGCTGGCCCGCGCTGACGGGCTGATGAACCAGGGCGATATTCTCTCGGCCCGCCAATACTATATGCAGGCGTCTTCCGCCGGCAATCCGCGCGGCGCCTTGGGCGTGGCGCGCACCTATGATCCGAAGGTGTTTGCCGAATTGAAGGTTGAAGGCCTGCAGCCAGACGCCGCAAAGGCGGCAGAGTGGTACAAAAAGGCGCAAGCAGCTGGCCTGACAGCCAACCAATAGCTGGCCTCGACAAAGCGCGGCGCGCTTGGCAAAAGCCCTGAGTTTAGGGAGTTGCCATGCGCGCCGCAGATTTTATTGTTGAAAGCCTCAAAGCCCATGGCGTGAAGCGCGTCTATTGTGTGCCAGGCGAAAGCTATCTGGCGCTGCTTGATGCGCTGCACGATGCGGGCATTCAGGTGGTGATCTGCCGCCACGAGGGTGGCGCAGGCTTCATGGCCGTGGCCGAAGCCAAGATGACGGGCATTCCCGGTGTCGTGCTGGTCAGCCGCGGCCCAGGCGCTACCAATGTCTCCATCGCCGTGCACATGGCTGAGCAGGATGCTGTTCCCCTCATTGCGATTGTGGGCCAGGTGGGCCGCGACGAGAAATATCGCTTCGTATTTCAGGAAATGGACTACGGCGCTGTCTTTGGCTCCTTTACCAAAGGCGTATTTGAACTTGATGACGCCGCCCGCTTGCCCGAAATGTTGCCGCGCGCCTTCCGTCTTGCCACCGAGGGCGTGCCCGGCCCGGTGATCCTTCCTGTGCCCGAAGACATGTTGCGCGATGACGTACCTGAGCCCCAAGTTCTGACCTATCCGCTGCCCGCACTCGGTGTCGCTTCCGCCGCATTGGAGCAATTGCGAGAAATGCTGCTGCAGGCAGAGCGGCCACTGCTCATCGCGGGTTCACGATTGCGTGGCGCCAAGGGTGCTGAGGCGCTCGCCAAATTCGCCGCCGCCCAACGCGTGCCCGTGGCGGTCACATGGAAATCGCAAGACGTGTTCGACAATGCCTCAGAGCTTTATGCCGGGCACATGGACATGGGCACGGCAAAAGCCCTGCGCGAAGAACTTATGCAGGCTGATCTCATCATCGCCGCAGGTACGAGGCTGGGCGATTTCGCCACCATGGGCTTCACCTTGCCGGAAGCGCCTCAGCCGCAGCAAACGCTGGTTCACATTTATCCGGATTCAAAGCCGATTGGCCGGGTCATCCGCGCCGATCTCGGGCTTGTTGCCGATCCTGCAGAAGTACTGAGCGCCTGGGCGCAGAATCCGCGCGTGGCCCCCGCCGCCCGCGAGCGTTGGATTTCATCCGTCCACGGAGCATGTTTGGCAGGCCAGACCTATGCGCCGCGGAACACCGCTGATGGCGTGGATTTCGGCGTAGTCACATTGGCGCTGGCAAAACACGCGCCTGCCACCGCTGTCATCACAATGGATGCAGGTAACATGACAACTTGGGCGCATCGTTTCTGGAAAATGACGCCAAAGAACACTCTGCTTGGCGGCGTAGTTGGCGCCATGGGCTTTGGTGTGCCATCGGCAGTTGCCGCATCACTGGTTGATCCATCGCGCATACCCATCTGTTTCGTCGGCGATGGCGGTGTGTTGATGAATGGCAATGAACTCGCTACTGCCTTGGCTTTCGGCGGCAAGCCCAAGATCGTGATTTCCAACAATGGCATTTACGGCACCATCCGCACGCATCAGGAGCGCCACTTCCCCCACCGCGTCTCTGGCACCAATCTGGTGAACCCCGACTTCACCGCCTGGGCCAAGAGCTTCGGAGCTGATACGTTTGAGATCAATTGGGGTGATGATGTCGACGCGGTGGTTAAAGCTTTCCTCGCCAGCCCAAGTATGGCGGTATTGCATGTGCATTCCTCCGCGCAATCTCTCAGCGCGGGCGGAACACTGCCGACCTAAACCCCTAGCGCCTTTAGTGCCCACACGCTGCCAATCCCAATGGCCATTGTGGCCAGCAGCGGCAAGCGCAGGATGGCCGCCACCGCCGTGATCGCTGCGGCAAGCGATTCAGCCCGACCTGTCATCAGCACCGTGGGCGTGATCACCGCCATGAGAACCGACGGTGGCAGCGCATCCAGCGCCGCTTTGGCCCGGCCCTTTACGACGACGCCGCGCATGAGAAGCAGGCCGGAAAGCCGCGTCGCATAGGTCGCAGCGCCCATGCCAAGAATGGGGATCAGCCATTGCCAATGGATCACATCGCTCATGGCGTGCCCCTCTCCATCGTGTCTTCCGGGCCCGTCACTTCCTCTTCCACATGCAGCAGTGCGGCCACCGCAACGCCGGCAAGCCCGCCGAGCAAGATGTACCAACGCCCCGGCACGTAGAGATGCGCCAGAGCCGCCACCAACGCCGAAACGCCGATCACAGCCCCCGTGCGCGGCCCCTTCCAGAACCCGGCAATGATGGTGATGAACATCGCCGCCAAACCAAAATCGCCCAGCGCCGCAACATTGCCAAAACTCTGCCCGATCACCGCGCCGATCGCCGAGCATGTAAACCAGATCGGCCACAAGGGTGCCGCGACACCAAGATAATATCCAAGGCTGAGTGGCCCATCCAAAGCTTTGCGCTCGGCAATGGCCCAGGCCTCATCGGTGAGCACATACATCAGCAACGGCTGCAGCCATTTGGGAACACTGGTGATGTGCCGCGAAATCGAGGCGGCCATCAGGAAGTGGCGCAAGTTGACGATGAAGGCGGTGAGAATGAGCAGGAAGATCGGCAGTGGTTCCTTCCACATGTCCACGGCAATGAATTGCGATGCACCCGCATAGACAAAGAAGCTCATCGCCAGCGCATCAAGCGGCGTGAAGCCCTTGGCCGCTGCCATCGTGCCCCACAGCATCGAAAGCGGCACATAGGCGAGGAACATGGGCCAGGAAACTTTCAGCCCAGCGCGAAAATCAGCAGCGAAAGATTGAGGTGGTGACATATCCAATCAGCCTTCCCTCTCCCCTTGCGGGAGAGGGTGGCGCGCACGCAGTGCGTGACGGGTGAGGGGTCGCTCCGAGGAAAGCCAGCTCAGACGGAGCGACCCCTCATCCGCCCTTCGGGCACCTTCTCCCACAAGGGGAGAAGGGAGTTTACAACCCCACCAGCTCAAACCAGCCCGCCTCATCAATCACCTTCACCCCGTGCTTCTCGGCGTCTTTGAGCTTGGAACCAGCCCCGGGGCCAGCCACCAGAAGATCAGTTTTCTTGGACACAGAGCCCGCCACTTTCGCCCCCAGCCGCTCAGCCATGGCCTTGGCTTCCTCTCGCGTCATCTTTTCCAAAGCGCCGGTGAACACCACCGTCTGCCCCGCAACGGGTGATGACGTGGCCACGGCTTCCAACGCCTGAGTGCGCACTTCTTTCAACAGCGCATCATAAATTTCAAGATTGTGCGGCTCTTCAAAAAACTCGATCACAGCTTCGGCCACGATGTCGCCGATGCCGTCAATCGCGTTCAACTCATACCGCGCATCATTCTCTTGCGAGTGAGCGGCAAGCTTCATCTGGTCGCGCAAATGCTCGGCCGAATGATAATGCCGCGCCAGAACCCGCGCCGTTGTCTCGCCGATGTGGCGAATGCCCAATGCGAAAATGAAACGGTCCAACGCAATCTCGCGCCGGGCCTCAATGGCCGCAAACAAGTTGGCCACTGAACTTTCGCCCCAACCTTCGCGCGTGGCCAGTTTCTTCGAAGAGCGCGCATCCCGAGCCGCCAACGTAAAAATATCCTGCGGTGCTGCGATCAGCCCGTCCTCATAGAATTCATGCACGATCTTGTCGCCCAGACCCTCAATGTCAAAAGCATTGCGCGAAGCGAAATGCTTCAGCCGCTCCACGCGTTGCGCGGGGCAGATCAAGCCACCCGTGCAACGCCGCACTGCGTCGGCTTTGCCGCCGCCGCGGTCTTCGCGTTCCGCATGGCTGCCGCAGGCCGGGCACACATGCGGAAACTCATAAGGCACAGCGCCATGCCCGCGTTGCGCCACGCCCACGATTTGCGGAATCACATCGCCTGCGCGCTGCACAATCACTGTGTCACCCACGCGCACATCCTTGCGTGCGATCTCATCTTCATTGTGCAGTGTGGCATTGGAAACCACCACGCCGCCAACCGTTACAGGCTTCAGCCGTGCTACAGGGGTGAGCGCCCCCGTGCGGCCCACTTGAATGTCTATGGCCTCAAGCACCGTTGTCGCCTGCTCCGCCGAAAACTTGTGGGCGATGGCCCAGCGGGGCGAGCGCGAGACAAATCCGAGACGCTGCTGCAACGCGAGGTCATTGAGTTTGTACACCACGCCATCAATGTCATAGGCCAGTGACGAACGCATCGCTTCGATCTTGCGGTAGTGCGCCAGCAGATCATCACCCGTCTTGCACAACACCATTAGCGGGTTCACCGGCAGGCCCCAATGCTTGAAGGCCTGCACCACGCCCCATTGCGTGTCGGAAGGCAGTTGTGGCGCCTCGCCCCAGGCATAGGCGAAAAATTTCAACTGCCGGGATGCCGTGATGGAAACATCCTGTTGCCGAAGCGAACCCGCCGCCCCGTTGCGCGGATTGGCCAAGGGCTTTTCGCCCTCCGTCACAAGCCTCTCGTTGAGCGCCTGAAAGTCTGCATTCGACATGTAAACTTCGCCGCGCACTTCAATCAACTCAGGGGCGGAATGCGGCAGCGCGTGTGGAATGTCCTTGATGGTGAGAATATTGGCAGTGACATTCTCGCCCTCCGCGCCGTCACCGCGCGTGGCGGCCTGCACCAGCTTGCGCCCCTCATACCGTAGCGACATGGAAAGCCCATCAATCTTCGGCTCTGCCGTCACCGCCAGTTCAGCGCTTTCAGGCAGACCAAGAAAGCGTTTCATGCGCGCCAAAAACTCATGCACGTCTTCTTCCGCAAAGGCATTGGCCAGCGACAGCATGGGCACGGCATGGCGCACTTTGGCAAACTTGCCGGAAGGTGTTGCCCCCACTTTCTGCGAAGGCGAATTCTTGGCCAGTGTTGGATATTGCTTCTCAAGCTCAAGCAGCAGCAGCCGCAGCTTGTCATAATCCGCATCTGAAATCTTTGGCGCGTCTTCCTGATGATAAGCCACGTCATGCACGGCAATCTCGGCGGCCAGACGCGCGTGTTCTTCAGCGGCTTCCTTGCGGCTCATGCCCGGCCCGCCAGCAATTCATCGGCCTGGGCGCGGGCGGCATCAGTGACGGAAGCGCCAGACAGCATCCGCGCCAGTTCCTCGCGGCGGCTTGAGGCCGACAGCGGTGTGACGCGCGTGACCATGCGCTTGCCGCCCACATCTTCCATTTTCGAAATCAGTAAATGCTGTGCAGCATTGGATGCCACTTGCGGGGAATGCGTGACGGCAAGCACTTGTAACCCGCCCGCAAGACGCGACAACCGTTGTCCAATGGCATCAGCCACGGCACCGCCAACGCCTGTATCAATCTCGTCAAAAATCAACACGGGGGCGGAGCCCTTGGCCGCCAGGATCACCTTCAGCGCCAGCATGAAACGCGCCAACTCACCGCCCGAAGCCACCTTCATCAAAGGCTGTAGCGGCGTGCCAGGGTTGGCCGCCACCACGAATTCAACCCGGTCAATGCCATCGCTCTGCGGGCGCGCAGCATCCGAGGTGATCTCGGTGGCAAAGCGGGCCTTGTCCAATTTCAGCGCCGGCAATTCGGCCAACACGTCCTTGTCCAAAGCCTTGGCAACTTTCTTGCGCGCGGCACTCAGAGCATCTGCCGCCTTTTCATAGGCCGCTTTGGCTTCAGCATGCGCGGCATGGAGTTTCTTTAGCGTGGCCCCGCCATCGGTGATGCTTTGCAGCTCTGCCTCAAACCCAGCGCGCTTTTCTGCCAACTGATCCACCGTGCATTTGTATTTCCGAGCGGCACCACGCAGGGCAAAAAGCCGCTCCTCTGATTTTTCCAAATCCTTCGGGTCAAACTCAAACTGTCGCCGCGCATCACCAATGGCGCGCGAGGCCTCATTCTGCTCCAGCAACACCCGCTCCAGCGCCACACACACCGCATCAAGCCTGCCGCCAGCACCTTCCTTGCGCCGTTCCAACTTCCGCAGAGCTGCATTCAGCCGCGCTTCTGCGTTATTCTCACCAGCTAAAGCCATTTCCGCCTCATCCAGCGCCGAGGCATATTGCTCCGCCTGCATCATCAACTGTCGCTTTTCGGCCAGTTGTTGCTCTTCATTGGGCTCCGGCGAAAGCGCACCCAACTCCTCGGCGGCATGTTCGAGATATTCACGTTCTGCTTCAGCTTTCGCCATCAAGGCTTTGTGCTGATTCAGGTTTTCGGCAGCGTTGGTCATCGCGCGCCAAAGCACGGCAAGCTTCTCCACCTGCCCATCCAACCCGCCGAATGCATCGAGCAAGCGGCGATGCTCGGCCACATCCACCAGCGCCCTGTCAGCGTGTTGCCCGTGCAGTTCCACCAGAAGCGCCGCCACTTGCCGCAGCAGGTTCAGGCTCACGGGCTGGTCATTAATGGTGGCGCGGCTAGGCCCATCGGCATTTTGAATGCGGCGGATCACGATCTCGCCATCCGCCTCAATTTCCTGCGCTGCCAGCAAGTTCAGCGCTGCATGGCCCTTGGGCAAGGCGAATGATGCCGCCACCGAACCCTTGGCCTGCCCGGCCCGCACCAAGGCGCTGTCGCCGCGCGCACCTAGGGCCAAGCCCAGAGAGTCCAGCAGAATGGATTTTCCCGCCCCGGTCTCACCGGTGAGAATGGTGAGGCCATTCTCCAAACTGAGGTCCAGCTTTTCGATCAACACAATGTCGCGGATGGAAAGGGCGGTGAGCATGGAGAATCTTATAGCCAAGCCAACCCGTTTTGAGAAGTGTTCTTGTTATGTTTCTAGTCCATTTCATGCCAGACATGCCGCTGTGGGCGTTGACCATTTGGCCCAAAGCAGAGTCTAAGACGCCCATGAAATCCAACCACCTTTGGCCTACCCTGGCGCTCGCTGCCACCGTTGTCATCTGGAGCGTCACCCCCAGCCTGGTGCGTGCCTTCGCGCAGGAAACAGGTGCAGGCGAAGCTATCGCCATCCGCATGTGGACCAATGCCGCCTTCTGCCTTATCCCGCTGCTGATCATCGGCCCAGGCATAGAGCGGCAGGATTGGCTCAAGATGGCGGTCATCGGCTTCATCGGCAATTTCGGCTATTACATCGGCTCCAACTTTGGTTTTGCCAATCTCAGCGCGGGTGCTGGCGGCATGATCTATGCAACTAACCCGCTGATGATCGCGGGCCTCGCAATTGCCATCGGCAGCGAAAGGCTCTCACTTCCCGTGATCCTCGGCTTGCTCATCTCATTCGCGGGCACGCTCTACCTCTTTGCCGATGGGTTGGGCGATGGCGGTGGCCACCCGATCTTTGGCGGCGTGATGATGCTGGCAGGCTGCGCCTGCTGGGCGATCTATGTCATCTTCGCGCGGCCCCTCATCCTCAAATATGGCCCGCTAAAAGTGACACTGTGGAGCACCCTGCTCTGCGCCCTGCCCGCGCTGGCCTTTGTCACACCGCAAACCATCCCAACGGCACTACATCTCAGCCAGCAGGCCATCTTCGCTTTGGTCTTTATGAGTCTTATTGGCACTATCTTCAGCGTCAATCTTTGGAACTATGCCGCTGGCCACCTGTCACCCACATCGGTTGGCGCCGCGCTCTATCTCATCCCGCCCTGCATTGCACTTTTCGGCTGGTTGTTTTTCGGCGAGGCAACTGGCATGAATACCTTGATCGGAGGCCTGATCATTCTTCTCGGCGTCGCGGTTGCCGAATTCGGAAAATCGCTCCACCTCGCAAAGGCAGCCACATGAGTACCGCAACCCAACAAGAAACCCCATGGTATTTCCGCACCACCACCATTCTTATCGCGGGCTGTCTTGTGGCCATCATCAATTTCGGCGTGCGCTCCACATTCGGTCTGTTCACGCTGCCCATCAGCACCGGTGCTTCGTCTTCGATCACCTCGCCAGTGATGATCGGCTCATCTGCAGCGGTCGCGGCCACAGCATTGGCATAG
>JANPHF010000048.1:0-9433 GCA_031424315.1 Aestuariivirga sp.
ATCATAACCTCGTTGCGCCGCAAGAATGGCAATGTCCAAGGTGGGTTGTAGAAAGCGTAACTGGGCGGCGACATCGCGTTTAGCTTTTTGCTGGTGATGAATATGCGCAATTCGTCCGTGTGATCTTTCAGGCTGGCTTCGTCGGCCATCCCGGAGAAGCGGATCACCGCAAAGCTCTTGGCTGGCACTTCGACCAGCTTCACGGCATCATTGTTGGGTTTTGGCAGCGTTTCCATCGTATAGCTAGCTGGCATGACAAAGCGCACCTTCCAATGCCCCTGATTGCCTTCCTGTGTGACAGGCGCAGTCATCGCGATTTTTTCACTTTGCTGCTGAACTACAGGCTCAGTCATCGCAACATTCTTCTTCGATATATTATTTCCAAAGATGTAGTCAGCGATGATGCGGAATCCCTCATTGATAGCCGTCTTTCGGTCGCCGGCAACTTCAGCTTCGGCCACGATCAGCGGCGGATAAAGGCGGACCTCAGTATCACCCTGCCTCGAAACTAACTCATATTTGGCCTGTTCGACATTACTCACAGTTTGGCTCCATACTGCGGCTCCGAGAATGACAAGGCCCGGTATAATCCATAGCATTCGCCTTCTCCTCATTTGACACTCTCCGCTGTGCGATTTCAATTGAACGGCGCTCTCTAGTGAACAGTTCCATTCAGTAGAAGCTTAGTTTTGTGCTCATTTTCTAAGAATAGAACAAGTTAGCGGCCAAACTCGTCAACCGAGAACATGGGGTGGTCAAATGAGCCTGCAACCGACCAACCCACATCTTCTCCAGCATGGAACGGGATAATGTGCGAACCGCCCAACGCGATCTTTTCTGGAACGATATTTCGGATCTTCTCCAATGAAATAATGCCTTCGTTTAGCGGGAGGCCATAAAAGCGAGGGCCGTTCTCGGATGCGAAGGCTTGGAGATGCTGGAGTGCAGCTTCTTCCTCGAATACCTTAGCATAGCTTTCCAGCGCGAATGGCGCATTGAATATCCCGGCACATCCACACCCAGATTCCTTGTCGGTTATCAAGTGTGGTGCTGAATCTGTGCCTAGGAAGAACTTTGTAGAACCCGAAGTTGCTGCCTTTCGCAGGGCTAGCCTATGCCACTCGCGCTTTGCAATGGGCAAACAATATAAATGCGGACGGATTCCGCCATCGAACATAGCGTTGCGATTGATTGTCAAATGATGCGGTGTGATCGTTGCCGCTAGATTTTTGCCACCGCCTTCCACAAATGCTACAGCATCAGCGGTCGTAATGTGTTCGAATACTACCTTGAGTGCTGGAAAATCTAAAATCAGCTTTTTGAGAACACGCTCGATGAAAACAGCCTCACGGTCAAAAATATCGACTTGGCTATCTGTGACCTCTCCGTGGATCAGCAGAGGCATTCCAATGCGTTGCATCAACTCAATTACGCGGTGAATCTTTCGGATGTCTGTAATACCCTGAGCCGAATTAGTCGTGGCGTGTGCGGGATAGAGTTTGCAGGCCGTGAATGTGCCATCGGCGAATCCACGATCGATCTCATCAATTTTGATGCTGTCGCTAAGGTAACACGTCATGAGCGGTGTAGAGCTCAGACCTGGATCAACAACTGCAGTGATGCGATCCCGATAGGCCTTTGCTGCAGCAGCAGTTGTGATCGGTTGACTGAGATTGGGCATCACAATGGCCCGTGCGAACTGCCTGAATGTATATTTGGCAACTTCGGCAAGCATTGCGCCATCGCGAAGATGGACATGCCAGTCATCGGGTCGCCTGATTGTCAAACGCGTCGCGGTTTGTTGGGTCCCGCTGGATAAATTTTCAAAGTCAGATCTCGTCATCCCGATGCCTCCTGGGCGGCAGTTCCGTGAAATGATCTCCTGATAGACCTACTCCGCTATCAAACTACAAATTGTTCAAAGATGACTTCGCGCGTCTTCTTGCTGGACCTGCCGAATAAAACCGCCATCACGCCACTTTTGAAACATCTTCGACGGCAGAACTCATAGGCGTCCATTCCAGATCGCCCGCATAGCGCCAGGCCATGTGCCCTTCACCATTGAGGGCAAAGAGATGTAGCCATCCATTGTCAAACAGGCTGCGCACATTGCCATGGCGGCGCAATATCTCGGTCATAGCCTGCCGGGGCGCCTCAATGCAAACTGACAGGCGCAATGGATCGTGTGCGTAACTTTCACCGTCGTGAATGGATTGCCAAGGGAGACCCGCTTTCAGAAGGCCGCCATTTCCCTCCAGTACGCCTATTCCGCCCACGACGTTGTGCAGGAGCTTGTTACCACCTCCGAACAGTTCAGGTGCCACGGCTGACCCGTAATATTGCAGGCTGATCCAACTCGCCACGACAACAGGTGCCGTCAGAATAAGTTCCAGAACGCCAAAGCCGTCGTCTTGCTTCCAATCATAGTCATGAAGGAACGCTTGCCCTTGGAGACTCTTACCAGCAGTCCTCGTCCTTGGAGCAGCAATAAAGGCTTTGCATCCAGCGAGCGCCCATTCGGGCCTGGTCTCGGACCAGTCTCGGCTGCGCCTTTTAATTTCACGCCCATCCTTTGCACGCGGTAGTCTAAGGGCGCGCTCGCCCCTTGCCAAATTGCCCGCTGCAACAAGCCAGTTCTTGGCCTTTCCAAGATCTTCCCTATGGGTCGTTGAAGGCCAATCGTCGGTGTAGAGTGTCACGTGATCTGTCGTCGTATCGTGCAGCGCTGCCACAAAGAATGTATTTGCCGGGATCTGGATGCCCTTCAGCATCAACTCGCCCCTGACCTCGGGGTCGTTCAAAAGCAAGCTCAAAAGGCGAGCATTGACCTCGCCTGAATAACCGCCGCAGGCGCCACAATGGAGCCCGCTGGCATGAGGATTGTTTACGACATTGGCCCCGTGCCCCACCAGCAGGATCAGCCGCGCGAAGTCTTTGGTGAGCGACATGGCCTTCAGCACCGTTTCCGCGGCCTCGGCCTTCGTTGCAAGATCAAGGGGCGGGTCGAAGCAGGGGGCCGGGTCATTCGGGGCCGTCAACCGATGAAGCCCCAAAGCATCGCTCACCAGCTTGCCGACATAGATTGGGCCGGTCGCTTCGACAAAGGCGAAGGAAGACACAGCAGCAAGCTTGAACCTTCCCCAGGCGCGCTTTGCCCTGGCGTTGAACCGCGCAGACTCGTCGTCTGCCGCGACTGCGGGCCCGCCGGAATGGGACCCTAGGGCTGGATTGAGTAAAACGGGGAGACGCAATTCTTTAACATCGGAGGCAAACCTGCGATGAGCCGTGGTCAGGCCGAAGAAGCCCGCGAAGCCAAGGGTCTGTATCTGTGGGTTTACGCTCTCAAAAGCGCGGCGGAACACTTCCGAGCGGACATCGATGCAGAATGCAGCCTGTAGCACCGGCCGGTAGCGGAGTAACTGGGGTGCAGGCTTTGCAAGTGTTGCCGCAAGCCCGCGCTGGGCGGAGCGCTCAGCCGCCTCCTGCAGGATGGCTTCGACGACCAGATCAGCACTGGCCTCGATGGGGGTTGCATAAGTGGCGCGCAATTGCGCCCATGTCTCGGCAATCTCGGAATGGTAACGCAGCAACAGCGTCTCCTCCCAAACGAGCCGGATCGCCAGAAGGTCGGTGATCGTCTGGTCTGCGCTGCCGCCAAGCTCGGCCTGCCAGAGCTTGTAGCGGGCAAACTGGGACCAGCCGCCCAGTGTCATCAGCATGCGGTGAAAATAATTTTCTCTGGCACCGTTGGCAAGGCCAATGCGCTCGACCACGCGAGCGATCATGTCTGCCGCCTTGTCCGGCGCCTCTGAAACGTGGCGCGCAAAGCCCGGCAAACCGAGGATTTCAGGCGTGAGATCATGGATTGCCGTCGCGCGCCAGCTTGCATAGGCACTTTCTTCATGCGGAGAAACCCACAGCGCTTGCCCTTCATCAAAGTAACCTGCCGCCCAGGCTCCAAACCGCTCGGCGATCAATCCTGGCCAGTCGATGCCAGAGGCATCTGCGGCAAGCTCTGCGATTGAACCCAATGCTTTTGGCTTTGCGATGTCCGTTGCAGCCGCAGTCTTCAACGCCATGAGGCTGGCGGGCCTCAAACTGGCAGGCGCCCGGTCAAGGGCAGCAAGCAGATCATCGTCAGAGATGACCCCTGCCGAAATCTTCTTGTTGTACCAGTTCCGCGGCATGGTGACCGAAATACCCGCTGCCCGCGACAGGCGTGCGCCTGCCGTTGCTATGCTTTCCTCTGCCTGCCCAAGGAAGGGATTGACTGCAACGCTGGAAGCCAGAGGCCAAAGCGGCGGAATAGCCCGCGCCGCACGCTCCGTTTGGGCCGCAAGCTGCTTGAGATCGGACTGCGCCTTGTGTGGGAGTTTTGACATATGGAAGCCTCCAGGGTGATCAGGAATTTGCGCGGTTGGACCAGGCACCCAGCAACCGGTCGAAGACAGCGTTGACGTAAAAGCCATTGGAAAGGTGCACGCGAAGGCCAGCGGCCGCAGGGTGATAGGCCCAGAGCGGGAACATGGCTTGCACAATGGCAACCAAGCCAAAGCTTAAAACCGCAAGCACGATCAGCGCCCATTCCAGAGGGCCTGGTATTGGCGTCGCCGGCAAGGTTTCCGCGGTGAGCCGCATAGCCGCCGTCTGCAAGGCAAAATAACCTATGGAAATTGCCACGGCATAGACGGCGGTGCGCCGGGTGAGAGCCTTGGGTGCTGCATCTGCAAATCCCTGCGCCAGCATGTAGGCCACACCAAAAATCAGGATGGCTCCCAATGCAACTGCCTGGGGTGAGTCATGCATCAGGCCAAAGCAGAGTCCCACAAGCACATAGATTGCGAGTGCAGCTAGAAATGCTCGGCCGACCGCCCCTGCGTCTGGGATGGCGACGGGGCCTGGTTTGTGGATCGCGGCAACCCGTTCCACGGCGCCGCCTGACGCAAGGAAGGAATGGGCCTTGTAAAGTGAATGCGCGAGGATGTGCAGCAGCGCCAGCGGAAAAAGAGCCAGACCACATTCGAGGATCATGAAGCCCATCTGCGCAACCGTGGACCAGGCAAGCGAAGTCTTGACGGCAGGTTTCGTCAGCATCACCAGACTCCCGAACAGGGCAGTGAATCCGCCAACCACGACGAGGATGGCAAGAATGCCGGGGGCCAGCAGCATGACGTCGGCAAAGCGGATCAGCAGGAAGCCTCCCGCATTGATGACACCGGCATGGAGCAGGGCCGACACGGGCGTTGGCGTTTCCATGACTTCGGTCAACCAGCCATGCGTTGGAAATTGAGCGGATTTGAGCATCGCTGCCAGTGCAAGAAGACTTGCGGCACCAATTGCGAGACCCCCGCCGTCACCGGCACGCGCGGCTTTCAGGATCAGACCGATGTCGGTTGTCTGGTAGGCTGCGACTAGCAGGACGCCAGCGCCCAGCAGCGCGAGGTCGCCAAGCCGCGCCGTCACAAATTTCTTGCGGGCGGCGCGTTGTGCGGCGCGACGTTCAGGATAGAAGAGCAAGAGCCGATGGAGAGAAAGGCTGGTGGCAATCCACGCGGCCGCAAGTTGGACCAGATTGCCCGCGATCACGAGCAAGAGCACAAAGGCCAAGGTGAGGCACATCCATCCCATGAACGCGCCCTGGCGCGCTTCGCCGTCCAAATAGGTGGCGGAATAACGCAGCACAATCCAGCCGATGAATGAAACGAGCAACAGCATTGATGCGCTTACAGCATCGAGCAGGACAGAGAGGCCGCTACCCGCGGAGCCGGTCAGACCCGCCGCGCCAGTCCCCATGAATAGAAGCACTGACAGGGAAATCACGGCAACAAGCAGGGCGCCGATCGCCAATGCTTCGGTCAGGGCTCTGGAAAACAAGGGCCGGCGGCCGGGGTTTGCGAGACCAAGGGCGGCACCGATCAAAAGACAAAAGGGCGCTAGAAGGGGCAAGAGTTGGATTGACACGGAGTTCTCCTGGTCGGTGGCACTTCGGCCATCGATACTCACATGACGTGCCCAGATAAAATTCATTGTTTTTTACA
The DNA here is from genome assembly GCA_031424315.1 of Aestuariivirga sp. Taxonomy (GTDB): domain Bacteria; phylum Pseudomonadota; class Alphaproteobacteria; order Rhizobiales; family Aestuariivirgaceae; genus Aestuariivirga. The sequence continues at coordinate 6,039 of JANPHF010000048.1, forward strand.
AATTGTTCTGTTGTATAGAACGATATGGCAAACCTGAATTTCAACCATCTCCGGTATTTTTGGGCCGTTGCGCATGACGGCAGCCTGACGCGGGCCGCCAAGCGAATGAATTTGTCGCAGTCAGCCCTATCGGTTCAAATCCATAAACTTGAACATCAGATGGGTCACCCGCTGTTTGATCGGGTCGGCAAGAAACTCGTCTTGACCGAGGCTGGTCGGATCGCACTTGATTATTCTGACACGGTTTTCAAGGCCGGCGACGAAATGATCAGCGTTCTGCGCGGAAGCCCATTGGCAAGCCGTCAGACTCTTAAAGTGGGAGCGCTGACGACACTCTCGCGGAACTTCCAGCTGGAATTCCTGCGGCCTCTGGTTGGCCGTTCTGATGTTGAACTGATCGTCCGGTCGGGGAACATCCGCGATCTCCTGGCGCAATTGGAAGCCCACGCCATCGACGTTGTTCTGGCCAATAGCGCCGCACCGCGCGATGCGCGCTCGTCAGTGCGCAATCACTTGCTGAATGAACAACCCGTGAGTTTGGTGGGCCGCGCCCGGAAGACCAAAAGAAAGTTCCGCTTTCCTGAGGACCTGCGCACAGAGCCTCTGCTCTTACCTAGCCTCGACAGTGATATTCGTGTCGCCTTTGACCGTGTTCTTGAGCTTGCCGGTGTAAGGCCGATTATCTTAGCTGAAGTCGATGACATGGCCATGCTTCGCCTTCTTGCCCGTGAGCGGGAGGGCCTCACATTGGTGCCACCGATAGTGGTGCGCGACGAATTGGAATCTGGTATTCTCGTTGAGCACTGTCGGATCCCAGACGTCACCGAACGGTTTTACGCGATTATACAGAAGCGCCGGTTCCCCAATCGGCTTTTGGCCGAACTTCTCTAGAGAATAATTCGAGAGGCCTGAGTTAGGCGAAAACAGCAATCAAAAACGAGCGAGAACGACCGCGACTTATATATCCAGCCTCTGCGCCAATTCAGTTTGATTTGGTCAGGTTTTCAAGGCTGTGTATGATATGTACAGCGAGCATTTCTGCAGCTTTTGAAATATGTTCGCTCTTAATAAGTGCTATCTCCGCATCAGCAAGTGTCGGCAACTTTAGTTCCTTGCGAACTGGGTGGATACCATTGGGCAGCATGTTCTGTGGTAGGACGGTAATGCCAAGACCCGCTTTGACTGCGGCGATAGTTCCAGCAAGACTTGGACTGACATAGCTCACGCGCCATGGCATCTTGGCCCGGTCGAGAGCCGCAATTGCACGAGCGCGATAGATGCATGGCTTCGGTGAGACCACGAGAGGGAGCGGCTTTTGGTCCTGCCAGCTGTTTGATCCGGCCCAAACCAAGGGCTCGCGCCAGACCCTAGTTCCACCTTTTACACTTTGCGGATCACGTTTTACCAAGATCAGGTCAAATTTTTCCTTTTGGAAACCCTCCATCAGATTGAGCGTGAGATCACAGTCGACATTGAGCTGAACACGAGGATGTTGTTTGCGAAAAGCTGAAAGCACTTCGGGAAGATAATGGGTGGCAAAGTCTTCTGGTGTGCCAATCCGAATTTCGCCCTGAACTTCGGGCTCCTTCAGCTGGCTGTAGACCTCCAACTGCAGCTGGATAATTCGCCTCGCATAGCTCAAAAACAATTCGCCCTGTTCAGTCAGTGTGGCCCTGCGCCCACCGCGGTCAAACAAGTCGCAGCCCAGACTTTCTTCGAGTTTCTTGATCTGCAAGCTGAGCGCCGACTGTGTCCGTCCGACGGTGTCAGCGGCTTTGCTGAAGGAGCCTGTTTCGGCAATGGCGATAAAACTCTTGAGGGATATGCTGTCGAGATGAAAGGGCATAATTATGAGATTAACTCATCATCCATATTTAAATTATCAATTTCTCATATCCTAATTTGTCACCTAAATCTTGCAAAGTCTAGCATGCGAGAAATCATGAAACTTCTTAGTATTGTCACAAAACAAGCGCTCTTGTCGGTGATCTTGCTTCATCACGGTAGTTCGCTGACTTGCGGCCTGAATTACTGAAGTCGAAAGATCTGGAGCATAATGGGCCAGGCTGGCGACATCCACAGAGCAGGTCCTAGGATTAGGAACGAACCTTACCGAGGTGCAACCGTAATTCTGCCGACGAAACATGCAAAGTCTCTCGCGGTCGCCCCGCCATTCTGGTCGCAGCTGAAGGCCGATGTCTTGGAATATTTCACTGACACAGACCAGCTGGGAACATTTTCGGGAGAGATCGAGCGCCAGGGTAGCGCATTGGAATGCGCTAGACGGAAATGCGAATTGGCATTTGAAATGCTGGGAGGCCGGATTGAATACTGCCTTGCAAGTGAAGGCGGCTTTGGACCCGATCCATTGATTCCATTCCTGGCCCGCGATCAGGAAATTCTCTATTTCATCGACCGCAAGCGTAACTTTCATTTGCACATGGTCCACGCGAGTGAAAAAACCAACTATCATATGAAGGCGGTCGGCACTCTGGACGAATTACAAGACTTTGCCATATCGGCCCAGTTTCCATCTCACGCCCTCGTGCTTCGACCAAACGATTGGTCCTCAAAGGACGTTTTGTTCAAGGGCATTGTGGATAAGAGTCTTCTCAAGACGTCTTTCGAAAAAGCGATGAGCGCCTCGCGTGATGGACTTGTTTGGGCCGAAACTGACATGCGAGCACAATTCAATCCATCAAGAATGGTGGTCATCGCTGAATTGGCAGACAAAATGGCACGACGACTCGCAACATTGTGCCCATCATGCCATGCGCCCGGTTGGGGGTTGGTCAACACGGAGAGCGGTCTAGCCTGTGAAGGATGCGGACAACCGACGGATACGATTTTACATGAAATCCACGGCTGCGTCCTGTGTAGCAATAAGGAAACGCGTGCGCGGCGTGACGGGCTACAGATTGCCCCACAAATGTACTGCCAGTTCTGTAATCCATAGTGACACAAATGACCCTTTCGCATCTTGATCGCATAGAGTCCGAAGCAATCTATATCCTTCGTGAAGTGGTTGCCCAGTTCAAAAGGCCAGTCCTACTTTATTCAATTGGCAAGGACTCAGGCTGCCTCTTGCACATCGCGGCCAAAGCTTTCTACCCAGCAAAGATCCCGTTCCCCCTTTTGCACGTCGACTCCACCTGGGAATTCAAAGAAGCAATCGAGTTTCGCGACTGGATCATCGGGCAATATGGAGTAGAACTTATTGTCCATCGGAACGAAGAGGGCATCCTACGTGGCATCAATCCGTTTGATCATGGCTCCAGCCTCTATACTGAGACAATGAGGACCATCCCATTGAAAGAGGCCCTGACCAAGTATCAGTTTGATGCAGCACTCGGAGGGGCACGACGCGACGAGGAGAAATCCAGAGCCAAGGAAAG
>JANPHF010000049.1:0-8049 GCA_031424315.1 Aestuariivirga sp.
GTGGGGATGATGGAGCGGGCGTGAGGCCCGCCGCCAACGTCACTAGAAATTGAACCGCAAACCAACTGAAGAAGATAGCAGGGTGGGGTGAGACACGGTCGCGCCGCTGCCAGCGGAAGTCGGATCAAGGGTGACATCGCCCAGAACCAACACTTGGCCGCTGGCAAAGAGCTCAACCTGTGGTGAAATCGCGTAGCTCAAGCCTGCTTCCAGCGCCCCTGCCATGGCCCAGTCATTGTCACTGCCCACTTGGGGTGATTGTAAGTCAACACCAAAATTGGCCACGCCAATTCCAGCAGCAACATAGGGCCGCAAGGGGCCTTCGCCGAAATCATAGGCCAGTTTGGCCAACCCGTCATAGACTTGCACATTGCCAGCCAAGTCCTGCCTTCCAAAGCCACTTAGATTTTCATAATTCAATCCTTGGCGATGAGCCGCAATTTCCACTTCGGCGCGCCAATGATTAGAAAGCCGCTTGCCAGCCATCACTGCGCCCGTCCACCCGTCATAAAAGAAAATTTCCCCCGTACCAACGCCTGGAATATTGCTGAGATCGGCACGTTCAAGATGTGACCACCCGCCAGACACCGCGAGGTATAGTGCTGCCTCAGACGGGTTCTGCGGCATGATGTCTGCAGCAAAAGCCGTGGCAAAGAGAAACGGCGAAATGCAGCCGACGACAGCCGAAATCCTTCTGATGTTCTTCATGGGTCCCCCTTTCAACGAATCAATCCCAGTTAAAGCTAGACCTGCGTCAAGGCTTGGCAAGAGAATAAGGTGCCAGCGCATTCAACTCACAATGTCACCAAGGCACTAAATTAAACACTCTTCTTCATGTCCCACTCGCCCTGAAACCATGCGAACCACTTTTCGCGGTCCGCCTGCGTGTGGTTGGGGTTGTTCATGGTGTCTCGCATCGGCTTGTGGGCGGCATCGGTGGAAGCAGCGATGTGTTTGCCGCACTGGCTGGCAACATCCATCGCCGTTTCGCCGGAAAATTCCATATCGCAACCGCTCTGGTCATTCATGATCTCTTTGCAGGTGAATGTTTTCATCGCTCTTTCCTTTCAAGATGGTCGACATTGGCATCTATTGAAAATATATTCAACCAATGAGTTGACAATAGCGTCGCGCTGATCCATATTCAACTTCATGGTTGAATATATCCCATCTGAGCTCGATCCCGTTTTCCACGCCCTGGGCGATGCCACGCGCCGCGCCATGTTGCGTCAGCTTTCGAAGGCGCCGCGCACCGTCACGGAATTGGCAGCACCCTATGACATGTCTCTGGCGGCCGCCTCGAAGCACATCAAGGTTCTGGAAGCCGCAGGCCTGCTCAGCCGCGATGTGCAGGGGCGCACGCATACATGTCACCTCAACGCAGGCCCGCTGGCCAGCGTGAAAGAGTGGCTCGACTATTACGAGAAGTTCTGGACGAGCCGCCTCGATGCCCTCGAAGCGCTACTCAAAGCAGAAGACGAATCCAAAAAGAATCCCAAACCCAAATCAAAGTCAGGAGTGAAAAAATGAGTCTCGCCGCCGAAACACATCACGAAGACCACTATGGAAAAGTCACGGCACCACGCACCTTGGAAATGCAGCGCCTGCTGCCCGGCCCCCTCGAGCGTGTGTGGGATTATCTCACCAAATCCGATCTGCGCGCGCAATGGCTGGCCTCGGGCGACATGCCGATGAAGGCCGGTGCGGAATGCGAATTGGTTTGGCACCATGACACCATCACCAACCCGCTCGGCAACAAGCCAGACACCATGGGGGCCGAAAGCAAACTGCCTTCGCGCGTCACCGTCTATGAACCGCCGCACAAGCTCGGCTTCATGTTCTGGAGCGACAGCGAAGTGATTTTCGAACTGAAGCCCGCAGGCAAGCGCGTGCTGCTCACGCTCACTCACCGCGCCTTGCCAAGCCGCGGCATGATGGTGGGTGTCTCCACCGGCTGGCATTCACATCTCGATGTGCTCGCGAAGCTGTTGGCTGGTGAAAAACCTGAATATTTCTGGGATCATTGGCGCGCCTATAAAGACGCATATGAAGCGCGCATTCCACAAGACGTATGAGGGAGGCACCCATGTCGAACAAGAGCTTCACAACATCCTTCATCGTTTCGCAATCTCCCGAGCAGGTCTTCGCTGCGATCACCAATCCGCAACGTTGGTGGGGCGAGGGCATCACCGGAGAAACCGCCAAGCTGGGCGGGGAATTCACTTACCGTCACGGCAAGATTCATCTCAGTGTGCAGAAGATCACCGAGCTGGTGCCGAACCAGAAGCTCGTGTGGAAAATCACCAAGAGTGATCTGAGTTCGTTCCCCAATCCAACGGAATGGGATGGAACTGAGGTGGTGTTCGAAATCGCCAGGAAAGGCAGCAACACCGAACTCAAAGTCACCCACGCCGGCCTCACTCCGCAATTTGAGTGCTATGAAGATTGCTCGGGTGCCTGGGGTTTCTATCTCAATGACAGCTTGAAAGGCTTGATCGAAACCGGCAAAGGCCAGCCTGACCCGAAATCAAAAGCAGCGGCCTAGGCTTGCGCTTTGGCGCCCGCCGGGCTTTGCAAATTATCCGGCAAAGCAAGATTAACTTTCTAGTATTGCGTTGAGCGCAACACGAACCATGCGTAAGATGACGCCAAGGGGCTAACCATGGAGTATCTGAAAATGCGCTTTTCGATCTCGTTCTTTGCGGCTCTGTCCATTGCGGCTTTCACCATTCCGCTGAATGCGGGAAACGCCAACGCCGCTTCTCCCTATCAATGCAAGGCCAGCACCAAGGATGCCGTGATCCGATGCTGCGAGGCCGCCATGAAAACCAACCCGCGGGCCCGTCAATTGCTCGCGTCTGGCAACTCGTGCCAAACCATGGTGAGTTGCGGCGGCCCTGCTCGCAAAATCAACCGTTGTCTCATTCTTCCACCGTCCAACAACTTGGGTTCCCGTGACACTCCTGTGCAGCGAGGGCAAGTTGTGTCTGATTTGCGCCTGAAACAGGATATCACCCGGGTGGGCACTACTGTTCTTGGCCTGCCGCTGTACACCTTCCACTACTCGTTCAAGCCCGGCCTGTTTGAAGGAGTGATGGCGCAGGATGTGTTGAACATTATGCCGGAAGCGGTGAGCCTTGGCCCGGATGGCTATTATCGCGTTAACTATGAGATGCTCGGTATCAAAATGCTTCGCCTGCAATAGGCCCAACGCAAAAAGCCGAATAGTTAGGCTCACTTAAACTCGATGTGCTTCGGCCACACAAACTCTTCCGCGCCATCCTGCCCGCTCAGGGCATAGGTGGCGCGGCGCAGTTCCTTCGTCACCGCTTTGCGCCCTCGTTCATGAGGCAGGCTGGCGACAGTAATGGCAGCGCCCACAGTGATCTTCACGCTGCCGCCCATGCGCCTGGCGCTTTCGCGGAACAACAAGGCAATGCGCAGCGCATAGTGCGTGTGGCTGGCAATCTGGAAGGCGCGCGAGTTCTGCCCGTAAAAAAACAGGGGCAGAATTTGCGGGTCGGCGATGCGCGCCAGCCGTGCCACAAACTCATGCCAGGCGGAGTCCAATGCCGGCCCGCCCACGGGTTCTAAGCCGTGGCCGCGCCGCTATCGCGCGGCACTGTATTCACGTGCCGCGAATGGCGCGCTCAATGGTGGCAATGTCGATCTTCTTCATGGGCATCATGGCCGCAAAGGCATGCTGGGCGCGCTCGCCGCCTGAGGCCATGGCATCAAGCAGGACTTTCGGTGTGATCTGCCATGAGATGCCCCATTTGTCCTTGCACCAGCCGCATTGGCTTTCCGTGCCACCATGGCTGACGATGGCGTTCCAATAGCGGTCCGTCTCTTCCTGGTCACGCGTTGCAACTTGGAACGAAAAGGCCTCGCTGTGATGAAACATCGGCCCGCCGTTGATGCCAACGCAGGCGATGCCAAGCACCTTGAATTCAACCACGAGAGGCTCACCCTTCTTGCCGCCGGGATAATCACCCGGCGCTTTTTGAACAGATAAGAGCTCACTGTCAGGAAATGTCTTGGCGTAGAAGCGTGCGGCCTCCGCTGCGTCTTTGTCATACCAGAGGCAAATGGTGGCTTTGGACATATTGGCTCCTCTCATTCAATCTTGGTATTTAATCTCGGCCAGAAGGCGCACACTGCGCGCGTTTCAGAACTTTGTCACTGCGCGGTAAATCCGCCATCGATCAGAATATCCTGGCCGTTGATCAAGTCAGAAGCGGGGGATGCCAGGAACAGTATGAGGTCTGCCACTTCAACAGTTTTGCCAAAGCGCGCCGCGGGGATCTTGGCTTTCATCGGATCGCCCTTGGCCGGATCGCCCCACACCATTTCGCCCATCGGTGTGAGGATCACGGTGGGGCAAATGGTGTTGGCCTGAATGTTGTATTTCGCCCACTCGATCGTCATCACCTTGGTGAGCATGTTGAGCCCGCCTTTGGATGCGCCGTAAGCGGAGTGATCTTCCAGCGCCACTACGCCAGACTGTGATGAGATGTTGATGATTTTGCCAAGCTTCTGCTTGATCATGGCGGGGGCCAAGGCTTGCGCCAGCAGGAAGGGTGCCCGCAAGTTCACGGCATTCACCCAGTCCCAATCTTCAACTGGCGTATCGATGATGGATTTGATGGTGGTGACACCGGCGTTGTTGACGAGAATATCAATGGTGCCGAATTCCTTCAGAGCTTGTGCCGCTGCGGCCTTCGGGCCTTCAACCGTGGCGAGATCAGCAGCAATGGGCACGCAGCGCCGGCCCAAGGCCATCACAGCTGCCATCACATCGGCTAGGCCTTTTTCATCGCGGCCAACGGCGGCAATGTCAGCACCCGCATCCGCCAACACCTTGCAGGCTTCAAAGCCAATGCCCTTGGTGGCGCCAGTCACCAAAGCGCGCTTGCCCTGCAAGGAATGTCGTGAAACCCACTCTGCCATCATGCCACCTCAATCAAGCGGGCGAAGATTTCACGCCTTGTGGATGGGGTCAATCCACTTCACGGTTTCTGGCTTTTCAATAGGCTCGATGTCGAGGTTCACCACCACAGCCTCGCCATCCGAGCGCACGAGAACGCATTCCAGCTTTTCATCAGCGCTGGCGTTGATTTCCTGATGTGGAACAAAGGGCGGCACATAGATGAAATCGCCGGGGCCTGCTTCAGCCACGAATTCAAGTTTCTCACCCCAGCGCATGCGCGCCCGCCCACGCACCACATAGATTACACTTTCCAGCGGCCCATGATGATGCGCGCCCGTCTTGGCATTGGGGTGAATGTGAACCGTGCCTGCCCAAAGCTTCTGGGCGCCAACGCGGGCAAAGTTGATCGCGGCGGCCCGCTCCATGCCCGGCGTCTGCGCCGTGTTGGCATCCAAGGAATCGGCGGGCACCACGCGCACTCCATCATGCTTCCAGTCGGTCATGAAACCAGACTATCACGATGCCAGGGCAGGGCGAGGTTAAAATCAAAAAGCCAGCACTCGCTTGGCGAGCACTGGCCTCTGAATAAGCTGCGGTGAGTGAGGAGAACGCCGCAGCGGTTTTTCGAATTCGGTTACTTGGCCTTGGCGGCCTTCTTGGCTGGTGCCTTGGCCTTCACAGCGGCCTTGGCCACAGGGGCGGCGGCAGGCTTGGCCAGAACTTCGGTGGCGCGCAGCCAATGGGCTTCGGCGCGGCCTTCCGGGCGGCCCTCATCTTCCCAGAATTTGTGGGCCAGGGCGGCGATTTGATCTTTGTTGGCGGTATGGGACTGGATCGACATGTTTCTCTCGCTAGATTCTTTGTTGATGAGGAGCGCATATCAAATTATGGTGCGACGCACAATAAATATTGCGTTGCACAAAATGCAGGCGAGCCATGCCGATACATCTGGTCAAAATCCAGCCACTGACATGCCCCTTGCCATCCAAGCCGCTTTCCGCCATATCCCGCCCATCAAACCGTGAAGCTGGTGGCTGAACGGGAGGGCTGTGCCTGCAAACACAGCCAGAAGGTTACACTTCGGCTCCCCGTGTCTCTGCTCATGCGAAACTTGCTTCGAACCTTCTCAGGTTCGTCTGGGGCTCGGCGCTTTACGGATTGGACATCGCTTATTCCCGAAAAGTTGTACGACTTTTCGGACAAGAATAAGCGAAAACGAGAACCGCCAATGAAGGGATAATCAATGGCACTTTATGAACACACATTCCTGGTGCGCCAGGATGCAGCTCAGACGCAGGTTGATGCGTTGATCGAGCAATACAAGGGCGTGCTTTCTGCGGGCGGCGCCAAGGTTGAAAAGGTGGAACAGTGGGGCGCCAAGTCGCTCACCTTCCGCATCAAGAAGAACCGCAAGGCCTATTTCGTTTTCATGAACATCAATGGCCCACACCAGGCCGTTGCTGAAATGGAACGCCAGATGTCGATCTCGGAAGACGTGATCCGTCACATGACGATTGCCGTCGAAGCTCTGGAAGAGGGCCCTTCGGCCCAGATGCGCCGCCGCGATGACCGCCGCGAACGTGACGACAGCTTCGGCATGGAGGAAACCAACTAATGGCTATGGATCAAGGCGCCCGCCGCCCATTTTTCCGCCGCCGCAAGTCCTGCCCGTTCTCGGGCGACAATGCGCCGAAGATTGACTACAAGGATACGCGCCTTTTGCAGCGCTATCTGTCTGAACGCGGCAAGATCATTCCGGCCCGCATTTCGGCTGTGTCCACCCTGAAGCAGCGCGAATTGGCTCAGGCCATCAAGCGCGCCCGCTTCCTGGGCCTGCTGCCCTATGTGATCGGCTAAGGAGAAAGAAACATGCAAGTTATTCTTCTCGAACGCGTGCCGAAGCTCGGCCACATGGGCGAAGTGGTGAAGGTGAAAGACGGCTTTGCCCGTAATTTCCTTTTGCCCAATCACAAGGCCCTGCGCGCCACCGACGCCAACAAGGCGAAGTTTGAGCGTGACCGTGCGGTGCTCGAAGCCCGCAACGCTGAAAACCGCAAGGGCGCCGAAGCCGAAGCTAAGCTGCTCGAAGGCAAGATCTTCGTGCTCATTCGCCAAGCCGGCGAAGGCGGCCATCTCTATGGCTCCGTCACCCCGCGTGACATTGCTGATGCTGCAGATGCCCAGGGCTCACACATCAACAAGAACCACGTTCACCTCGTGTCTCCGATCAAGTCGATCGGCATCTACACGGTGGAAGTGGCCCCGCATCCGGAAGTGACGGTGAAGGTCCAAGTCAACGTGGCCCGCTCACCAGCTGAAGCCGAGGCGCAAGCCCGTGGTGAGGATCTCTCTGATCTCGCCGCCGAAAAGGCCGAAACCCGTGCCGCCGCCCAGGCTCTGTTTGAAGAAGCCCAGGCTGACGTGCAGGCTGAAGAAGATGCCGAACCCGGCGTCGTCACGCCCAAGGAAGCCAAGGCCAAGCGCGCCAAGAAGGCCGACAAGGCCGAGTAAGCTTTACAGCTTTCAACCAAACACAAAACCCGCGCTGAGAGGCGCGGGTTTTTCTTGTGGGGTACACTCTCGAAACCCCACGCTCCTCATTGCATTGAACAGCTGGGAGACCCGGCTTTCGTCGAAGTGACGGAGGCGAAAAGCTCGCGCTAAACTCGCAATGTGCAGGAAAATCAACCATTTCCCGCCGCCATCCGATTGGCCTTGCAATTGCCGCAGTTTTCGCCCATATGGCGGTCATCGGGTTCTCGGCCGGTTGGCTTGGCTCCGCGCTTCTTAATGCAAGTGCATCAGCCTTTTTGATTTTCCTAAAACATCGATACTTCAAGTCCAGGCACGTGATGCGTCTGGCACACCGCATTTGCATTTCTTAAGGAGCTAACATGCAAGGTACTGTTAAGTGGTTCAACGCCCAAAAGGGCTTCGGTTTCATTCAGCCTGACAACGGCGGCCAGGATGTGTTCGTCCACATCAGCGCTGTTGAACGCGCCGGAATGGCCACACTCAAGGACGGCCAGAAGGTCTCCTTCGAACTGGAACAAGACAAGCGCAGCGGCAAGACCTCTGCTGGCAGCCTTCAGGCCGCCTGATCTTATCCCATTGAAATC
>JANPHF010000050.1:0-78658 GCA_031424315.1 Aestuariivirga sp.
GGCATCGGCGGGGATGGTTTTATGCTCTATGCGCCGAAGGGTGGTGACCATGTCATTGGCTTCAATGGTTCAGGCCGCGCGCCCGCCACGGCAGAGCTCAGCTGGTTTCAATCCCATGGCATCACTGAGATTGGTGGCTACAGCCCGCATTCTGTCACCATCCCCGGCGTCATCGACATGTGGTGCCGCGTGCTGGCCGACCATGGCACGCGCGAGCTCGGCGCCCTGCTGGAGGACGCCATAGCTTATGCCGAGAAAGGCTATGTAATCGCAGACCGTGTGGCCTTTGATTGGCACGCTGCAGCACAAACCATTGCCCATGATGACAACACCTCACGCGTCTTCCTGCCCGGTGGCAAGCCGCCGCAAGCCGGAGATTTGCACCGCCAGCCCCTCCTCGCCGCTACGCTGAAAACCATCGCCCAAAAAGGCCGCGAAGGCTTTTATGAAGGCGCTCTGGCTGCGGATATGGTGCAACATCTGAACAGCCTTGGCGGGCTGCATACGCTGGAGGATTTTGCAGCTGCCAGGGGCAACTATGTCACGCCCATCAGCACAAATTATCGTGGCCACACGCTTCACCAGATTCCGCCCAACAATCAGGGCCTCACAGCTTTGATGATGATGAACATGTTGGAGGGCTTTGAAATGCAGGGGCTCAAACCCTTGTCGCCGGAACGGCTGCATCTGGAAATTGAAGCAGGCCGTCTTGCCTACCACATTCGCGACCAGTGGATTGCCGATCCGGATCAGGCCGAGGTTAAAACCGAAACCATGTTGAGCAAGGATTTTGCCAACAGCCTGCGCCAACGGATCAGCCCGCACCATGCCGCAGCTGATGTGACCGCGCAGGAGCTGCAAAAGAGCGATACGGTCTATCTCACCGTGGTGGACAGGGATCTGAACGCTGTGTCTTTCATCAATTCCATCTACCACTCTTTCGGCAGTGGCATCATGAGCCCGAAAACCGGCGTGCTGCTCCAGAACCGCGGCATGAGTTTCCGCATCAATCCCAACCATCCCAATGCCATCGCTCCGGGCAAGCGCCCGCTGCACACCATCATGCCGGGCATGGTCACGCGCCAAGGCAAATGTTTCATGCCCTATGGCGTGATGGGCGGAGACTATCAGCCCTTCGGCCACGTTCACCTGCTGCAGAATGTGTTGGATTTCGGCATGGACCCGCAGGCCGCACTCGATTCGCCGCGCGTTTTCGCATCGGGCGGAACAGTTGAGGTGGAGCAAGGCATTGCCGCCGACGCCCGAAACCGCCTCGCAGCACTGGGCCACAAGCTGATTGATGCGCCAGAGCCACTCGGCGGCGGCCAGGCCATTGTGCTGGATCACGCGCGCGGAACATTAACCGTGGGCTCCGACCCTCGCAAAGATGGCTGCGCACTAGGCTTCTAGGGTGTCCGTCGTCAGGCGCGGAATGCGGTCTAACCGTCGCTGACTCGATTACCCCGGAAGTAGTCTTTGGAGCCGCGGCAATTTTGCGAGATAAAAAATGTCCGCTCTTGGCTCGCAGGGGAAGATCCATATTGCTCCGCCTATGTCCGCCAGAGCCATATTCGGTCATCATACAAAGTGTGTAATGCACCGCAGAATTGGGGAACCGGACACCGGCCATTAGATTAAGGCAATAGCTTCCAGATTGAGCACTTCTTCTACCAGGAACTCTAAATCTTGTGGCCTGACCAGTACCCTCGCATTCCGGCAGTCTCGGGAGATTTCTATACTGGTTTGTTACCGCTGACCCCTTTTTCCAACACAGTTTGACAAGCGGCAGACAATCACTCAATTTTGAAGCGGGCACACCACCTAGTTGTGGTGTCTAGTGCTATGACAGTCCTCACCCACAAGGGTCCTCAATATGATTTCCGCCAAAAGCAGTATTTGCCAAGCCTTTCCCGACCGCGTGGAAGTGCACGGCCTCGATCTTTGCAGCGCTGTCATGGGCCGCATGAGCTTCACCGAATATTTCTTTCTGCTTTTGACAGGCCGTGAGGCAACTTCACTCCAGTGCGAATTCCTCGACCTGTTGCTCATCTCGATTGCTGAACACGGCATGATGCCGACAGCGGTGACCGCGCGGATGACCTATGCCGCCGATCCCGGATCATTGCAGGGAGCATTGGCGGCGGGTCTCCTAGGCTGCGGGCCGGTGTTGCTGGGGACGTCGGAACTTTGCGCCAAGCTTTTGGAAGAAGCGCAAGCTAGGGTGGCTGCGGGTGAAGACTCCAACGTCACCGTGGTGAACATGGCCAGCGCCATCCGCGCATCCGGCGGTAAGCTGCCGGGCTTCGGCCACCCGGTGCACAAGCCGCTCGATCCCCGCGCTGAAAGGATTCTCGAGCTCGCCGATGCCAGAGGCGTCAGCGGGCCGCATGTGAAGTTGGCGCGGCAATTTCGCAGTGCGGTTGCCGAGATCTGGGGCAAGCCCTTGACGATGAATGTGTCGATGCCCATCGCAGCTGTGATGCTGGACCTTGGCTTTCCCGCTTCGATGGTCAAGGCCGTGCCGCTTCTTGCCCGAGCGGCAGGAATCCTCGGGCACCTCGCTGAGGAACAGCAGAATCCAATCGGCATGGACTTGGCAAGCAAGGCCGAAGCGGCGGTGGCCTATCACAGCAAGCGGCAACGCTGATGCTATCGCCCGAAATCGAAACCCGTCCCTGGGCGCGTCAAGTCGAGATCGACGACAAGCACTACCGTGAACAGCTGCGCTATCTGTTTGGGCGGTCTACTTTTTACCGCATCAAGCTAGCAAGCGCGGGCTTCGCTTCGGCGGAAGCGGCGGGCGGACTGGCCGATATCGGCCAATTGCCTTTGACCGAGAAGAATGAGATCCGCGCCAGTTGCACGCCCGACAATCCCATCGGCAGCCACCTCTGCGTCACGCGCGATGAAATCGTCCGCATCTATTCCACCAGCGGCACCACCGGAACACCGAGTTACATCCCTCTCACGCAAGGCGATCTCGACAATTGGGTGACGGGTTCATCGCGCAGCTATGCCGCCTCCGGCATCAAGGCGGGACAGCGTATTGTTTCCACCTACAACGCCGGGCCATTTGTGGCGGGCGCCGCCCTAGGCTCAATGGACAGGATTGGACTCTGTCACATTCCCGTAGGCACTGGGAATACCGAGCGCTTGATGAAAGCCATCGAACTGCTGCACCCAGAGGCTGCGGTGATGACGCCTTCCTATGCCGATTACCTGATCGAGTGGGCGAGGGAACACAAATTCGATTTGAAGGGTTCCAGCGTAAAGCGCGTTCTAGTCGCTGGCGAGCCGGGAGGCGGTGAACCGGCCTTCCGCCGCAAACTTGAGGAAGGATGGGGCGCGCAGGTCACCGAAGCCATGGGGATTGGAGACATCGGCGTTTCCCTTTGGGGCGAATGTGAATACAAAAACGGCATGCATCTTGGTGCACGCGATTACGTCCACGCCGAACTCGTCGATCCGGAAACAGGTGCGCAAGTGCCAATGACGGACGGCGCGCACGGTGAACTGGTCTTGACGCACCTGCAGCATCGAGCCACGCCGCTCTTGCGCTTCCGCACGCGCGATCACGTTGAAGTCTGGACTAGCCCCTGTGCGTGCGGCCGCACATCTCCCCGGGTGCGCTGCATTGGCCGCACCGACGACATGCTGATTGTCCGTGGCGTCAACGTTTTCCCATCGGCTATCCGTGAGGTGGTCAGCGAATTTGCGCCCGCGGTGAGCGGGCATTTGCTGGTCAAGCCTGCTGCGCCAGGCGTCAAGCAGGAACCGCCACTCCCGATCGTGATCGAGCTTGCAAAGGGCCATATTGCGGATGTAGCGTTGAAAGAGGCCATCCAGACGAAATTGCGAAACGTATTGGTGTTTTCGGCTGCGGTGGAGTTGTTGCCGCATGGCGCGCTGCAGCGCAGTGAATACAAGTCAAAACTCATCCAACGGTAGAACGCAGGCAAGCATATGCAGAAGTTGCAAAGTCAGGGTGTGCATCACATCACCATTAATGGTGCAAACAGACAGACCTCGATTGACTTTTGGGAAGGCGTGCTCGGCATGCCCTTCGTGTTCGAACAGCCCAATCTGGATAAGGCATCAGAAAGCCACTTGTACTTTGACCCCGGCGATGGCCGGTTGATCACTATCTTCACCGATGAGACGCGCAAGGCAGACCCGAGGCGCACACCCAATGAGCCGGGCTGCGTGCATCACATCGCTTTTTCGGTGTCTCGGGTGACGTTCCTGCAGGCGGTGAACCGCTTGGATGCGCGCGGGATAAAGCATAGCGGTGTCAAGGACCGCGGCTTCATGGATTCGATCTATTTCACCGATCCGCTTGGCCTATTGATCGAGCTGGCCTCATATAGGTTTGAGCCGCCGCAGGGCTATACTCATGCTGACGTTTTGTTTGCCGCCCATCACATCCGCGTGGCTCGTGGCGACAGGAATATCGCTGAAGTGCATTTGGCTGATGCCATAGAGCAATTGACGACACGGCGGACATCATCGCTTTCCGCGGACCGCCTGCCGAAGAATCCATATTAAAACAAAAACTGCAATGCAAGGGAGAATGAAATGACGGCACTGAAATTACATGTCCTGAAACCCAGCGTGAACAATATGACCGTGCGTGTTTTCGTGCGCGCAGCGAAGCTGGATTTCGTTGAAGATGACGTTTATGGCAAGACCCGCACTCCGGATTTCCTTGCAAGAAACCCCGCCCATCTCACGCCGATGCTGGAGGCCAAGCAATTGCCCAAGGGCGTGATGTGGGAAAGCTGCGCCATCATGCAATATCTCTGCAACAAGCATGACATCACCAAGTTCTATCCCAAGGGCGCAGCCAAGCGCGCCATGATTGACAGTGCCATGTTCTATATCATCGGCACGCTGTATCCCTATGTCGCCCGCGCCACCTATCCAATGCTTGGCTTTGCGCAGTATGCGGGTGAGGTTGGCGCATCTAATCTGGACGCAACGCACAAGGCGGAGGCACAAAAGATGGCCACCGAGGCCATTGCTGAGCCGCTCAACGTGTTCCACAAGTTCTACATGGACGGCAAACCCTTCATCGGTGGCGCTAAGCCTTCAATCGCCGATATCCGTCTGGCCTCGACCTTGGAATTCCTCGCCATCGTCAATTACGATCTGCCGGCCTGGGCCAAAACCTACATGGCCGCCATGGAGAAAGCGCTCGGCAAGGCCTACGCCGAACCGGCAGCGGATGTCCGGGGCTACATCGCCTACGTGAGGTCCCAGGCCAAGAAATAAGTCAGACGCTGAGCTTGCGTGGTCGGATATTGTTAATCCGACTGCGCAATTTTGCGAGGTGGGTGAGTTGAAATACCCTTGGGTGGGCTTTGCAGTAGTGGGGGATTCCGCCATCGAACTGCATATCACGAGCGATGCCAAGAAATTGGCAATCGTCAGGCCTGGAAAGGAAAAGCAGCCGGAGATTCTATCCGCCGGCCTCTTGACCCAAGCAGCCAACGATCCGCTGCTGGCATCAGTGCAGATCGTTGGCGCTTTGCTGTTTTCGGCCTTCCAATTCCTTGGGATGGCCTTCAGCGGCGGCTATGGCCGCCGCCCCTTCGATATTTAGCGTTGGATGAACGCACCCGTCCGCAGATCATTCAGCGCCTGCTGAATTTCGGCCTGCGTGTTCATCACGATTGGGCCATACCAAGCCACTGGCTCCTTGATCGGTTTGCCGGAAACGAGCAGGAAGCGAACGCCTTCTGGCCCCGCCTGCACCGTGATTTCATCGCCGGAGTCAAACAGCACCAGGGAACGGTTGCCCGTCTGCTCACGGATGTGAATCTCTTGGCCCGCCACTTCCTTTTCGGTGAGTACGCCGAAAGGTTTCGACGCCGAGCGGAAATCGCCTGAGCCTGCGAACACATAGGCAAAGGCATGCCGCTCCACCTCCACTTTCAGTGTTCTGCGCGTGTTGGGCGGAACCGAAACGTCGAGATAGCGTGGGTCTGCGGCGATGCCGTCGACCGGCCCCTTCTTACCCCAGAAATCGCCGCAGAGGATTTTCACACTGGTGCCGTCATCATCGGTGACGACAGGAACGTCGGCACCCTTGATGTCTTGATAGCGCGGCTGCGTCATCTTCAGGGAAGAAGGCAAATTGGCCCAGAGCTGAAAGCCATGCATGCGTCCCATGGCATCACCCTCTGGCATCTCCTGATGCATAATGCCGCGCCCTGCGGTCATCCACTGCACGTCTCCAGCGCCCAGCGAGCCGCGGTTGCCCAGGCTGTCGCCATGATCAACCGTGCCTGCGAGCACATAGGTGATCGTTTCAATGCCCCGGTGTGGGTGCCATGGGAAACCGGCCAGATAATCCGCTGGCTTGTCGTTGCGAAAATCATCCATCATCAGGAAGGGATCAAAAGGTGTGGTGTCGCCAAAGCCGAACACGCGGTTCAGCTTCACACCAGCGCCTTCAATGGCGGGCCTTGCGGTGGTGATACTTTTGACGGGACGGACGGACATTTGAATTGTGCCTTTCGTTGTTACCGTTAATTGGGAGCGGTCAGGCAATTCTGCAAGAGGGGTGGTTGAGCACTTGAAGCGATCATCATGGTTCCCACATAGGTTGTGTGGCGACGTGCCACTGAAGCCCGCAAGATTTCGCGCAAACTTGACGCAGGTCAATACCGAGACACCAAGCTTGCCCTAGTTTTGCTGTTAACAGCAGGAGGGAAGTCATGTCCTACAAGACAATCATGGTCTGTCTTAACGAAATTTCGGCCAATGACAGGCTTTTGGATGTGGCGCGCGCGCTTGCCGCCAAATTCAAGTCACATGTGAAAGGGCTTTACGTCATTCCCGGTGTGCAGCTCTACGCTGGCGTGGCCGCGGGCATGGGCCCCATTGCCTATGACGGCTACCGTGTGTTTTTCGAAAAGCAACTTCCCAAGGTAAAGGCAGCCTTTGAATCGGCCATGCAGGCCGATGGCTTGACCTTTGATTTTCAATCGGTGGAATCCAGCCAGCCCGACATCGCATCCGTGGTTATTGACAACAGCCGCAGCGCTGACTTGATCATCATGGCCAATGGCACGCGCAAGGCGGAAGAGGGCGCCATTGACGAAGGTATGGTGGAAATGGTGGCCATTGGCGCCGGTCGGCCCGTTTTGGTTGTGCCGGATCAGGGGCCGTTCAAATTTGCGATCGATGACATCACGCTCGGCTGGAACGACAGCAAGGAATCCGCTCGCGCCGCTTTCGACGCCCTGCCTTTGTTGAAGGCGGCGAAGACAGTGCGCATAACCAGCATCGACAACAAGCAGTCAGGCATAGTGCCGGGCGCCGATCTGGCGGATAGCCTGGCCCGCCATGGGGTGAAGGCCGAAGTCAGCCGCGTCACCTCTGATGGCCTCGGCGCAGGTGGGGCCTTGATGCGCGCGGCCAGCGACACAGGCTCTGGCCTTGTTGTCATGGGTTGCTATGGCCACAGCCGCCTGACCGAATTGGTTTTCGGCGGCGCCACGCGCCATGTTCTCTCGAACTTGGACCGCGCCGTTCTGTTGAGCCATTGAGGTCAACCATGTTGAAACGCGTGAGGCTGGAACTGGCCCGGACCAAGGAGCATCCCGAAGGTGCTGCAAACATCGGTTATGATTTCATCGCGCCACTTCTGGCGGATGGTCACATCGATGCTGACAGTTGGCATAAGCTCAAGGAAAAATGCCGGGTCATCCGCTTTCGGCCGGATGAAAAGGAAGAAGTAGGGCATCTGGTGCGGAAACCCGGCGGCTCTTGGGCCTTCCACTATGACATTCATGGCGACTTGGATGATGATGAATCAGGCTATCGTTTTGCCGCTCATCCTTTTGTGGCGGGTGAATATGTTTCAGTGCGCGAAGATGATGAATTGACGACCTACCGCGTCGCTGACGTGCGGCCCGCCTGATCATTTCTCTTTGACGGATTGCATCGCCACAAAAGTGGATGTGCTGGCCACATGCGGCAGCTTGGTGATTTTTTCGCCAAGCACCTGCCGATAGGCCTTGATGTCGCGCGTTCGGACCTTGAGCAGATAGTCGAAGGCACCAGCAATCATGTGACACTCTTCAACCTCGGGCAGTTTTTTCACGGCGGCGTTGAATTTCTGCAGAGCATCTTCGCGCGTATCGGAAAGTTTCACTTCGACAAAGGCCACATGCTCAAGCCCCAGTCGCTCTGGATTGAGCACGGCGCGGAAACCTTCAATCGTGCCGGAATCCACCAGCCGTTTGAGGCGCGCCTGCGTGGGCGTTTTGGAGAGGCCTATTTTTTCGGCAAGGTCGGTAATGGAAATGCGCCCATCCTGCTGGACGGCGGAGATGATCTTCTGATCGAGATGGTCAATTTCACCAAGAATTTGACTTTTCATTGCTGAATTACCTGAAGTTGATGCTCAAAGCAGAACTATAGTGAAGTGACTGGCAACATTAAAGGCAGAAAACATTCCTGAATTCTGCTAGCTTCCTGACCCATCCCTTCAGGCCAGAGGTTCCACCATGCCCGCTTCCACCTCCAATCCCTTCACCAATTTCGCCCCTCCGTTGCGGCCGCAATCTGCATTGCGCCAGGCCATCACCAATTCCTGCCGAAGGCCGGAAGTGGAATGTCTGCCCCCTCTCATCGCCGCCGCCACGCAATCACCGGAAGCAAAATCTGCCATCGCTGCAACGGCCACCCAGCTCGTTGAGGCCCTTCGCGCCAAACCCACAAAAAGCGGCGTGCAGGGCCTGGTGCAAGAATATGCACTGAGCAGCCAGGAAGGCGTGGCGCTCATGTGCTTGGCTGAGGCGCTGCTTCGCATCCCCGATGATGCCACGCGCGATGCGCTGATCCGCGATAAGATTGCCGATGGCAACTGGGCCACGCATTTGGGCGGTGGGCGGCCACTGTTTGTCAATGCGGCAACCTGGGGCCTCATTGTTACCGGCAAGCTCACCTCAACAGTCAATGATGTGGGCCTCGCCACCGCTCTTACGCGCCTTGTCGCGCGCCTGGGTGAACCTGTCATACGTTCTGGCGTGGACATGGCCATGCGCATGATGGGCGAACAATTCGTCACCGGGCAAACCATCACAGAAGCGCTCGACAATGCTGACTCGCGAGAAGAAAGCGGCTATCGCTTCTCCTTCGACATGCTGGGCGAGGCGGCGACGACGGCAGAAGATGCTGCGCGTTATTACGCCTCTTACGAAGCGGCCATTCACGCCATTGGCAAAGCCGATAATCGCCGCGGGCCTTATGGCGGCAATGGCATTTCGATCAAGCTTTCGGCGCTGCATCCACGCTATCAACGCAGCCAGAATGCCCGCGTTGAAAAAGAGCTGCTGCCGCGCGTCAAATCGCTGGCACTTTTGGCCAAACGGTATGATATCGGCCTTAACATTGACGCGGAGGAATCTGACAGGCTGGAGCTTTCGCTCGATCTGCTGGAAAGCCTCAGTGTTGATCCCGCTCTGGCCAATTGGAATGGCCTTGGCTTTGTGGTGCAAGCTTATGGCCGCCGCTGCCCGTTTGTGCTCGATTTCATCATCGACTTGGCGCAGCGTTCGCGCCGCCGCATCATGGTGCGGTTGGTGAAGGGTGCTTATTGGGACAGCGAGATCAAGCGCGCGCAGCTAGACGGCCTTTCTGATTTTCCGGTGTTCACCCGCAAACTCTACACCGATGTGTCCTACATCGCTTGCGCCCGCAAACTCCTCGATGCGCGCGCCCATGTGTTTCCGCAATTTGCCACCCATAATGCCCAAAGCCTGTCCACGATTTACCAGATGGCAGGCGGCGATTTTGCGGTGGGCGATTATGAATTCCAATGCCTGCATGGCATGGGCGAACCGCTTTATGATGAAGTGTTGCAGAAACTTCAACGCCCCTGCCGCATCTATGCGCCGGTGGGCACGCATGAAACATTGCTGGCCTACCTTGTGCGCCGCCTCTTGGAGAATGGCGCAAACTCTTCCTTCGTCCATCAACTGGCCGACAAGTCATATCGCCTGGATGAATTGATTGCCGATCCCGCTGAGAAAGCGGCACAGATTTCACCACCCGGAAAGCCGCATGAGCGTATTGCAACGCCTTCGGCAATCTATGGCGCGCGCAAAAATTCTGCAGGCCTTGATCTGGCGAGTGAAGCGGCGCTGGCAACACTGCAACAAGCCTTGAGCAGCTCCGCTGTTGGACCTGTGAAAGCCGAGCCGCTCTTGGCATTCAAGCCCACATCTCAAAAGCCAAACGTGGTATTGAACCCCGGCGATCATGCCGATGAAGTGGGGCAGGTAATGGAAACTGCCGAAGCTGATGTGGCCAAAACCGTTGTGGTGGCGCTGGCCGCTTTTCCAAAATGGAATAGCACGCCAACTGCAGAACGTGCCGCAATGCTCGACCGCGCTGCAGATCTGTTGCAGGAGCGCATACAGCCTTTGCTCGGCCTCATCATGCGCGAGGCGGGGAAATCGGCCGCCAATGCCATCGCCGAAGTGCGCGAGGCGGTGGACTTTCTGCGCTATTACGCCACTGAGGCCCGCGCCAATATTGCCGATGGCACGCCGGCCCTTGGCCCCATCATTTGCATCAGCCCGTGGAATTTTCCGTTGGCGATTTTCCTGGGGCAGATTTCAGCAGCACTTGCAGCAGGCAATACGGTTCTCGCCAAGTCGGCGGAGGAAACGCCGTTGATCGCCTTCGAAGCCGTGAAATTGCTACATGAGGCAGGCATTCCGCGCGAAGTTCTGCAATATCTGCCCGGCGATGGCCGGATTGGTGCTGCCCTTGTCGCAGCGCCTGAAACGGCAGGCGTGATGTTCACCGGCTCCACCGAAGTGGCCCGGTTGATCAATGCCACACTTGCCAAACGTCTCTCGCCTTCGGGCAAGCCCGTTCCACTCATCGCTGAAACTGGCGGGCAGAATGCCATGATTGTGGATTCCTCTGCGCTGGCCGAACAAGTCGTCGGCGATGTAATCGCATCAGCTTTTGACAGCGCGGGCCAGCGCTGCTCGGCTTTACGTGTGTTGTGTCTGCAGGAGGACGTGGCAGACCGCACGCTCACCATGCTGAAGGGCGCTGTGGCGGAATTGCGTGTGAGCAACACCAATCAACTTGCGGCTGATATTGGCCCGATCATTTCACCTTCGGCCAAGGCCACGATTGATGCCCATGTGGGAAAAATGCGCGCAAGCGGCCATGTGGTTCACGCCCGAACGGACCTGCCGCAGAACGGCACCTTTGTGGCTCCGACGATCGTCGAGATCAATTCCATCGCGGATCTTCAGCGCGAAGTCTTTGGTCCCGTGTTGCATGTTTTGCGCTTCAAGCGCGATGAACTGGATGACGTGATCACCGCCATCAATGCCACCGACTACGGTCTCACCTTTGGTCTGCACACACGGTTGGATGAAACCATTGAACATGTGACGAGCCGCATCAAAGCGGGCAATCTCTATGTGAACCGCAACACCATTGGAGCAGTGGTGGGCGTGCAGCCCTTCGGCGGGCGCGGACTTTCTGGCACCGGCCCGAAGGCGGGTGGGCCTCTCTATCTCCAGCGCCTGCTCGCGAGCCCGCAGCCTAAACTGCCGACGGGCGAAATCGAACTGCAGGGCCCTGTGGGCGAGCGCAATCTCTATGCGCTGCATCCGCGCGGCCGCATACTGTGTTTGCCGAAAACACTTGAAGGCTTGCAGCGCCAACTCGCAGCTTTGCAAGGCACCGGCAATCTGGCGGTGATTGGCGGGGCAGGGCATTTGCGTTCCAAGACAGACTTTGAAAAGCACGAATGGGTTGAAGACTGGCAGGCCGCTGGGCCTTATGCGGGTGCGCTGGTGGAGGGCGAGGGAGATGAGCTTCAATCCAAGCTCAGCGGGCTTGCAGCCGTTCCTGGCCCGGTGATCCTCGCCCAGGCCGAGCCTTATGTGAAAGCCTGGACACTGGAAGAGGTTTCAACCTCGATCAACACCAGTGCGGCGGGCGGCAACGCGAGTTTGATGACGATCAATTGAGGCGACGCGGTGCGCTCCATGCGCCCCGGTGAGGAGTGCAGGCCGGATAAATCGCGACTGAAGGCCAAGCAAATCAACTATTCAACCAAATGGTTGACAGTTACATCACGATAATGCATATTCAACCATATGGTTGATTGTTCATCACAAATTATCGGGTCGGCTTTCCGCCCGTTTGGGCTTGTAGGGCGCAGCCATTTCCTGCGCCAACTTGGCGTGTTCGGCCCGCCAAAGCGGAACGGCATCCATGATCAACGCGTGGCCGGATTTGTTGAGTGTGACAAGTCGGGCGCGTTTGTCCGTCTTATCG
Organism: Aestuariivirga sp.; assembly: GCA_031424315.1. Lineage (GTDB taxonomy): Bacteria > Pseudomonadota > Alphaproteobacteria > Rhizobiales > Aestuariivirgaceae > Aestuariivirga. Next base: position 12,325 of record JANPHF010000050.1, read on the forward strand.
GGCGCGACAGAAACCAGTTTCCGCCGACGCAGAGGATTGAGCATGGCGGTCAATGTCGTTCTGTCCATTGCGAGAAATTCCGCCAGCGCATTCACCCGCCAGGGGCGGGGTGCAGCCAGCGCCACCATGAGCGAAAATTGCCCGTTGGTCAGCCCCAGCGGATGAAAAATCGCATCGAAGCGCCGGGCAAGCTGGCGCGCGTGCCGTTGCGCTGCGAAACACTGGCAGGTGTCGCGCACTTCGTGGACGACCGGCAGCGGCAGGTGTCTTGACCCATTCATGATTATATGTTGGTATCAACATAAATAAGCGAAATCAAGGTTGAAGAAGTCGAGGGGAACATGTCCAACACGTCTTATCGCTGGGTTATCGTGGCCGCAGGTGGATTTCTCGGCTGCATCGCTATTGGCGCCATGTTTGCGTTGCCCATTTTCATAACTCCCATGGCAGAAGCCACCGGATGGTCGCGCACCGGCATTGCCAGCGCCATGACCATAGGGTTCCTCGCCATGGCCTTCGGCGGCTTCATGGCGGGCGCGCTGTCGGATCGCTTTGGCCCGAGGCCTGTGGTGTTGGCGGGGTCGATCTTGCTGGCACTGGCTTTGACACTGGCCTCACAATCACAATCCCTGTTCCTGTTCCAACTGCTCTTTGGTTTGTGTGTGGGCGGTGCTGCCTCGGCCATCATGGCGCCACTCATGGCGGCGGTGACGGGGTGGTTTGAAACGCAGCGCAGCCTCGCCGTGTCGCTCGTTTCGGCTGGATTCGGGCTTGCGCCGGCCACCATGTCGCCACTGGCCGCATGGTTGATCTCGCGGCACGATTGGCGCACATCCATGCTGATCCTTGCGGCCATCGTGGCCTGCACCATGATTCCCATTTCCTTCCTCATCCGCCGTCCGCCGGTATTGGAAGCGCGGGCCACAGGCGCGCCAATGAAAGCGAGCGAGCCGCAGATGTCGGTGAAGACTGCGCTGCTATCCGCGCCCTTCTTGATCTTGGCTCTCACCAATTTCTTCTGCTGCGCCACGCATTCCGGCCCAATCTTCCACACCGTGAGCTATGCCATCACCTGCGGCATTCCACTGGTGGCGGCCACGTCGATCTATGCTGTCGAAGGCATCGCCGGCATGGCCGGCCGGGTTGGCTTCGGCTTTGCAGGCGACAAATATGGCGCGAAGTTCATGCTGGCGGCCGGGCTCTTGGCGCAAGCGGCTTTCGCGCTGTGCTACGCTTTCGTGCATGAGTTGCCGGGTTTCTACACCGTCGCTGCGTTGTTCGGCTTCACTTATGCAGGTGTGATGCCGCTCTATGCCGTGCTGGCGCGTGAGAATTTCCCGGTCTCAATGATGGGCACAATCATTGGCGGAACCTCCATGGCAGGCGGCCTCGGCATGGCCACCGGGCCTTTGGCTGGCGGGCTAATCTATGACCATTTCGCCAGCTACGCCTGGCTCTATATCGGGGCAGCAGGCATGGGTCTCGGCGCATTCCTTGCGGCGATAAGTTTCAGGCCGCATCGACAAACCGCGATGATGCCCGCTGAATAGCTAGGCGGGTACCGTTTCCAAGTTGGCTGCGCGGGGCCGCCCCGTGGGCATCGTCACTTCAGGCGCATTTGGCCACCGCGTTCAGAAATCTCTGGCTCTGGCTTTTCTGCGTGAACCGGAGTGTCGTGAAGGTTTGAGCATGAAACTGCTGGGCCGCGAACGCCCGGCGCGCATTCTGCAATCGCCGCCCTATGACCCGCAGAACTTGCGCCTCAAGGGCCAATGAGTTGAGAGGATTTCAGCCATGACTAAGCCATTGGAAACCGATTGGTCTCTCGCCGCCACGGCCGCGCGGCGCGACCAGTTCTATGCCGCCTCGCAGCGCAAGTTTGTGCCTTTCAAGGATCCGCTGATTTTCAAGAAAGGCGCGATGCAATATTTGTGGGACACCGAGGGTAAGAAATACACTGACCTGTTGGGCATGAATGTTTGCATCTCGGTTGGACATTCGCATCCTACCGTCGTGAATGCCGCAATGGCCCAGGCCCAGGAACTCACCCATTGCACCACGATGTTCTATCACCCTACACCGGCGCATTTCGCTGAAGAGCTGGCAGCCACCATGCCCAAAGGCCACGAATGGGTAGTGCATTTTACCAATTCAGGCTCTGAAGCCATTGACCTCGCCATGGTGATGGCTCGCACTTATACGGGCAATCTCGATTTGTTGGCGCTACGCACCGCCTATCACGGCCCCACATCAGCGGCACAATCGCTCACCGGCATCGCCGCCTTCCGCCACCCTGGCATGCCCGGCAATGTGGCCTTTGTGCCGGAGCCCAACCAATATCGCGGCATCTTTGGGCCGGGGGCTGAGCCTTATCTCGATGAGATCGACCGAACCATCGCCACCTCCACCACAGGCAAGGTGGCGGGCATCTTTGTGGAAAGTGTGCAGGGCTATGGCGGCATCATTGAGATGCCGAAAGGCTATATGTCAGGCGCGGCTGAGCGCGTGCGCGCCGCTGGCGGGCTCTATGTGGCCGATGAAGTGCAATCGGGCTTTGGCCGCACCGGCGATCACATGTGGGGCTTTGAGGCCGATGGCGTGGTGCCCGACATTGTGGTGATGGCCAAGGGCATTGGCAATGGCTTCCCGCTGGGGGCTGTGGTGGCCAAGAAGGCCATCGGTGATGTGATGGCCGACAAGTTCATGTTCCACACCTATGGGGCCAACCCCACAAGCTGTGCGGCGGGCCGCGCTGTGTTGCAGGTGATCCGCGAAGAAAAGACGCAGTCCAATTCCAAAACCGTTGGTGCAGCCCTTTTGGTTCGCCTCAGGGATTTGCAGCAGAAGCACAAGGCCATTGGCGATGTGCGCGGCCGCGGGCTGATGCTGGCGATTGAAATGGTGAAAGACCGCAAGACCAAGGAGCCCGATGCCGCCATCACTGCGGCCGTATTTGAAAACTGCCGGACGCAAGGCCTGATCCTCTCTAAATCTGGCCCACATCGCTCGGTGCTGCGCATGGTGCCTCCGATGTGCCTGTCACTTGCCGATGTTGATGCGGTGGCTGAGGGAATTGACCGCGCCTTCACCGAGGTTTCGGCATGAGCCATGCCATCATCGCGCTGTGGTCGCATCCACGTTCGATGTCCACCGCCTTTGAGCGCATCATGCGCGCGCGCGGCGATCTCGAATGTCTGCATGAGCCCTTCATGTATGACTACTATGTCAACCGGGCCAAGAAGCAGATGCCGCATTTCGATGCGCGCGATGAGCATCCCAAAACCTATGAGGCCATCCGCGACATGATCCTGAAGAAGGCGGAATCAAGGCCAGTGTTCTTCAAGGATATGGCTTATTATGTGATGCCGCATATTCTGGATGATGAGCCATTCCTGCGCCGTGTGACGCATAGCTTTTTGATCCGCGATCCCAAGGCCTCGCTTGTGTCTTTTGCAAAGCTTGATCCAGACTTCACCAGTGAGGAGTTGGGCCTCTCCGCGCAGTGGCAGCTTTGGCAAGGCATCCATGCCCAAACGGGGGTGAAGCCTGTTGTGGTCGAGAGTGAAAGCGTACAGGCAGATCCCGCAGGGCAAATGCAAACTTATTGGAATGGCGTGGGCCTTTCCAATAAGCCCGAGGCCTTGCAATGGGGCGATGAGGTGCCGCAGGATTGGCAGCAGGTGAAAGGCTGGCATGAGGCCGCAATGTCGAGTTCCACCGTTCAGCCGATGAGCGCCGACAAGGCCCGCAAGATTGAAGCCGATTTTGAAAAGCTGGTGGCCAGCGAGCCGCGCTTTCGGGCCGTTCATGAACAGCATTTGTCGGCCTATGGGGCTTTGCGTTCCGCCGCCACCGCATGACAAGAGTTTGAGCGGGCGCGTATTTTTCTGCCGTTGACAATGTTCCTGTTTTGTTCTTTGCTGGTTGGATGGAAGCCCCCCCAGCCATCCCAGACAAGATTGCCAGCCTGCGCGAGGCCTTGGCCCGGCCTGGCCTTGCCAAGCCTGTAGCTCGCGCCAGCCTGGGCCATGAGGCGGTGGATGACGTGTTGCAGGGCGGCCTTGCGCGCGGCGCCTTGCATGAAGTTTTTGCCGCCCCCGGCCATGAGGCATCGGCCACCGGCTTTGCCACCGGCTTGGCGCTGCGGTTGGCGGGGGATAAGCCCATGCTGTGGATCGGGCAGAGTTTTGCCGCCCGTGAATATGGTGCCGCCTGCCCGGCGGGACTGCTCGAATATGGGCTTGATCCTTCACGGCTGATTTTTTTGGCGCTGTCCAAAATGCAGGATGGCTTACGCGCGGCGGGCGATGCGCTCACCTGCGCCAGCCTCGGCTGTGTCATCATTGAAATTGCGGGCAACCCGAAACTGCTCGATCTCACCGCCAGCCGCAGGCTGGTGTTGGCGGCGGCGGAACATGGCGTTTCCATTCTCCTTCTGCGGCTGGGGGCAGAGGCGGAAGCGAGTGCGGCGGAAACGCGTTGGCTGGTGAAGGCGGCGGCGCAGGTTCCGCAAGATGAAAATGATTGGGGGCATCCGGTGTTTGATGTGAGCCTTGTGCGCCACCGTCAGGGGCGCATGGGGCAGTGGGTAATGGCGTGGAGTTGTGACAATGGGCGCTTTGAAACGGCAAAGGCGGCTGCTGGCCCTGTGGTTTCCCTTTCTTCCGACAGACAGGCTGAAGCGGCTTAAGCCGCAAACGCTTAACGCCCCGCCTCTGGTGATTGCCGAGAAGGCACAGAATGCCTTGCGCCTTTCGGCCGTGGATAAATTTGCGCGCAGCCTGGGCCTTTATGTGGGTCAACCGCTCGCCAATGCCCGCGCCATGGTGCCGGAGCTTGAAGTGGTGCCTGCCAATCCCAAGGCCGATGCCGCGCTGCTTTCACAACTTGCGGATTGGTGTGACCGCTTCACACCCGTGGTGGCGCTGGCCGCACCCGATGGCCTCATCCTCGACATGGCCGGAGCCGTGCATTTTTTCGGCGATGAGGCCGATTTGCTTGCACGTATCTGCGATGAGCTTTTGCAGCGGAGATTTTCCGTACAAGCAGCCATTGCCGGAACCGCACTGGCGGCGCATGCGCTGGCGCGCCACCGCGCCGGGCTGATCGTGCCGGAAGGGCGCGAGGCCGAGGCTGTTTCGCCCTTGCCCATTGAAGCCTTGCAGCTTGATGCGGTCACCACCCATGCTTTTCGTCGCGCCGGGCTTAAAACCATTGGTCAGGCCGCAAGCCGCAAACGCAGCGAGATCGTGGCGCGATTTGGCGCTTCCACCCTGGCGGTGATGGATGAAGCGCTGGGCCTTGGCAGTGGCAGGCCCATCAACCCGCGCAAGCCCGCACCGGACTATTGGGAAACGCAAGGCTTTGCCGAACCTGTGGTCACGGAAACTGTGATCCGCGCCGCGCTGCAAGAGATCGCCCAGCAGCTTTGCGCGGTGATGGTGCAGGAAGGTGTGGGCGCGCGGCGTCTGGAAGCAAGCTTCTTCCGTGCCGATGGCGCAATCCGCAGCATTGCTGTGGAAAGCGGTGCGCCCGTGCGCCATGTGGGCGTGATTGACCGGCTGTTCCATGAGCGCCTCGCTGCACTGGCCGACCCGCTGGATCCCGGCTTTGGATTTGATCTCATTCGCCTTGCCGCTTCGCGCGTGGAAAAAATGCAAGAGGTGATGATCACGCTGGAAGCTGATGCACAGGCCGAAGCCGAGATCGCCTTTTTGGTGGACAGGCTGGCCGCCCGTTTCGGGCGCGAGCAAGTCTTGCGCTTTCAGCCGCAGGATACGCATGAGCCGGAGCGCTCGTGGGCCACCACACCCGCGCAAGAACCCGCCACCTCTGCGTTCACATGGCAAGTTATTCGCAGCGATGCTGAAGCCCCGCGCCGACCCTTGCGCCTGTTCACACCGCCAGAGCCAGTGACGGTGGAGGAAGCGCCGCCACGCCTCTTGTGGCGCAAGGCTGCGCGCGGCCTCACCCGTTGGGAAGGGCCGGAACGCTTGGCCAGCCCGTGGTGGCGGTTGCAAGGGCCGGAGCCAAATACCCGCGACTATTTCCGCGCCGAGGATGACACGGGCCGCCGCTATTGGCTATTCCGCGATCTTTCCCGCGAGCCGTCGCAGTGGTTTTTACATGGGATGTTCGCATGAGCGCCTATGCCGAACTGGCGGTGACCACCAATTACTCTTTCTTACGCGGAGCTTCGCATCCGGCTGAGTTGGTGGTGCAGGCGGCAGCACTAGGCCATGTCGCCATTGGCATCGCTGATCGCAACACGCTGGCCGGCGTGGCGCGCGCCTATGCGGCCTTGCAGGAATTGGCGGAGCCACGCCCCCGCCTGCTGGTGGGGGCGAGGTTGTGCTTCCGCGATGGCACGCCCGACATTCTGGCCTATCCGCAAGACCGCGCCGCTTATGGCCGCCTGTGCCGCTTGCTGAGCGCGGGCAAACTGCGCGCGCCAAAGGGCGAGTGTTATCTCTACATTGAAGACCTGCTCACGTGGGCGGAGGGGCTACTGCTGATCGTGGTCTCCACGCATGCGCGTCAACGCGAGGCGCTGAAACCGGAGGAAGAGAAGTTTTGGAACAAGGGGTGGGAAACAGGCTCCCTCCCTTCCTCGCAGGGCTTGGGAGGGATTAAGGAGGAGAGGGAAATGCTCAAAGCCCTCTACGCCGCCGCCCCAGGCCGCGTGTGGCTGGGCGCTTCCATGCCTTTTTTGGGTGATGACAAGCGCCAGCTCAAGCGCATGAAGAAACTGGCGCAGCAATCCGGCGTGCCGCTCATCGCCATCAATGATGTGCTGTATCATGTGCCGGAGCGGCGCAAGCTGTTGGATGTTGTCACCTGCATCCGCGAGCATGTGACGCTTGATACGGCCGGCCGGCTGCTGACCATCAATGCCGAGCGGCATCTGAAATCTGCTGCCGAAATGCGATCTCTTTTTACTGACGCACCACAGGCCATCGACGAGACCCTGCACTTTGCAGGCCGCATAAGCTTCACGCTGGATCAGATCCGCTACAACTATCCCGATGAGCCCGTGCCCAAGGGCAAAAGCCCGCAGCAACATCTGGAGGATTTGGTGCAGCAGGGCCTGCAGGAACGCTATGGCCCCGCCGTTCCGGAGAAAGTACGTGCGAGCCTTGAGAAGGAACTGGCGCTGATCGCCAAGATGGAGATTGCGCCCTATTTTCTCACCGTGCATGACATTGTGAAATTTGCGCGCGGCGCGAAAATCCTGTGTCAGGGGCGTGGCTCTGCCGCCAATTCAGCGGTGTGTTACGTGCTCGGCATCACGGCGGTGAACCCGCTGGAGATTGATCTCCTCTTTGAACGCTTCATCAGCGAAGAGCGCAAGGAGCCGCCGGATATCGATGTGGATTTTGAGCACGAACGGCGCGAGGAGGTCATCCAATATATCTATCAGCGCTATGGCACGCACCGCGCGGCCCTAGCCGCCACAGTAATCTGCTACCGCCCGCGCAGCGCCATCCGCGAGGTTGGCAAGGTGTTTGGTCTCACCGAAGATGTGACGGCGCGCATGGCGGGTGGGGTCTGGGGTTCCTGGGGTCACGGCCTCAAGGAGCGCGACATACGGCAGGGAGAGCTTGATCCGCAGAATGCTGTGATCGCCCAGACTGTGGCTTTTGCCAATGAGTTGATCGGCTTTCCGCGCCACCTCTCGCAGCATGTGGGCGGCTTTGTGCTGACGCAAGACAGGTTGGATGAATGCGTGCCCGTGGGCCCCGCCACCATGGAAAACCGCTTCTTCATTGAGTGGGACAAAGACGATATCGATACGCTGCGCATGATGAAGGTGGATGTGCTGGCGTTGGGCATGCTCACCTGTATCCGCAAGGCCTTTGAACTCATTCGCATCCATGAAGGCAAGGCCATGGACCTGGCCACGGTGCCGCGCGAACAGCCGGAAATTTACGAGATGTTGCAAAAAGCCGATTCCATTGGCGTGTTTCAGGTGGAAAGCCGCGCGCAGATGAGCATGTTGCCGCGGCTGAAGCCCGCCAATTTCTACGATCTCGTCATTGAAGTGGCGCTGGTGCGCCCCGGCCCCATTCAGGGCGACATGGTGCATCCCTATCTGCGGCGTAGAAGTGGCAAGGAAAAGACGGAGTTTCCCGCGCCCAAATATGGCGATCCCAATGAGCTGCGCGACGTGCTGGGCAAAACCTTCGGTGTGCCGCTGTTTCAGGAGCAGGCGATGAAGCTGGCCATTGTTGCGGCCAAGTTTACGCCTGAGGAGGCCAATGGCCTGCGCCGCGCCATGGCCACCTTCCGCAACCTCGGCACCATCGACAGGTTCCGTGACAAATTCGTGGGCCGCATGGTGGAACGCGGTTATGAGCCCGATTTTGCCGCGCGCTGCTTCAAGCAGATTGAAGGCTTTGGCTCTTATGGTTTTCCCGAAAGCCACGCCGCCAGTTTTGCTCATCTGGTTTACATCTCGGCCTATATCAAGAAACACCACCCGGCAGCTTTTGCCTGTGCGCTTTTAAATTCACAGCCCATGGGTTTTTATGCACCCGCCGAAATCGTGCGCGATGCGCGCGAGCATGGTGTTGAAGTGCGCCATGTGGATGTGAATTTCAGCGGCTGGGACAATGCGCTGGAAATGAACAAGGAGGGCCTGGCCCTGCGCCTGGGCTTGCGTCAGGTTGATGGCTTCCGCGAGGAGTGGGCCGCAACACTTGCAGGCGCGCGCGGCAATGGCTTTGGTGCGGTGGTGAATGTCGCGCGAAAAGCCAAATTGCCAAAGCGCGCCATGATCATTCTGGCCGAGGCTGATACTTTCCAATCCATCGACAAGGACAGGCGCGAGATTCTCTGGGCTGTGCGCCGCCTGCCCGATCATGAAGATCTGCCGCTGTTTGCCGCCGCTTACGCCGAAGAACAGCCGGAAGAAGACATAGCCCCTTTGCCGCAGATGCCGCTCTCCGAGCATGTCGTGGCGGATTATCAAATGCTGCGCCTGTCACTGAAAGCGCATTTGATGGCTTTCCTGCGTGATCTATTCCACAGCGAAGGAGCGATGAGTTGTGAGGAAATCTGGAATGCGAAAGATGGCACGCGCGCATCCTGTGCTGGCATTGTGCTCATCCGGCAAATGCCGGGCGATTCCGGCGTGGTGTTCATCACGCTAAGCGATGAAACCCGCATTGCCAATGTGGTGGTGTGGCCCAGGCTTGTTTCGGTATTCCGCCGCGAGATCATGGGTGCGCGCCTTCTGCTGGTGGAAGGCAAGGTGCAGCGTGGTGAGGGCGATGTGGTGCATCTGGTGGCAGAACGCATCTTTGACCGTTCAAGTGAATTGCTGCGACTGTCCGAAGACAAGGCGCAAGCACCGTCATTCACGGCGCAAGCCGCAACAGGCCGGCATCCGCGCAATGTGCGCACCGTGCCAAAATCAAGGGACTTTCACTAAGTTGGTAAGGCTCATGCAAAGTGGCCCACAACTTCACACCACAGGCGTGAGCAAAGGCTTGCCCGCAAAATGCGCAGCGAGATTGTCGCGCACCAGCTTACCCATAGCGGCGCGGGTTTCCACCGTGCCGCTTCCGCCATGCGGATGAAGCACCACATTGTTCAGGCTGAAAAAGCGAGGGTTGATATTGGGCTCATTCCAGAACACATCCAGCGCCGCGCCCGCGATGGATTTGCCTCCAAGGGCCGTGAGCAGCGCTTCTTCATCCACCACCGAGCCGCGCGCCACGTTGATGAGAAACCCTTTGGGCCCAAGAGCAGCCAACACTTCGGAATTCACCATTTTGTCGGTTGCCGCCCCGCCGGGCACGATGACCACAAGGAAATCGCTGTTGCGGGCAAGTTCGGCAGCAGACTTGAAATGTTTGTAGTTCACACCCTCCCTTGGCTGCCGCGCGTGATAGCTGATGGGCATGCCGAAGCCTTCAGCGCGCTTGGCAATGGCCAAGCCAATGCGACCCAGGCCAAGAATGCCCAGCCGCTTGCCATTCATCCGGGTCAGCAGCGGGAATGACCCATTGGCCCATTCGCCCGCACGGGTGAAGGCATCGGCCTGTGGAATCTGCCGCGCGATGCCCAGCATCAGGGCCAGGGCCAAATCCGCCACATCCTCCGACAACACCTCAGGTGTATTGGCAACCTTGATGCCGCGCGACTTACACGTGGCAAGGTCAATGCCGTCCACGCCAACACCGAAACAGCCAATCACTTCGAGATTGGGAAGCTGATCCAGCAAGTCGCGCCCGGCGCCAAGATCGCCACGCGTGGCAATGGCGCGTATGCGCGGTGCCTGGGCAGCGAGAAAGGCAGATGGGTTTGGCTGTTCCCACAAATTGAGAACTTCGAAATCCATAGCCAGGGCCTGTGTATCGGCGGGCGGATAGGGGCCAAGCATCAACAATGGTGGTTTTGTCACGGAGTTCCTGTGTCGGCGGGTGGAATGTATTGACCCAGTGATAGCGTTGCACTTTGCTGATGGTCAACAATGGGAGCTGCTTGATATTGCATCGCCAGCACAATGCATACCAACTGTCTTTGAGCTTATAACATCAGAAAATTATCTCCGGTCACGCATCCAAATGACGTTTTTTGTACTTTACATCAGGTAATTCAGCCTTAGTGATGCTGCGAGGAAAATCATGAACGCTAGGATGACCCGCACTTTCTCCAAAATCCTCATCGCCAACCGGGGCGAGATTGCCATTCGCGTAATGCGCGCCGCAAATGAGCTGGGCAAACGCACCGTGGCGGTTTTTGCTGAAGAGGACAAGCTTTCGCTGCACCGCTTCAAGGCAGATGAGGCCTATCTGATTGGCGAAGGCTTAAAGCCAGTAGAGGCCTATCTCTCGATCCCGGAAATCATCCGCGTGGCCAAGGCGAGTGGCGCCGACGCCATTCACCCCGGCTATGGGCTGCTGTCAGAGAATCCCGACTTTGTGGAGGCCTGTGATGCGGCAGGCCTTGTGTTCATCGGCCCCAAGGCAGAGACAATGCGCGCAGTGGGCGACAAAGCCTCGGCGCGAAAGGTGGCGGTTGCGGCGGGTGTGCCGGTCATTCCGGCCACAGAAGTGTTGGGCGATGACTTTGCATCGATTGAAAAACAAGCAGCTGCCCTTGGCTATCCGCTGATGCTGAAAGCCTCGTGGGGCGGCGGCGGGCGCGGCATGCGTGCCATCGCGAGCGCCACCGAATTGCGTGACAAGATTCTTGAAGGCCGGCGTGAAGCCGTGGCCGCCTTCGGCAATGGCGAGGGCTATCTTGAAAAAATGATTACCCGTGCGCGCCACGTGGAGGTTCAAATCCTTGGCGACAAGCATGGCGGACTTTATCACCTGTTCGAGCGTGACTGCACGGTGCAGCGCCGTAACCAGAAAGTGGTGGAACGCGCGCCGGCCCCCTATCTCACGGATGCACAGCGTGCTGAAGTCTGCGCGCTTGGCACCAAGATTTGCGCCCATGTGAATTATGAATGCGCCGGCACCGTTGAGTTCCTGATGGATATGGACACTCACAAGTTCTACTTCATCGAAGTGAACCCGCGCGTGCAAGTGGAGCACACCGTCACTGAAGAAGTGACGGGCATTGACATCGTGCAGGCGCAAATCCTCATCGCTGAGGGCAAGACACTGGCCGAGGCCACGGGAGCAAAATCGCAAAGCGACGTTCACCTGCGCGGCCACTCTATTCAATGCCGTATCACGACCGAAGATCCGCAAAACAACTTCATTCCCGACTATGGCCGCATCACTGCCTACCGCTCATCTAACGGCCCGGGCATTAGACTGGATGGCGGCACGGCTTATGCGGGTGCCGTGGTTACACGCCACTATGACTCTCTGCTGGTGAAGATGATCGCCACTGCCCCCACGCCGGAGAAAGCCATCGCCCGTATGGACCGCGCCTTGCGCGAATTCCGCATCCGCGGCGTGGCCACCAACATCGCCTTTGTTGAAAACCTGTTGAAGCACCCTAGCTTCCTCAACGACACCTGCACCACAAAGTTCATCGATACCACGCCGGAGCTTTTTGTTTTCAAGAAGCGGCGTGACCGGGCGACCAAGATCCTCACCTACATTGCCGACATCACGGTGAATGGACACCCGGAAGTGATCGGTCGCCCCAAGCCAGCAGAACACATCCACGCGCCGCGCCCGCCGGTGGCCCAGCCCGCGCCGGAGCAGGGCCTGCGCCAAAAGCTTTTGGCTGAAGGGCCACAAGCGATTGCCGACTGGATGAAAGCCGAGAAGCGGCTGCTCATCACCGACACCACCATGCGTGATGGGCACCAAAGCCTGCTCGCCACGCGCATGCGCAGCTTTGACATGTTGCGCGCAGCACCTGCCTATGCGGGCAATCTACCGCAGCTTTTCTCGGTGGAATGCTGGGGCGGCGCCACCTTTGACGTGGCTTACCGCTTCTTGCAGGAATGCCCCTGGCAGCGTTTGCGCGATTTACGAGCCGCGATGCCAAACCATTTGATTCAGATGCTTCTGCGCGGCGCCAATGGCGTGGGCTATACCACCTACCCCGACAATGTGGTGAAGGGTTTTGTGGCCCAGGCCGCAAAGACAGGCGTTGATGTGTTCCGCGTATTTGACTCACTCAACTGGGTTGAGAACATGCGCGTGGCGATGGACGCCGTGAATGAGGCAGGGCGTATCTGCGAAGGGGCCATTTGCTACACCGGCGATATTCTTGATCCTGCCCGCGCCAAATATGATCTCAAATACTATCTCCGCATGGCGCGCGATTTGGAAAAGGCGGGCGCACATGTGCTGGGCCTAAAAGACATGGCAGGCTTGCTCAAGCCTGCTGCCGCGCGCGTTCTGATCAAGGCGTTGAAGGAAGAAGTGGGCCTGCCCATTCACTTCCACACACATGACACCTCCGGCATTGCGGCCTCCACTGTTCTCGCAGCAGCGGATGTTGGTGTTGATGCGGCGGATGCGGCGATGGATGCATTCTCCGGAGGTACATCTCAGCCTTGCCTGGGGTCTCTCGTCGAAGCCTTGCACCACACCGAGCGTGACACGGGCCTCGACATTGCTGCCATTCGCGTGATCTCGGATTATTGGGAGCAAGTGCGCGCCCAATATGCCGCCTTTGAAAGTGGCCTCGCAGCGCCGGCATCAGAGGTCTATCTCCACGAAATGCCGGGCGGCCAGTTCACCAATTTGAAGGCGCAGGCCCGTAGCATGGGCCTTGAAGAGCGTTGGCACGAGGTGGCTCGCGCCTATGCCGAAGCCAATATGATGTTTGGTGACATTGTGAAGGTGACACCCTCATCCAAGGTAGTGGGCGACATGGCGTTGATGATGGTGTCCCAGAATCTGAGCCGCGCACAAGTAGAAGACCCAAATGTCGAAGTGGCTTTCCCGGAATCTGTGGTGGATATGCTGAAGGGCAATCTTGGCCAGCCTGAAGGTGGTTGGCCCGTAAGCATTTCCAAGAAAGTGTTGAAGGGCGAAAAACCCATCACCACACGCCCCGGCGCGTCACTGCCGCCCGCTGACATTGCCGCCATCCGTGCGAAGGTGAAGGCCGATCTCAAGATCGGAGCCGACGGCAATGAAGACGAAATGATGGATGACGAAGACCTGAATGGCTACCTGATGTATCCAAAGGTCTTCATGGATTACCGCGCCCGCCACCGCGCCTATGGCCCAGTGCGCGCCTTGCCCACGCACACCTTCTTCTATGGCATGCAGCCCGGCGAGCAAATGACTGCCGAAATTGACCCCGGCAAGCGTTTGGAGATATTGCTGCAAACTGTGGGAGCCACATCCGACACGGGCCAAGTAAAAGTGTTCTTTGAGCTCAACGGCCAGCCGCGCGAGGTAAGCGTGCCTAACCGTTCGGCCAAGGCCAAGGTAGCAGCCCGCGCCAAGGCTGACACTGCGAACCCCGCACATATCGCGGCCCCAATGCCCGGTCTCATCATCGGCCTTGTGGCAAGGCCCGGCCAGAAACTGGCCAAGGGCGACATCATTCTTCAGCTTGAAGCGATGAAGATGCAGACGGCGCTCACGGCTGAAAGGGCAGGTACCATCAAATCCATTTTCGTCAAACCGGGAGATCAGGTTGAAGCGAAGGACTTGGTGGCGGAGTGGGAAGGCTGAATGCAGTTTCTTCGCAGTGCAAAGTTCAAGACGATGCCTTGGAAAAACGGTGGCGGCACAACCCACGAGATCGCGCGCCAAGGCGAGGGCGAGAGTTTCACATGGCGGATCAGTGTAGCCGATGTGGCAGCGAGCGGGCCATTTTCTCTGTTTCCGCGCCATAAGCGATGGCTTTGCGTTGTATCGGGTAGCGGAATGCGGCTGATCGGCAGGGAACGCAGCTATGATGCGGGCCTCCTTCAACCGGTCGCGTTTTCTGGCGGTGAAGAAATTGACGGACAACTGTTGGACGGCCCGTGCCGGGACTTCAATTTGATATTTGATGCGGAAAAGACGCGCGGTTCCATGGCGGTGAGGCAAGGCCCGGGGCTGGTTTCAGGCAACAATGAAGCGGCTACGAAGTTTGGCGTTTACCTTGTGTCGGGGACGGGGCAGTCCACCGCCGGAAGCGCGGAAGCCGGTGATTTTTGCTGGCTGGAGCAAGCGACAGACAGTCTGACGCTTTCGGCGGATGCCGTTGCCGTCACAGTGACCCTACAAAGCAGCTCAGATCAGAGCATTTGAGACAACCGCTTCAACACGCTGCGGTATTTCTTGGAAATCGCGTCCCGCTGGACATGTTGGCCCGCGCGGACGCAATGACGACCGGCTGACCAAAGATCAGTCACCACCTCGGCGTTAGACGCAAAAATCCATCCGTCCAGCAATTGTTCCTTTGTCAAAGCGCAGAGCTGGATGTGTTCACTATCAATTGCGACAAGATCAGCCCAATTGCCAGCGGCAATCGCGCCGCAAGCGCGGCCAAGGGCTTGTGCCCCACCTGTCAAAGCGCGCGTGTAGACACTATGGCCCGTGGCACCATTCTCTTGCGCCAATACATTGCGTTGCCTGTCTCTCAAGCGCTGGCTGTATTCGAGGGTGCGCAGCTCGTCGGAAACTGAGATATTGATATTGGAATCGGTGCCGACACCAAAGGCGCCACCTGCATTAATAAAATCTGGCGCATTGAAAATGCCGTCGCCCAAATTCGCTTCGGTGATCGGGCAAAGTCCCGCAACGGTACCGGTTCTGGCCAATTCAATGGTTTCTGCCTGTGTCATCTGAGTGGCGTGGATCAAGCACCAACTCCTGTTCACTTCCGCATGGCTGAGCAGCCATTCAACAGGCCTTTGACCTGTGGCAGCAGAAACCTCATCCACTTCCGCCGTCTGTTCTGCGATGTGCAAATGAATGGGCCCGGCCTTGAATTGGTTAGCCAAGGCCTGCAGGTCCTCCGCGCTGACCGCGCGCAAAGAGTGTGGCGCCACGCCAATCCTTGCATCTGCGGGCAGGGATTTTTCCATGAGTCGGGTGGCCTCAGCGTGAAGCCGCGAGAATTCCTCGCGTGTGTTCTTGAAGCGTAATTGCCGCTCAGCCAACGGCCTTTTGCCAAGACCGGCATAGCTGTAGAGAACGGGCAACAATGTCAGTCCCATGCCAGTCTGATGTGCGGCGGCCATGATACGGCCCGAGAGTTCGGCCTTGTTTGTGTACGGTGCGCCTCCAACGGCATTGTGCAGGTAGTGAAACTCGGCAACCGAGGCAAAGCCCGCCTCCTGCATCTCCATGAAAGCAAAACTTGCGATCGCTTCCACATCGTCTGGCGATAGGTACTGCAAAAAGCGGTACATCAACTCGCGCCATGTCCAAAAACTGTCAGTGCTCGCACTGCGTTTCTCTGTCATGCCTGCCATGGCGCGTTGGAAAGTGTGGGAGTGCAGGTTCGATATGGCGGGCAGTAAAGTGTCTACACGCACGTCAGGTACATCTGCGGATGCATCAGTGACAATCTGTGCAATTCTTCCTTGTGCCAGTGTGAGCCGCACATTCTCGCGCCAGCCCTCTGGCAGCAGCCCCCGCCTCGCAAAAATTATCATGTTGGCTCACCATTAATATGTCTAGACATATTATTTCTAGTCCGCTAGTTTTCGAGGTGCAACATTAATCTCAGGTGGAACGTGTGTCGAAGCAGGTTTTTATCAATGCGCGGTTGGCCACGCTCGCGGGCCCCGTCCCCTATGGGCTGGTGGACCATGGGGCGCTGGCTATTGAAAGCGGCCTGATCAGGTGGGTTGGACCTGCAGCGGCGTTGCCCAAAGAGTTTGATGGCTGGAACCGGGTTGACTGCGCGGCACGCTTGCTTACTCCTGCGCTGATCGATTGCCACACCCATGTGGTGTTTGGTGGCAACCGGGCGCGTGAATTTGAAATGCGTTTGCAAGGCGCATCCTATGAAGAAATTTCCAGGGCCGGCGGCGGGATTGTTTCAACAGTCATGGCCACGCGCGAGGCAGATGATGAAACCCTGCTCGCACAGGCGTTGAAGCGTGTGGACACGATGTTGGCAGAGGGTGTGTCCACCATAGAGATCAAGTCCGGCTATGGGCTGGACGTGGATACCGAAATTCGCATGCTGCGTGTTGCGCGGCGCATTGCCGGCTTGCGCCCCGCTCGCGTGAAGACGAGCTTTCTTGGCGCACATGCCATTCCACCGGCATTCAAGGGGCGGCCATCAGCCTATATTGGCGAGATCTGCATCCCGGCCTTGCGCGCGGCCCATGCCGAGGGCCTGGTGGACGCCGTTGATGGATTCATGGAAGGGATCGCCTTCAATGCCGATGAAATAACGCGCGTGTTTAAGGTGGCGCGGGAACTTGGCTTGCCAGTGAAGCTGCATGCGGAACAACTTTCAAATCTCGGTGGTGCGAAACTCGCGGCCTCGTTCAAAGCCATTTCTGCCGACCACCTTGAATATCTGGACGAAGCGGGCGTGCTGGCAATGAAAGCTACTGGAACGGTTGCTGTGATCCTGCCTGGCGCATACTATTTCATTCGTGAAAAGCAGGCCCCGCCCATTGAACTGTTCCGTAAACACGCCGTTCCCATGGCTGTCGCCACAGACTGCAATCCCGGCTCTTCGCCACTCACCTCGCTATTGCTCACCATGAATATGGCTGCAACCTTGTTCCGCATGACGCCTGAAGAGTGCTTGCGCGGCGCAACTTGCCACGCGGCGCAGGCATTGGGTCTGGATGATTGCGGCACACTCGAGGCGGGCAAGCGCGCCGATTTGGCGGAGTGGAATGTGGGCCACCCCAACGAGCTGAGCTATCGCATCGGCTTCAACCCCTTACATCAACGCTATTTCGCAGGTGATCCATGCCGCACGCAACCTTGAAACCGGGACGGGTTTCCCTCAAACAGCTCTCCGAAATCTATTGGGGCGACATGGCTAGCACCTTGCACGCCACTGCGCGCAAGCCCGTGGAACGCGCGGCCAAGATGATCGCCAAGGCCGTGGCGGGCAGCGATGCGGTCTATGGTGTCAACACCGGCTTTGGCAAATTGGCATCCATCAAAATACCAGCCAAGGATGCGGCCCAGTTGCAGCGCAATCTCATCCTCTCGCATTGCGCGGGCGTTGGTGATTTGATGCCAGCACGCCTAGTGCGCTTGATGATGACCTTGAAGTTGCTTTCTCTCGGCCGCGGCGCATCAGGTGTGCGGTGGGACATCATCACATTGCTGCAGGGCATGCTCGCAAAGCGCGTAACGCCGGTTGTTCCGGCGCAAGGTTCTGTCGGTGCCTCAGGTGATTTGGCGCCCTTGGCCCACATGACTGCTGTGATGATTGGCGAAGGCGAAGCCGAATTCGGCGGCAAGCGCATGAAAGGCTCAGCGGCCTTGGCCAAGGCCGGATTGAAGCCCGTGGCACTGGGCCCTAAGGAGGGATTAGCGCTGATCAACGGCACGCAATTCTCCACCGCCTACGCACTGGCGGGCCTGTTTGAAGTGTGGCGCGCAGCACAAACGTCATTAGTGACGGCGGCCCTTTCCACCGATGCCATCATGGGATCGACTGCGCCGCTCGAGCCGGAAATTCATGCATTGCGGGGCCACAAGGGCCAAATCGCTGCCGCCGCAACCATGCGTAAGTTGCTCGCAGGCTCAGTGATCCGCGAGAGCCATCGTGAAGGTGATACGCGTGTGCAGGACCCTTACTGCATCCGCTGCCAGCCCCAGGTGGTGGGTGCTGCGATGGATGTGTTGCGTCAGGCGGCCTCCACACTTGAAATCGAAGCCAATGCCGCAACCGACAATCCTTTGGTTCTCACCATACGTGGCCTCATCGTTTCCGGCGGTAATTTTCATGCCGAGCCTGTAGCCTTCGCGGCAGACATGATCGCCCTAGCTGGAGCCGAAATCGGCGCCATCGCGCAGCGGCGCATCGCGCTGATGGTTGATCCCGGGCTTTCATTTGATCTGCCACCCTTTCTTACGCCTGATCCTGGGCTCAACTCCGGCTATATGATCGCTGAAGTGACAAGTGCGGCGTTGATGAGTGAGAACAAGCATATCGCCATGCCGTGTTCGACGGATTCAACTCCCACCTCCGCCAATCAGGAAGATCATGTTTCGATGGCAGCGCATGGTGCAAGGCGCCTGCAGCGGCTGGTGGAAAACCTCGATCGCATTCTCGGCATTGAGCTGCTCTGCAGCGTGCAAGGAATTGAATTCCGCGCGCCATTGAAGACCAGTGCCCCGCTGCGGAAAGTGGTTGCGGCTTTGAGGAAACATGTGAAGCCCATCAAGGAAGACCGCTTCATTTCGCCCGATCTTGAAAAGGGCGCAGATCAGGTGCGAGATGGCAGCGTCATCGCGGCCGCTGGCATTGCTTTCCCGGAATTGCATTGATGCAGCCCATTGAAGTGAAACGCGGAGATGGACCGCTGATTTTGGGCCAGCCCCACGGCGGCACGCACGTGCCCGACGAGATCTTGTCCAGACTCAATGACAACGGCCGCAAACTGGCCGACACGGACTGGCATATCGGCAAACTCTATGATGGCCTTCTGCCGGATGTGACGGTCGTATCAGCCACCTTCCACCGCTATGTGATTGACGCTAACCGCGATCCCTCCGGCATCTCGCTTTACCCCGGCCAGAACACGACAAGCCTTTGCCCGCTCACTGATTTCGATGGACAGCTGATCTATCAAAATGGACAAGAGCCAAACGCAAAGGAGATAGAGCTGCGCCGCGCAAAGTTTCATGCACCCTATCACGCGGCACTGATTGCCGAAGTCGAGCGTGTGAAGGCAAAGCATGGTTTTGCGATTGTTTATGACTGCCATTCCATCCGCAGCTACATTCCATTCCTGTTCGAAGGCACTCTGCCCGATCTGAACATCGGCACAGACAACGGCAAAACCTGTGCGCCGGAAATTGAACGGCTTACAACCGATCTGGTCAAGGCGGCGCCCTTCACATCAGTTTTGAACGGCCGTTTCCGCGGCGGATGGACAACACTGCATTACGGCCAGCCGCACTCAGGCGTTCATGCCATCCAAATGGAAATTGCCCAATCAGCCTATCTCGAAACCGAAGCACCACCTTGGGCCTTCAGCGCCAGTAAGACAGCAAAGCTGCGGCCCATTCTCAAAAGTATTTTCACCGCCCTGGAGGGATTCAAACCATGAATAATCCACGCCACAATGTCCGCGACATTTATCCGGCCACTGGAACGGAAATCTCCGCCAAAAGCTGGCTCACCGAAGCGCCGCTGCGCATGTTGATGAACAACTTGCACCCCGATGTGGCCGAAAACCCGCATGAGCTTGTGGTCTATGGCGGCATTGGCCGCGCCGCGCGCACCTGGGCGGATTTCGACAAGATCGTTGCGAGCCTGAGATCGCTTGAAGCCGATGAAACCCTGTTGGTACAATCTGGCAAACCAGTGGGCATTTTCAAAACGCACAAGGACGCCCCACGCGTGTTGATCGCCAATTCAAATCTTGTACCGCATTGGGCCACTTGGGATCATTTCAACGAACTCGATAAGAAGGGCTTGGCCATGTATGGCCAGATGACCGCGGGTTCCTGGATCTACATCGGCACGCAAGGGATTGTTCAAGGCACCTATGAAACTTTCGCCGAAGCGGGCCGCAAGCATTTTGATGGCAATCTCAAAGGCAAATGGATTCTTACTGGTGGCTTGGGCGGTATGGGCGGTGCGCAACCCCTTGCGGCGGTGATGGCGGGAGCCTGCTGCCTGGCAGTGGAATGCGATGAAACGCGCATCGATTTCCGCATCCGCACCAGATATGTCGACGAAAAAGCCAATTCGCTTGACGAGGCCTTGGAGATGATCGCGCGCTGGACGAAGGCGGGCGAGGCAAAATCAGTGGGCCTGCTTGGAAATGCAGCTGAGATTTTCCCTGAGTTGGTGCGCCGCAATGTACGGCCCGACATTGTGACTGATCAGACCTCGGCACATGATCCGCTGAATGGTTATCTTCCAAAAGGTTGGGGTTTGGCAGAATGGCGCGCCAAGCGCGAGACTGAGCCACAAGTTGTGATCAAGGCCGCCCGCGCCTCGATGAGAGACCACGTGGCCGCAATGGTAGAATTCTGGAACCGAGGCGTCCCGACATTGGATTATGGGAACAACATCCGCCAGGTGGCCAAGGATGAAGGGTTGGAAAATGCCTTCGCTTTCCCCGGCTTTGTACCCGCCTATATCCGGCCCTTGTTTTGCCGTGGCATCGGCCCCTTCCGGTGGTGTGCGCTGTCGGGCGATCCGGAGGATATCTACAAGACCGATGCCAAGGTGAAGGAACTGATCCCGGACGACAAACACCTGCACAACTGGCTCGACATGGCGCGCGCACGCATTGCTTTCCAGGGCTTGCCGGCGCGCATCTGTTGGGTGGGACTCGGCCAGCGCCACCGCCTAGGCCTCGCTTTCAATGAAATGGTGCGCAAGGGTGAATTGAAAGCTCCAATTGTGATCGGACGGGACCACTTGGATTCTGGTTCGGTGGCTTCACCGAACCGTGAGACTGAGGCGATGAAAGATGGCTCTGATGCCGTCTCTGATTGGCCGCTGCTCAACGCCTTGCTTAACACCGCGTCAGGCGCCACCTGGGTGTCGCTGCATCATGGCGGCGGCGTGGGCATGGGTTTCTCGCAGCATTCAGGCATGGTCATTTGCTGTGATGGCACCGAGGATGCCGACCGCCGCATCGGCCGTGTGTTGTGGAATGATCCGGCTACAGGCGTCATGCGCCACGCTGACGCTGGCTATGACATTGCCATCAATTGCGCCAAGGAGAATGGCTTGAATTTGCCAGGCATCTTGGGCTGAGAGCTACGCTGGTGGCGAGAAACTCGCCACCATCTGGTGCTTGTCGCCCGGATAGGTCAAGCGGGTGTGGGTGATAACCTGGCCTTCATGCTCGGTTGTGCGCTCAACGATCAAGCAGGCCGCGCCTGATTTGATGGCCAGCCGCTTTGCCAATTCTGCATCTGCCGATCGGGCGCTGATCACATGCTTTGCTGAACTCCAGGGCACGTGGCCCAACAACCACTTGCTTGGCGCCTCACTTTCAAAATCTGCAGTTTTGGCTGAAGGCACAGCATCAAGATTGATCGCCCGCTCTTCAAAGCAGAATGGTGCGTCATCTGCATAATGCAAGCAAGTGAGCGCCAATATCTGGCTGATCTTCGAGGTGCCCAATTGACTCAGCTCAATTTTGTCCGGCTTCCGCGTGGCGCGTGAGAGCAATTTGTAATGGTAGTGGGAACCCAAGAGGCGCGCCTCTTCTTCGATATCAGCAATTGCCAAAACGGCGAGTTGCACATTGGGCACGCGCACAATGGTGCCAAGTTTGCGCCGACGCTCCAACAGACCCGCTTTGGTCAGTTGGGTCAGAACCTTGTTCACCGTCATGCGGGAGACACCAAAATCCTCTGCGAGTTTGGTTTCAAAAGGAATCTTGTGTCCCGGCGGCCACTTGCCTGAGGAAATCCGATCGCTGATTTCATGCATGATCTGACCATGCATGGTGGTTGGCCGTTGCTTCACGTATTTTACCTGAATCATGTCGAGCATAGCTTAATCGCTGAACCTCGGTTTGTAACCGAAAAGTCTGGGTTGTTGCCCCGCAACCCTTGGCCTTACGCGCTCACGAACTTCTCGCGCAGCTTGCTCGGAGAAATGCCATAAGCGGATGAGAAATGGGCGTAAAACTGGCTGGTAGAACCAAAGCCACTTTCTTCTGCGACTTTCGAAATCGCCAGGTCACTTTCCAGCAGCAGGCCGCGGGCACGCAGCAAGCGCATCCGCAGAATGAATTGTTTCAAGGGGATATTCATCACCTTGGTAAAAATCGCCAAAGCATAGTTGGGGTGAAGCCCGGTCTTGGCCGTCACATCGGCATTTTGCAGGTTATCTGTGATGTTTTCCAGAATGTGCTGCACCATGGCTACCACATGGCGGATGTGAGATGAGGAAAGATTATGTTCGCGCTTTCGCGCAAGCCTTGGTGCGCGCAAATAATGCGGCGGCTGTAGCGACAACCTGCGAAACAAGGCATTGAGTTCCATCTTCATCAAATCCAGGCGCGCGGCATCTGCCGATCGATAGTCCTGATACCAGCGCTGAAGTTGATCGCGGCTGCATAGCTCAGGCGGGCAAGCAATCATGGCGCCATTGAGCAAGGCGATCTGTAATTCTGCCAAATGGGGCATCATCAAAAATGCATCCAGTGGGATGTAGATGTTGCACAGTTCCGCTTCAGCTTCATCGATTGACGGAATCTTGAGCAATTGATGAGGAACATTGGCCCAGAAAATGACGAGCTGGTCTGGCTCCACTGTAACTGGCGCGCCATCAACCTTATACAACAGGCGAGCGTGGCGCACGAAATTGGCTTCGATATGTCCATGCCAGTGCGGTTCGGGCATCACTTGGGGTTTGAATATCCGCATGCCGAAGCGGCCAAAGGCACGGCTGCGGCGATAAAACGGCCGCTCGGTGAGTGCGTTTGCTTTTGTTTTGTCTGGTTTTGAAGCCATCTGGACGCGATACCTTAAATCTTAAAAACCCGGAATTCTTATTTGGGAAATAGGATTGCCGCAAGGTCAGATTTGTCCGAACTTGAATTGCCGGAGTCATCAAAGAACTCCGCGAAAACAGATTCTGGGAGGAATTCAATGAAGACAATCACAGGCCTGATGGCCGCGATGCTAGCGCTTGGGGTTTCAGCTTCGACCGCTTTGGCTGATGGAGCCACCGCGGCCCAACTGCCAGATCCGCCAAAGTTCGATGCGCAGGGCAAAGTGACTTTTGTGGGTGTGGGCGATATCCTCACTTACGCTGCACTGCCCGCCTACAATGAGCCAGAATTTGTGAAGGCTCTGGAAAAGGCCGGCAAGCTTCCCGCCTTGAAAGACCGTCTGCCCAAAGAGCCGATGGTCTACAAAACAGGCAACATGAAAGACGGTATTGGTGTTTACGGTGATGTGATGCGCCATGTTATTGGCGGCCGTCCGGAAGGCTGGAACTATTGGGCAGGCCAATCCCAAGGTTGGGGCGGCATCGACATAGGCCTATCCGAATGCCTGACGCGCACCGGACCCTTGTTCCAAGTGAAGGCCGAAGAGTTGCAACCGCTGCCAAATCTGGCCAAGGGCTGGGATTGGTCCGCCGATGGCCACCAACTCACCATGCATTTGATTGAAGGTGCAAAATGGTCTGACGGCGAGCCCTTCTCCGCCGATGACGTGATGTTCTATTGGGAAAAAAATGTTCTCGACACCAATGTGCATCCCCTGAACGGCGCCAACCCCGGCACCTTCGGCGAAGGCACGACACTCGAGAAGGTTGACGCCAACACGGTGAAGTGGACGTTCAAGAACGCATTCCCCACCCAGGTTCTCTATGCCATGGCCTATGGCACTTTCTGCCCGGGCCCGGCGCATATTCTGGCACCGCAACATCCGGCGAATTCAAAAAATACCTATGATCAATTCAAGAATGCCTTCCCGCCAAGCTACATGGATATGCCGACCATGGGCGCATGGGTTGTTGTGGATCACAAACCCGACAATATCGTCGTGTTGCGCCGTAATCCTTACTATTGGAAGGTAGACGAGAAGGGCAACCAACTGCCTTATCTCAATGAAATGCAATATCGTTTGTCGACATGGGCAGACCGCGATGTGCAGGCCGTGGCTGGCACTGGCGATTTCTCGAATCTCGAACAAGCTGAAAACTATGTTGAATCCCTGAAGAAATCGGCTGATCCCGCCGCACCCGCGCGCCTTGAATTCGGCCAACGCACTATTGGCTATGCGCTGGAATTCAACTACTCGGCCAATGGCTGGGGTGACACTGACGACCGCAGCGTCGCGGTTCACAACCTGAACAGGGATTTGCATTTCCGCAAAGCTGTCACTTCGATGCTGGACCGCCAACGCTTGGGTGAATCTCTGGTGAAGGGCCCCTTTACCGCGATCTATCCCGGCGGCATCTATCCGGGCACCAGCTTCTACGACAAGGCTTCCACCGTCTACTATCCCTATAGCGTGGACGCGGCGAAAGCTGAGCTTGCTGCGGCGGGTCTGAAAGACAGTGATGGTGACGGTGTTGTCAATTTCCCCAAGGATGTGAATGGCGGCAAGAATGTCGAAATCACAGTCCTCGGCAATGCCGACTACCAGTCTGACAAGTCTTTGGTGGAAGGCGTTATCGCGATGGGCGAGAAAGCTGGCTTGAAGGTCATTCCCAAGCTGCTCTCAGGCAAGGATCATGACGCAGCGCGCGATGCTGGCAAGTTTGACTGGCAGGTGTTGCGCCAAGGCTCGGAAGTGATCACGGCCGTGCAAGACACCGGCCACCTCGCGCCGATCGGCCCCAACACGACCTACTTCCATCAGGCCGGCACGGACGGCAAGGTGGATGTGATGGACTTTGAGCAGAAATTGGTCGACACAGTGAACAAGTTCATCGGGGCCAAGGACGCCAAAGACCGCATTGAACTGATGAAGGAATACCAGAAGATCGCGACTGAGAATGTCTATACGGCAGGTCTTACCGTCTATCCTGGCGCTCTGATCATCAACAAGCGCTTCGCCAATGTGGCGCCTGGTGCTCCGATCTTCATGTACAACTGGGCCGAGGACAACATCATCCGCGAACGTGTGTTCGTGCCGGCTGATAAGCAGTCAAAGAACGAACTGTTCCCCGATACCTTGCCTGGCAAGCCAGGCTCGGCGCCTGGTGAAGGTTTGCTGAAGTAACAGGAGCTTCGCCGCCCCCGGCCTTGGTTTCGCCTTTGGCTCCCTCAAGGCGAGAAGAAGGCGGGGGCGGCGGCCACTCAGAGAAGACCCAATGCTGCGCTATTTGGCCTATCGCATTCTAGCTGCTATCCCCGTGTTGTTTGTAATGACGCTGATCACCTTTGCGATCATTCATTCGACACCCGGAGACTATGCCGACTATGTGGCGCAGCAGCTTCGCGTGCAGGGGCACGCCACCAATGAGGCTGCCCTGGCGGCGGCCCAACAATTCCGCATCGATCACGGCCTCAATGACCCGTTGATCATTCAATATTTCCGTTGGATGAAAGATGTTCTGACAGGAAATTTTGGCACGAGCTATTTCTTCAACCGGCCGATCTCAGAGGTGCTGGCGCAGCGCCTGCCACCAAGTCTGGGGTTGGTAATCACCGTGCATGTATTAGGCACCATCATTGGCGTTTCACTCGGCATCATCGCCGCGGCGCGCCAGTATTCCTGGATCGACACTTTGATTTCGTTTGTGGGCTTTCTCGGCATCACCACCCCAAAATTCCTTTTTGCGCTGGTTCTGATCTACATTTTGGCCTTCAAGGTGGGAGTGCAGGAGCTTGGCAGCTTCTACTCCAGCTATTGGAGCTATCAGCCGATGTCATTTGGCAAGCTATGGAATCTGATCCTCCATGTCTGGCCGATCATTTTGGTGGGTGTATTGAACGGCATTTCATACAACATGCGCATGATGCGTGGCAATTTGTTGGATACACTCAATGCCCAATATGTTGAAACCGCGCGTGCCAAGGGTTTGAGCTACGGTGCAACGGTCCTGAAACATGCTGTGCCTAACGCGCTGCACCCACTGGCGGCCTATCAAAGTGCCGTCATGCGTTACATGATCGAAGGTGAAATTGAAACTTCGGTGATCTTTGGCATTCCCACCATCGGTGTGGCCATTGTGCTGTCCATGGGCATCGGCGACGTGCTGGTGACGGCCACATTGATGCTGATCCTCGGGCTGGTCCAAATTGTCGGTGGCATCGTGTCTGACCTGTTGTTGGCCTGGCTCGATCCGCGTGTGCGGTTGGGAGAATAGCGATGAGCGCCGATCTCCTTGCCCCTTACGTAAAGACTGAAGACGGCACTTATGTCGATGTGGCACCCCTGTCGGCCCGCTTCGCCGGAGGCGACAGCTACATCGTTCTTGTTTGGCGAAAGTTCCGTCACTCGGTGATGGGCATGATCGGGCTAACATTGGTCACCCTCTTGCTTCTTGTGGCGCTGTTTGCGGATTTCTTCGCACCCAGCGATCCGCGTGAGCCTACATTGGCCTTTGCGCCGCCTGATCCAATCAGCTTTATTTCAAAGAATGGCTTTTCATTGCGGCCGCAAACTTACGCCATTGTTGAAGGTGATCAGCTTGATCCCGTGACGTTCCAGCCTCTGAATGGCCCGGATTATGAGCACCCGCGCCCGATCAAGTTTCTAGTGCCGGGTTACGCCTATCGACTTCTTGGTATCATCCCCGCGAGCTTGCATTTATTTGGCACCGACGACGGAAAGCCATTTCACGTTCTCGGCACCGACAAGTTTGGGCGCGACATTTTTTCCCGCGGCCTGATTGGCGCGCGCATTTCTTTGGGGCTTGCGCTCATTGCGGTGTCATTCATCACCATCGTTGGCACTCTCGTCGGCCTGTCCTCTGGCTATCTTGGCGGGCGCTATGATGCCTGGGTGCAAAGAGTGGTGGATATCTTCTTTGCGCTGCCGCAACTCCCGCTTTACCTTTCGCTAGCGGCAGTCATTCCAGTCACAGCACCAAGCGAGGTATTTCTCGCAATTGTGGTTGTGGTGATTGCTGCATTGAACTGGGCCCAGCTCTCACGCGAGGTCCGCGGCAAGACACTCGCTCTGGCACGTATTGAATATGTGCGCGCGGCCCAAGCTGTCGGGGCCACCGATATGCGCATCATTTTGCGGCATATCCTGCCCAACGTTGTAAGTCATATCATTGTTTCGATCACCACCTGGATTCCACAAATCGTATTGATTGAATCCTTCCTTGGCTTTCTGGGTTTTGCCGTCAAGCCGCCGCTGATTTCCTGGGGCATGATGTTGCAAGACTGCGGCAACTTTTCTGTCCTGGGCTCCTACCCCTGGATCCTTTCGCCGGTTGGCTTTGTGTTGCTCACGGTATTTGCCTTTAACGCGCTGGGCGACGGCCTGCGCGACGCAATCGATCCTTATTGAGGCCGGTGATGGACAAGCGCCAAGACATCATCCTCGAAGCCCGCAACCTGGCTGTCTCCTTCAAAGTAGAAGGTGGCGTCGTGCAAGCCGTAAAGGATGTTTCGTTTGCATTGCGTAAAGGCGAAACAATCGCGATTGTTGGCGAGTCAGGCTCGGGCAAGTCCGTGACCGCCCGTGCGGTCATGCGCCTTCTGTCGCGCCGCGCATCGATTGCCAAGAGTTCATCCATCATTCTCGACGGGCAGGATGTTGTCTTGCTGAAAGAGCGCGATATGCGAAAGCTGAGAGGCAGCCGCGTGTCGATGATCTTCCAGGAGCCGATGACCTCCCTCAATCCGGTTTACACCGTGGGCTCGCAGATTGCCGAAGTGATCCGCATTCACAACAAGGTTACCCGTACAGAGGCCATGGCACGCGCCAAGACGCTACTTGAAGAAGTACGGATCCCGGACCCGGAAGCACGATTGAAGCAATATCCACACCAACTTTCCGGTGGCCAGCGCCAGCGTGTAATGATCGCCATGGCGCTGGCCAACCGCCCGGATATCTTGATTGCCGATGAACCGACAACCGCGCTGGATGTCACCGTTCAGGCGCAAATCTTGAATCTGATCAAGGACCTCAAAGACAAGTATGGCATGGCGGTGATTTTGATCACACATGACCTGACTGTCGTTCGCCAGTTCGCTGACCGCGTTTACGTGATGCAACATGGCGAGGTGAAAGAACATAACAAGACTGCCGCACTCTTCGCGCGGCCACAGCACCCCTACACTCAGCGCCTTATGGCCTCTGACCCGAAAGGGATAGCCCGGCGCCTTTCCGGGGATCATCCAATCATCCTCGCCGGGGAAAGAGTGCGCGTCACCTACACGTTGCGCAAAGGCGGTCTTTTCAATTCCACCTACACCGACCTGCACGCCGTGGATGGCTTGAGCCTTGATCTCAGGCGCGGCGAAACGCTGGGGCTGGTGGGAGAATCTGGTTCCGGAAAGACGACATTCGGCCAGGCCCTGATCCGGCTGTTGAGCCCCCAAGAGGGTAAAATTACTTTCGATGGCCAGCGCATCGACGGGCTGACGCGCAATCAATTGCGCCCCTTTCGCGCACGCATGCAGATTGTGTTTCAGGACCCATTCTCTTCCATGAATCCCCGCATGAACGTGCGCCAGGTCATTGAAGAGGGATTGATCGTGAATGGCGTAGGCAAGGACGCGGCTGACAGGCTTCAGCGTGTGCAGCAGGCGCTGGAAGACGCCGGCATGCCGACGAATATCCTCACGCGTTTTCCGCACGAATTCTCAGGAGGCCAGCGGCAGCGGCTTGCCATCGCCCGCGCCATTGCCCTGGAGCCGGAATTCATCCTTCTGGACGAACCAACTTCCGCACTTGATCTATCTGTGCAGGCGCAGATCATTGAATTGCTGCGCAAACTGCAACGCGAGCGCGGCCTTTCCTATCTTTTCATCAGCCACGACCTGAAAGTTGTGCGTGCGTTGTGCCACCGGGTCATCGTCATGCAACATGGCAAGATCGTCGAGCAGGGTCCCGTGGCCGACGTGCTCGAAACCCCTCAAACAGATTATACCAAGCGCCTTGTCCGCGCTGCATTTGATATAGCCGCATAGGAGTTAGACATGTCCGCCAATCCCCGCATCACTTTCATTGGAGCAGGTTCCACCGTTTTCATGAAGAACATCATTGGAGATGTTCTGCAAAGGCAAGCCATCAGTGGCGCCACCATTGCGCTGATGGATATCAATCCCGAGCGCTTGAAGGAATCCGAGGTCGTTGCGGGCAAGCTGATTTCGACATTGGGTGTCAAAGCCAAGTTGGAAACGCATTCCAATCAACGCAAGGCGTTGGAGAACGCCAATTTCGTGGTTACCGCATTTCAAGTCGGTGGTTACGAGCCTTGCACGGTGACGGATTTCGAGGTGCCGAAGAAATATAAATTGCGCCAGACGATTGCGGACACGCTAGGGGTTGGCGGCATTATGCGTGGGCTGCGCACAGTGCCTCATCTGTGGAGCATTTGCGCCGATATGCTGGAAGTCTGCCCGGATGCCATCTTGATGCAATATGTAAACCCAATGGCCATCAATACATGGGCCATCGCCGAGAAGTTCCCCAAGATCAAGCATGTGGGCCTGTGCCACTCCGTTCAAGGCACGGCCTTTGAGTTGGCGCGCGATCTCGACATTCCGGTCGAAGAGATCCGTTACCGTGCCGCTGGCATCAACCACATGGCTTTCTATTTGCAGTTTGAGCATCGACTGAAGGACGGCTCTTACCGCGACCTCTATCCTGACCTGGTCAAGGGCTATCGTGAGGGTCGTTTCCCAAAGCCATCGCATTGGAACCCGCGCTGCCCCAACAAGGTACGCTATGAAATGCTGACGCGGCTTGGCTACTTCGTGACCGAAAGTTCCGAACATTTCGCGGAATACACACCCTATTTCATCAAGGAGGGCCGCG
This sequence comes from Aestuariivirga sp., assembly GCA_031424315.1. Lineage (GTDB taxonomy): Bacteria > Pseudomonadota > Alphaproteobacteria > Rhizobiales > Aestuariivirgaceae > Aestuariivirga. Next base: position 42,282 of record JANPHF010000050.1, read on the forward strand.
AGGACTTGATTGAGAAATTCGGCATTCCCCTGGATGAATATCCCAAGCGCTGCGTGGAACAGATTGCACGCTGGAAGAAGGATAGTGAGGCTTTTAAATCCGCAGAAAGAATCGAGGTAAAGGCCTCACATGAATATGCTTCACCGATCATGAATTCGGTGTGGACGGGCGAGCCATCTGTAATCTATGGCAACTTGCGCAATAACGGCTGCATCACTTCCCTGCCTGCCCAATGTGCTGCTGAAGTGCCCTGCCTGGTGGATGATCGCGGCATTCAGCCCACTTACATTGGTGATCTTCCTCCTCAGCTCACCGCCCTCATCCGCACCAATATCAACGTGCAAGAACTCACTGTGCGAGCGCTTGTGGAAGAAAGGCGTGAACACATCTATCACGCCGCGATGATGGATCCTCATACGGCGGCAGAGCTAGATCTGCAGCAGATATGGGACCTTGTTGATGACCTCCTGGCGGCTCACGGCACTTGGCTGCCGGAGTTTGCGCGAGTCAATCGTCCTTCAAAAGCTGCTGAATGAGTGCGACGTCTGCCAAACGTTTTGTCATTGTTGGCGGCGGCACGGCTGGCTGGCTTGCGGCCTTGATGCTGCAGGAGGCCATTGCCGAACGCAAGATGAATGCTCGCGTCACGATGGTTGAATCTTCAAAGATCCCGACCATCGGTGTGGGCGAGGGCACGACCGCCGTGTTTCGCCAAATGCTGAAACATTTCGGCTTTGATGAGTTCGAGTTTCTGCGCGAGACAGAGGCCACAATCAAATTTGGCATCCGCCACAAGGATTGGCGCAGAAAAGGCCATTATTACGACGGACCAATCGATGACCCGCACCTTGTCGTCGAGCCGCGCGGTGCGAAGCCGCAAAGCTACATTGACATCTTCTCTTGCGCTGCAGGGCGGCGCCTGGCTGACACGCATCTCTTTGCCTACCTGCTGGATCAGCACAAGGCACCTTACGCGAAGAAGGCCAATGGTGAATTGATAGCAATGGGCCCCTACCATCACGCTTTCCATTTTGACCAAGCCAAGGCTGGGCGCTACTTGAGAAAGAAATCCAAAGGCGTCGAAGTGATTGATGCTGAGGTTAAGGGCGCTAGGCGGGATGGTAACAGCGGCAACATTCTTGCCCTAGAAACCGATGTGGGCGAAATTGCTGGCGATTTCTTTTTTGACTGCACTGGGTTCCGCAAGGCACTGATTTCTGGCGTCATGGGTGGTGTTTGGCAGTCCTACCGTGATCTCTTGCCAGTCAATCGTGCCATGCCCTTCTGGCTCGACATCGGCGCAAAAGAGGAACTTTCACCCTTCACAACGGCCTGGGCGCAGAGTTCGGGTTGGATGTGGATGATCCCCACGCAAAGCCGCATCGGTTGTGGCTACGTCTATTCCGACGTTTTCACCACGCCCGAACAGGCAAAAGAGGAAATTGAAGAGACGTTGGGCAGAAAGATCGAGCCACGCAATGACCTGCGTTTTGATATTGGACGACAGGAGAAAAGCTGGATCGGCAACTGCATCAGCCTTGGACTTTGTTCCAGTTTCCTTGAGCCACTGGAGGCGACGTCCATACATGGCACTATTGTTCAGCTTCTGGTTTTCACCACCTTTCATCTCAAGGATCCATCTCTGTTCACTGAAGATGACCGCTCGTCCTACAATGCTTTCGCAGGGCAGCAAGTGGATGATTTCCGCGACTTCATCAATATGCATTATGTGAGTGAGCGGCGCGACACACCTTTCTGGCAACACGTGGCTTCCGATTTTCGGGCGCCCGCGACCAAGGAGCGCCTTGCCATGTGGCAATCAAAAATGCCGGGGTTTGAGGATTTTAAGCCCTTGCCCGGTCATTTCGCTCACACTGAACAACAGCTCTATTATCCGGTGCTTGATGGTTTGGGCCTCCTGAACCGCCAAGCGGCGCAGGAGTTCATGAATGCCCATCCTGAGTTGAGGGCCAAGGGCAAGGCCGCCGCTGACAGCCTAACAGCCGAATACGCCGCTGCCGCGCCGCACGCCTTGGGCCACCGAGAATTTCTGAATTCACTCTAGGAGACAAAAATGTCATTCAAGATTGCCATCATTGGAGCAGGTTCCATCGGATTCACCAAGAAGTTGGTGAGCGACATTCTATGCGTGCCAGAATTCGCGGACATTGAAATTGCGCTCATCGATAACAACCCACATAACCTCGACATGATCAAGCAGATCATCGAACGATTGGTTTCAACCAATAAACTGCCCACGAAAGTGACAGCAACGACAGATCGCCGCGAAGCGTTTGACGGAGCGAAATACATCATGAATTGCGTCCGCATTGGCGGTCTTGAGGCCTATGCCACCGATGTGAACATTCCGCTCAAGTATGGTGTGGACCAATGCGTTGGCGACACGATCTGTGCGGGTGGCATCATGTATGGTCAACGCACCATTCCCGCACTCCTCGACTTCTGCAAGGACATGCGAGAGGTGGCGCACGAGAAACTGCTGCATCTCAACTATGCCAATCCAATGGCCATGAATACTTGGGCCTGCCTGGATCATGGCAAGGTGGACACCGTAGGTCTGTGCCATGGGGTTCAGAATGGATGGCGGCAGATTGCCACAGCACTCGGCATCAGGCCGCATACCGAGCTTGATATCATCTGCTCAGGTATCAACCATCAAACCTGGTACATCGGCCTCAATCACAAGGGCCGCCCCGTCAGCAAAGATGAGTTGGTTGCGGCCTTCGAGAGGCACAAGGTCTTCGCCGATCAGGAGAAAGTGCGCATCGATGTGCTAAAGCGCTTTGGATACTATTCCACTGAGAGCAACGGCCATCTTTCGGAATATCTGCCATGGTATCGTAAGCGTCCGGAAGAGATCAACCGTTGGATTTCGCTTTCAGATTGGATCCATGGCGAGACCGGTGGCTACCTGCGCTACAGCACGGAAAACCGTAATTGGTTCGAGCAGGACTTTCCACTCTTCCTCGAGGCTGCAGGCAAGTCCTTGTCGGCACATGAACGCACGGACGAGCACGCCTCCCACATCCTTGAAGCCATGGAAACGGGCCGCACTTATCGCGGCCATTTCAACGTGAAAAATGGCGGTACTATTAAGAATTTGCCAGCGGATTGCATCGTCGAAAGCCCTGGTTTTGTTGATCGCTTTGGCATCAACATGGTGGAAGGCATTGAGCTGCCGCTGGCCTGCGCTGCCACCTGCACATCGTCAATCAACGTTCAGCGAATGTCAGTCCATGCCGCAGTGACTGGCGATGTGGAACTCTTGAAGTTGGCTGTATTGCATGACCCCTTGGTGGGCGCTATCTGCACGCCGGAAGAAGTGTGGCAGATGGTCGATGAAATGCTGGTGGCCCAGGCGCAATGGCTTCCGCAATATGCCCATGCCATTCCAGCGGCGAAAGAGCGCATGAAAAATCCGAAAGTGAAAACCAGAGACTGGGCAGGTGCTGCGCGTCAGCATGTGCGCAGTGTTGAGGAGATGCGTGTGGCCAAGCCAACAACCGTTTCCAATGTTGGCCATGCCCTTGGCACTAGGTTTATGGGGTAGTGCCCGGCCCATGAGTGGCACTGAATCCCTTCTTCTCGCGCTATTCATCATCTTCAGTCTGCCTTATCTGGTATGGCGGATACTGCGTATTGATCCCTGGGCGCCTTTGGCCATCGTGCAGATTGTAGGAGGCGTGGTGCTGGGCCCCGGCATCGCAGGTGCGTTGATGCCTGGCCTGCATCAGGCGATCTTCACGCCCGGCACGGTGGGCGCGCTTTCCGCCATCGCGAATTGGGCAGTGATGATCTTTGTGTTTTTGGCCGGTTGTGAACTGGAACTTCATGAAGCCTGGGCTGAAGGGCGCGATGCGGCGACGACAGCGGTCTTGGCTTTGGCCACACCGCTGCTGTTTGGCATCGCCGCTGCGTTAATCCTTTTGGCATTCGGTGAGCAATGGGCAGGAGGCAGCGGAGCAATTTGGCAGGTGGTTCTGGGCACCGGCATGGCCTGTGCTGTCACGGCTCTGCCGATCTTGGTTCTGCTACTGGAAAAGCTCAACATTCTGCGCACGCCCTTCGGTCAGCGGATTTTGCGTTATGCGAGCCTTGATGATCTTGCAATTTGGGGTGTGTTGGCCGCCATTTTGCTGGATTGGGAAAGACTAGCCTTTCAACTTGGTTTCGTTGGCTTGTTTGCCGTTGCTGTTCCGATCTACCGGCGTGGGATGGTGATGTTGGACGAGCAAGACCGATGGGCGCTGGCGCTGCTCTGGCTGCTGCTCTGTGGTTTTGGGGCCGATTATGCGGGCCTGCATTTCATGGTTGGGGCTTTTCTGGCGGGGGCAGCCTCAGAGCGGAAGTGGTTCAGCGTCGAGCGATTTGATCAGCTGCGCTATGCTGTATTGCTGGCCTTCATGCCCGTATTCTTTCTGTCCACCGGGTTAAAAACCTCATGGCATATGGGCGGCATCACCATCATCGCGGCCGCAGCTTTGCTGCTTGTCGCCTCGGTGGGCGGCAAGTTGGCAGGCGTGGGGCTAGCTGCGTACATGCTCCGCTGGCCGAAGGGGCAAGCGCTGGCGATTGGCTGGCTCTTGCAGACAAAGGCCCTCATCATGATTATCTTTGCCAATGTCCTCTTGGACAAAGCAATCATTTCATCTGAGCTGTTCACTGCGCTGTTGTTGATGGCAGTTGCCAGTACCGCGCTCACAATTCCAATGGTGCGGCCGAGACTCGAGCAGAGCGCCGTTCTGGATTAAAGGCTGCAATTGCATTTGGAGACACACCCGACCGCATGATGGATGAGCTTGAAATCAATGTACTGACCACGATTCCTGCTCGTGGAAACACCTGAAACTCGTTGCGTATCACACTTTCATCTCATCTGGTCTTTCATGGTATGAAAGTGATTGGGAATGGCAGATAGGCTGGCATCAAAAGCAGCTGGTGAGATTTAAGGATGCTATTGCGTGAACGCGATGAGTCAAATTACAACGGGGCAGTGTTTCATCAGGCGCAAATCGATTTGAACCTTCGCACACCCATTCACCTGTTAGACGGGCAAGGAAAGTTCGATCGTTTTGGACTGGCATCACGTATCCCCGCCCGCCACTTCTGGGAGGATGCCAAGTGAGCGCTGCCTTCCTCACTCTCAATGCAGGTTCGTCCTCCTTGAAATTCGCCGTCTATGGTCTGGATGGGGACGTGCCACTGGCCACAGGCTTGGCTGACCGAATAGGCGATGGCGGAACCATCGTCGTGGTTGGTTCTGATGGCAATGCGTTGCCCATACAGAGCCAAGTTGATGTTTCCAGCCATGAAGCGGCCCTGCGTAACATTATGTCTCTGCTGCGCGCCCATTTTGGTGGGCTCGAAATCATGGCCGTAGGCCACCGCATTGTTCACGGCGGCATGCATTTTACCACTCCTGTCATGGTGAACGATGAAGTCTTGGCGCAACTCGATAGGCTCATCCCTTTTGCGCCTCTGCATCAGCCTCACAATTTGGCCGGTGTGCGCGCTGCCATGGCAGCTTTCCCGGGTACCGTGCAGGTGGCCTGCTTTGATACCGCATTTCACCGCAACCAACCCCACGTGAATGACACTTTCGCCTTGCCCCGCATCTATTATGAAAAGGGCGTTCGCCGTTATGGTTTTCATGGTCTGAGCTATGAGTTCATCGCAAGCGAATTGCGCCGCATCGCGCCGCGCTTGGCGGAAGGCCGCGTGATTGTGGCCCATCTCGGCAATGGTGCCTCGGTGTGTGCGCTGCAAAATGGCAGGTCGATTGCTTCTACCATGGGCTTCACCGCGTTGGACGGGTTGCCCATGGGCACGCGCTGTGGCCAGTTGGATCCCGGCGTGGTACTTTATCTGATGGAGCAGGAAGGTCTTTCCGCCGCGCAAATTTCCGACTTGCTCTACAAGAAATCCGGTTTGTTGGGGCTTTCCGGCCTGTCCAATGACATGCGCACACTGGAGCAATCCGGCACGCCTGAAGCTGCTCAGGCAATCGATTACTTTGTATTCCGGGTGCAACGCGAATTTGGAGCCATGACGGCGGCATTGGGCGGCGTGGATGCAATTGTCTTCTGTGGTGGTATTGGCGAGAACTCGCGGCTTGTGAGGAGCCGCGTGTGCGAGCGCCTCGCTTGGATCGGTGTTGAGCTTGATCACACGCGCAACAATCAAAACGCATCAGTCATCAGTGGCGAGATGTCTCGCGTCCAGGTGATGGTGCTCAAGACCAATGAAGAGTTGGTCATCGCCCGAGCCATTCGCGTAGTGACTGCGTCAGGGAAAGCAACATGAGGCAAGCAGAGACAAGGCCTCAACGGATCAATCTGTGCGGCAGTATCATTGCAGTCCAACAGATCCTGTACGAAACGTAGAGTTCATGAAGCTGAATTATTTTGAAGCCGAGGATGGCGTCCGTCTTGCTTACCGCGAAACCGGGCAGGGCACGCCTGTGCTGGCTTTGGCAGGCCTCACTCGCGATGGTCGGGATTTTGATTATTTATTGCAACACCCCCCTCAATGCCGCCTGATCTGCCTGGACAGCCGTGGCCGCGGAGCCTCGGCTTGGGCAGCGCCGCCAACCTACACGCTGGCGCAGGAAGCCAAGGATGCCTTGCGCCTGCTCGATCATCTGGGGCTCGCTCGTGCCGCAATTCTCGGCACTTCGCGTGGCGGATTGCTGGGAATGATTTTGGCTTCAACCGCTCATAAGAGATTGTTGGGCCTGTGCCTTAACGATGTTGGTCCGGTGCTGGAGCGTGAGGGTCTCTTGCGCATTGCCAATTATGTCGGCGTCAAGCCTGCCGTTGCCACATTGAAAGAAATGGCCCTGCACTTGCCGCAACGTTCGCCGGGCTTCGCCAATGTTGCAGCCTCGCGCTGGATGGAAGAAGCAGAGCGCCATTTCACGGAAGGGCCAGAAGGTGCTGGCCTGCCTTATGATCCGGAGCTGAGTGTGACCTTGGGCACCGTGCCCGAGGGTCCTCTGCCAGATGCCTGGCCGCTGTTTGATGCTTGTGCCGGGCTACCGCTAGCACTCATCCGGGGCGCGAATTCAGATATTCTCAGCGCGGCAACGGCAACAGAGATGCGCCGCCGCCGACCAGACATGCTCCATGTCGAAATTCCTGGTCGCGGACATGTGCCCTTCCTCGACGAGCCCGAAGCAGTGGCGCTTATCAATGATTGGCTTCAGTTGATGAAGAAAAATCTCTGACGAAGCCAATTGAAATTTTTGTCGCAAAAAGCCGCTACAATTTCACTGCGTCGTGACAGCCGATTTCTTACGCCACTTGCCGTGCCAGGGCACACTGCATCCACAGGGCGTTGAGCGATTTGAGCAAGTGAGCAATGTCAGCTTCTGAGTGGCACGGTTGCGGGGTGATGCGAAGCCGCTCTTTGCCGCGCGCCACGGTGGGGTAGTTGATCGGCTGAATGTAGATGCCGTCATGCTCGAGCAGATAGTCGCTGATCCACTTGCACTTGGCCGCATCGCCCACCATTACGGGAACGATATGCGAGGGATTGGGCAGATAGGGAATGCCCATGCGTGCAAGGCCGTCACGTACCTGTTTGACGCGGGCATGAAGAGCTTCACGCTCGGTGTTGGATTGCTTCAGATGTTGGATGGCCGCGCGTGCACCGGCAGCGACGGCAGGCGGCAGGGCCGAGGAGAAAATGAAGCCCGACGCAAAGCTGCGCACATAGTCAATGAGGGCTGTAGAGCCAGTAATATAGCCACCCACCACGCCGTAAGCCTTGGCAAGAGTGCCTTCGATCACATCGATGCGCTGCATCAGGCCCAGCTGTTCGGCCAAGCCCCCGCCGCGTTGGCCGTAAAGGCCCACGCCATGCACTTCATCAAGATAAGTGAGTGCGCCATATTTATCGGCCAGGGTCACGATCTCTGCGATCTTGCCGAAATCGCCATCCATGGAATACACCGATTCAAAGGCAATGATAATTGGCCTGGGACCCGCAGCCTTCAGATGGCCTTCCAAATCCGCCATGTCATTGTGCTTGAAGATGATCTTCTCAGCCTTGGAATGGCGGATGCCTTCGATCATCGAGGCATGGTTACCAGCATCGGATAGCACCAGGCAGTTGGGCAAGCCCGTCGCCAGGGTGGAAAGCGTTGTCCAGTTGGACATGTAACCTGAGTTGAACAACAGGGCCGCTTCCTTGCCATGCAGGTCGGCTAGCTCTTCTTCCAGCAGCACATGATAGTGATTGGTGCCAGAGATATTGCGCGTGCCGCCAGCGCCTGCACCGCAACGATCCAGCGCTTCATGCATGGCGCTGAGCACCTTGGGGTGCTGGCCCATGTTCAGATAGTCATTCGAACACCACACCGTGACCGGCTTCTGTTCGCCATTCACGTGGCGCGTGGCCTTGGGAAACTGGCCCACATGCCGTTCCAGGTCCATGAATACCCGGTATCGGCCTTCTTTTTTCAGGCCATCCAGCTTCTCATTGAAAAACACGTCGAAATTCATCTCAACCTTCTTCCGGCAAACTCAATTCTGCGCTTTGATCTGGGTCAAGCCCAGACGCATTCCGAGTTTGAGCGGCGTGTCACCCGCATTGTTCTTGGCGTTCGGATTGGCACCCGAATCGGCCAATTTTTGCGCTGCCACGCCTTGCAAAGACCTGACAGCGAACATGAGGGCGGTGTCGCCATCGGCGTCCTTTTGGTCCAGATCAGGCTTGGAGTCCAGCGATGCTGCGATGCATTCGACGCAACCGGCATTGGCGGCCAGCATCAGTGGCGTGACGTTACGCTTTGATTCTAAAGTAGATTTACCAAGCTTGGTCAGAATGAAACCATAGGCTTGGGGCTGGTTGTGTTGCGCGGCACTATGTAGCGGCGTCAGTCCATCCTTGTCTGCCAAACCCAGGTCGGCCCCTTGGTCAGAAAGCCAGCCAAGCAAGGAAACATTGCCCCGGGCTGCCGCATAAAAGGCTCCGGTGCGGCCCAAGGCGTCTTGTGCGTTAACATCAACCTTGGCGAAGCTGGTCTTCAGGCTGCTCCAATCGTCACAATTGGCGGAAGCAGCGACGATTGGAGGCAACGTTCCGCCCTTTAGATCATCCCCAGCCGCTGCCAATGCATCAAGCTTGCTGGAATCGCAGGCCTGCGCTGCCAGGCCTGCTGCAGTGCGGCCTTGTTTGTCGGTCACAGCCAGATCAGGCTTGCTGGCAAGCAGTGCGGCCAAGCTCTCTTGTTTGTTCTTAATTACGGTGATCATCAGCGGCGAACGGCCCAAATCATCCTGGGTAGAAGCAGGCGCAGCTGTGGCTTTTAGCCCTTCGCCATCACCGAGGCTCGCCTGAATGAGTTGTACACTGCCCACATCACCACCCAGCGCCTTTAGCGCGGTGCGGTTCTTCTGGGCTGCAGCCAGGCTGGCCCAATCTGGCGTGCCTTTGGGTCGGTCTGGCAAATGACCATAGTCTACGCCTTCGGAAATCTCGCCGCTCTCGCTTTTCAGCGCCAGCTTCTTTTCAGTCGGGGGAACGGTCACTTGCTGCCGTTGCAACGTGAGCAAGGCTTCCTTATTTCCGGCCGCGGCGGCCTTTTTGTACCATTCTTGCGCGGCGGCCTCATCGCGCGCCGTGCCCAAGCCATATCGGTAGGCATTGGCTAGCTTAACCATGGCCTTGGCATCGCCCGCCTTGGCAGCGGCCAAGAGCAATTCAAATGCAGCCTTGAAATTGCGCTTAACAATCAGCGCATCTGCCGGCGCTGTCGCTGAAACCGGTGCAGGGGGCGTTGGTGACAACTTCTGTTTGGTGGCGCCCAGGGCCGGCGAAGCCAGCCCAAGAGCGAGCAGGACAGGGAGAACAAATCTATGCTGTGCCATATTTTGTATCCATCTTGATCCCGATCGATTTGAGAAATTCCGTGGGCAAAATGCCGCCTGCGCAAACGATCACGGCGTCGTTGCGAATGGTCTCCACCTTGCCGTCATAGGCAAGGTCCAAGGTGCCCGCCTCGATCTTCTTGATAGTGGATTTCAGCCGCACAGCAAGGCGCCCGCTAGCTTGTTGTGCAGTGAGTTTTTCCCGGTTCTTTTGTTTCGCGCGGCCAAAGGCCTCTGAACGGTAAGATAGCGTCACGGTAGTGCCCGGCTGGTCGGCGATGGAAGTCGCGGCCTCCAGCGCGGAGTCGCCACCGCCCACAACGATCACATGTTGTCCCTTGTATTGTTCGGCATCGATCAGCTGATAGACCACTTTCTTCTGGTCTTCACCCGGTACGCCCAATTGCCGCGGCGTGCCCCGTCGGCCAATAGCCAGGAGCAGGGCGCGGCATTTGCGCAGTTGCACTGTGGAATGCACTTCAAAGCCATCACCCAGCGGCACAACTTTTTCGACACGCTCACGGTAGCTGATGTTCAGCTTTTTATCGGCTTCAATCTTCTTCCAGAACTCAAGCAATGTTTCCTTTGAAACTTCTCGAAAGTTGGTCTGGCCCACGAGCGGCAACTTGGCGGGTGCGGTCATCACCACCTTGCCGCGCGGATATTTAAAAACCGTTCCGCCAAGATCGTCCTGCTCAAGGACAAGATAAGAAAGGCCCGCTTCCTTGGCCGCAAGTGCTGCTGAAAACCCGGCTGGTCCTGCGCCAATAATCAACACGTCAAGTTGATCCTTTCGCCCAAGGCCGGGCAATTTCTTGATGCTTTGCAGCGCTTGATTGCCTTGGTTCACGGCATTGCGGATGAGGCCCATGCCCCCCAATTCACCAGCTACAAAAACACCGGGAACATTGGTTTGGAAATCCGGGCCCACCGTGGGCAAGTCGATGCCGCGTGTGGCGGTGCCAAACACCAGATCGATGCTGTCCACCGGGCAAGCCGTGGCGCAAGCACCATGCCCAATGCAATGGGTCGGCTCAATCAACTGCGCCTTGCCGCCAACGATGCCGAGAACATTGTTTTCCGGGCAGGCTCGCACGCAGGTGCCACAACCAATGCAGATGTCAGGATCAATGGATGGATGAAGTGAGGCGGGTTCCGTGAGACCCGCTTCAAGTGCCGCAGATTGAATGGCACGCGCCTGCTTGTCGGCTTGGGAGCTCCACGTAAAATACGCGAAAAGCACGCCGGCCATAAGTAAGAGATATGGCCAATAGACCCACACGTTAGTTGATCCCGAGCTCGCCTGCCGCAGCCTTCAGCTTGTCGGCAGATGCCTGATCGCCTTCAAAGGCCTTGAGCGCGTCGTCCAGCGCGGCTTTGGCCTTGTCAGGCATTTTCATGACAGAATAAGCGCGCATCAGCCGCGTCCAGCCTTCAAAATCCTTGGGATTGTCCTTGAGCCGATCCGCCAGTTTTTGCACCATGCCTTGGATCATCGCCTGCTGATCCTGCGCAGGCATGGCCTGTACTGCAGCTTGCTGATCGGCAGAGATTTGCGGCGCAGCAGAGCCGGCGAGAGCTGGTGTACCAGCCCCGGCACTGGCATCTCCGCCAGCCGCCTTGGACGCCATTTTTTGCGTGGCTTCGGCAGCGATCTGTTTCAAGCCCTCTTGGGTGGCGGTGTCGTCCTTGAATATGTCGAGGGCCTTGGCCAAGGCTTCATCCGCGCCCTTCTTGTCGCCAGTGACGATGAGCGAGCGGATCATCATGGCCCAGCCATCGCGGTCCTTCGGATTGGCTTCCAGCTTCTGTGCCAGTTTCGAAATCATCCCTGCCACCATGGCATTCTTCTCGTCGCCACCTGTCGCAGGTGCAGCAGGGGCTGCCACTGCTGCAGCGTTCAATGCGCCACTCACGTCTTTGCCCAAGGCTTTCCCAATGTCAGCGATCCGCTGCTTCACGTCGTCGCGCCAGCCAGCGTCCGCAGGCGCATCGGCCATCAATGCTGTCCAGCGATCCAGCGCACCTTGCTGATCGCCTGATTGTTCATGGCCCAAGGCATCATAGAAGCGTGCGCGCAAATCCTTCGGGCTCTTGGCAAGCACGTCGTTGATCAATTCCTGCGCCTTGGGCGTCACCACGCCTTGCGCCGCCTGCACGGTGGACTCAGCCAAAGCTGATTTGTAGTCCACATTGTTTGGGTCAATTGCCAGCGCCTTGCTGTAAGCGTCGCTCGACTCTTGGTATTTCTGGGTATTGAACAAGGCCCAGCCCAACATGCGCCAGCCCTCGGCATTGTTCGGGTCGGCCTTCAGCTTGTCCTTCAGCTTGTTGATCATGACATCAACTTGATTGGCGACGGCAGCACCGCCTTGTCCAGCATCACTGGACTGCGCCGCCTGTTGTGCTTGAGCGGGTTGCTGCACAGTGGCTTGTTGGACGGGCGCAGCGGAAGGCATGTTGGGACTACCCATATAGGCATACAAGTTGACGCCACCGAGGATCAGAAGGCCAACCGAGGCAGCGAGCGCGGCCAACTTCCAAGGGTTGGAAACAGGCTGCGCCGCCACATGTTCTTTCGCAACTGTTTCGAGACGGCGCTCAATCTCAGCCGTGGCAATTTTGGCTTCGGGTTCAGCAATGCTACCAGAAGCCAGATCACGCTCCACTTCCTTGATCTGGTCTTGATAGACGGCCTGTTCTTCCACAGTCGCATCACGCGCCTCGTAGCGGCGGATCAAGGGATAGGCGATTGCGACAGCCGCAGCGCTGCACAGAATTAACATTAGAAACCAAAGTGTCATAATTTCAGTGCTCACTTATCCAGAATATCATTTACAGCGTCTCCTTCTTCCGGTGCTGGTTGCTGGCGCAGATAGGTCCAAGCGCCGCCCAACGCCACCACCATCAGGATGAATGGCAAGAGCCATAACAGTGCTGTGTCAGCTTGAAACGGCGGCTTCAGCAACACGTAGTTGCCATAGCGCTTCACCACATAGTCCACGACTTGCTCGTTCGTATCGCCCGCCGTGATGCGTTCACGTACAATCACCCGCAGATCCTTCGCCAGCGAGGCGTTGGAATCGTCGATGGATTGATTCTGGCAAACCAGGCACCGCAGGTTCTGACTGATTTCGCGCGCACGTGCTTCCTGGGCCGGGTCTTGCAGCATTTCATCGGGGTTCACCGCAAATGCGGCAAGACTGAAGACAGCGAGGAAAACAGCAGCGATAAGCGCGCGAATCACGAGGCTTTCTCCGCTTCCTTGATCAGGGGCTCAATCTGCTTGTCCCAGATCTCAGGCGTGAGTGGCCCAGGCACTCTCAGCCGAACAATCCCGTTGGCATCGACAGCGAAGGTTTCCGGCGCGCCGGAAACACCAAGGTCAATGGCTGTGCGGCCAACTTGGTCCGTACCAATTTGCGCATAGGGATTGCCATAGGTGGCAAGATATTGCTTGGCGTCTTCCGGAGCATCTTTCCAGTCAATGCCCACCAGTTTGAAACGTGTGTCTTTGCCCACACGCAGCAGAAGCGGATGTTCATAGCGACAAGACACGCACCATGAACCAAAGACATTGATCAAGGTGAGGCCTTTGCCCTGCAGCTCCGCACTCCTGAGATTGGGCAGACCAGTTTCCAATGCGGGAAGGTCAAAGGCAGGAAGTGGCTTGTCGAGCAATGTTGAGGGCAGGACTTTAGGGTCACGGTTCAGACCAACTGCGAGCACCACTCCCATCACGGCAAAAAGCCCAACAGGCAACAGCGTTGCCATGCGCAATTTCATGACGCAGCTCCAACAACATTGCGCGGCAGAACAGCCACCTTGGCACGCTGGCCCACGCCAACGCGGAAGCGCCGGTCAGAAAGTGAGATGAAGCCGCCCAGCGCCATGATGAATCCGCCGATCCAAAGGAACGGCGCCATCGGATGGTAGTAGAGCCGCACCGTCCACGTGCCGTTGTTGTCAGCATCGCCCAGCGCAATATAGGTGTTGGAAATCAGGTTGGTGCGGATGGCCGTCTGGTTGGTTTGCGATTGCTGGATCGGATAGAAGCGCCGCTCTGCCGTCATGACACGAAACACTTGGCCGCCGCTGGAAAGCTCAAATGTTCCACGCTCAGCCTGATAGTTGGGGCCTTGCACATTCTCCATATTTGTCAACCTGATGCCATAGGGCCCAATTTTGGTTTGATCTCCGATCCGCATCGACAGGATATTTTCCTGCTGCCATGTGGTCACAATAGTGATAGCCAGCAGTACCATCCCAAGCCCCATGTGTCCCATGACAAGCCCGAAATAGGCACGCGGTGTTTGCCACAGGATCGTGAGCGATTGCACCAGTGTGGCCTGAAACAATTTGGTGCGTTTCACGAACACCCAGAGAGAGCCCAGAATGATCCACACGGCGATGCCAATGCCCGCCGCGGTGAACAGGTGCCTGCCAAGGTTGAGACCAGCAACCGCCAGGATCACCAGCACCCCCGCCAACAAGGGAATGTTCAGTTGCTTCACGGCTGTGCGCACTTCATCGCGTTTCCACTTAAAGAATGGTCCAATCACCATTGTGAGCAGAATGGGAATGAACAATGGCACGAATGTGAGGTTGTAATAGGGCACGCCAACCGAGATCTTGTCCTTGCCCATGAGGTCAATGAACAAGGGCCAGAATGTACCAAAGAACACCGTTGCCGCAGCCACCACCAAAAACACATTATTCAGCAAAAGGCCGGATTCACGGCTCACAATGCCGAAGGGCACGCCCTTTTTGACCTGTGGAATGCGCAACGCATAGAGCAGAAGCGCCCCGCCCGTTGCGCCAAAGATGATGAGCAGAATAAAAAGCCCGCGTGCTGGATCAGTGGCGAAGGAATGCACGGAAGTCAGAACGCCAGAGCGCACCACGAAAGTTCCGATCAGGCTCAATGAAAAAGTGAGGATGGCCAACAGGATTGTCCAGCCCACGAGAGCGTGCCGCCGCTCGACAACGAGCGCAGAATGCAGCAGTGCCGTGCCAACAAGCCAAGGCATGAAGGACACATTTTCGACTGGATCCCAGAACCACCACCCGCCCCAGCCAAGAATGTAGTAGGCCCAGAATGAGCCAAGCGTGATGCCGAGTGTAAGAAAACACCAGGCCAGCAAGACCCAGGGCCGAACCCAACGGGCCCATGCCGCATCCACCTTGCCTTCAATCAAGGCCGCCACGGCAAAGGCAAAGGCGACTGAGAACCCCACATAGCCCATGTAAAGTGCTGGTGGGTGGATCGCGAGGCCGGGATCCTGCAACAGTGGGTTCATGCCACTCCCTTCATCTGGTGCAGGCGAAAGGCGTAGAAATGGGTTTGACGTAAAAACCAGAAAGGCCAGGAAGGCAGATGCGATCATACCCTGTATGGCCAACGTGCGCGCCTTGAGCGGCCTTGGGATGTTGACGCCAAATAGGGCAATCAAGGCGGCGAAGACAGTGAGGATCATCACCCAGAGCAGCATGGAGCCTTCATGGTTTGCCCACACGCCGCTGATTTTGTAAATGATAGGTTTTGTGGTCTGTGAATTCGCGGCAACCAGCCGAACGCTGAAATCATCACTGACAAAGGCCCAGGCGAGCGCTCCAAATGATGTGGACACCAGAAGGAAGGCCACAACCGCGGCAAAGCTTGCCAGCAACATCAGTGACTGATCTTGGCGATGCGCGCCATAGAGCGGCAAACTCGCTTGTACCAGGCTTGCCATCAGCGCGAGGATCAACGCGAAGTGACCAAATTCAGCAACCATTTTTCTGACCTTAAACCAATTACCGGAAACCAACTGAAACGGCGAAACGACTCGCCTTTTTATGGGGCCCTTACACTAAATCCTCACGCGCGTGAGGCAAGTTATGGATTTGTTTCCTGTCAGATTTCTGTCAGCGGTGCTGGCTTAGCGCACCGCGTTTCATTCAAGTGATTTGTGTGCCACAATTGTGGACCAGCCTAGCGGTGCGGCCTGGCGCCAGCCCATATTCCATCCCTTGGAAATCCATCATGTCAACATGAAGGCGACCAACGCCAAGGAAGCTCAAGATACCATTGCGCCACGCAAACTGGTCAATGTTTCACTGAAGGATGGCTGCTTGCAGGCGACGGCGAAGCCGGGCTCTTGGAATGTCATTGTAACAAATCTCGACCGCTAGTGCTCGGCCCGAGTGTTCAGTTCTTCGACCGAAGATCTTTTTCGGAAAAGATGCGACGATGAGTCGACACGAGCGAAAGTTGAGCCATTGCCTTGGCGTCTGAATGGAACAGGCATGCAAGAAGCAATTCCAAGAAGCACAAAATGTGAATGATTTGAAGAAGGGTTTCTCAACCTTGCCAAAAAAGAAACCGCGAAAACCACTAGGCGCTTAACCACGTTGCTCTATCAAATCCTAACCTGCCTGTGACAAGTTACTGAATTGTTTGATGTCAGTTTTCTGTCAGCCGTACTGGCTTACCCGGCTGGATTTCTAGGAAGTGATTTGAGGTAGAGATGTCGAGTCCCGCGTTGAGTGAACGTGTTAAGTCAGTAGTAGCCGACAAATCGGCTGCCACGACAAATATACGTGCGCCCGCGGCACCTATTCCACAAACCAAACAGAAAAAATCTTTCGGCGCCACAGCTGTGGGCATGGCTGCCATTGCCGCCGTCACTTTCGGCTTCATGATCAAGCGCGAAGAGCTGCTCGTTCCAGGCGAGGGCATCGGTTACAAGCTAGGGCTTGTTGGCGGCCTGATGATGGTGGCGCTGCTGTTTTATCCGGCCTTCAAGCGCAGCCGTTTTTTTGGAACAGGCGCGCGCGCCGCCTTCTGGTTCCGCTGGCACATGCTGCTGGGCATTGCTGGGCCGGTGTTGATCTTCTTCCACTCCAATTTTTCATTGGGCGCGATGAACTCAAATGTGGCGCTCTTTTCCATGATCCTCGTGGCAGGTAGTGGCATCATCGGCCGCTACATCTACACTCAGGTTCACGCTGGATTGTCTGGCGCCCGTCTTGACATGGGCAGCCTGTTGACGGAATCGGCGCGTCTGATGCTGGGCATCGAAGCCGATGTCGGCGGCTCAGGCGGGCTGGTTGCCAAAGCGATGGCGGATTTCAGCGTCAAGGCTACTCCGAAACAGGCTGGCTTGTTGCCCAGCCTCCTGAATGCCATGGCTATGCCCATGCGCCGGCGCAACGCGCGCGCACGGATCATGCTGGAGGTGCGCAAGGCCGTGGCCGCTAACCGCATGTTGCGTGGTTGGTCTGCAGCTGAAGCCAAGGCCCACGATGAACTCTCAGAGAATCATGTTAACGATTTTCTTGGCGCGGTGTCTCGCGCCGCCCAGTTCACTTTCTGGGAGCGGATGTTTTCGCTGTGGCACATTTTGCATGTGCCGTTGTTCTTTCTGTTGCTGGTTAGTGGCGTCATTCACGTAATCGCAGTTCACATTTACTAGCAAAGCCGGCGAATGCCGGGCCAGTTGCCTGAAATTGCTGTTCTGCCAAATTCAACAACCGCGTGGGGCGGGGGGAAATGCCATGGCCAGCCGTTTTGCTGCCATTTTGATTTTTGTTTTTGGTCTGCTGGCGCTCGGCGTCTCAAGCGCCAATGCGGCGACTCCAATCGACAAGCTCATGATGCCGGGAGAGCTTTCCACTGCACACGTGAAGCAGGAGGAAGATTGCGCCAATTGCCACAAGGTGCTGCAAAAGGCCGCCCAATCCAGCCTTTGCATCTCCTGCCACAAGGCGGTTCAACGTGATCTTGACCAGAAGAGCGGCTTTCACGGCAAGAGCCTGATCGTGGCCAAATCAGAGTGCTACGCCTGCCATGTGGAGCACAAGGGCAGGGACAACCAGCTTATTCAATTTGAGCCCCAGGCGTTCAATCATGCCGAAACAAACTTTGCGCTTGAAGGAGGCCACAAGGAAGTGGCCTGTGCCTCTTGCCACAAGCCAGGCAAGAAATTCCGTGAAGCGCCACACGCTTGCGTGGATTGCCACGAAAAAGACCAGCCCCACAAAGGCAATCTTGGGCGTGAATGCAAGAACTGCCATGTGGTTGAAAGCTGGAAGAAATTGGCCGTTTTCGACCATGACAAAACCAAATTCCCGCTGCAGGGCGCCCATGCAAAGCAGGAGTGCATTTCTTGCCATGTGGGCGAAATCTATAAAGGGGTTGGCCTGGCCTGTAATGATTGCCACGCCATCAGCGACGTTCACGGCCGGAAATTTGGCGTAAAATGTGAGCAATGCCACAGCGTTGAGAAGTGGAAGGATGCAAAGTTCGATCACACCAAGAACACGCATTTTGCATTGGAAGGGGCCCACGCCAAGGCCGCTTGTGCTGACTGTCATGGCGGCAATGTCATGGCCAAGGTTTCAGTGGAATGCATTTCCTGCCACAAGGATCAGGATGTTCATAAGGCCACCTTGGGCAAGGGTTGCGGTGATTGCCACAACGCCGCCTCCTGGAAACAGAATGTGCGATTTGATCATGGCTTGACCAGCTATCCCCTGGTTGGCCTGCATGCGATTGCTGCCTGCGAAGGTTGCCACACCAGCCCGGTGTTCAAGGGCGCCCCCACGGCCTGCAAAGAATGTCACGCCAAGGACGATACTCATGAAGGTCGCTTCACATCAGCTTGTGAAAGCTGCCACACCCCCATCGGGTGGAAACGCGTGACCTTCGACCACGGCAAGGATACCAAATATCCCCTTGACGGCGCCCACGCGCGGATTGGCTGTTATGACTGCCATCAGGCCAAGAACGTGAGCAGCGCCAAGGTGCCGACAGACTGCTACGCCTGTCACAAAGCCCGCGACGTGCATCATGGCGCGTTTGGCACCAATTGCGCGCGTTGCCATTCAACTGCAACATTCCGCTCGGCAATTATCCGTCAATAAAGTGTTAATTCGCGTGTGATTTCAAAGTGAAATTGTGGCAATAAATTTGTCGAATCCGCCTTTCCTGTCAGGTTCCTGTAAGGGGCAAATTGCTTTTCTAGCCGGATGAGTTGGTAGCGTTATGATTCGACGTTGCGTCGCTGTCTGTTGCGATGGTGGCTTAACGGGCGTCTTGGAAGTTCAAATTTCGCAGTTTCTGGGGCCGGCAAGCGCTTTTGCCGGTTAAGGCATCTAATTGCTCCGTCTGGAGAAAAATATCTTGCACGACGTGATGCGCCTGTGTGCGTCACTTTGGCTGGCACTACTAGTGTTGGCTGCTCCTGTGCACGCCCAGTCGGCCAATTCCGGAAGTTCAGTGGCGCTGAAAGGGCCGATTTTCTCGGTGCCCGCAAAGAAGGCCCAGCCTACTGCCAATCAAGCCCCGGCAACTGCACCTCCCGTAACGGGCCAGGATAATCCTGCATCAGCCTTCAAGGTTGACCAGAACTTCAACCATCAGACCACGCGCTTTCCGCTGGAAGGCCTGCATGTCAAGGTGACATGCGAAACCTGCCACAAAGGTGCCATCTTCAAAGGCACGCCGCGAGATTGCGCCGGTTGCCACAACGGCGACATGGCCAAAGGCAAGAACCTTGATCATCCGAAGACCAGTAACAACTGTGCTGATTGCCACAATCAGGTGGACTTCTCGCAAGTCCACGTCGACCATTCCAATATCCACGATGGCTGCTTCTCCTGCCACGATAACATGACGGCTGAGGGCAAGAGCCGCACCCACATCAAGTCCTCCGAGAAATGTGAAGTCTGCCATGTGACCACCACTTGGCGCATTGCGCGCTTCAACCATGAAAACACCGTTGAACGCTGCGAAACCTGCCATGACAACCTGCATGCGACCGGTAAGCCCGCCAATCATATCCGCTCCACCAATGACTGCGGCCAGTGCCACCGCACAGTGGATTGGAAGATCGGCGTGTTCGATCATACGGGTGTGGTGGATGGCTGCGTGAAGTGTCACGACGGTGTGCAGGCCACCGGAAAGTCAAACGCTCATTTACAGACCAGCGAGGAATGCCAGAACTGCCACACCACGATCGCCTGGAGCCCTGTTCATTTCGACCACACGGATCCGATTGTCGCCGCCGACGTCCTCGCAGGAAATTGCGTGAGCTGCCATGACGGCCGCCATGCCACGGGCCGTTCAAATGCACATTTCGCCGTCACCACTAATGATTGCGCGCTGTGCCACACAACTGCGACTTGGAAGCCAGAACTGCAACCACCGAAGATCCACGATTTTGCATTGGATTTGGCAAACTGCGCCAGCTGCCACAATGGCCAGCGTCCGCCTGCCGATGGCAAAGGTGCCGGGCATATTCCTTACAACACCAGCGCTTTAAATTGCGATGCGTGCCATACAAACACGGCCAACTACACAACCTGGAAGGGCGCCAAGTTCCTCCATTCCCAAACCAACGCACCTTGCTTGACCTGCCATAACGGCACGGTTCTGGGTGCCTTGTCAAAGAAGGATGCACCAGCACCTGGCCATTTGAACACGAATGACAACTGTCAGGATTGCCACACCACCAGCGACACCGGTGGCCCATGGAAGCCCGCAAAAGCCTTCAACCACGCCGACACCGCGGCACCGTGCTTCACCTGCCACAATGGCAGCATCATTTTGGGAAGCGGCAAGAAGCTCACAGGCAAAGGCCCGTCCCATCTCGTTCTTGCCAACGCGACAGCCAACAACCGCTGCGAAGATTGCCACAATACCACGGCCTGGACGGGCGCAGTGTTCAACCATGCCAACATCGGTGGCCAGCGCTGCGACAGCTGCCACAATGGAACAAGTGCTGGAATCGTGGGGTTGAACGCGGCAACTCACGTCCCGTTCAACGCCAAAACGGATTGCAACGCCTGCCACACCAACACCACAAAGTTTGCTCCATCTAACATGGATCACAAGTCCGTAACCCAAACCGCCTGCGTTTCCTGTCACGATGGCCAGAGGTTGTTTGGTAACTTGGGCAAGTTGACTGGCATGGACACCAACCACTTGCCGGTGGTCAACAGCTCCAAGTGCGATGCTTGCCACACGTCCACAACGTCTTGGCAGGCGGTGAAATTTGATCACAGCCTGGTCAGCAGCACCTGCCTGACCTGCCATGACGGCGCGCATTCAAACAGCAAGGGCTTGCTAACAAGCAAGCCAGGCAACCACTTGCCGACACCAATGCCAAACCAAAACTGCGCAGATTGCCACAAGTCGTTCACGACCTGGAAAACAGTTTTCAATCACGCCACGATTGGCACCGCTACCTGCAAGAGCTGCCACGACGGCACGACGGCAACGGGCATTGCGCAAGATCCAACCGGCACTCATATCCCGGTAAATCCGGCCGGTGACTGCAAGGAATGCCATACCGCTGGTACCGCCTTTGCCCCCGCGTTGACAGGCAATGCCCTGCATGGCGTGGCTGAAGTAGCATCCCACCCCGTCTGCACCGATTGCCACAATGGCGCATTCAAGACGCGCTCCGGCGGCCCGATCAGTAAGCCGACGGTGCATATTCCAATCCCAGTTGGCCAGAACTGCGACTCCTGCCACAAATCCTTCACCACCTGGAAAACGGCCTTCAATCATTCGGGCGTTGCAGTTGGAACGTGTTTCACATGCCACGACGGTAAGAATGCCACCGGGAAGCCGGCCGGAGCGGCACATATCCCTTCATCGACCACCTGTGACAATTGCCACACGTCAACAACCGTTTGGTTACCAGTCGTCACGCCATTTCATAGCAAGGTCAATTCGACTGAGACTCTCGTAACTGCAGCGGCTTGCGAAACCTGTCACAACGGCACTCTGGCCACGGGCCGCAATGGCGCAACGCACATTGTCACCACCAGCGCCACTGGCGCTTGCGCTGATTGCCATGTCTATGCCAGTTGGACCCAAATAAATCTCGGCTTCCACTCTTGGGTCAGCACCAATTGCTTCTCCTGCCATGATGGCAAGCACAAGACGGCTACAAAGCCAATCACTGCAAAGGGTCCCACGCACATGGCGACATCAACCCTTTGCATCAATTGCCACACAACAGCCGCCTGGTCGCCTGCCAAAGCGTTCGACCACACCCAAGCTACGGGCACCTGCTATTCTTGCCATGATGGTAAACACGCCCCCGCCGTCGGTCATTCTGCCACGCATGTCGCCTCGTCAACGGATTGCGCGGGCTGCCACACCACGGTGATCTGGGCACCAGCAAAATTCAGCCATTTGGATGCAACGGTCTCGGCCACGCCTTGCGTCACCTGCCACATCAGCAAGTCATTCGGCTCCGTGAAAGCGCTCGGCAAGATTGATGCACCAGCACCGGGCCATCCGAAGACCAGCGACACATGCGGCAACTGCCACACCACCATCGCCTTCACGCCCGCCCACATCGACCATACCGATCCAACTGTTGCCGCCGCCAAGTGCTCGTCCTGCCACGATACAGGCGGCATTGCAGCAGTTGCTCGTCCTCCTACGCATCCGCCCTTCAATCCAGCCACGCAGGATTGCAAGGATTGCCACACCTCCTTCACCACCTGGGTGACCAGCGCCAAGCCTGATCACACCAAGCTCGTGAACAATTGCTTCTCTTGCCACAACGGCACGGCCGCCAAGGGCAAGTCTGGCACCCACTTCTCGACAACTAACCTTTGCGAGAATTGCCACAACACCACATCCTTCGTGCCGGCGAATACCTTTGACCACAGCCAGGCCCTGACCATCACGCCTTGCTTCACTTGCCATGATGGCAATCATGCGCCTGCGCTCGGCAAGTCATCCTTCCCGGCTCACTTGCCCACGTCTAACAGCTGCGAACTCTGCCACTCCGGCTATGCATCTTGGGTGACGACCAAGTTTGACCATACAGATTCAGTTGTCGCCGCCGCCAAGTGTGAATCCTGCCATGATGGTGCTCACACACCAGCCATCGGCAAGAACGTAGCGCATTTGCAAACCAGCAATGATTGCGGCTCCTGCCACAACTCAACAAAGTTTGCGCCGGCCAAGCTGCCCTTCAATCACGCCGACTCAGTGGTTGCTGCCAAGACCTGTTTCACGTGCCACGACGGCGCCCACAAGCTGGCCAGCGGAACCATCATCACGGGCAAAATACCAACCCACATCGCCACCAACAACAGCTGCGAAAACTGCCACAACACCTCGACTTGGGCCAACGCGGTCTTCGATCACACCGGTGTTGTTGCTGGCACCTGCTTCTCCTGCCACAACGGCACCAAGGCCACGGGCCGCAGCGCCTCACACATTGTTATCAATTCGCCGCCACTCTGCGACAATTGCCACAGGTCATTCTCCACTTGGACACCAGTTGCAGCCGCAGCCGTTGACCACACCCAAGTCAGCTCGACCTGCTTCAACTGCCACAATGGCACAATTGCTTCGGGCAAACCCAATACCCATGTGAAATCATCCAATCTCTGCGCCACCTGCCACGTGACTGGCGGCCAGCCTTGGACGATCTATCACTTTGATCATACAGACTCCGTCGTTGCCGCAACGGCCTGCTTCACCTGCCACAACGGCACAGTGAAGAACGCCCAGGCCAAGGATGCGGCCCATTTGAACACAACCACGTTGTGCGAAGCCTGCCATGTCTTCACGGCGTGGGGACCACTTGTGCCCGCCAAGTTTGATCACACCCAAGCAGTGGGCACATGCGCCGCCTGCCATGACGGCACGCACAAGCTCGGTGTCACCGGCACCTTGGTTGATCACAAGGGCACCAGCCACTTCATCACCACGCGCGATTGCTCGGTTTGCCACACCACAAATGCGTGGACGCCGGTCTTGACTTATGTCCACGCCTCGGCCGCCTATGTGGCTCATACAGCCTCAACGGGTGTGACGGGTTGCGCCAGCTGCCACAAGCAGAACAATGAAAAGATTACCTATGCCCAGCCCGGCTTGGTGCCAAATTGTGCCTCCTGCCATTCGACCAGTTTCAAGCCTGACGCTCATCCCAAATATACATCCCCCATTACGGTGTACTACACCTTCACAGAATTGAAGGACTGCACTGGCGCGTGCCACATCTACACCGACCAGACCCTCTCGAAGATCAAGACGACACGGTCCACCAACACCCACCACCGCCCAACCTTCAGCAGTTGGAACTAGATAAATGACAGTGGGAGTCAGCAGCTTGTCAGGTTGCGGTTGCGAAACTGGGTTTGGTTTCGAGGCCGATTCCGAAAATGGTGGGTTTTTTGGCCTTTTTTTGCGTTGGCCAGTTAACCTTAATGCCGCTTTAACGCCCTTGAATGTAGATCAACTGCATCGGGGAATAGCAATAAAAAACAGAAGGATAGGGACAGTCAAACAAGGGGCGGCGGCGGGCAAGAAACTGTTGGAATGAGGTTAATGAAGAAGTTGCTCGACCCGCGTTTTGTGGCCAGTGTTCCTGCGCTCCTCGTTGCAGCGCATGGTTTTGCCATGGCGGAGCCTACCCTGGATCAACTGCTCGCAACCGTGAATGTGAGCGGCACCGCTTCATGCGCGCATGTTGAACTCAAGCTCAACCGTCCCATAAGCATTACCGATGTTGTTCCGGCCGAGAAGGCCATGGATATCACGCTCCACATCGAGCCCTTGTCAACAACCCTGCCCAGCAATGGCAAGAGCCTGAAAGAGGCGGCCTCCGTTGCGCCGCAGAATGCCGCTGGATTGGGCAACGTGAGTTATGACCCGACGGGTGCCTCCGGCCCTGAAATCCATTTTATTTTCGCCAAGGCCATGGTTTTCAAATGGCGGCGTGATGAAGACAATCGGCATGTTGTCTTTGACATCGCACCAGATGAATCCGCAGCCAAATGCCTGGGCTTCAAGCCCGGCGAAAGTGCTGATGCAAGCAAGGGCGATCTGGCGCAAGGTGCAGCACTTGGCGAACAGACGCCAGCGCAGCAGGCCGAAGCCGCCTTGGCTGATGGCAAGAAGCAACTTACCGGTGGCGATTTTAATCGCGCCACAGCCTATTTCACCAAGGCGGTTCAACTGGGCGCAGGCCGCGTGAAGCAGGAAGCCCAGGAAATGCTGGGTCTCAGCCATGAGCGTGCCAATCAGCTCGCCCTCGCCAAGGCGGAATATGAGACCTACCTCAGTCTGTATCCGACTGGTGATGGCGCCGGTCGCGTAAAGCAGCGCCTGTCAGGCGTGGTGGCGGCCATGGAAGACCAGGCCAACAAACAATTCGCCCTGAATCAAACCAAGACAGGCGCCGGCAAGGGCGATCTGCAGGCACTGCCAACAGCGCCCGGTCAATCTGCAGGCGTTGGAAAAGGCACGGGCACAAGTCTGACAAGCCTGGGCCTTCGCTCCAATTTGTTTGACGAGAAGAAGGATCCAAACGCCTGGACCTGGCAGAAGAACGCCTCCATCGCGCAATACTATTATCGTGATGACAATTTCGTGCCGGCCACGCTTGGCGGTCCCCTCATGGGCACGCACCAAGTTTATCAGAATGAGGTGATCTCAACAGCGGATGGCTTCATCCAGGGCGAGAACAAGGACTATGCCTTGGAGGCCCGCATCTCCGCCTACAATGAGCAAGGCCTGGGCGATCAGGCGAATATTGCCAGCTCCAACATCTCGACCGTCTATTTAGACGGCAAGCTGAAAGGCCCGCACCTCGGCTTGCGCGTAGGGCGGCAAAGCAAGAGCACAGGCGGCGTGTTCGGCCGCTTCGATGGCGCCGTTGCCACGTGGGAACCAATCAAGAATGTCAAGCTGCAGGCTGTGGGCGGCGCTCCGGTGATTTCGCGCAACGCCATGCCTTTTGCTGACGATCATTATTTCTACGGCGCAAGCGCTGAATATACATCGGCTAAGAAGGATTGGTCCGCCTCTATATACGCCATTGAGCAGAATGTTGGCGACATTGTTGACCGACGCGCCATCGGCGGTGAAGGCCGCTACAACGGCGAAAAATTCATTGCCTATTCGGCCGCAGACTATGACATCTTCTTCAATCAATTGAACAATGCCTATGTCACTGGCACCTGGTTGCCGCGGCAGGGCACTTCAATTTATGGCACGTTGGACTATCGCAAGATTCCCTTCTTGCTCACCTCAAACGCACTCATGGGCCAGAATTTTGGCTCGTTGGAAACGCTGGTAGATGCCGTTGGCCTGGATAGCGTCAATGCTTGGGCCAGCGACCGCACGTCATCAGCACGTACCGCGTCAGTCGGCATCAGCCAGCAGTTGAATGACCAATGGAACGTCTCATTCGATGCAATGTTGGGCTACTATACAGGCACGCCCGGTTCCGGCATGGTCGTGGCGACACCAGATCCCGGTTATGATTTCTATGCTTCGGTCACAGCCAGTGGCAGCAGCATATTCAAGCAGAATGATTCCTTGTCTGGTTCCTTGCGCTATGCGTGGAGCTCATCCGCCACAACCTATATGGCCGACGCCTATTACAGGCTTCCCATCAACGACAAACTGCGCCTTGGCCCGCGCTTCCGGGTAAGCATGCGCAATTCGTCAATCAGCGACCAGGTGCAATATCTGGTGATGCCGAGCCTCAGCGCCAACTACAAGATCAACAAGAACTGGAGCATAGAGGGCGAATTGGGCGCGCGCTATCAGGACACGGTCACGAATGGCCAGAGTTCGCCTTCGCTCGATATTCTTGCCACAGCAGGCTATCGCTACGAGTTCCAATAGGTACAGCTCCAGCCTTTTTTCGATCAGGTTGGCACTTTTGAAAATTGGAAGTCTTTGAACTTCTCCCGCAACTGAAGCTTTGATATTTTTCCAGCCGCGGTGTGGGGGATTTCATCAACGAAGGCCACGTCATCGGGCATCCACCACTTGGCGACCTTGCCTTGCAGATGCGCCAAAACCTGTTCTTTCACCACGGTTGCGCCCGGCTTCTTGACGATGATGAGCAGGGGCCTTTCATCCCATTTCGGGTGTGGCAGGCCAATGGCTGCCGCCTCAGCCACGCCCTCACAGCCCACGGCGACATTTTCAAGCTCAATCGAAGAGATCCATTCGCCGCCTGATTTGATCACATCCTTGGAGCGATCGGTGATTTGCATGTAGCCCCATTCGTCGATGGTGGCGACGTCGCCGGTGTCAAACCAGCCCGCGTCGGCAAAGGCTTCGGCGCCCTCGCCCTTGAAATAGCCTTCAGAAATGGCGGGTCCTTTCACTTTCAATCGACCAAACTTCTTTCCGTCGTGACCAAGTTCCGTGCCCGCGTCGTCGGTGATTTTCATGTCCACGCTGAAGGGTGGCCGCCCTTGCTTGATGCGCAGTTTCCAACTGTCCGCTGCTGAGAGATTTGCGGTTGACGCCTTGGGATAACAGACTGTTCCCAGCGGGCTCGTTTCAGTCATACCCCAAGCATGGATGACGTTCACATCATACTTTTCGATGAAAGCTCGCATGAGTGACTCTGGGCAGGATGCTCCACCGATGATCACGCGCTCCAAATCCGGCAGTTGTCGCGCCGGATCTTGCTCCAGATATTGCAGCAGCATCAGCCAGATTGTGGGCACGGCAGCAGACATGGTCACACGTTCCTGCACCAGAAGCTCGTAGACGGAGGCGCCATCCAGTTTGGGGCCCGGCATCACCATGCACGCGCCTGCCATGGGGCAAGTGAAGGCCAATGACCAGGCATTGGCATGAAACATGGGAACCACCGGCATCACGGTATCTCGCGCACTCACCGCCAAAGTATCGGCAGCTTGCGCCTGCATGGCGTGCAGAACATTGGATCGGTGGGAATAGAGAACGCCTTTTGGCTTGCCCGTTGTGCCACTGGTATAGCACAAACCGCACGCGGTGTTCTCATCAAACTCCGGCCAAGGGAAATCGGAATCGCCTGTCGCAAGCAATTCTTCATAGCAGACCGGGTTCCTGAGGCTGGTGCTCGCGGGCATGTGGTCCCGGTCCGTCATGATGATGAAGCCCTTGATCGAGGGCAGCTTGTCTTGCAGCTTTTCAAAGATGGGCACAAATGTGAGGTCGGTGAACACCCACAGGTCTTCAGCATGATTGACGATATAGGTGAGCTGATCGGCAAACAGGCGTGGGTTAAGCGTGTGCACAACCGCGCCCAGGCCCATGATGGCATACCAGATTTCCATGTGCCGATAGCCGTTCCAGGCCATGGTGGCGATGATCTCGCCCTGCTTGATGCTCAATGTCTGCCGTGCCGCACTGGCCAGGGCGCGGGAGCGGCGCTCCAGCGTACGGTAAGTCTGGCGGTGGATCGGGCCTTCAACGGTTCGCGAAATGATGTCGGTTTCGCTGTGCCAGCGTGAAGCATGATCGAGAACGTTGTGCACCAGCAACGGCCAGTCCTGCATCAGCCCTTTCATCATTTCCTCCTTCTGGCCGCACTTCTTTGGCGCGGGCCGGATATCTGGAGAGACTAACACATCCGGGCGCAATGTCAGGTGCCGACAGCGTTCGATGCGTGACAGTTGGACGCCTTGGGATTAGGCTGGAGGGTAGAACCTGAAGGCCGGGTCTGTAGTTTTCAGGCTCGGAATCGGGGGCGATTTGCATGGCCAGGACGAGAGTAAGCGCCAAAACGATCAGCCGGAAAAGACCGGCCAAGGCCGCTTCAAGCAAAGCAGCAGCCCCCTCCGTCATGCCATGGCTGAAGATGTATCCCGCAGGTGCAGAACTGGCGCCTGATTTTCCTGAAAAGCCTCTCTATGCCTTGCTGGACGAGGCGGCGGACAAATTCGCTGATCGGCCATGCGTTGAATTCAGGGGCCGTTCATTCACCTACGCCCAAATCAGGAAGCGCAGTGACCAGGCCGCCAAAGGCCTTGTGGCGGCGGGGTTCAAACCAGGCATGAGGCTCGGCCTGTTTTTGCCGAATTGTCCCTACTATGTGATTTTCTATTTTGCTGGGCTGAAAGCTGGAGGAACGATCGTCAATTTCAATCCGCTCTATTCGGAAGATGAGGTTGTTCGCCAAATAGATGACTCCGGCACAGATTTCATGGTGTCGCTGGATTTGGTGGCGCTGCTGAATAAATTTACAGCCGTGTTCCAAAAAACTTCATTGCGCCGGATGGTTGTGTGTTCGCTGGCCGATCAATTGCCGACGATGACAGGCTTGATGTTTCGCGCCATGAAGCGGCGCGAAATAGCCAGCCAGCCGAAGGACGAGAGTTACATTTCCGGGCGGCAACTTCTCAACAACGATGGTGTTTTTACGCCAGTGCCCGTCAAGGCAAAAACCCAGATTGCACTGTTGCAATATACTGGCGGCACTACGGGTGTCCCCAAGGGTGCTGCACTCACGCATTTCAATATTTATGCCAACGCACTTCAATGCAAGATGTGGTTTGCCAATGCGGCCACGCCCGACAGCAAGACCGTTGGCATCCTTCCGCTGTTTCATGCGCTGGCCATGACGGCTGTGATGAACTGGTCGCTTTCTGTCGGTGCATCCATGTTGCTGGAGCCGCGATTTGAAGCTCCGCGCCTGCTGGCCCTGATCCATAAACGCAAGCCCAGCATATTGATCGGCGTGCCGACACTCTATACCGCGCTCATGAACCAGCCGGACTTTGCGTCCTATGACTTGTCGTCCTTGAAGTTCAGTATTTCGGGGGGCGCCTCACTGCCGCTGCAGGTGCAAGAGGAATTCAAGAAGAAAACGGGTGTGACGATACTGGAAGGCTATGGCCTGAGTGAAGCCTCACCCGTCTGTTGCATCAATCCGGTCGATTTGCCTAACAAGGCAGGCTCAGTCGGCGTTCCCGTTCCAGGCACCCTGTGCCGCATTGTTTCTCTCGACGACCGGAAAACCGAAGTGAAACTTGGACAGAAGGGGGAAATCTGTTTTCGCGGCCCGCAGGTGATGCTGGGTTACTGGCAAAAGCCGGAGGCCACCGCCGAAGTGCTCATCGATGGCTGGCTGCACACCGGTGATGTGGGCTATATGGACGCGGATGGTTATGTTTTCATTACAGACCGACTTAAGGAGATGATAAACACCTCTGGTTACAAGGTTTATCCGCGGCAGGTTGAAGAAGCTATCTATCAACATCCGGCGGTGAAGGATTGCGCCGTGTTCGGCATTGATGATGCATATCGGGGGCAGGCAATCAGGGCAGTGATCTGTCTGAAGGAAGGCGCAGCTGTTTCTGCTGAAGAGATGCAGGCATTCCTGGGACGCAAGATTTCGCGGATCGAGATCCCGCATTCCTATGAGTTCCGCGGCGAGCTGCCGAAAACGGCAATTGGGAAAATCCAGAAAAAGATCCTGATTGATGAGTTCAAATCCAAGAATAGGGAAACACACGCATGACCCAGGCCGTGATCGCAGGCTATGTCCGTTCACCGTTTCACTTTGCCAACAAGGGTGCGCTGGCCAAGACACGGCCAGATGACCTTGCCGCTGCAGTTATCAAGGGGTTGGTCAACACGACTGGAGTGAAGATGGAAGACATTGAAGACCTGCTCTTGGGTTGTTCCTTTCCAGAAGGAGAGCAGGGGCTCAATGTTGCGCGTCTGGTGTCTTTCATCGCGGAGCTTCCGCAGTCGGTCGGGTCCGTCACCATCAACCGCTTCTGTGGCTCTTCCATGCAGTCCATTCATTCTGCCGCCGGAGCCATCGCCATTGGCGCCGGCGAGGTCTTTGTCTGTGCCGGTGTTGAAAGCATGAGCCGTGTGCCCATGATGGGCTTCAATCCGCTGCCCAATCCTGAACTCGCAGAACGCATGCCCGCTGCCTATGTCTCCATGGGCATAACGGCGGAGAATGTTGCGAAGAAATATGGCATCTCGCGTCAGACGCAAGAGCAGTTCGCCGTTGAAAGCCACGCGAAGGCGGCCAAAGCCAGGCAAGAAGGCAAATTCAAGGATGAAATCATCGCGCTGCCCGCTGCGAGTGAAGATGGCTGCATCCGCCCCGACACCAATGTGCAGGCGCTTGCCGGCTTGAAGCCAGCTTTCGACAAGGATGGCGTGGTGACGGCAGGTACCTCTTCGCCACTCACCGACGGCGCCTCCGCCTGCCTTGTTGTTTCGGAGAGCTATGCCAAGAAACACAAGCTCCCCATTCTGGCGCGTATCAAATCCGTGGCCGTTGCCGGCTGCAGCCCAGAATTGATGGGCATCGGCCCCGTGGCAGCCACGCGCAAGGCGTTGCAGCGCGCCGGGCTCTCAATCAATGACATCGACATTATTGAACTGAATGAAGCCTTCGCCTCGCAAGCGATCGCTTGCCTGCGCGATTTGAACATCGATGCGGCCCGCGTCAATCTCGACGGTGGTGCGCTGGCCCTTGGCCATCCGCTAGGTGCTTCAGGTGCACGCATCACCGGCAAGGCAGCGGCCCTGTTGAAACGCGAAGGCAAGCGCTACGCGCTGGCCACACAATGCATCGGCGGCGGGCAGGGCATTGCGACCATCCTGGAGGCCGCATCGTGACCATTGCGAAAGTCTGTGTCATTGGCGCAGGGGTTATGGGCAGTGGTATTGCCGCCCAGGTTGCCAATGCGGGCCTGCCTGTGTTGTTGCTGGATATTGTTCCACCGGGTGTGGAGGACCGGAGCACTTTGGCCAAGGCCGCGCTGGTGAAATTGGCGGCCGCCGAACCGGCCCCACTGATGTCCAAAGCCGCAGCAAAACTCATTGAAGCAGGCAATCTCGAGGATGATTTGAAACGCCTTGCAGAGTGTGACTGGATCATTGAAGCGGTGACAGAACGCTTGGAGGTGAAGCAAGCGCTCTATCGCAAGGTAGATGCAGCGCGTAAACCGGGCTCGATCCTGTCTTCCAACACGTCCACTTTGCCTCTGAAGATGCTGATGGCTGGAATGCCGGAAAGCCTGAGGCGCGATTTCTGCATCACGCATTTTTTCAATCCGCCGCGCTACATGCGGCTGCTGGAAATCGTTGCGGGGCCAGATACGCGCGTTGATGCCATCAATGCGGTCGCCGCGTTTTCAGATGTGAAACTGGGCAAATCCGTAGTTCACGCCAAGGATACGCCGGGCTTTATCGCCAATCGCATTGGCGTTTATTGGATTCAATACGCTGTCAACGCCGCCATCGAGATGGGGCTTTCGGTTGAGGAAGCCGATGCGGTGATGGGCAAGCCCATCGGCGCACCGAAATCAGGTGTATTTGATCTTCTCGACATCGTGGGCCTCGACTTGCAGCCCCATATTGATGCCTCGCTGCGCGCTGCCTTGCCCAAGAGTGATGGGTATCAAAAGCTTTCGGCGGATTTTCCGCTGCTGCAAAAAATGATTTCCGAGGGCCTCACAGGCCGCAAGGGCAAAGGTGGCTTTTACCGACTGAACAAGGCAGGCAACAAGAAAACCAAGGAAGCGATGGACCTCAAGACGGGCAACTATCGCCCGGTAATGAAGGTCTCGCTTGAATCGGTTGATGGCGCCAAGGGCGGTTTGCGCGCGCTTGTTTCGCATCCGGATCGTGGCGGAAAATTTGCATGGACGGTTCTCAGCCAATTGTTGAACTATGTTGCTGGATTGGTGCCCGAGATTGCCGATGATGTGGCCGACGTTGATCTGGCCATGCGCACTGGCTTTAATTGGAAGCGCGGGCCCTTTGAACTGATTGACCAGTTGGGTGCTGCCTGGTTTGCAGAAAAACTTGCGGTAGAGAAGATGCCGGTGCCGCCGTTGCTGGCAACGGCCGCAAAACAGGGCGGCTTCTATCAGGCCTCATCAGATGGCCAGAAGCAATTGTGCTTGGATGGCAGATACAAGGCCATCACAAGGCCAGCGGGCGCTTTGCTGCTGGCAGACATCAAGTTGAAAGGCAGCCCGCTGGCCAAGAATGGCTCGGCCAGCGTGTGGGACCTTGGCGACGACGTGGCCTGCCTCGAATTTCACTCAAAGATGAACAGCATTGATCTCGACACCTTGTCCATGGCCAAGAAGGCAATCGAGATTGTGTCCAAGGGCATGCGGGCGCTGGTGCTCTACAACGACGCCGAGAATTTCTCCGTTGGAGCCAATATCGGCCTCGCCCTATTTGCCGCCAACATTGGCATGTGGCCGGTTTTGGATGATTTGATCACGCAAGGCCAAAACGTGATGAAGGCGCTAAAGTTCGCGCCATTCCCGGTGGTGGGTGCGCCCGCCGGGCTGGCCTTGGGAGGTGGATGCGAATTCCTGCTACATTGTGCAGCCGTTCAGGCCCATGCCGAAACCTATATGGGCCTTGTTGAAGTTGGCGTTGGCATTGTTCCGGGCTGGGGTGGGTGCAAGGAAATGCTCATCCGGCAAAATGCAGGCAATGTCCCCCACGGCCCAATGCCCGCCGTGATGGCGGCGTTTGAACAAATCTCTTTGGCCAAGGTTTCAAAATCCGCCGCCAATGCGAAAGAGTTGAAATACCTGCGCAAGGCCGATGGCATAACCATGAATCGTGACCGCCTGTTACCAGATGCAAAGGCCTTGGCGCTGAAACTCGCTGCAGAATACATACCGCCACTGCCTGTTGAATTGCGTCTTCCAGGCCCCAGCGGCAAGGTAGCCCTGAATATGGCGATCGAAACCTATGCCCTGCAAGGTCTGGCTCTGCCGCATGATGTGACTGTATCGGGCCAATTGGCAAACGTTCTCAGCGGCGGTGCCACCGACGTCACCGAAATCACCAGTGAAGACCGCGTGATGGAACTGGAGCGCGGGGCCTTTATGGCCCTGGTGAAAACCGAACCCACTTTGGCGCGGATTGAAGCGATGCTTGCCACGGGCAAGCCGCTCAGGAATTGAGGTTGGCGATGCACGGATATTCAGCCCCTTTGCGAGACATGAAGTTCTTGCTCTTCGACATCTTGAAGATTCAAGACCTAGCCAATGCCATCGCCGCTTATGGTGAAGCCACGCCCGATATTGTATCGGCCATATTGGAGGAGGCCAGCAAGTTTTGCGCGAACGAACTGCAACCTTTGAACCGCGGTGGCGATGAGGCCGGATGCGCATTTGAAAATGGTGTTGTCACAACGGCTCCCGGCTTCAAGGATGCTTATGCCAAATTTGTTGAAGGTGGCTGGCCCGGATTGGCTTCTGATCCAGCCTATGGCGGGCAAGGACTGATCTCACCGGTCAACTTTGCCTTTGACGAAATGATTTCCTCGGCCAATCTCTCCTTTGGTCTGTTTCCCCTGCTCACGCAGGGTGTCTACTACGCACTGAAGGCCCATGGCACGGAAGAGCAGAAGAACACTTATCTGCCCAAGCTGGTGGCCGGCACGTGGTCAGGCACAATGAACCTGACGGAGCCGCAATGTGGAACTGATCTTGGCCTGATCAAGACGCGCGCTGAGCCGCAAGCCGATGGCACCTATAAAATTTTCGGCACCAAGATCTTCATCTCGGCCGGCGAGCATGACCTCACCGAGAACATTGTGCATCTTGTCTTGGCGAAGCTTCCGGCAGCGCCAGCGGGCGTGAAGGGCATCTCACTGTTTGTCTGCCCGAAATTCCTGCCCAAGGCTGATGGAACACCTGGCGTGCGCAATGCTGTGGCTTGCGGCTCGCTCGAAAAGAAGATGGGCATCAAGGCCTCGCCGACCTGCGTGATGAACTATGATGGCGCCACGGCCTGGCTCGTGGGCCAGCCCAACAAGGGTCTCTCCGCCATGTTCACGATGATGAATGCAGCGCGCCTGGCGGTGGGCATTCAGGGCCTCGGCGTGGCCGAGGCGGCTTATCAGGGCGCGGTAGACTACGCCAGGAACCGCTTGCAAATGCGCAGTGCCAAAGGCGCCAAATATCCTGACAAGCCGGCTGATCCGATCATCGTCCATCCAGACATCCGCCGCATGTTGATGCGTTCGCGGGCGATGATCGAAGGTTGCCGCGCGCTGGTCCTCTGGATTGGGCAGGAACTGGACATTTCCTTCCATCATCCGGACGCTGAGCGACGGCAGGCAGCCGAAGATCTGGTGGCGCTGATGACGCCCATCGTCAAATCCATGCTGACGGATTTG
Organism: Aestuariivirga sp.; assembly: GCA_031424315.1. GTDB lineage: Bacteria > Pseudomonadota > Alphaproteobacteria > Rhizobiales > Aestuariivirgaceae > Aestuariivirga. The sequence continues at coordinate 77,110 of JANPHF010000050.1, forward strand.
GGCTATGCCGCGGCCAACGACGCCATGCAGGTTCATGGTGGCCACGGCTACATCCGTGAATGGGGCATGGAACAATTGGCAAGAGATGCCCGCATCACCCAGATCTACGAAGGAACCAATGGCATCCAGGCGCTGGACCTTGTTGGCCGCAAGCTGCCCACAGGCATGGGGCGCCTGGCGCGGCGCTTCTTCCACCCGGTGGGGGAATATATCGAAAAGCGCGCCGCCAACCCCTTTACCGCGCCGCATATAGCCCCCCTGGCCAAGGCCTTTGGCCGCCTCCAGCAGACGACGCTGTGGCTCGGCCAGGCAGGCACCGCCAATCCAGAAGAGGCCGGTGCTGCCGCCACCGAATACTTACGGCTTTTCGGCCTGGTGGCCATCGGCTTCATGTGGTCTCGCATGGCCGAAAAGGCCTTCAAACTCAACATGTCTGCGCCTGATGAATTTTATGCTGCAAAGATAGCTACTGCGCAGTTCTACATGGCCAAAATTCTGCCCGAAACGGGCAGCTTGATGGCCAGCATCATGGCTGGCTCGGGCCCCGTTATGGGCCTGAAGGAAGAGGCTTTCTGAGCTGGCAATGAAACTTTAGCATTCTTGCGCTAAGGTTTGGGCACATGGAGATTTTCGGCCGCCAGAGGCGCGGCGCAAGGTGGATTTGATGGCTGCGCGGTCCAAATACGCGATCAACGAGCCTTTCTACCAGTGGAGTGTGCGGGCGTTCACCCTGTTGCGCAAACGCGTGGGCATGAAAATCGAAACCCACGCCGAGCCAGGCGTCATTGAAGACGGCCAGATTTTCCTGTTCAATCATTTCGCCCGCTTCGAAACCATTATCCCTCAATATTTCATTTATCAGGCCACCGGGGCCTATTGCCGTTGTGTTGCTACGCATGAGTTGTTTGAAAGCAGCGAGCGCTTCGCCAAAGTTCTGTGGGGGGTGGGGGCGGTGCCTTCCAATCACCCGGGGCTATTGCCTTTCCTCGCTGCCGAAATCCTGCGCGGACAAAAGGTCATCATCTTCCCCGAAGGCTCGATGATGAAGGATCGCAGCGTTTCTGCGGCCCCGCACGAAAGTTTTCTGCAATCGCTCCAGCCGAGAAGCGGGCACCACCAGGGAGCGGCGGCGCTGGCTGTGATCCTCGAAGTTTTCAAGAAGCGCATTATTTCAGTTCTCGAGGATGGTGATTTCGCAAGGCTCGATCGCTGGGTTACAGCACTTGGCCTGAAAGACCAGGAGGCGCTCATCAGTGCCGCGCGCAAGCCCACCTTGATCGTTCCTTCCAATATCACCTTCCATCCGCTGCACACGGGCGAGAATGTCTTGCTGAAGGCAGCTGATTTTCTGAAATTCAAACTCAATCAAAACGGCAGGGATGAGCTGATCGTCGAGGGCAATTTGCTCCTGCGCAACACTGATATGGACATCCGCTTTGGCAAGCCGCTGAATCCAGACATTGCCTGGACACGCGCTGACCGTCTGGGTCTTGCACGGATCTTTGAGCAGATTGACCACCTTGATGACCTCTTCGGCCTCAAGGACAAG